>CALUTO010000007.1 GCA_944323735.1 Candidatus Gastranaerophilales bacterium
AAAGAATGGGTGGAATAAAAAGCAAAAATCATATTGTTGAAGCTCACCATTTTTATACTTTACCTCCTGCGGGTCATGCCTGCAAGCCGCCTCATTAAGACAGAAAGATGTCATCCTGCTTTAAGCGTACTGCCGGTTTTGTTAGAAATTTTCCTCCATGCTCTCTTCCAACAAAAAAGTTTTAACAAAAAATATTACGAAAAGTTACAATTTTTTAAATTTTTTAAATACTTTTTATATAAATGTTTTTATTATAATAGATACGTTTTTATGTATAGTTTTTGTATATAAAATCGTTTGTGTAGCAAAAAAGCAGGGCGAGCATTTCAGATGATTAGATTAGACATAGATTTAAGCTATCTTGCTAAAAATTATCAAATCGGTACGTCACGTATAAATCAATATACGTACAAATCGATTGATGAAATCATGGAAGCTGAAGCCGCTCAAGGAAATACACAGGCAGCAGATTTTGAAACAGATGTTTTAAACAATCCCCGTGAACTGTTGAAACTGTTCCGCTTAGCCAGTGCTGATAACAGATACAGGATTTTGAGAAACTTGAACACAGCAGAGCTTATCAACCTGCTGCAATATCTTGAACCACAGGATTTATTAATGGGACTTATGTTTTTTACAAAAGAAAAATTGCTAAGCCTTATTTACAAACTGCCAAAAGAAAAAATGGCCAAAATTTTGTTTAACAAAATTTCTCCGGAAAGATTTTTGAAAATGATACCTGAAAAAGAAATCGACAAATTTTTTGATTCAGACAAACTTGACAAAGAAAAAATAATGGATTTTATAAAAACAATAAATCCGGAAAAACTAAACAAAATGATGCAAAAATTCATCAAAAAAATGACCGGTCAAAAAACAGATAATCTGGAAATGGAACCGGAACAGATTTTTGAATTTTTAGACAAGTTAAAACCGGATTATTTTAAAGAAGCATTAAAGTGTTTTGAAAGAGAAGAAAAAATGGGACTTATACTATTTTTGACAAAAGAAGAGCCAAAGCTTTTCAACGAGTTTTCAAAAGATGCTCTCATCTTCCCGTTCAAACAAATGGACAAACCGGACATTGTAAAAGCAATGAACAAACTTGAACCGGAGGATTTGATAAAAATGGTTCAGGAGCTGCCTGACGATTTGCTGGCTGCAGTTGTAACACAGATAGATCCTCTAGAATTTGCCGGAATTCTGGTAAGCTCCTACAAAGATATCCTGTCTGAAATTGGTATAGGCAACAGTTAATAGCCAATATAACGTCTTTTGTAATAGCTTCCTGCATTAAGATCCTGGTGATTGTAGACTGCAGGTTTAATCATACGTGGAATTTTTTTCCAATTTTTTTTGCGTTTCGAATTCTTTGTTTCCTGTGCAGCTGCATCCATTTGTCCGCTGTATTCTTCCAAAATTACTGTACCGTCAGACGGATATTCTGCAGAGGGCGGCTCGTAATAGCTCTCTTCCGCATTTACAGATGCAATTGTTATAAAAACAAGAAACAAAATCCCCAACAGCTTCTTCATTTTCTATTTACCTCATTTTATTTGTCTTTTCATTCTTTTTGACAGAATAAATTTGTCGGACTCAGACGGAACCCACTTATGTTTCAATGCAACAAGTGTACCGTCCCTTGTTAATTCCTCCAGTATATTATCAATATCTATTGCAAGAGAATCTGTTGAATGCGATTTTTTCATTGCAATAGCATAACCCTCTTTTGTGTATCTCTGCGGTAAAATTACAAATTCAGGATAATCCTGCGCAAATCCGGAAAGAATAGTATCATCAGTCGTAAATGCCATTGCTCTTTTTTCTCGAAGGGCACGGAAACCTTCTTCGTAAGTTTTATATCCGAGAACACGGGCTTCCGGCGCAAACCTTCTTAAATTTTTTTCACCGGTTGTTCCCAGCACAACTATTGTCCTTTTTCCGTTTAAGTTTGCTATTGTTTCAACAGGGCTCCCCTGCGGTACCATTATTGCCTGACCAACTGTGTAATACGGTTTTGAAAATCTGACAACCTCTTCTCTTTGCGGGGTTATTGTCATAGTTGCAATCAATAAATCTACTTCACCGGAATTTAACTTTGCAATCCTGTTGTGGGGATAAACCTGTTTGAACACAACTTGTTTTTCATTTCCCAGTATTTTTTTTGCTATTATTCTGGCCAAATCTATATCATAACCCTTTAATACATTATCCCTGTCCACAAAACCAAAAGGTTTTGTATCATATTTTACACCGACAATCAGATGTCCACGTTCTTTTATAACGGTCAATTTGTCAGGCAGCTCCTCTTTTTTTCCGCACCCGCAAAGAATAAAAACTGAAAACAGAACAATACCGCATAATATTTTTTTTATCATAAACATCATTATCCTTTACTATTTATTTTAATTTTAACAAATATTATAAAAATAGCCACCGTGCAACGATAATTGCTGCAATTATACCCGCACAGTCAGAAAAAACACCTGTCAATATTGCATGCCTGAATTTTTTTATACCAACTGCTCCGAAATACACAGAAAGAATATAAAATGTTGTTTCAGAACTGCCTACCATGATTGCAGCAAGTTTTGTTGTATAAGATTCCACATCATGCTGACCGGCAATATCTGTAAATAATCCCAAAACAGCACTGCCGGACAGTGAACGAACAATCATAACAGGCAGAACGTCAACAGGTATGTCGAATCTGTTTAAAATTCCGCCTAAAATCGATTGGAGAAGTTCAATTGCTCCGGAAGCTCTGAGCATTCCGACAGCCACCATTATAGCAAGCAGGTAAGGAACAATTTCAAATGTGACTTTTAATCCGTCTTTTGCACCGTCAATAAAAGTTTCGTAAACAGGAATTTTTTTTATCAAGCCGAACGTCAAAACTAAAATTATAATTAACGGAATCAGCCAGACAGAAATAACATCCATAGCTGCTTTCACTGTCATTTTTCACCTCCGGCTTGCTCCGTATTTTTTATATTTTGAGCAGGCATAATTTTTTCAAGAATTTTTGCAATTATAATTGCTGACAAAAATGAAATTGTTGTGACAATGAGAGTCGGAAAAACTATTTCTGTCGGATTTTTTGCACCATTTGCAGCAAGAACTGCAATCACAGAAGCAGGCACAAGCTGAAAAGAAGCAGTATTCATTCCAACGAGCATGCACATATCATTCGATGCAGAACTTTTATCTTTGTTCAGTTTTTGCAATCCCTTCAATGCCTGAATTCCCATCGGAGTGGCGGCATTTGTAACACCAATTGCATTTGCGGTAAAATTCATTGCAATATCACCGATAACAGGACTGTCTTTCGGAACTGACGGGAATAGGAATTTTGCGACAGGTGCCAGAAGTTTTGAAATCAAATTGACCAGCTCTGATTTTTCCGCAATCTTCATTACACCGAGCCAGAATGCCATTATACCGGCTAAATACAGCGCAACTTCAATTGCCTTCTGGGTGCTGCTTAACAGCGCATTTATCAAGTGCTCCATTCTGCCGGTTATTGCTGCAGAAATTATTGATATTAAAATTATAAAAAACCAGATGTAATTCATTGTTTTATCATGACAAAACAAAAATTAATTGGCAAAAACATGAATTTTGTTACAATTTAAATGCTATGGTACAATCATAGCAAATTAATTGTTATAAAGGCGAAAACCACGTATTGCATGCGTCTTGAATGTTACATAAATTGCAAACTATTTATAACAATGGTTTGTAAAATAAAATTTATTATTATATAATATTAGAGCTAAATGTGTAGGAATAGAGAATAAATTGGCTTTAACATTTCAGGAATTAATTTTAAATTTATCAAAATTTTGGTCAGACTACGGATGTATAATTCAGCAGCCATACGATATTGAAAAAGGCGCAAGCACAATGAACCCTGCGACATTTTTGCGTTCACTGGGACCTGAACCCTGGAATACGGCTATGGTTGAACCCTGCAGAAGACCGACAGACGCAAGATATGGAGAAAATCCAAACAGACTCGGCCACTATTTTCAATATCAGGTAATTCTGAAACCTTCTCCTGACAATGCACAGGAACTTTATTTAAAAAGTCTTGAAGCAATGGGCATTGATTTATCAAAACATGATGTCAGATTTGTGGAAGACAACTGGGAATCTCCTACTCTGGGTGCAGCAGGTGTAGGCTGGGAAGTGTGGCTTGATGGTATGGAAATCACACAGTTTACATATTTCCAGCAGGTTGGCGGTTTAGAAATCAGGCCTGTTGCTCTGGAATTGACTTACGGACTGGAAAGAATTGCAATGTATCTGCAAAATGTAAACTCGGTTTATGACGTTATGTGGAATAATGAACTGAAATACGGTGAAATTTATCTGCAAAATGAAATTGAACAGTCTAAATATAATTTTGAAGTTTCAGGTGCAGAAAGATTATTCAAACTCTTTGATATTTTTCAGGAAGAAGTTGAAAATTGTGTAGAAAACAGTCTTGTACTACCGGCATATGATTATGTTTTAAAATGTTCACACACTTTCAATCTGCTGGATGCCAGAGGCGTCATCAGCAAGGATGAAAGAATTAATTTTATAAACAGAGTCAGAAGAATGGCTGCGATGGTAGCTAAACTATACGTAGAACAGAGAGAAAAACTGGGTTTCCCCTTATTAAAAAAATAGTAAAGGACAAATTTACATGAGCCAAGACGTAACAGAAGTAGGGCTGGTTGAGCATTTCGTTTCAAAATTGCTGAAAACGAAAAATCCTGACGATATGCTTGCTCAATCCGCACAAACAGGACTAAAAAAAACACTGAACTGGGTTGATTTAATTGTATTGGGTATTGGTGCAGTAATTGGTGCCGGTATTTTTTCAATGGTCGGCTCAGCTGTTGTTGGTACGGCAGAGCATCCGGGTGCAGGTCCCGCCTTAATTATTTCAATGATTATAGCGGCAATTGCATGTATATTCTCAGCATTATGTTATGCAGAATTTGCATCGATGATTCCTGTTTCCGGCGGTGTATACACATACACTTTCGCAACAATGGGTGAACTTGCCGCATGGATAGTAGGCTGGGTGTTAATGCTGCAATACACCATCGGAAATATTGCAGTAGCTTGCAGCTGGACAGGATATCTGCTTCAGTTTTTGAGAGGTTTTGAACCGTATACTGCACATCTTCCGGCGTTTTTGCAGGGTATTGCCCATCATATAATGTATCCTCCGCTGTGGCTTGTGAGTGATTACGGAACAGCAAAGGCTGCATATTTAAAAATGGGATTAAATCCGGCAGACCACATTCCGCATTTGTTCGGCTTGATACCGGTATCAGTAAATGTTCCCGCTATATTAATGATACTGCTCGTTACGGCAATTCTTGTCAAAGGTATTTCCGAATCCAAAAACATGGCCGGAATAATGGTTATCATAAAACTTGTAGTAATCGGTTTATTCATCGGTGTCGGAATGTTTTATGTAAAACCCGACAACTGGACTCCGTTTATGCCTAACGGACTTGGAAGTGTATTGATTAGTGCATTTACTATTTTCTTTGCATACACAGGTTTCGATGCAATTTCAACTGCGGCAGAAGAAACGAAAAATCCGCAGAGAGATATTCCGATAGGTATTATAGGTACACTTGTTCTTTGTACGGTAGTTTATATTTTTGTAGCACTTGTTTTAACAGGTGTAGTCAGATGGGATATGATAAATATCCATGCGCCGATTGCACATGCAATGCAGGTTACAGGTCAGGGATGGGTTGCAGGACTTATTTCTGTAGGCGCACTGACCGGTTTGACTTCAGTTTTGCTTGTTATGCAGCTTGCCGCAACAAGAATTTTATTCTCAATGGCAAGAGACAATTTCTTTCCGGGTGTTTTGAAAAAGGTTCATCCCGTGTACAAAACACCTCATGTCATTACATGGGTTGTAGGAATTGCAATGGTCATCGGATGTTTATTCCTTGACTTAAACCTTGCCGCAAGTCTTTGTATCTTCAGTGTCTTTACATCATTTATAATTGTTTGTATCGGTGTTTTAATACTGAGAAAAACCGATCCGGACAGACCGAGACCGTTCAGAGTTCCATGCTCACCTTTATTTCCGGCACTCGGTATACTTCTGTGCGGAACACTGATGGTTGTAGCAATAATAAGTATGGGCAAAACAGCTTTGTTGTTCCCTCTGTGGCTATGTATCGGACTTGCTATATACTTCTCTTACGGATATAAACGCAACCGCCGTATGGAAGCTATTGAGGACAAAAAAAGGGCAAACAGGGAAGCCCGCCAAAAAGCTGCTGCTGTTTCTAAAAAATAATCAGTCAAAGTAGTGCGGATTGTGCACAGGTGAAGAAATTGAATGCAAAAACCGGTTTTTACTAAATCGGTTTTTGTATATTCCTTCAAAATAATTTACCTGCAAACCTAAAGAACTCAGACCGATTGGTGCCGAATCATTGTCAAATTTGCATATCCAATTTGTGCAACAAGTTTTCATTGCATGCATATACCTGATAAAACGGATTAATGTTCTTCTGTAAAAATGTAAGTTTTTCATGTATAATACTTATTAATGATATAAAAAAGAAAATCAATGTAGGAAAGGACTAAATTATGTCACAAAAAGTAACCAAAGATATGAGCATAATAGATATTGTGCAGCAACACCCTGAATCTCTGGAAATTTTTGCAAAATACGGAATGGGCTGCATAGGCTGCGCAGCAGCAAAATTTGAAAATCTTGAAGCCGGTGCTAAAGTTCACGGATTTGATCCTGATGAAATGGTTGCTGAAATAAATGCATTAATAGGTTAATTATAAACACAAATTCTTATCAAACCAGACAAAAAAGAAAACACTAATGTGTTTTCTTTTTTTAATAAATAAATTCTGTTTTTGTTTTTACTAATCTTTAATTTCAATAGGTACTGTGGCTAATTTTGAATATCTGAAAATTTTATTTTCCTTACTTTTTTCTTCTTTTTCTTCCACTACAAAATCATCTGCACCACGACCGATTAAGAATTTCATAAACTCGGGACTAAACATGAACACCTTCACTTTCCTTATTATATATATAAACACAAAATATATTCTTCATGTTCATATTAATTGTGTAATTTTTACAATTTTTAAAATTGTATATACCGGAAAATGCAGATTCACAGGTAGAAAGCCTTGAATTTACCAGTCGTGTAACAAAAATCACGATTTAAGTTTCTAATCGTGATTTTTATATACAATCTACATATTTTTATTGTTTTTATATTTTTTAGTCTCTGTTAAAAAATTTTTCCATTATTAAATCATACTTTCCCGTACTTTTTAATATAAAATCACACATCTCTCTGATTGCTCCCCGTCCGCCGTTTTTCGAAGAAATAAATTCTGCAGTTTCAATGACTTCCTGAACAGCATCAGCCGGTGCACAAGAAAGACCTATTTTCTTCAATACACAAATATCCGGCAGGTCATCTCCCATATACGCAATTTCTTCCGGTTCCAGAGCAAACTCTTCCATGAATGCTTCCAGTGCAAGCATTTTATTTTTTTGCCCTTCATAGAGCTTCGTCATACCGAGATTTTCAAACCTGTGTCTTACAGTGCCGTTTTGTCTTGCAGTAATAATAGCAGTTATAAATCCGGCTCTGTTCAACATGACTATACCCTGCCCGTCTTTTGCATTGAATGTTTTGTACTCGATTCCGTTTTCATCAAACGTAAGCGAACCATCTGTCATAACACCGTCAACATCAAAAACAGCAGCTTTTATTTTTGAAGCTTTGTATTTCAATTCCATTATGCAACCCCTGCTTTTAGAATATCGTGAATATGTATTAAGCCAATCGGATGATTTAATTCATTACAAACAACAAGCGAGGTGATTGAATATTTTTCCATAATATGTAATGCTTTTGCAGCAAGATCGGTTTTATTTATTGTTTTTGGATTTCCGGTCATAACGTCTTTTGCCAGCAGACCGGAGGTGTTTTCATATTTCAGAACAATTCTTCTTATATCACCATCTGTCAAAACGCCTGTCAACTCACCTTTGTTGTTAATAATAACAGCTGTGCCGAGTTTCTTTTCGGAAATAAGCGCAATTGTTTTCTGAAAAGTTGTATTTTCCTCCACTACCGGCATAGCATCCCCTGTTATCATCATATCCGAAACTTTATAAAGAACACCTTTACCAAGTGCACCTGAAGGATGGAACATAAGAAAATCTTCTTCCGTAAATCCTCTTTTTTTCAACAGACAAATAGCGAGTGCATCACCCATAGCAAGAGTAGCTGTCGTGCTTGCAGTCGGTGCCTTCCCCAGCGGACAGGCCTCTTTTTCTACAGATATATCAAGCACAACCTCACTTTTTTGCGCAAGAGTAGAGTTTAGTTTTCCGGTCATTGCAATCAAAGGAACACCAAATCGTTCAATAAGAGGAAGAAGGTTCAAAAGTTCTGCTGTTTCACCACTGTTTGAAATTGCAACCACAATATCGTCACGTGTTATCAAACCTGAATCACCGTGGGTACTTTCTGCAGGATGCAAAAAATAAGACGGTGTTCCTGTAGAAGAAAGTGTCGCAGCTATTTTTCTTCCTATATGGCCTGATTTTCCCATTCCGGTAATAATAACTCTGCCTTTGCAGTTATACAAAATATCTATTGCCCTGTCAAAATCCTTACCTATTCTTTCTTTCAATTTCAAAATAGATTGAGCCTCTATATCCAGTACTTCTTTTGCCAGTTCATCTATTGAACTGATTTTATTAAGAGTTTCCAGCATAATATTTTCCTTCTTTTCTTAAATTATACGACAACATAAACCCTCTTTACAATAAAAAGCCTCTGAAATTCAGAGGCAAAATCGGTTAGTAGTTTGGTAGTTAGATTTTATAGAGTTATTATAAAATATTTTGGCTGTATATCCGGTAATTTAAAAAGCAACAAGTGTTTCCGGTTTTACAAGAATTATGAATATTAAAAATTTACTCTATACACAGTATTAGTTACAAAAATTAACAAAAATTGCCTCTACATAAAACATGTTTAGTAGTACCTCGGCGGATTAACTACCCTATCCGGCATTTCATCAATCATTTTCAAAATTTTATTGTAAACAGTTTCTTCAAATTGTTTAGTTTCTTCCGGTGTAGTTTTTATTTTTTTATCTCTAACTTTTGTAAAAACTACATGTGAAGTAGACGGTGCCTTCAATCTTTTTATCATAGAAGGCGCATCTTCATTAAATTGTTTTCTTTGATTTCTGTATAAAAACGGATTTTCTGCCTCAATATCCATAACCATTTTTTTGATTTTTTCATAAGGCAGCAGGTATTTTAATTCAATAATCATTATCTCTCCGGGCGCAAGATACAAATATTCCAATAATGAACAAAGTTTGCCCATTTTGCCACGCAATGTAATCTCAAAGTCGTCAGAAACATTTTGTAATCTGTTTTCGAGGTTTCTGGCCACATTCAGCATCTTATAACCGTTATATTTACATTTCATAAATGATGAATTATCGATTACAAAACGTACTTTAAATGATGGTTTATTTTGATTTCTATTTTCATAAGATTTATTTATTCCGGAATAATAAACCGGAGAAGGGGTGATGTTTCTGACTTGCATAATAAAAAAGTTATTCCTGTTTTCTTGACCATTCTTTGATTTTGAATTTATCACAAAATATATCAAATTAATAACAAAATTTGATACTATTTTATAATTTGTTACATTTATAGTTTTTATTTAACAAGTTCTTTTACAAAATTCGGCAGCGCAAAACGGGCAAGATGATATTCTTTATTATATATTTTACACTGCTTAGATATCTTCTCAGCCCGGTTTTCATCTATAAAGCTCAATGGTTTTACTGTTTCTGAGCAAAAACACCAGCTCCAGTATCCGCCCGGATAAGAAGGAATAGGGCCTGTAAATGTAGCAACAACAGGAAAAACTTTTCTTAGCAACGGGTACATTTTTTTCATTTCATTTTGATTTATAAAAGGAGACTCGGACTGCGCAGCCATAATACCGTCTTTTTTCAACGCTTCTTTTACATTCGTGTAAAACTCTTCCGTAAAAAGCCCTTCCCCGGGTCCCATAGGATCGGTTGAGTCAATTAGAATAATATCATACTGTGCTTTTTTATCTTTTATAAACTCAATGGCATCTTCTATTTTTACATCAACTTTAGGATTATCAAGCTCACAGCCTATTGTCGGCAAATATTTTTTGCAAGCTTCAACTACCATACCGTCTATTTCACACAAAACAACCTTTTCAACTGTATCATGTTTTAAGACTTCTCTTATTGTACCGCCGTCACCGCCGCCAATAACAAGAACAGTTTTTGGATTTTTATGGTTCATCATAGGTATATGAGAAATCATTTCATGATAGTAAAATTCATCCCTTTCTGTTGTCATCATTAACCCGTCAAGAGTAAGCACTCTGCCCATGGATTCCGTATCAAATATATCAACTTTCTGGAATTCGGACTGACCGCTGAATAAAGTTTCTTTAACAGTCATACAGCAGCCAAAACCGTCTTTGCTCAATTCACAATATCTCATATCCAACATAATATTTTCCCTTTTTTCAATGTATGTTCAAAAATTATATCACATAAATATTTTCAAATTATGCCTGCTTTTTGTTAAAACACATCGGAATACATATTGCAGCACAAATTATTGCCGACAATCCCCAGAAGGCCAATGCACCGTTCCACCCGAATTTATCCACTACAAATCCGGTGCCTAAACCGGAAAGCATTGCTCCTATATAACCGAATGTTCCGGTAAAGCCTGTAACAGCAGATGCAACTTTTTTTGAACTTGATTCAATCGCACATACACCGCCTATTAACATCTGGGGTCCGTATGTAAAAAATCCGGAAAAACCTATCAACAGGATATCTAAAACCCCTGACCCGTTCACTTTAAATACATCAACAAGCTCTTTACCCGTAACGGCAGTAAACAAACTATCCAGAAAATTTGTGCCTGTTCCGTTTAAGTACAAACCCAGCATACATAATACTACCCCGAGTAGAAATATAACATTTATCGGTGCTCTTTGCCCCTTAAAAATCTTATCGGATATAACTCCTGCAGAAATTGTACCGAAAAACCCAAACAACGGCAGACATGCAAGTTTCATAGATGCAAGCTCAAGAGAGTTTTCTTTAGCTTCTACAAGATATTTTATAATCCAGTCCTCTGTTCCAAATCTGATTACATAGACAAAAACATAAGCAAGTGCCAGAGCCCATACTGTTTTATTCGTTAGAACATTTTTTGTAAGAATTTGTATATAAGACATTCCGTCATCTTCTGATACAGAATTTTCTTCTTTTTTTATTTTTTCAGGTTCTCTGTAATCTTCAACATCAGGAAGTCCTATAGACTGCGGTTTATCTCTCAATCTGTTAAACAACCAGCAAGCAACAAGCAGCGCCAGTATACCCGGAACAAAAAAAGCAGCCTGCCAGCCGAATTTTGCTATTAAAAACCCTGAAATAATTACTGCAAGAAAAGTTCCTGTCTGGTGCGAAGTTGACCACATAGCCCACTTTGTTGCACGTTCAGAGTTAGAAAACCAGTATGTCAAACTTTTCGCAACAGGAGGAAATCCCATTGATTGAAACCATCCGTTGCACCCCCAGAAAAACGCAAACACCCAGAGCAATATTGTTGCAGACGGCAAACCAAAAAAAGTAAATTTACCGGGAGTAAAAATAAAAAAGCTCAAAGCAAAACAAATATTAGCAAGACCTGCAAGAATCAATCCTGTCGGAAGGAATTTCCTGACGTCAGAACGGTCAGCAATCATACCGTTTACAAATTTTCCTATTGCATAAGTAAGGTATAAGGAACTGCCGATAACTCCGAGTTCAAGGTTTGAATACCCGAGTTCCGTACTCATAGAAGGCAGTGCAGCTGCTATGTTTTTTTTACATAAATAAAACATTGCATACCCGATAAAACATGAATAAAAAATTCTCCATCTAAAATGAGAATATTTTTTATCGATTTCTTTTTTATCAGTAATTGCTTCAGCTACAGCCGGCTCCTTAAAAAAATCTAACAGACTCATAACTTCTCCGCTTTAATGTACCAGCCATACAATTATCACAAAACCGTTTTGTAATTACAATAGAATGTAATGTTTTATGATTTAAATTCTTTACTTAATCAGTAAAAAAACGGCTCTGAATAACATTTCAGAGCCGCATTAGCTTGTTTGGAAATAATTAACCTATTAAGTTCAGTGCAAGAGCGGGCATCTGGTTAGCCTGAACCAGAAGGGTTGCTGATGTTTGCTGAAGGATTTGTGCTTTTGTATAGTTTGCACTTTCTTCTGCAATATCAGCGTCCATAATCGTTGATTTTGCTGATGTTGCGTTTTCAATTGTTGTTACAAGCGAATCTGCTGCTGAATTGAGCCTGTTTTGTACAGCACCGATTGTAGCTTTTCTTGTTGTTACATTCTGCAGTGCAGCATCAACATCAGCAATAAATTTCGCTGCAGTTGAAGCGAACTCAAATGCTTCTTCGATAGAAGTGAAATTATTCACGCTGTTCGCACCATACAGTCCGAGTGCCTGTGCTGATGCGCTGTCAAATACACTGGCAGAGACATAGATAGCATTTGTAGCTGTATCTGCATTTGCACCAACCTGCAGTCTCAAACCGCTCGGGTCTGTTTTTGCAATAGAACCGTCCAACAAATTCAAACCGTTGAAGTTTGAAGATTTTGCTATTCTGTTAATTTCATCTACACGTGCTTTAACTTCATCTTCCATTGCTGTCAATGATTTTTGATCATAGACACCGTTTGCTGCCTGTGTTGCAAGGTCTCTGATACGAAGCAGGTTATCTTCGATTACTCCGAAGTCTCCTTCAGCAGTTTGCAATACGTTTATCCCTGTTGCTACGTTAGACTGTGCTATTTTTGAACCCCTGATTTGCGTGTTTAAGTTTGAAGCAACGAACATACCGGCTGCGTCATCTGCTGCCGAGTTGATTTTCAAACCTGTTGACATTCTGTTTAGTGATGTGTTCAGTGTGTTTGTGGCACTGTTCAAATTTGCCTGCGTTTTAAGTGCAGACATGTTGGTGTTAACGATAATTGCCATCGTCGTACTCCTTTCGCATATCCTGTATTATTTACTTCCCTGTTTTTATGATTGTTTTTGTATTCTCATAATAAAGGATAAAACAGGAAAGGAGAATTCTTATTTAGTCTGGTTTTTTCCATACTAAAGTTGGAATTTTTATAAATTCACACACAAAAGTATAACAATGCTATAACTATTTTAGTTATGGTCAGTTACATTTATTGCGGCAATAAGCTCAACGCAATTGCAGAACGTGAATTTGCCTGTGACATCATTGCAGCTGCTGTTTGCTGAAGTATCACATAGCGTGTATACTTCTGCGTTTCTTCCGCAATGTCTGTTTCCATCACAGTAGAATATGCAGCAGTGTAGTTTTGATACTTAACGTTGAGTGTTTCCAAAGCCGCTTCCATTCTGTTTTGGGCAACTCCGGCATTGGAAATCTGTACTTTTACAATATCCGATGCCGCTTCAAGTTCACCAATAAACTGCGCCGCAGAGGATGCGGTGGCAAATGCCTCCTCTATCGTAGCAAATGCAGCAGCAGAGCCTGTAATATTTAGAGCGTCCGTGTCTGTCTTTACAAAAACATCTGTTATATATATTGCATTTGTTGACGAATCAGCATTTGCGCCTATTTGTATTCTGACACCTTTGTCACTATCAATAGAGCCGTCTAACAATTTTATATCGCTAAAACTGGATTCTTTTGCAATCCTGTTAATTTCATCAAGACGGGCCTCAACCTCTTTAACTATTTCAGATTTCTGGTCTGCATTAATTGTTCCGCTGGATGCCTGTGTTGCCAGATCTTTTATACGCTCTATCTGGTCATTTATAATCTGCAAATCGCCTGCCGCTGTTTCTGCAATATTATACCCCATCTGGATATTTGAAGAAGCAACCTGCATCCCGCTTAACTGTGAATTAATATTAGACGCAAAGTAATATCCGGCGGGGTCATCAGCTGCCGAATTAACTCTAAGCCCTGACGTAAGTCGTGCCAAACTTGTATTTATGTTATCAGAAGCAGCATAAAACTCATTTGCCGCACGCAAGTACGCCAGATTAGTATTTATTACAATAGACATTTTAAATTCCTTTTTGTTTTTTCTGTTCTCATCCTGAGAACAGCCGATACGCATACAACAAAACCCTGATTCTCTGCTTGCAGCAGAAAAAAGTCTATCAGCCCTGTTGTATATAGTTATTAGTAGATAAGTTTATTGGGGAAATTTAATTCCAACATATACAGTATAAAATTTTTTTCGCTGTACATGAAGAGAAATTTATATAATATTTACAAATCTAAATATAAATTTTATATATATTTTTAATACGATAATAATACAATATACGATAATTGTAACATTTTATGTCTTTTGGTAAATTAGCCTGAAATATAATAGCAAAATTTATTTTTTCGATTTTTCTATCTAATAAAGAAAAGAATAATAAAGTAATTTTGCAATAATAACATGCAAAATAAAAGACTTATTGTTATAATTGACATATAAATAAAAGGAAATGGACTAAAAATTTTGAAATCCGGATTTTAAACAAAATTTCAGGTACATTTGAAGAAATTGTTGACAGGTGCCGCTGCGACACCGGAATAGATTTAAAGGAAGGAAAAAACATGGAATTAACAATGGATTTCCCCCAGCGAGAAAAAGTTATAAATCCAACACATGATATAAAACTTTTCGCAGGGCGTTCGCACATGAAACTGGCAAATGAAATTGCCGAATATCTGGGAACTACAGTCGGACCCATGATAATCAAAAATTTTGCTGACGGCGAAATCTATGTTCAGGTACAACAGAGCATCAGAGGAGACGATGTATTTGTAATCCAGCCTCTGTCAAACCCTGTTAATGAAAATCTCATGGAGCTTTTGATTATTATCGATGCATTTAAACGTGCAAGCGCAAAATCTATAACAGCAGTAATTCCGTACTATGGTTACGCAAGACAGGACAGAAAAACTTCCGGAAGAGAAGCAATTACCGCCAAGCTCGTCGCTGACCTTTTAACCACTGCCGGTGCTGACAGAGTTCTCGCTATGGACTTACACACCGGTCAAATACAGGGATTTTTCAATATTCTGGTAGACCATGTTTATGCAACACCGGTGCTTACCGAATACTTTAAAAATTTAAACATTGATAAAGAGAAACTTGTTGCCGTAAGCCCCGATACAGGCGGAGTACAAAGAACCAGATTTTTCGCCAAAACTCTCGAATGCCCGCTTGCTATTGTAGATAAAAGACGTGACAAACACAATGAAGCAATAGCAGACCACGTAATCGGCGATGTAAAAGGCAAAATATGCGTACTTGTTGATGATATGATTGATACAGCAGGTACTATTTGCGAAGCTTCAAAATTGCTAAAAAGAGAAGGAGCTGAAAAAGTATATGTCTGTGCGGCTCACGGTGTATTTTCCGGGCCTGCGCTTCAAAGACTAGAAGAAGCACCTGTTGAAGAAGTCATTGTCACTAACTCCATTCCTCTTGAAAGAAATTATATACCGTCAAAAATTAAACAACTGAGCGTTGCTCCGATACTCGGTGAAGCTATTTCAAGAATTCATGACAATGAATCTGTCAGCTCACTGTTTGGCTTTGAAAAAGAATATAAATCATAAATATTATTAAATAAGAGAGAGCCGGCTTGTAAATAAGCCGGCTCTCTTTATTTGCAAGGCCAAAGCTGCCTGAATTTCAGTTAAATATTTAATATTCATGATTGTTGTATTGAATTTGTTTGATGTAAAATCAGATTAAAGAAGAAAAATACAGGAGAGCATAAAAATGGATAATAAAGAAGTAAGAGTCAGGATTGCACCGTCACCAAGCGGTAATTTACACATAGGTACAGCAAGAACGGCTTTATTTAACTATCTTTTTGCAAAAAAAAATAACGGCAAATATGTTTTAAGGATTGAGGATACAGACCTCGACCGCTCCAGTCAGGCTTATATACAAAATATCTATGACAGCTTAAAGGCACTGGGCTTAAACTGGGATGAAGGGCCTGATGTCGGAGGCCCGTACGGACCTTATCAACAGTCAGAAAGATTTGATATTTATCCTAAATATGCACAAAAACTTATCGATGCAGGTTATGCATACGAATGTTTCTGCACGCAGGAAGAACTTGACGCAGAAAAACAAGAGTCTATTAAAAACAAAAAACCTCATGTATATTCAGGCAGATGCCGGCACCTTTCGGAAGAAGAAAAAGCCAAACTTCGTGCTGAAGGAAGAAAACCTTCCATCAGATTTCATGTTCCCGAAAGCGGAGAAACAAAATTCACTGATATGGTAAAAGGAGATTTAAAATTTGATAACAGTCTCATAGGTGATTTTGTTATCATGAAGTCAAACGGAACACCCACTTATAACTTTGCGGTTGTAATAGATGATATGGAGATGAAAATCTCACATATTATCAGAGGTGAAGACCATATTTCAAATACAGCAAAACAAATTCTTATATACGAAGCTCTCGGAGCAGAAATTCCTCAGTTCGGACATCTCGGTATGATACTTGCCCCTGACAGAAGCAAGCTGTCAAAACGCCACGGTGCCACTGCAGTATCAGAGTTTGTCGAAAAAGGCTATCTGACAGAAGCTCTATTGAACTTTGTCGCACTGCTGGGATGGTCACCGTCAGACGGACATGAAATAAAATCTCTTGATGAAATCATTGCAGATTTTAGAATAAATGAAGTTTCTTCCTCAAATTCTATCTTTGAATATGACAAACTTAACTGGATGAACGGTCAATATATCAAAAAAATGGATATTAAAAAACTTGCAAACCTTGCAAGACCCTTCCTCTCAATGTATGACCTTTCAGAAATGTCAGAAGAGAACTATGAAAGAATGATAGAAGTAACAAGGGAACCTATCACAATTCTTTCTGATTTAGTAAATGATGTAAAATACTTCTTCGGGCAGGATGCAGAAATCGAGCCGGATGTTCAGACTAAAATTCTCGACAGCGAGGATGGACAAAAAGTCCTGAGATATGTAGTGGACAACGAACTCGACAAATGGGACTTTGAAGATTCTGAAAAACTGCATGAACAGCTTGCAGACCTTAGAGCATACTTTAAAGAACAGGGAATAAAACCCAAAGAAACAATGTGGGCAATCAGAGCAGCCGTAACCGGCAGAACTCACGGTGCTGATATGGTTGCCATATTGCAAATTCTCGGAAAAGAACGCTCTGTACGAAGAATAAAAGCTGCAACAAAGTAATATGAAACAATATTTTTTAGACAATAACAGCAATACATTAATTTTGTTTTTTTGCGGCTGGGGAATGGACGAAAAACCCTTCAAGCCGCTAAAAACAAAATATGATATGCTTTTGCTATACAATTACAGTGATTTATCTTTAAATTTTGATTTTTCAAAATATGCGAACATTCATCTGCTGTCATACTCATACGGAGTTTTTGTCGCAGCAATGTTTGATAAACAGCTTCCGCAATTAACAACAAAAACAGCTTTAAACGGAACACTAAAACCAATTGATAACAGCTACGGAATACCTGAAAAGATTTTTAATCTTACTATGGAAAATATGACACTTGAAACAGCAGTAAAATTCAGAGAGAGACTCTTCAACAACGACGAACAACTTCAAATTTTTAACAAAAACCTGCCATTAAGAGAGGTTGACGATTCATTATTCGAACTGGCTCAACTGAAAAAATATTTTCAAAATGAAGTATACTGTAGCTATGACAGAGTTTTAATCGGAGAAGAGGACAAAATTATTCCTTACAAAAACCAGAAAAGATACTGGGTGGAATTGATAAAACATGCGGATGTAAAAATTATAAAAGGCGGACATTTTCCTTTCTACAACTATGAATTTATTGAACAGCTAATAGAGTTATGATAAACAAAGAACTGGTAAAATCAAGATTTGAAAAAAGCATAGAGACTTATGACCAAAATGCTGTAGTCCAAAAGTTTATGGCGCATGAGCTTACAGAAAAAATCAGCAAATTCTGCGGAACGGATTTTGAAAAAATTTTTGAATTCGGTTCCGGTACAGGATTTTTGACCTCTTATCTCGCAGAAAAAATGAAATTTAATGAATATTATGCTAACGATATTGTTGAAAAATCAGAAAGCTTTATAAAAAATATAATACCGGATGCTATTTTTTTTAAAGGCGACATAGAAACAATAAATATTGAAAACAAATTTGATTTAATTGTGTCTAATGCTTCCATGCAATGGATTTCCAACATTGCACAACTGCTTGAAAAATTAAAATACGCTCTAAAACCTCACGGTGTGCTTGCATTTACAACATTCGGAGAAAAAAACTACACTGAAATAAAAGACACAACAGGGCTTGCATTAAATTACCTAAAAGTAAATACTCTTGAACAACTTCTGGAAAATTATTTTAAAATTGAATATATAGAAGAAGAAATACAGACTTTGCTTTTTGACACCCCGATGGATGTCCTGAAACACATAAAAGAATCCGGAACAAACGGCGTACAGTCAATTAACTGGACTGTTAAAAAACTAAAAGATTTTGAACGTTTTTATTCTGCAAAATTCAGCGAGAACAACAAAGTCAAACTTACCTACAACCCGGTTTATGCAATTCTTCGTACAGAAGAATAAACTATGCCTGAGCAAGCAATCTCAATGCTTCTTTTAAAATTTCTTCGGATGAATCTGTTTTTTCTATAAAAGCAATCGCTGATTTAATTGCCTTTTTCGTCTCTTCAGCAGAATAGCCCAGAGAAATAAGTACAGCCTGAACTTCGGAGATACACTCAGAAGAAATATTTTTGTCAGGTGCATTAATTTGCATATCAGACACATCAACAGAAGCTGTCTTTTGCCAGTTAATAAGTTTATCTTTTAACTCGAGCACTATTTTCTGTGCCATTTTAGGACCTACACCTTTTGCTCTGGACAGCTCTTTATAGTCACCTTTGATAACGGCAGATATCAAATCATATCCTGAAAATTCATCCAGCAGCACCAGCGCAACCTTCATCCCTACCCCCGAAACACGAAGCAGTATATTAAAAATATCTCTGTCCTCTTTGTTCAAAAAACCGCACAATGTCATAGCGTCTTCTCTGTGTATCAAGGTAGTATAAACTTTTATACCGCTGTTTTCCTCACCCAGAAGGTTCAGACTTCTATGAGTCGTATTTATTGAATATCCAATATTGTTGCATTCAACAACTATCATTGCCCCCTGTGCGGTTTGTTTTGATACAAGTGTACCTTTTATATAGTCGTACATAGTATTGTTTTCCCCAGTTTCTCTGCTTTTTTAATATCCTCTTCAGGTTTTTTGCCGGTTGTAGTCAAATAGTTGCCGGTCATTATACCTTCAACACAATATTTTAATGCCAGTTCCTGATTTTCATCAGACAATCTCATCCGACCGCCGCATAAACGAATAACTGACGTTGGATTTGCTATTTTTAATACAGCAATCGATTTCAAAATATTTTCCTCATCAATTTTTTCAAAATAATCCTGAAACGGTGTGCCTGAAATCGGCATAAGAATATTAACGGGTATTGAATCCGGTTTTATTTCAGCAAGCTCCAGTGCCATCTCTACCCGCTGTTCCACAGTCTCGCCCATTCCGAGTATAATACCGCAGCAAAGCTCCATACCGTATTTTTTCACAAGTCTGCAGGTATTTACTCTGTCCTCAAAACTATGAGTTGTACAAATTTCAGGATAATAAGATTTTGCTGTGTTTATATTATGGTGAAATCTGCAAAGACCTGCCTGAGCAAGTGCCTTTGCCTGTTCATCATTCAAAATACCTATTGATGCACAGCTTTTTATTCCTTCTATTTTGTTAAGCTCTTTTATCATTATCAAAATACGTTCAAAATCGCTTTCATCAGGTGTTTTTCCCGATGTTACAACGGCAAATCTTGAAATATGCTGTTTTTTCGCAGCAAGAGCAGCATTTACAACAATATTTGCATCAATTAAAGGAAAATCATCAATTTTTGTACCGTAATAAGAACTCTGGGCGCAATATTTACAGTTCTGTGAGCATTTTCCATTCCTTGCATTCACAAGCGAACAAAACTCAATATTGTTAGTCATGAATTTTGCTGCTTCAGCGAGTAATTCTTCTAATTCCAGATTATACAAATAAAGTAAATCTTTTTTGTTCATACAAATATTATATTACAAAGCTGTTATTTAGTTACCGGGTTTTCTATTCAAAAGAAGATTTGCAAGCTCTGTATTATTTTTTTTCGGAACATTGTCAAGTCTCCAGATTTTTCTGTAATTTGCAGAACGGGTCAATAAATCCTCTATCACCTCAAGAGGTTTTTCTTTTTCCAGCGCAATTTTCAAATGGTCTCTTAAGGACATGGCACTTTTGCTCTTTGCCTGCATTAAACTGGAGGTGTCTTTAATGTATTTTACGCTTTCATCATTCAGTCCGTGTCCCTGAAGAATGGCAAATATTTTGTCCTCACTGTCTCTATGTTTTTTGTATTTTGCAATTATTACCTTTTCATCTTCAAAAAATTCAGGAAGCTTTGTTGATGTTTTTTTCAGGGAAGCAAAAAATTTATTACTTTTTTTAACCAGAACTTTTGTCACATTCTGTACAATCATTTCAAAATTTCTATATAATAAAGCACCTCTGCTTTTAACAAGAACAGATGATGCCGCAACCACAGCAGCACCGCTTTTTGCCGCATTCATAACAGGCACCGCTTCCCGACCGAAACAAATTGCATTTGTAGTTTTGTTTTTGTTTAATTTATAACCGGATATAGTTTCTCTATAACTTATTGCTCTGATTTTGCTCATAATAAATCCCTTTCGACTGTTGATGAACACAAATACAGAAAATATTGAAAATCTGTAATTTTAGGGGGTAAATTAAATTCTGATACTCAATTAATACTAACTTCTATTTCAAATAGTCTTTGCCAAGGAAAATTATACACTATTTCTTCAAAATTTGCATCAATTTTTTTTTCCAAATATTTTTCATACGGTTTCATTTTTTCAGAAACAAAATTTATATCAACATTTGAATGCTCTTTTTTTGCGATAGCTCTAACGTTTGCCTGATATGCCCAGTCATCCAGAAAACGAATCATCTGAATTTTTTTAAATGAATAAATATTAAGTTTAGTTGCGAAATATTTCGTTAATGCACAGCATAATGCACTGCCGAGTGTATTGCCAGTCGTATTCCAGCCTGCATATCCCAGAAATTTCTGAAAATCCAGAGATTTTTCAAAAAATTTTTCTATAAAACTGTTATCAGCACCGTTTGCATTTAAAATATCCGCTATCACATACGGTTTTTCCGGCAGCTTAAGTTCACCGGAAAATCCTTCAACATCAACCCCCATGACAAGCTCTCCCTGCTCGTCTTTGAAATTATTAACAATCATAATAATATCAGCACTATTCTCATCGGAAACTATTCCTCCGGCAAGCTCTATCTGACCCTTTACCGAATCATACACTGAAATATCTTCATATTTTGAAATATTATTAATACAATCCTTTCTGGTAAAAACAGGTGCAATTTTAACAGTTTTACCGGAGGTTATTGCTCTGGAAAAAAGACTCAGCGGAATTTCATCAGCTCCGGTTTTTACTAACGCATTGAGATTTTTTTCAACGATAATATTTTGCAGCTGCTGTGCCTCAAGCACGTTAAAACCAAATTTCGCACAGTCATCTTTTGAATAAACAAGAGTGTCTATAAGTCCTTCCTGAGACCAGTTCAGATACTCCTTGTTTATCTCAAAATTTCTTTTTCTTGTTTCAAGATAATCATTCAAAATATTCTGAGGAATATCTGTTGAAACCAGCCCCTTTTCGTGGCATGCATATGAGTATTGAAATATTTTCTTCCCGTATTCACTCCAGTATTTTTTTTCTTCTTCATTTATATTGTTGTTTGATATTCTCATTATGCTCGAAAAAGCATAGACTTTTGCATGTTTTTGCATGAGGATATCTTTTAATTTACTAATGCGGGTCAGAATTTCTTCTTTTGTATCTTCACAACGTCTGGACGGAATCAACCCTCCATATGCAATCGTGTCAAGAGAAAGGATTATAGCATCAACATAGTCAAGACTTTTCAGCCATTCCAATATAGACTCACAATCTGCAATTTTTTTTAAATCCCCGAGAAACTGTCTTTCAGGCAACAGTAATTCCAAATCACTGTCTATATCAGCAATTTGTCTGGCAAGAGTATAACAGACCGGTCTGTTATCTATTGGAACAAAAGCTATTTTCTTCATACTATAAATTCTTAATATTACTAAACTGATTTTCTCTTGAAATTCCTACTTTTCCCGAACGGACAAGCTCTTTTATCCCGATTGGGCGCAGCAGCTCAATCAATGAACGTATCTGCCTTTCATCGCCTATCGCCTGCAAAGTATAAGTTTTAGGGGAAACATCAATTATTTTTGCATTAAAAATCTCTGCAATTCTCAATATTTCAGAACGGTCCTCATCCTTTGCATTAACTTTGCAAAGAACAAGTTCCCTCTCAATTGATTCTACAGTAATAAGATCAACTACTTTAATAACAGGAATAAGACGATTCAGCTGTTTTATTATCTGTTCTATAACTTTCTCGTCTCCGCTTGTAGCTATAGTAAGGCGGGCATAATCTCTGTCCAGTGTAGGTGCAGCGGTAATACTCTCTATACTGTATCCCCGTCCGCTGAACAATCCGCTGACTCTGGACAGTATACCTGCGTCATCTTTTACTAAAATAGATATTATGTGATTCATCAATAGTTTCCTTTTTATACCTTTTTGTAATTTTTAGTTTATCGGCGAGTCATTTGACAAAAGAATTTTGTTAAGCGGATTGCCAGCAAGCACCCACGGATATACCATCTCAAATTCTTCCACAACAAAATCAATAAAGACAGGTTTTTTGCATGCTATTGCCTGCTCAAGAACAGGAATAATTTCTTCCTCTTTTGTTACTCTAAATCCGGCAGCACCGTAAGCTTCCGCAACCTTTACAAAGTCAGGCCCGGAAATTTTTGTCTCCGAATAATGCTTATTAAAAAGTTTTTCCTGCCACTGACGAACCATGCCCAGATAGCCGTTGTTAATTATTGCAACGATAACAGGAAGATTATATTGCACACAGGTCGCAAGCTCCTGAATATTCATCTGTATACTTCCGTCACCTGCTATATCAAAAATTAATTTTTCAGGTTTTGCAACAGCTGCACCCATGGCTGCCGGAAAACCAAATCCCATTGTACCCAGACCGCCTGAAGTAATAAACCGTCTCGGCTCAGTAAATTTAAAGGTCTGGGCTGTCCACATCTGGTGCTGACCGACTTCTGTGGCTATTATTGCATCCTTGTCCTTCAAAAATTCATACATTTTTTCAATAACTGTATGGGGATTGAGTTTTTCCGACTGCACAGAAGGCAGGGTGCGTTTCTTTTTCCATTCATCAATTTGTTCAAACCATGCCTGTTTAACATCCTTATTTATTTCATAATTTTTGTTGTTAAATTCTTCAATCATTGCAGTCAGAACATTTTTTGCATCACCTACAATAGGAATGTCGACAGAAACATTCTTGCTTATTGAACACGGGTCGATATCTATATGTATAACCTGCGCATCTTTTGCAAACCTTTTTAAACACCCTGTTATTCTGTCATTAAACCTTGTACCTATTGCAAACAGTACATCACAGTTGCATACGGCATGATTTGCCCAGAAATTGCCATGCATCCCCAGCATACCCAGAGATTTTTCATGCGTTGCCGGATATGCGCCCATACCCATTAAAGTATTGGTAACAGGTATGTTCAATCTTTCAGCGAGTTCTGTTAGCTCTTTACAAGCATCAGACGCAACAACACCACCTCCGGCAATGATAACAGGGCGTTCCGCTTCGCAGAGAAGTTCCAGTGCTTTTGAAATCTGTCTGGGGTGCCCGAAATAATTCGGATTATACCCAGGTAATTTTACTGTTTCCGGATACTCGAATGCTATTCTAGCAGTCAGAATGTCTTTTGGTAAATCAACAACCACCGGTCCGGGTTTGCCTGTCGTCGCTATATGAAACGCCTCTTTAATTACACGGGGTAAGTCTTTTACTGTTTTTACAAGGTAGTTATGTTTACAGCATGAACGTGTAATTCCAACGATATCCGCCTCCTGAAAAGCGTCATTTCCTATCTGATTTAAACCTACCTGACCTGTAAAAACAACTATCGGATAGCCGTCATAATAGGCGTTTGCTATTCCTGTTATTGCATTAGTTGCTCCGGGCCCTGATGTTACAAGCGCAACTCCGGGTTTTCCGGTAACACGGGCAAAACCTTCTGCCGCATGTATCGCCGCCTGCTCATGACGTACAAGATAGTGTTTTATTGATTTATCATGATAAAGTGCTTCATATATCGGGATTATAACCCCTCCCGGATAGCCGAATATTTCTTTTATACCTTCTTTTTTAAGACACTCCAGAAATATTTGTGCTCCATTCATAAGTTCTATTTTGTCTGTGGTTTTAATCATTTCTTTCTCCGAAAAAATGTTCTACAAACAATGGTAGCATTTTTTGCTTTTTTTTAAAAGAAAATCATTAAAAACAGTTAACAATGAACGAAAAAAAAGTCCAATTTTTATCTTGGACTTTTGTGCTAGTCGAACTGCAATCGTAATGAAGATGCCAACTCTCTTTACAAGGACAAAACCATTGTTAAATCAAGTTAAGCAGCAATTTTTCTGACTGCATAGACGACTTAATAACCTGTATAAGGCTCTCCTGAGTAATTCCGGCCTGTTTAAATTTCAGAAACGCACTCAGGTAATCTGCGTCTGACAAGGAACTTTTTGAAGCTGTAGAGTTCATCATGTTCGTCATCTGCTGTTCAATTGAGCTCTGAAGTTTTGCGTTAGTTGCTCCGAGTTCTCCCCTTTTTGTATTTATGTCCGACATAAGACTATCAATGGATTCCAATGCAGCACGGGCACCATCCGTTGTAGTTATGTCAAAATTCATTTCACCAAGGGTCATGTTCGGGTCATAAGAAACCATTGACTCCGAACCTGATCCGGTACCAACCTGAAAATTAATCTCAGGCACCGGATTTTCCCCTGT
Source organism: Candidatus Gastranaerophilales bacterium (assembly GCA_944323735.1). Lineage (GTDB taxonomy): Bacteria > Cyanobacteriota > Vampirovibrionia > Gastranaerophilales > Gastranaerophilaceae > CALUPY01. The sequence continues at coordinate 25,312 of CALUTO010000007.1, forward strand.
TGAAACTACATTTAAAACATCCTTTCCGTTAAATGTTGCATTACCTAATGACTGTCTTATTTGTTCAACATTATGGTTTATTTCCATTTGAATTGCGTTACGCTGGCTGTCAGAGTAAACACCATTTGCTGCCTGAACAGCCAGTTCACGAATTCTGCCCAGTGCTCCGGAAACATTATTCAGTGTTGCATCGGCTACAGCCGTAAAATTAATACCCGTCTGGGCATTCTCCATTGCTTGATTTGCAGCACGAATTTCTGTTTCCAGTTTTTGTGAGATATACTCATCAGCAGGATTTACATTCGCAAGTAAACCGCTGGCAATTTCCTGAATTGCCTCTGTTTGAGCCTCCTGCGCTCTGGTAATCCCTGTTTGGGCAATATATATAGGCATTACTGCACTTAATGACATAGCAATAAACTCATATAAAATGATACATATCTACTATTCCCCGAAAAAAGATTTTTTATGCAAAAAAAACAAACGCTGTTTACAATTCTAAATCCTTAATTCTAAACCTGACCTCAAAAAAAAAGCTTTTTTGTAATAAAATAAAAGAATAGAGCAAAAACACAAAACGGAATGAAGAGTTGATTATGGATATAAAAAATAAGAAATTTCACTTTATTGCCATCGGCGGAATAGGAATGAGCGGTTTAGCAAAATATTTGATTGAACTCGGCTGTTGCGTAAGCGGCTCTGATATAAAAGAAAGCAAATATATAAAAGAACTTGAAAAACTCGGTGCAAAAATAGCAATCGGTCACAATGCAGAAAATATTCAGCCTGACATGATAGTTGTTGCCTCCAGTGCTATAAATGAAACTAACCCTGAAAAAATCAGAGCAAAAGAACTGGGACTGAAAATATATCACCGGTCTGACATTTTAAAAATGATTTCAGAAGGGCCGGGCAAAAATAAAAAGCCAAAATTTTTAGGATTTTCAGGCACTCACGGAAAAACGACAACAAGCGGTTTATGCACATATGTACTTGAAAATGCAGGACTGAAACCTTCATTCTGTGTAGGAGGAATAATTCCCGATTTGAATACAAACGCAAAAGCAGATGACGGTGAATATTTTGTTGCGGAGCTTGATGAATCCGACGGCACGATTGTTAAATATTCACCGTATATCAGCGTGATTAACAATCTTGAAATTGACCATGTTGATTTTTACAAACACGGTTTTCAAGACTTGCTTGATACATTCAAAATACACCTTTCACACATTGAAAAAAGCGGAAAGGTTTTGGTTAACAATGACTGTCAGGGTATAAAAAAACTTATGGAGCAAAATCCTGAATACAAATTTATAACTTTCGGTTTAAAAGATGCCGACTACATGGCTGTTGATATTGAATACAGTGAACTCGGCTCAGAATTCTGTCTGCAAAAGAACGGTCAGGTTAAAGGCAAACTAAAACTATCAATCCCGGGCCGGCATAATGTATATAATGCAATTGCGGTTTGTGCGGCCATAATGGAATGCGGAGTTGATTTTTCACTTATCCGTCCGTATTTTGAACATTTTTCAGGAATGGGCAGACGGTTTCAGCTGGTTTCAGAATTTAACGGTATAAAAATTATTGATGATTATGCACATCATCCCTCGGAAATAACAACAACTCTTGAAAGTGCAAAAAATGCAGCACACGGCAGACTGATTGCAATATTCCAACCCCACAGATATTCACGTCTTAAGGGGTTATGGGATGACTTTTTAAAATGTTTTGATACTGTAGATGAATTATTTGTTGTTGATGTTTATGCAGCCTCAGAAAAACCAATCGCAGGAATAAATTCTGAAAAATTTGTACAGTCACTCAATACACCGAAAGCAAAATACATTTCCGGCTCAATTGAAGAAGCGGCAAAAAAAATTGCGACTCAAATACAAAACGGAGATTTTGTAATAACGCTGGGTGCAGGAGATATAACAAAAATCGGAAAATTAATAGAAGCTGAAAACAAAGCAGGTGTTTAATGGAGCATAAAGACATCAAATATTTTGAGGATTATGAACTTAAAAAACATACCACTTTTAAAATCGGCGGGTGTGCCAGAAAAGTATGGTTCCCAAAAACAGAAAAAGAATTTGCTTACCTTCTCTCAACTCTGGACAATCCGGTAGTTCTCGGTGGATGTTCAAATGTTTTGATATCATCTGCAGGCATAGACAGGGATGTCATACTAACAACCGGTTTAAGAAATTTTAGTATAGATGGTTTTACGATAACTGCAGATTGCGGTGTAAAAGCACCCATGCTCTCAATACAGGCTCAAAAAAACGGTCTTAGCGGATTTGAGTTTATGATTGGATTTCCTGGTACTGTAGGCGGAATTATTCGCATGAATGCTTCTGCACACAGTCAGGCTGTTTCAGATACGTGTATAAACGCAAAAGTTTTTGACATGAAAACAAAATCCGTTCTGGAGTTAAGCAAAAACGAGCTTGAATTTAAATACAGAAGCTCAATTCTGGGCAAAAAAAATTATATTCTTTTGAGTGCAAAATTTGAATTAACCCCTGATGACAAAGAAAAAATTCAGGCACTTATGGACAGAAATAAAGAATTTCGAAGAAACAAACAGCCAAACCTTACACTGCCAAATGCCGGCAGTACCTTCAAAAATCCGCCCGGTGATTCAGCAGGAAGGCTTCTTGAACTGGCAGGCGCAAAAACAATTTCACACGGAGCAGCAAAAGTCTGGAGCGGACATGCAAATTTTGTTATAAATACGGGTAATGCAACTTCTAAAGATATTTCACATGTAATTAATAAAATGTATAATATGGTTAAAGAAAAATATACTATAGAACTTGAACCGGAAGTAAAATTTATAGGAATTAAAGACAGGGAAGAAGAAGAATTATGGAATACGATATTAAAAAAATAAAAAAAGCAGTAGATGAAAAGACCAGAATAGCAGTACTTTGCGGAGGTCCTTCAAGCGAAAGAGAAATTTCTTTACGCTCGGGAAAAAATGTTTTTGAAGCTTTAAAAAGATTAGGATACCAAAATACGGAATTAATAGATATTGACAAAAACATTGCACAGGTACTGCTGGAAAAAAAGATAGAAATTGTCTACAACGCAATGCACGGCAGATTCGGAGAGGACGGATGCATGCAGGGGCTTCTGGAAATTCTGGAAATTCCATACACAGGCTGCGGAGTCACGGCAAGTTCTGTATGCATGAACAAGGACTATACAAAAAATGTGCTTAGAAATTTTGACATACCTTTAATAAAATCAGTACTGGTAAGAAAAAACGAAGATTACAGGGAAAAAATTAAAAACCTCAAATATCCGCTAATGCTAAAACCTGTATCCGAAGGGTCAAGTCTTGGCATGTTCAAAGTATCAGACGAAAAAGAAATGACAGAATGTTTCAAAAAATCTCTAGAATACAATCAGGATGTACTTGTTGAAGAATATCTGAATGGCAAGAGCCTTACTGTAGGAGTTTTGGAAAACGGAGATGAATTGTTTGCAACAGAAATTCTTGAATTCAGAACCAAAACAGAATGGTACGATTATAAGGCGAAATACACTGCAGGTATGACAGAATTTATTCTGCCGGCAGAACTTTCTTCTGAAATGACACAAAAGGTTAAAAATATTGCGGTAAAAGCTTTTAAAGCCTGCGGCTGCAGAGGAGTCAGCAGGGTAGATTTTCTTATCAGCAACAGCACGCCCTATGTCCTTGAAATCAATACAAGCCCCGGAATGACTGATTTAAGCGACCTTCCGGCTCAATCAAAAGCAATGGGTATTAATTATGATAATCTTGTACAAATTATCTTGAATGGTGCAAGTTTAAATAAATAAAATATGAAAAAACGACTAAAAAAATATGACAATAATATAAATATTGACAGAAGAGTCAAAATTAACCAGATGCAGCGTCACGTAAGACGCAGCCAGATTACACTGAAAAGAATTCGCATTCTGGTCAGACTTATTATAATTTTATTGCTTATATTTGCAGGATATAAAGTATACAAACTCCCCCAGTGGTATCTTGATAAAGGTGCTTTTAACAGCCCGCACAACAGAGCTCTGGATATTGTCGGAAACAGAATAACGCCGACTTACAGGATTATGTCAATACTTCAAAGAACGCCGGTGCCGCAGCGTCCCATTTATTTATTTAATACAAAAAAACTAGAAAAAGAGCTGGAAACACTTGCCCCGATAAAAGAAGTTTTTATAAGAAGATTCTGGTTTCCGGCCAGACTAAATATTATTGTTATAGAAAGAACACCTGTCATTTCAATATCTCCGGCAGAAAATGTTGCCCCGATTGCATTTTTTGCAGAAGGAGGGAAGCTGATAGGCAGAGAATATATGCCCCTGGATTCATATTATAAAACTATTCTGGTTTTATCCTACGGAACAAAAGGAGATGATTACAAAAGCTGGGATGAAGCCAAAATTAAAAAAATAGAAAATCTCGCCAAAGCCTTAGAATTTTACAGCCATGAAAAGGTAAAATATCTTGATTTCAGAAATCCTAAAGATATTTATGCCCAGCTTCAATCTGTAAAAGTAAGGGTAGGAGATTTAAACAGCACTACCCTGCAAAGAATAACAAGAATAACATCCATACTTCCGGAAGTAAAAACGCTTAATAAAAAAGTGAAATATATTGATTTGCGCTGGGAAGATACACCGTATATCAAGCTTGAAGAATAAAAAGTAAACACCTAATAAATATTAGAGTACATCCAGTATGTTCTGAATACTTTTTTTACATATTCTCTGGTTTCCGGATACGGTATATTTTCAATAAATTCATCATAATTGTCATAATCAAGATTTTCTTTCCAGTTAGTAACAGCATTCGGTCCGCCGTTATATGAAGCAATTGCAAATAAATCAGCATGATTGTGCGAATTTTTTAAATAATCGATATAAGCACAGCCGAGTTTTATATTGTCTTCAGGCTCATACAAACTGTTGTATCTGATACCGGCTTTGTGAGCAATATAATTTGCAGTAGAAGGCATTAACTGCATAAGACCTCTGGCACCCGCACTGCTTCCTGCTTTCGGATTAAAATAGCTTTCTTCTCTGATAAGTGCAGAAACAAGATATGAATCCAGATTATACATGTGAGAATATTTATTAATCAAGTCCTGATAATGCAGCTGGTATGCAAGTTTGTATATATCATCAGAAAAAACAGGTTTTTCCTGCATTTCATCAATTGCATCCCGCGCAAGAGATGCAGATGTTGAAAATTTGCCCCTTTGATAATTCAGCCAGCTCTGAACCAGCTTATTATCCTGTTCTATACTATTTAAGAGCTCATAGTCACCCGTTTTTAAAATTGTATTAATCAAAGTAGATTTATCATTTGTTAAATTTGTATACTCTATTGGAAAATTTATTTCATAATCATCTTCAGGCAAACGTCTTGCCGATTTTGTAGACCAGTCATGAGATTTATAGAAGCTGAGTTTTTTATTAGCCCTGTATGCATAATAGGAATCCGGATATTTTGAGATTATTCTCTGGTAAAAGGTTTTTGCAAGAATTTTCTTATTTGTTTTTTCAGCTATTCTACCCATCCAATATGCTACCTTTGGGGCAGATTGAGCTTTTTCATAATTTCCCAGATAGAATTTGCCGATAGATTCCGCTTTTGTATAATCGCCTTTTCGGTATTCATTCCAGAACAAATTAGCAACAGCCTCCGGTGCATATTTGCTATTTGGAAATTCAGTATATATTTCTTTGAAAAAAATATTTTTTATTGCATTTTCTTCGAATTTAGACAGTCTGTACAGAATATAGTCACATCCTTTTGATTTATTTGATTTTGCAATCTCAAGTGCCCTGTATAAACCCTGTTTTTCTCCTGACGGATACGAAGCTGCAAAAACATCCAGAATATCTTTTAATTCTTCATCGTCTATATTTATCGAATAGTTTGTATAGCCGTTAAAAAATATTTCATCAGCTTTGTCATTTTGTTTTAATTTTTTATAGCATAAATATAAATAATGCCAGCTGTTTTTAAAATCAGCATGCAATAAAAACTCCAGAGCATCCTGATACATTCCGTTTTTTATGAACGCATGCCCGATAATCCTGTTTTCATTCGACGTAAATACAAGTTTTTCATTCCTTGAAGAGTCATTACATTCATCAGTCTGCAGGGTCAAGTTTTCCAAAAAACCTGTATTTTCAGGTTTTTTAACAACAATTTTGTCCAGAGTCATCAGTTCTTTCAGACAGTTTAGCGAAAAACGCCCGTCCGGAGCATCTTTTATGTAAGACATAAAATATATTTTAGCTCTTGAAGGATTTTTTTCTTTACTTATCAATCCCAGATAATAATTTGCAGCGGTTTTATAATCACTGTCAGGAAAATTTTTTACTATTGCATTAAAAGTTTTTTCTGCTTTTTTATATTCCTGCTGACGAAAATAATTCTGCGCCAGTGCGTAATAAACCTTTTCTATGAACATAGACTCCGGAAACCGTTCGATAAAAAAATGATATTTTTTAATTGCTGTTTCGGTATCTTTTAATTCATCAGCACAAAGAGCCTGCCTTAACAGTGCTATTTCATACAAAGCAGACGTCTTTGAAACATTACTGAAATTAAAATATGCATTTTCATAATCCTGTTTTTCTAAATATTCAAGACCCTGATGATAAGTTATAAAATCCTTATCAGATATTACCGACATATTATATACATTTGAAAATGCAATTAATATAAGTATTGCAAATGCAGCTGTTATAAATATAAATTTTAAAATTTTTTTCCAATCCTGCATAATATTTTATTTCTTTTATAACATCTAATTCATATCCTTATATTAAGTATCCTTAAAAATTACTAAAAGGGCAAGGTATTTTACAACATTTAAGCAGATATTATAAAAGTAATCAAACGGGATAAATAAAAGTTATGAGTGAGACAAAAACGATTTTTTACACGGAATATGCTTCTGATTTTTTTTACAAAAATAAATTTAAAAAAAATATCATAAAAAATTACATTTACGAGTTTGATAAAAAAATAATTCAGGAAATTCCTGATGATTACAGTCAAACAGATACACTGACAGCGGACGGTAAAGAAATAGTAAAAATAGTCCCTTTACCGTAAGTCGATTCTACACTGATATTCCCGCCATGAGCGTCCACGATTTTTTTTGTAATAAAAAGTCCCAGGCCGGAACCAACTTTTTTAAATCTTTTTGCAGAAGAATGAAATTCTTCAAATATATGATCTATGTCCTCTTTTGCAATACCGACACCAAAATCACAGACTTTAATCAAAATATCCTTTTGGGTTTCTGATATTTCTACCGTAATAGTCTGATTTAATGAAGAATATTCAGAAGCGTTTGATATAAGATTTATCAGGACTCTGCACAATTCTATTTCATCATAATAAAAATTTTCATTTTTTGTCTTGTAATTTATTTTTAAAACCTGATTTTTAGATTCCAGAATATATTTTATACTATCTGTACATTTACTTATTGTTTTTTTTAAAGAGTTTGCTTCTTTTTTTATTTTAAAACTGTCGTTTTCTATTTTATATTTAGTAAGCAGATTATCAGTCATTCGTGACATAAATTTTGAAGATGCAAGAATTTCTTTTAAAATTTCTTTCTGCTCGGTTTTCATCTCCCCGAAATTTCCATCAATCAACATCTGTAAGGCTCTTTCTTCAGCTCTGACAGGTGTCTTTAGATCATGAGTCAGTGTTGCAATAAACTGTTTTCTTTGCCTTTCCAGTTTAACTGTTTCCGTTACGTCCCGGATTATTATCAAATAGCCTACCGGTTCTCCTTTTTTATCATAAATTTTTGAAATATTCGCATTTGTATAATGACCGGGTAAATTTATATTAATCAGTATGTGCTGTTTATTTGAATTTTTAAAATCAAGCAGTGTATTTTTTGCAGTATTCAAATTTAAATAGTTTAATGCACCCAAAAAATTTTTCATATCTAAAGGAAAAAGTCTGTTATTTTTAGATACCACATCAAAATTGTTGTCAGTCAAAATAATTTCATCATCAGAAAATTTGAAAATATTATCCAGTTTCTCTTTTTCACCGAGCAGTTCATCTTTTAGTATTTTAATTTTTAAAATACTTTTTATCTTAGCTTTAATAGTACGGGGGTTTATTGGTTTTTCAATATATCCATAAGAACCCATATCATAGCTTTTGACTTTATTTTTCTCTGTATTGCCATATCCGCTTATAAAAACTATCGGTGTTTCCGGATGAATTTTTGTAAAATGTTTTGCAAACTGAAAACCGTCCATCTCCGGCATTACAATATCAAGTATTAATATATCATAATTTTCATTTTCAGCAGCAATTAATGCTTCCAGCGGATTTGTATAGGAATATATTCTGTATTGTTCTTTTTCAAAAATCTCTTGCAGCAATTCGGCATTAGAACTATTATCATCGACGACAAGTATTTTATATTGTTTTTTAGTCATACAAATTTCTTTCATACTTTATATAGGATAGCAATTTAGACACATAAAAGGAAAATTTTAGAGTTTTTCTACTCTGGACTTTAAATTGTAATTCTAATTTCAAAATATTTATATTACCCGACCGGGCAATTATTCCTTAATAAATATTTAAACATTCAAGCATACTAACCTCGCTTTTCGTCATGAGAATATTAACGCATGTTATTCAAAATTGCAATACTATATGTATTTGTTTTTTAAATATATATTAAACACTTTATATCAAATACAATTACAAAAAGCGAGGTTGTCATGAACGATGGAAGATTTCAAACCAATTAAACAAGAAAAAACTGTAATAAGTATAAGAATAGACGTAGACGTCTTGAAAAAAATTGATAAACTGTCAAACGATACAGACATAAGTAGAAACGAATTTATAGTCCAGTGTATTGATTTTGCCCTTAAAAATCTTCGCAAATGAATTTTAAGGACTCATTCCTTTATACCTCCGGTAAGTATATCGTTAATAAAATATTTTTTTCCAAAAATAAATATTAACAGTACCGGCAATGACAGAACTACAGAACAGGCCATCAAATCTCCCCACTGTATCACTTCTCTGAAACTGCTTTTAAATTGCGCAAGTGCAACAGGAAGAGTCATTATACTTTCTGAATTCGTTACAATTAACGGCCACATAAAACTATTCCATGATGTAATAAAAGTAAAAATGCCCAGCGTAACTACAGCCGGAACTGCTGTCGGCAATGCAATACTAAAAAATAATTTCACACTTCCGCATCCGTCAATTTTTGCAGCATCCTCCATCTCAGGATTTACACTCATAAACCACTGACGCATCAAAAAAACTCCAAACCCGCCGAACAGCCCCGGAACTATCAAGGCCTGATAAGTATCAATCCAGTTTAATGACCTCATGATAAAAAACAGGGGAATAATATTCACCTGAGGGGGAACCATCATAGTAACAAGAAACAGAAAAAACAAAAAATTCTTATACCTGAATTTTGCACGTGCAAATGCATATCCCGCCATTGCAGAAAACAAAACCTGAAAAATTGTAGTTATTGATGCAACAAAAAAACTGTTAAAAAAGTATATAGTGAACGGAATATTCTTAAATATGCCGGTATAATTTCCCAATACCGGAGGAAACGGAGCAATTTTTGGCGGAACAGAAAATATATCAGCCTCTGGCATAAACGATACTGAAACCATCCACAAAAACGGTGCAATCATCGATATAGCACCAGTAATCAAAATAAAATATCCTGCTATTTTTAAAAGCCTGCTCATTAAGGACTATTCTAGCATAAATTCGCTTATTAACAGTAAAGAAACTTTAAATTATCCTACAAAAAGGCTTAATTTTTTTATAAAAATATGTTATACTACAAATGTAACAAAGGATAATAAAACATGAGCAAGGTGCTTTTACTGGATTCGGAAAACAAACCTCTCCGGCTCTGCAGCTGGAAGCGGGCACTTGTATTATTGATAAAAGGAAAAGCAAAGTGGGATGAGAGTATAAAAAATATAGAAGATATGATTAATATTGACAATACTCTTATACCCAGAGTCATAAAATTAAACTATAAAGTAGCAGTTCCAAACCTGGAACTGCCTTTTAGTAAAGAAAATATTTTCACAAGAGACGACTACACCTGCCAGTATTGCGGAAGAAAATTCAGCGCAAAAGAACTGACGCTCGACCATGTTTATCCAAAATCCAGACTGGGGCCTGATATCTGGGAGAATATTGTCACGTGCTGCAAGGACTGCAATCAGTATAAAGCAGACAAAACCCCTAAAGAAGCGGGTATGAAGCTCATGAAAAGACCTTGCAGACCAAAAGACTACATAAAATTTGAAATGCAAAAATATTCAGTCAACTCCCGCTACTGGGAACAATGGGCATCATAGGCTTTCATAATATGCTTTTAAAATCACCGCATCTTTTTCCATAACAGGACTTTCACACACCACAACACCTTTTACATCAAAATCTTTAAAAGCTTTTATCAAATCCTTATAATTCATATCACTTTCTTCAAGAAGCAAATGTTTTTTTTCGCCTTTTTCGCCATATTCAATACCTGCAATATGCGCATGAAAATTTTTAAGCGCATAATCACCGATTTCATTTCCGATTGTTTCAAAAACCTTTGCAAACTCATCGTATGTATTATATTCTCCGTTTGTTCTGGCATGCAGATGTGAAAAATCAACGCATGGCAGCACCTGTTCAAAAGTTTTTGAAAGTCTTACTATTTCCTCAACATCCCCCCACTGTGTAGCTTTACCTGTTGTTTCAGGTCTGACCCATATTTTAATATTCTGGCTTTTAAGAGTTTCCGTTATTTCTGCCATTGATTTTTCAACTTTGTTATACACGGTTTCTTTGTCCATACCCATGTAAAATGCCGCATGATAAGTTATACTGTAAGCACCGAGAGTCTCTGCCATTTTCGCTGTATCTATTATTCTTTTTTTACTTGCTTCAATTTTTTCTTCTTCCTTTGAATTTAAATTTATATAATAAGGACCATGTGCAGTTAAAACCATATTTTTTGATTTCGACTGTTCTTTTACAAGCTTTTGGTTTTGCGGAGACATTCTTACACCGTGAACAAATTCAATCTCCATCCCGTCAAGCCCTAACTGTTCCAATACCTCAAAAGCCTTTTCATAACCGGCTCCTTCGGTACAAATCGGCTGTCCTGCTGTTGTAAATCTCAATGTGTCCATTATCCGAATGTTTCTCCTGTCTGAGGTTTAAAAGTCTCGATAAATCCTTTTGCGTCTGAAATCATGTATGAACCAAACTGAAGTACTTTTATTTCTAATATGCCGTCTCCTGTTGCAATACCAAGTGCATCTTTTGCATAACATACAGTACCCGGCGGAAATTTTGTTTTTTTATGAACAACTTCAGCCTGATGTATCTTAACAAATATTCCTCTGAAAACTGCCATGGCTGATATAAAAGGATTCAGACCACGCACGAACCGTTCTATCTGTTGAGCACTCTGCTCCCATTTTATATAATTCCTGTAATTCTTACTGTCTATTACAGGGGCTTTTTTAAAATTTCCTTCAGGCTGCGGAGTCGAAACAGGATTAGGGTTTGTTTCATATTTTTTGAAAAATTCCGATATCATATCAGCAGCAATATAATTCTGCTTATTGAACAAAGTACCCATTGTTTCTTTTGGAGAAACACTGACTTTTCGCTGCCAGATTATGTTGCCTGTATCAAAATTTTCATCCATATAATGCAAAGTAATTCCTGTTTCTGTTTCTCCGTTAATAATAACGTTTGAATACGGATTTCCGCCTCTGTAATCAGGAAGCAGAGAAGGATGACAGTTTATAATTCCGCCTTTTATACTCTGCAATAGAGCTGAAGGAAATTTTCTGTTATATGAACACACTATTCCGACATCAGCATTCAAAATTTTTATCTTGCCCAAAAAATCCGGCTCATCAAGAGATTTTTCATAATTGACGATATTAAGCCCGCAACTTTTAACATAACTGCACATAAGATTATATGTCGGGTCAGAATAATGCGGGGGCACAACTCCAACAATATTTAACTCATCTCTGACAAGTCTGCTTAAACAAACAAGTGCCATATCAGGCATGCCAAAAAACAAAATTTTTGTTTTATACATACTTTCCAATACAGCCTCCAATACAATATCCTGCCGCAGCCGCAAGAATACAAACAGAAACACTGGCTAATATATAAATACAGGCAATTAAAAACTGACTATTTTTCAATAATTCAAAGGCTTCAACAGAAAATGTAGAAAACGTAGTCAACCCGCCGCAAAAACCGACAGAAAGAGCAAGCCGCCATGCCGGATGTAAATTCGTTTTTTGCATAAAAAACACAAACAAAATTCCAAGTATAAAACTGCCTGTTATATTTACAAACAACGTAGCAAAAGGTAAATTAGCACCATCATATTTTGTAAATAAAATATTTACAAAATACCTGAACAACGAACCTATGCCGCCGCCTAAAAAAACTGCAATAATGTTTAACATAAAATTAATATTACTATATAATGCGATTTTTGTACAATTCTTAACCCTTTATCTGAAAAGGACATTTTTCGCATCTTGCTTTTGGAACGAGAATCAAATTGTCCTCAAGGTCATACATTTTAGCAATCCTTGTCACAAGTTTTGAATCACAAACAGGACATCTCAAATCTTCGACATCATGGTTTAAAATACGCTGCTTTATTATGGAAATTTCTTCTGTATCCGGTAAAAGCGACAAATCCGGATGTTTTTCATGCACTTTTATATCTGAAGGATTGAGTTTTAATCCTCTTGCAAGTTTTTGCCTTATTGTAGAGGCGAGGAAAAGCTCCTCGCCGCTTTCTATTTCTTCAATCAATTTCAACGGAAGGCTGCTTTTTTTCGCCAGACCTGTTTGCGAAAGCCCGATTTTTTCTCTGGTTTCAGAAACAAATTGTGCAAGAGACATATCCGATTTTTTAAACTTTTTTTCCGTTGACATGCTCTAGGCAACAGCTCCTTCTCTGGGCTTTGAAACTCCGCCGGATTTTGACGCTTTGTCCTGTTTTTCTCTCCACCAGTCAAGAAGAGTGCTGGCAAAGAAAATGCTGGAATAAGTACCTATTGCAATACCGACAATCATAGCAAATACAAATTCTTTTGTAGTTTCTCCGCCGAAAAGATATAATGCGATAAGTGTAATCAATGTTGTCAAAGAAGTATTAATACTTCTTGCAAGAGTCTGGTTTACACTGGCATTAACGATTTCCGGAAAACTCGCTTTTTTCGCAAGAAATCTGCAGTTTTCTCTTATTCTGTCAAATACAACAATCGTGTCGTGGTTTGAAAAACCGATAACAGTCAAAACAGCAGTAATAAACAATGCATCTATATGTACATCAAATAATATGCCGAGTATCGAAAATACGCCGAGCACAAACAATGCATCATGCGCAAGCGACAACATCGCAATTACAGCATAATCAAGCTGAAAACGTATGGTCAAATATGCAACAATTCCAACAAAAGCCAGAATCAGAGCAAACATAGAATTTTTAAATAATTCACTGCCCAGAGTCGGCCCGATTGAACTAACCTGAACCAGCTCAGCTTCAGGATAATCCTGTTTTATCACAGTTGCTATTTTTTGTTCAGACTGTTTATCATTGCTCTGAAAAGCTGTTTTTATAGAAATAATAGCTCCTATATTATTTTTTTTGTCATTTGCTTTTGAAATAGCATTGTTTGATTTCAAAACCTGGATAACAGGATTTTCTATCCCTGCTTTTTCAAGATTTGTTCTTATTTTTCCCATTTCATTATTGCTGACATTATCCGGAACAGTATACTGCGTAATAGTACCGCCAGTGAAATCAATACCAACTTTTACAGGAAAATGCGTAGGATACTTTATAACAGAGTATGCCATTGCAACCAGTCCCGGCACTATCAGCAAAAGTGACAATCCGAACCAGACCCATCTGTATTTCACAACATCAATTATTTTTTTATCATGCAGGATTGTTTCATTCATTGTTTATTTTCTCCTTAATAAATTTCATTCTTGATTAGTCTAATACACCGAACTTAGCTTTTTCTCTTTTAGTTTCCTGAACTTCATAAGCTTTTCCGATATCACTCTGTCTAAGTCCGAACCAGCCGGGGTGTTTCAACTGTCCTGCACCGAACATTAAATGCATGAAGTTTTTCGTAACCGTAATCGCTGTAAACATACTAACAAGAACACCTATAACAAGGGTCAACGCAAAACCTTTGATAATACTTGTTCCAAGGAAATACAAAATAACACAGGTAATAATCGTGGTCATATTAGAGTCAAATATACTTGTAAACGCACGGTCAAAACCGGCATTTATAGCAGTGAACAATGTTCTTCCGGATCTTAATTCCTCTTTTGTTCTTTCAAAAATAAGAATATTTGCATCAACTGCCATACCTATACTGAGTATAAAACCTGCAATACCGGCAAGCGTTAATGTAACAGGAACAATCTTGAATATTGCAAATACAACAAGACTATATATTATCAAAGCCATATCAGCAATCAAACCGGGTAATCTGTAATATAAAAGCATAAATAACATAACAAGGCTGATACCGATAATACCTGCAGTTTTACTTTTTTCTATACTGTCTGCACCGAGAGTCGGCCCCACAAGACTTTCTTCGATAATTTTTGCAGGAACAGGAAGTGCACCGGCGTTAATCAAATCGACCATTTTCTTAGCTTCTTCATAAGCAAAACCGCTGTCTCCTCCTGAAATCTGAGCATGCCCGCCAAGGATAGGCTCTTGAATAACAGGTGCAGACTGCATTTCGCCGTTAAAGAAAATTGCCATCTGCTTACCGACAAGCTCCTGTGTCAGTTTGCCGAACTTTTTAGCACCTTCAGGTTTAAATTCAAGCGACACAACCCATTGACCGTTATTACTTGTAGATACTAAAGCTTTAGAAACATCTTTACCGGTCAAACCTGTTGACACCCAGCTTGTTACACCGTTAAAGCCCTGTGATTCTTTTTTGAATTCAAGCTCCGCAGTCTCGCCCAGAAATTCTTTAGCTTTAGCAGGATCTTTTATACTCGGAATTTCTATCATCAAACGCTTTTCACCTATCTGCTGAACGTTTGTTTCCGCAACACCAAGAGCGTTAACTCTGTTTTCAATAGCATATTGCAAACTGTCCATCATTTCCGGAGTAATTTTCGCTATTGTTTCAGTTGTTTGTGCTTCAAGTATGAGTCTTGAACCTCCGACAAGATCCAGTCCGAGTTTCGTAGGTTTGTGCAGTATGACAATAACTGCCGCAATAACAAGCAGCATTATAGCCCAAAACATAATCTTCTTATTTTTCATAGTCATGCCCCTAAATCTAGTAAATTGACTTCACTATTTTAACAAAAAAAAGAAATTAAAGCCAATTAATAAGAAAAAATTGCCTGATTGGTTATAAAATTTTCAGTTCAGTCAAAGACAGACAAAATGCTAACATACCGTAACACAACAGCACCTGTGTAAATTATGCTTTTGTATGGAGCATTTTATTTATATGATAAACAACAGAGTTTCCCCAGTTTTTGTCTTCTGCATATTTTTTATTTATATTTTCAATTGTGACAATATTCTGTCCTATATAATTTTTACTTATGTTTCTGGCTAAACTTTCAATACATTCATCAACATTATTAAATTTTTTAATTACATATTTATTGCCCTGCCGTGTCATGATACCGGCAACATTATATTTTGTTTTTGCCGCATTACTTTTTCCACCGCCTGATTCCACAAGTGTCACAGCAACAAGAAACATTGCATTAACGCCGTATCTCTTTTGCAGCTCAATAAACTTTGCACCTTTACCTTCAAGAACTCCGCCCTCAAAATATTTATTGAAGACCTCTCCGTTTCCATAATATCTCGTTTTTGCAATATTTAGTTTTGTATTAACAAAACCATCTGTTCCCATCAGAGTTTCTGCAGGTTTAAAGTTTTCTTTTTTAAACCGCTCCAGTTTTTCATAAGCTTTCTTTACTCTTGCATCATTAAATTCCTGCAGCGGATAAGGTCTAACATAAAAAGCATCTTTTTTTACATAATAATCCTGAGTATTATTTTTATTAAAAACATCTGCATTATCCTTTGATATTTTAGGATTCGGCTGTGCAACAGACAGAGCAACAGCCACCGGAAGAATTTTTATCATCTGCACTCTTCTGCGGGGTGTATTTTTTTCACTGCTTTTAAAACTCAAATCATTATTAACAGCGGAATAATTCTTTGAACCAGCATTATAAATTCTCATTTCAGCCATTTCTCCATGTCATTATTATTAATTTTCAAACATATAAAAACGCTGAAAAAAAATTTTTGTTAGTTTTATTGCAAGCGGATAAATTACTGTGCTAAACAGCCATATCTGTCATTTTAGTGCCTACATTATATCCCCAGTTTACATTCAGATTTCCGGGATCATTATCAGCTCCTATCGGACAATATTTTGAATGTATCTGGGCAATTGTCGTCAAGCCTCTTCCTATATATTTTTCCTTAAGTAATTTTGCAGTGTACTCAAGACATTCTTCCACACTATTAAAGTTTCTAAAGCCTTTTCCGCCTGGCATTGTTATACCTGTAACGTTATTTTTATATCTTGCCGACTTTGTTATTCCGTTAGATTCTGAAATTGCAATTGCGGCAAGGAAAGACGCACTTATGCCGTATTTATTTTGAAGTTCGATAAGTTTTTCGCCCTTGCCCTCAAGAACGCCTCTGCCCTTTAAATATTCATCCAAATCGGCAGCAGTACCGTTGTATTGTTCAGTAACTGACATAGAAGCATATTTATGATTATTATATTTTGAATTTTTTTCTGAAGGTGTAAATGTATCAACAGGAGAATTAGTTTCGTGTGTAAGTGCCGGATTTTTTTGCATAGCCTCCACCAGCTTTTTAATATCTAAGGGTTTTATGTCAGGCATTGGCGGCATTTGGAACAATCCTGCAACGTTTTGCAAATTCAACATAAAAGCCATAAGATTTAAATTTGTATAATCAATACCGGGCATAAATACCTGATTGGACATAAACGGCGGATTAAAAAAATTAAACTGGGTATTTGTCTGAGTTTGACTTTCTTGCTCTTTAAAATATTTGCGTGTGTTAAAAATTTTCTCTGCAATAGGCGACAAATCAAAACTCATCTCTTATTCTTCTCCTCTGGTTCTTGTAAATAAACATTTTATATCGTATATATATAAAAACAAAAACCATAAAAAAATTGCGCATTTTATGTCTATTTTATTATTTTCTTATTTTATTTATTTTTCATATTTTTAAACTTTTTCACAAACTCAACAGCTTCCTCTTTTGTAACAACCTCAGAAGCCATCTGCGCCTCTTTTAACGCATCAACAATCTCTCCGAGCTTTGCAGATGGTTTTATTTCAAGAATTTTCATAATTTCATATCCGTCAAGCAATTTTTCTAACGGCGATAAATTATTTTTTGTATCCATATACTTTTTCATCAGATGCTTAAGACCGTTTATATTATGCTCGACCATTTCATCCGTAATCGCCTCTCCTCTTGCAGCAAGTCTGTCTCCGTATGCTATCGCAATAAGGTCTGTTACTTCATCTCCGATTTTCCGGAAAAACCGCATGACCGCTTTTTCGTTATTTTCTTCAATCATCGCAACATTCGCAGGATAAAGATGATATTTTATAATCTTTTGAATATAAGAAATCTGTTTGTTTGAAAATTTTAAATCCCTCAATGGTTTTTCAACTATCTTTGCTCCCACATCATCATGCTTGATAAATCTGTGGCGTCCGGTACCTTCTTCTATCTCCCATGTTGCCGGTTTCCCTATGTCGTGTAAAAATGCGGCCAATTTTAAATAAGCAATACGTGGATTTGCACCGAAAATAATCTCATTAAAATGCGCTTTAACCTCATTATTTCCATTTTCATAAAAATCCTGAACATAATTTACTACAGCATAACAGTGCTCCAAAAGACACAAATGATGATGAGAATTCGGCGGAATTTTTTTTATCTCTTTCACTTCGGGAAATATCAATTCCAGCATACCGCATCTGTCCATATCTTTTAATGTATCAACACAAAATTTTCCTGAAAAAAGCTTCACAAGTTCATTGTTTATTCTTTCAGCTGCAGTTTGTTTCAACAATCCGGCATGCTTTTCTGTTATTTGCTTTAAATTTTTCTCCATAGTAAACCCGAGAGTACTCTGAAACCTGAATGCTCTTAATAATCTAACCGGATCATCCAATATATTCTTTTCAGATATTGCTTTAATTATTTTATTTTCAATACTTTCGACACCTCCGTACGGGTCTGTAAGCTGCATGCTTTTGATATTCAGCGCAAGTGCATTCATGGAAAAATCCCTGCGGGCTAAATCTTCATAGATATTTTCGCCCTCAATACCGGCTATATCTACATAATCTTTTTTATTCTCAAAAACCACTCTGTATATATGATTTATCTTATCGAGTGTTACAAAATATCCCGGGATTCTGTCTGCAATATACTTTGCCAGCTTTTCAGCCGTGCAGGATTTCACGGCCAAATCAATATCCGAGCTGTCTTTGTTAAGCAAAATGTCTCTTAAAAACCCTCCCACTATATATGTCTCATCATCAACATAAGGGCTGATTTTTTGAATTACAGGATGATTTTTTATTTTTTCCGCTATACTATTTTTTGTATTACTCATCTTCCCACTCGTAAATTACATTAGAAAGTGAACTTATAACAGCTGTCTCTGCCCGTAAAATGAGTTTGCCTATACTGAGTTTAGGCAGTTTATAAGCTTCGAACATATTTATCTCTCCTGCACTAAACCCGCCCTCGGGTCCTACTATTACAAGAATTTTCTCATTTTTTAACTGACTGTTTTTTTTCAAAAAATCTTTTAGTGTCATGTCTTGAGAACGTTCCACACAGGCTATTTTTACCTTATATTCATCATTCTCCAGTATTTCTTTCAGACTCTGCCTTTTAAAAATGACCGGCTTGTCCGCTCTTTCACACTGTTTTGAGGCCTCATCCGCTATTTTCTGCCACTTTTCAATCTTTGCGTCAGCAACTTCATCTTTTACAACAGAATTTTCGCTTACAAACGGTATAACCCCCTTAATTCCAAGCTCTGTCGCCTTTTGGATTAACAAATTCTGAGCATCTGTCTTTATAACACTTTGAGCAAGATAAAGCTGTAAACCCAAACTATGATTTGATTTACTCCTTTCTACAACTTTAGTTGTAATAGTATGAGAAGAAATTTCTATAACCTCTGTTTTGTACTTAATTCCGTTTTCATCAATCAAATAAAGCATTTCGCCAATTTTTATCCTCAAAACACGTGCAATGTGGTGAAAATTTGCAGCGTCTGAAATAGTTATTATATCGTTGTTTACGTCATTTGTACTGATAAAAAAGTGCGGCATAAGCAGTTTTTACCTTTTTTTATACACCATATAGAGGATTTCTCATACTAAAGTATAATACACCTAAAATCTTTTTGTATCAATATTTTTCAGGGATTTTACAGAATTTTTTTGCAAAAAACTATACTAAAGTATGAGAAATAAATTTCGATATATAAGGTGTAAGTTAATTTAGTTATTACAGAAAGAGAGAAAGAGAGAGAACAAATGGGAATTTATGTAAACACTAACATCAACTCCCTGATCGCACAGAGAAGCTTGACAAATGCAACAAGCAACATGCAAAATGCAATAACCAGGCTTTCTACCGGTCTCAGAGTAAACCACGCAGGTGATGACGCAGCAGGTCTTTGCGTAGCTCAAGGTTTGGAAACACTCATCAGAGGTAACAGCAGAGCTAAATTAAATATTCAAGACGGCTTGAATATGATGTATATCGCAGAAGGCGGTATGGAAGGTGTAACAGAGGACTTGCAGAGAATTCGTGAGTTGTGCGTACAGGTAGCGAGTGATATTTACTCACCTGAACAAAAACAAACACTGATGAACGAAATTCAGCAAAGACTCGAAGACATCGACGTTATTGCAAACACCACCTCCTTCAACGGCGTTGTTCTGACAAACGGAACAAACCCCGAAAAAATGACAATTCAGTCAGGAAGCGGATGGGATGAAGTTAACAACTCTATCGATATTGCACCGGCATTGACTAACATGTTGACCTCCGTACTCGGTGTTAAGTTGAATATCGTCTCTATTGATGAAGCGGTTGATACAACTGTCTCTGTCGGAAATATGACATACACTGAAGGCGGTGTTGCAGGTACTAAAATTAACGGCAGCAACTGGGACAGTGACATGGTTCGTGATTACATCAGAAAACTTGATGATGCCATTAACCTGATTGCAGAAAACAGATCATCTTTAGGTGCTTACCAGAACCGTTTGACTTCTGCAAGCAACAACCTGACTATCATGAACGAAAACTATGAACAAAGTAAATCCCAGATTATGGATGCTGACATGGCTGAAGAAAGTGCAAACATGGTTAAATATCAGGTTCTCCAGCAAACATCAGCAACAATGTTAGCACAGGCTAACCAGATACCTTCAATCGCTCTTACCCTTCTGGGAGGCTAATTACCCCTTTTCTAACAAGGTCTAAATAATTTTACAAAGTTCCTAAAAAGGATCTCTCTGCGCCGGTAGGTCATCTATCGGCGCCTCTCTTGCATCTGTAGGTCTTTTATTTTATTTTTCTTCGTTGTTTGCTATAATTTTATTGATTTTATTAGCAAAAGAAAGAAAATATGACAAAATTCAGATTTTTAACCTCGGGCGAATCACACGGAAAATGCCTGAATGCAATTATTGAAGGTGTTCCTGCAGGATTTGCCATCAATAAAGATTTTATAAACACAGAACTTGCCCGTCGTCAGGTCGGATACGGCAGGGGCGGCAGAATGGCAATTGAAAAAGATACAGTAGAAATACTTTCAGGTGTAAGATTCGGTATATCAACAGGTGCTCCGGTGTCTATGGAAATCCAGAATAAAGACTGGGAAAACTGGGAAATTTCTATGTCCACAGACCCAGTAGACCTGAATGACGGTTATGTACAAAACATTATCAAAAGCCGTGAAATTACCCGTATACGCCCCGGACATGCTGACTTTGCCGGTGCAATAAAATACGGGCACCTCGATATAAGAAACGTTCTTGAACGCTCCAGTGCCAGAGAAACAGCAACAAGAGTAGCTGTCGGTGCAATTGCAAAGTGCATACTCTCTGCTTTCAGCATAAACGGATTTTCACATGTTACAAGAATAGGCAAAATTACAGCTGACAACAAAGACCTGATGTTTCAAACACTTAAAATAAAAGCAGAAAACTCAGACCTCAGATGTGCTGACGATGTGGCTTATGAAAAGATGAAAGCTGAAATTGATACAGCAAAAGAAAACGGCGACACGCTCGGCGGAGATTTTGAGATAGTGTTTGAAAACATTCCGGTCGGACTCGGTTCATTTGTTCACTGGGACAAAAAACTGGACGGACTTATAGCACAGGCGGTTATGAGCATCCCTGCCGTAAAATCCGTAGAAATAGGCAGAGGCAAAGAAGCCGGAGAACTTTTCGGTTCAGAAATGCATGATGAAGTCTTTTACGAAAACTGGAAATACGTACGCCGTACAAACAACGCAGGCGGGCTCGAAGGCGGCATGACAAACGGCGAAAATATTATAGTCAAAGGCACAATGAAAGCCATACCTACAATGAAAAAACCGCTTGACTCTATAGATATTATCTCAAACGAAAGCTACAAAGCGCATTTTGAACGTTCGGATGTGTGTGCGGTACCGGCATGTGCAGTTGTGGCAGAGGCAATGGTTGCAATTGTGCTTGCAGATGCTTTCCTTGAAAAATTCGGCGGAGACAGTTACGGCGAAATCCGCTGCAATTTCGACAACTACCGGAATTATATGAAAAAAAGATAAATTATGAAAAATATTGTATTAACAGGAATGATGGGTGCCGGAAAAACCACTGCCGGCAATGTGATATCCGGTATTCTCACTGATTTTTCATTTATTGATATGGACGGTGAGATTGAAAAAGAACTCGGTATCAGCATTTCAGAAATATTTAAAGAATGCGGTGAAGCATACTTCCGTGATATAGAAACGAATTTTCTCAAGAAATACTCTAATCAGAACAACCTTATCATATCAACAGGCGGAGGAATAGTTGAGAGAAGCGGAAATATTGATTTAATAAAGAAAAGCGGAGTGATGTTTTATTTAAGTGCACCGGCCGAAGAACTTTTTGAGCGCATAAAACATACAACCAACAGACCGCTTCTTGCCAATCCAAACCCGTGTGATAAAATTAAAGAACTCCTGAGCAGGCGGGCGAAAAACTATAAGAAAGCAGATTTTGAAATTATAACCACGAATAAAACCATACAGGAAATTGCACAGGAAATAGTTAAAAAGTATAAAAATTATGGAAAATAACACTCTTAATATAGAAATTCAAGAAAAACCGGCATACTCCTATCCTATAATAATAGGAGAGGAGATTGATTTTTTTGAATACATTAAAGAATTTACAAAAGCAAAAAAAATTCTTATTGTCACAAACAAGACAATTTTTTCACTTTATGAAAACAGGATAAAATCAGACAATGCATATTATGTAATCCTTGAAGACGGCGAAGAATACAAAAACATCGACACTTTTAAAAAAATCATTGATTCTGCAATTGAGAACAGGTTTGAAAGACGGGACTGTTTTGCAGCCTTCGGAGGCGGGGTCATTGGAGATGTCACAGGATTTGCTGCTGCATCATATCTAAGAGGTATAGATTTTATACAAATTCCGACTACGCTGCTTGCTCAGGTAGACTCATCAGTCGGAGGCAAAGTAGCAATAAACCATGAAAAAGGCAAAAATCTCATCGGTGCATTTTATCAACCAAAAGCCGTGCTTTCAGATACTAATCTGCTCAAAACTCTGGACAAACGCCAGCTAAAAACCGGACTTGCAGAGGTTTTGAAATATGCATTTATTGAAAAATCCTGCTGTGCCGAGCTTAATTACAGATTTTACGACTTTTTAGACGCTTATTCAGAAAAAATACTTAAGTTAGACAGCGTAATTTTAAAAAAACTAATCTCCATTTGCTGCACTCTCAAAGCATCAGTGGTTGAAAAAGATGAGACAGAAAAAGGCATGAGGGCTGTTTTAAACTTCGGACACACCTTTGCACACGCAATAGAAAATCTGACCGGCTACACAAAATACACTCACGGTGAAGCGGTTGCAGCCGGTATGATAATGGCTGCAAAATTAGCATTGAAGCTGGAGATGATTGAACGCAGCTATTTTGTAAAAATCAATGAACTCATTAACAAATATGAGCTTCTTCCGGATGACCTGCCGGACTTTAATAAAGATGAATTCATAGAAGCAATGCACCTTGATAAAAAGGCTGACGCTGACAAAATACGTTTCATCCTGCCGGATTCTGAATTTTCTGTCAAGATGGTCACAGACATAGATGAAACACTGATTAAAGAATGTATAGAAATCTAAGAAACTATAGCAACTCCGGAGCTTGTTCCGAGCCGTTCGGCACCGGCATTGAGCATCTGCAATGCTTTTTCCCTGTCTCTGATACCTCCTGAAGCTTTAACTTTAAGACCATACGGCGAGACTGTTTTATACATAAGCTCAACATCCTCAACCTTTGCACCGACTCCGTTTTTCACAAAACCGGTTGAAGTTTTTACAAAATCAGCTTTTGCCTCAACGCACAGTTCACACGCCTTTTTTATTTCATCTTTTTCAAGAAGGTCTGTTTCCAGAATAACCTTCAAAGGATGTGTTCCGCAGGCAGCTTTAACCTTTTTAATATCCTCTTTTACTAAATCATAGTCTCTATTTTTTAAGGCAGAAACATTTATAACCATGTCAATTTCATCAGCACCGTCTTGTATTGCAAGTTTTGTCTCGAAGGCTTTTACCTCAGATACATTTGCGCCTAAAGGAAAGCCTATAACTGTAACAATATTTACTTCTGTATCCTTCAACACTTCTTTTGCAAATTTTACATTGCACGGGTTTACACAAACACCTTTAAAACGGTATTTTTTAGCTTCTTCAAAGAGTTTTTCCAGTTCCTGCTTTGTTGCATTCTGTTTTAAGAGTGTATGTTCTATATGTTTTTCAATATTTTGCATAATTTTGTCCTTTTATTCAATAATACCCAGTATTTCAGTTGATTTAAACTTTTTTGGCGAAAAATGCTCAACGTAAGACTTCATAAGATTGAAACAAAACTCGCAAACCTTTTCATTCGCAAGCTCTTCATACCTGCTTTTTGCGTTGTAGTCAAGCTGCAGCAAGGTAATCATAAAATCACGCAGCTTGTAATGCAGCTTTGCAGCATGCAACGACTTTATTTTACACTTAGGACAGACTATACCGCCTTTTTCTGCCGAGAAATATATATTTTCTTTGTCTATCGGACATCCGCACTCTACACAATTTTCAAGCTCCAGTGAATAACCTGTTATATGCATAAGTTTAAGCTGAAACTTTAATACGGAAATCAAAAGTTCTACTTTGTTTTTTGACTGTGAAATGCTCTGCAGGGTTGTATAGAAAAGGTCGTAAATTTCAAAGCTGTTCGGATCATTTTCTATGCCGAAATTATGGACTATCTCCGCACAGTAAATAGAATAGAACAGCTTGTTCATATCGTTTCTGGTATTTTTAAAAGTATTTATTGCCTCTGCCTGACAGATTGTATCGAGGTTTTTGCCTTTGTGCAGCATAAGTTTGTTGGCAATCAGCATATCCATCCTGCCCCCAAGCTTGCTTGTCGTTTTTTTTACGCCTTTAGCCACGCCTCTTATTATTCCTTTGTCTTTAGAATACATGACTATAATTTTGTCTGATTCGCTGAGATTGTAGGATTTAAGATTAATGGCATTTGTGACAAAATTTTGCATCTAAACCTCTGAAAACTCCGTTTTCCTCTGCAATGCTGTCTGAGTGCGGTACTTAAGCCTTAATATTGTATATTAATTTTCTCTATTGTTCCGTGGTAAGCACCTCTAAGCATCTGCTCAATCTCTACTTTATTGTCACTGACTTCAATGGCAGTTTCCTGACTGATAAATCCGGCTTTTAAAAGTTTAATCAATGACATATTCATTGTAATCATATCATTGTATGAACCTTTCTTAACAAGGTCATATACCTGTTCAAGCTCGTCTTTAATGATAAAGTCTTTAATAGTCGGAGTAACAACCATAATTTCACAAGCAGGAACTCTGCCGGATTTATCTTTTTTAGGCAATAGTTTCTGTGAGATACTGCCTCGCAAAGTATTGGCAAGCTGTTTTCTGATATGGTCTCTGTCCTGCGGCTGAAACATATTAACAATACGATTAACAGTCTGAACAGCATCATTTGTGTGCAAAGAAGCAATGACAAGATGTCCCGTTTCAGCAGCTTTCAGCGCACTGGTCAATGTTTCAACATCTCTGATTTCACCGATTAGTATAACATCGGGGTCTTGTCTTAGAGCATATTTCACACCGTCAGGAAACGACATGGTATCAATTTCGACCTGTCTCTGGGTTATAATTGATTTTTTATTGGTATAAATAAACTCAATAGGATCTTCTATTGTTATAATGTGTTTTTGCTCATTCTGGTTAATCAAATCTATTAAAGAAGCTATTGTAGTTGTTTTACCGCAGCCTGTCGGGCCGGTAACAAGGATTATACCGTTATGAAAATTAGCAAAACCCTTTATGGTAGGCGGCAAAAGTAAATCTTCAATAGAGGGTATTTCATACGGGATTATACGAAAAACAAGTGCAGTATGCCCGAGCTGTCTTGCGAGATTAATTCTGAACCTCGATACACCTTTAAGTTCATAAGAGAAATCCAGATCAAATGCAGACTGAACTTTTGTTTTCAGATATTTCGGCAAAACAGTATTAAGTACATGCGAAATATCTTTTTCTGTGACAGGCGGAAGCGTTGTTCTGATAATCTTTCCGTTTTTTCTTATTGCAGGGGCTTCATCAATACGTAAATGCACGTCAGAAGCACCTTCTTTAACTGATTTTGTTAAAAATTCGTTTATATTAAGTGTATTTTCCATATAACTAATTACTCTCCTCCAAACAGTATTCTAAAGTTTTTTTTGTCCAATTAAAAGTATTTTATATTTTTTAACAAAACTTTACTCAAGTTTTAAAAAAAGATGCCGATATATAAAATATCAAACCAAGGATATGCGGTTTGTGTGTAGTTACATTATAGGAGGCGTATTTCGTGATTTCAAAAAACAAGTACTATGGGATGGACACTTCAATCGAAGAATTGGAGGAAGACCTCCGGGATCTCAAATGTATGTTCAACGAGAAGAGTTTTTTAAAGACAAGAAAAAAGGAGAAAAAATTCAAAAATAAAATAGCCTGGGAACAATAAACCAAACAAAAACTGAATAAATAATTGTAAAAAGGACAGCAAATGCTGTCCTTTTAGTTTTCTGTTCTTATTTTTACCTGAAATTTTAATGCCGAATACCGCACAGAAGCGGGCTTTACTTAACAACTATATTAACAAGCCGTCCCGGAACGACTATCGTCTTAACAACTGTTTTTCCGTCCATGGCCTGTTTAACTTTTTCGCTTTCAAGAGCGTGTTTTTCAAGCTCTTCTTTTGTCGATTCGGCGTCAACTTCAATTTTGTCTTTAACTTTGCCGTTTACCTGAACGACAAGAGTTATTGCAGAAGTTTTTGCCAGCTTATCTTCATAAACCGGCCAGTCTGTTTCGTGAATAGAACCATTGCCGCCGAGCTGATGATATATTTCTTCTGTTAAATGCACTGTTGTCGGTGCCATGAGTTTCAGCAGCGTAATAAGTGCAAAGCTCAAGACATTTTTGTCTTCATCACTATACACATTCTTCTTGCCGGTATAATCATAAATTGCATTTACAAATTCACGGTATTTTGAAATAACAGTGTTGAACTGAAATTCGTTTGATATATCCTGCGTAATTCCCTTGATTGCGATGTGGGTTGTGCGGACAAGGTCATTGTTTTCTTTTGTGAGCACAGAAACATCATCCGGCAGTTTATAATCAAGTATTAAATTATTCTGATTAGCAGCATACAATCTCCAGACTCTGTTCAGGAACTTATAGCATCCTTCAACACCTGCATCTGACCAGTCAAAGTCTCTTGCCGGCGGTGAATCTGAAAGAATAAACAATCTTGCTGTATCAGCACCGTAGTTTTCAAAGATTTCATCAGGGTCAACTGTGTTGCCTTTTGACTTAGACATTTTAGAGCCGTCTTTTAACACCATACCCTGTGTCAGAAGATTTTTAAACGGTTCGTCAAAGTCCACAAGTCCGAGGTCTTTTAACGCTTTTGTGAAAAATCTTGAATATAACAGGTGCAAAATAGCATGCTCAATACCCCCTACATACTGATCAACGGGCAGCCATTTGTTAACAAGCTCTTTACTAAACGGTGCATTTGCATTTTTTGCATCTGCGTAACGGAGGTAGTACCAGCTTGAACATATAAATGTATCCATTGTATCCGTTTCTCTGGTCGCTTTTCCGCCGCAGCACGGGCATGTTGTTTCAAGGAATGTCTTTGATGTCAATATAGGGGACATACCTTTTACACTAAAGTCAACATCCTCCGGTAATTTTACAGGCAGCTGTTCTTCCGGAACCGGCTGAGGGCCGCATTTTTCACAATATACAACAGGTATAGGAGCACCCCAGTATCTCTGTCTTGAAATGAGCCAGTCACGCAGTCTGTACTGTGTTTTAAATTCACCGAAGCCTCCGTCAACAGCTTTTTGGGTAATAGCTTTTTTGGCTTCTTCATTTTTCATGCCGGTAAATTCGTTAGAGTTTACCAGAACACCCGGTTCTGTGTAAGCTGCTTCTTTGCAGTCAGAAGGATTTTCAGGATTCCGGATAACAACCTTTACAGGCAGATTGTATTTTTTAGCAAAATCAAAGTCTCTTTCATCGTGCGCCGGTACAGCCATAACAGCTCCTGTTCCGTATTCAACAAGCGCATAATCCGCAGTCCAAAGCGGGAATTCCTCGCCGGTGAAGGGGTTTATGCAGTGAGTTCCAAGCGGCACACCTGTTTTTACACGTTCTGTAGAGAGTCTTTCAATTTCTGTCATTTTACGTGCATTTGCCCTGTATGCCTCTACTGCTTCTTTATTTTCCGGTGTTGTTAATTTTTCAATATCTTTATATTCAGGTGCAACAACAAGATATGTAATTCCGTGTACGGTGTCAGGTCTTGTTGTGTAAACAGGAACTTCCAGACCTTCAATTTCTTTTACTTTAAACCTGAAAATAGCACCTTCTGATTTGCCAATCCAGTTTTTTTGCATTATTTTCACACTGTCAGGCCAGCCCTCAAGTTTATCAATATCCTGCAAAAGCTGTTCTGCATAATCCGTAATTTTTAAGAACCATTGAGACAGGTATTTCTTTTCAACAACGCTGTCGCATCTCCAGCATTTTCCGTCTATTACCTGTTCATTGGCGAGAACTGTCGCACAGTGGTCGCACCAGTTAACTGCAGCTTCTTTTTTGTATGCAAGACCTTTTTTGTACAGCTGCAAAAATAGCCACTGTGTCCATTTATAATAATCAGGTTTGCAGGTCGCAACTTCTCTGTCCCAGTCGTACATAAGACCGAGTTTTTTCAGCTGCATTTTCATATAAGAAATATTTTCATCAGTCCATTTTTCAGGGCTTTCCCCGTGTTGTATTGCCGCATTTTCAGCCGGCAGACCAAAACTATCCCAGCCTATCGGATGAAGAACGTTAAAACCGTGCATTTTCTTGAAACGGGCGATAACATCTGTTATTGTATAGTTTCTGACATGCCCCATGTGCAGTTTCCCTGACGGATATGGAAACATAGATAGTGCATAATATTCAGGTTTTTCAGAGTCATCGTATGTTTTGCCGAATTTGTTCTCTTCCCAAATTTTTTGCCATTCTTTTTCTATTTCTTGCGGAAAATATTGTTCTTTTATCACGGTTAATCCCTTCTTAATTCCCTTTGAACTAACAAAATTATAGCTAAAAAACAGATTTATGACATTAATTTTATTTAGTCAAAGCTGTTTTTATCTCTTTTATTATATTTTCGGTTGCATGCGGCTTTGCAAGTTTTTTTGCATTATTTTGTAACAAAATCAGTTTTTCAGTATTTGTAATAAGTTCTCCCAGCAGCCGGACAACATTTTCTTCATTACAATCACTATCCTCAAGATACACAGACGCACCGAGTTTTTCCATTTCTTTTGCATTTTTGCGCTGATGATCTGCAGCAGCATAAGGATAAGGCACAAGAATCGATGCTAACCCTGACACACAGATCTCAGAAAGGCTCAGTGAACCCGAACGGCAAATTGCTGCATCAGAAGCAAGAAGCGGTATATACATATCATCAAAATACGGTCTGACAATATAATTTTTATTATCCTTATATTCAGGATATTCCGTCTCCAGTTCCTTTATTACATCTTCAAAATTCTTTTTACCTGTCTGATGTAAAATTTGAATATCGTATTTATCAAATAAAGTTTTTAAAGATTTTACAACAGCCGAATTAATCTGCTTTGCGCCCTGTGAACCCCCTGTCACAACTACTGTAAACTTATTATCAATATTAAGCTGCCTTCTGGCTTCCTGTTTGTTTATTTGAAGAAATTCCCTTCGAACAGGATTTCCGTTGCAGAATATGTTTTTTGATTTTACTAATTTTGATGCACCTTCAAACGCAAGCGAAACCGATTTCGCATACGGTGCAAATATTCTTGAAACAATCCCGGGGCACACGTCACAATCATGAATAACAAAAGGAGTATGCGTAAATACAGCAGCGAATAGTGCCGGTGCACTAACATAACCGCCGGTTCCAAAAACCAGCTGCGGTTTGTATTTCAATATATAATATACTGATTTTAATGAAGAAAAAAACAAATTAAATGTCCATTTTATTAATTTAATACTGATTTTTCTGGGCATCCCCGACACATTAACATCGAGAAAAGTGTAACCTGCATTTTCGGCAATAGATTTTTCCAAATTTTCCGGATTTCCGACATAATATATCTGTTCAGTGTCATTTTGTTCTCTAAGTGCAGCAGCAACAGCCATTGCCGGATATATATGTCCGCCGGTACCTCCTCCTGTAACAAAATAAATACATTTATCTTTGCTGCGGGTACTCATTTGTTCTTATCCTTTTAATTCTTTTTCTTGAAATATTTAATAATATACCGACCATACACATGGACACAATCAAAGACGTTCCGCCATAGCTGATAAATGGAAGCGGCACACCTGTCGCAGGTATAAGAGAGCTTGACACACTCATATTGATAAATGCCTGAAGCCCTATAGAAAGCGTAATGCCTATTGCCATAAGCTTTCCTAACATATCAGTGCATCTTGAGGAAATAATAATACCACGATGAATAAAAGTTAAAAATAATCCGATTACAAGAAAACACCCCAAAAATCCGAGTTCTTCCGCAATCACTGCAAATATAAAATCCGTATGACCCTCCGGCAGCCAGTATAATTTCTGTTTTGAATTTCCATATCCAACGCCCCAGAAACCGCCTGCTGCAAAAGCAAGCAAAGACTGAATAATATTATAGCCTGCTCCGTACGGATCAGATTCGGGATTCAGCCATATTTTTATTCGTGACATTTGATAGCCGTGAAGCAATTTCTGACCGAAAAGCATAAATGAGGTTATAAACACACTCACAGCAGCAATACCGGAAGCTATCATGTATTTAACAGACCCGCTTACGCTAAGATACATAACAGTAGAAATGAGCATAAGCAAAATAACCATACTAAGGTTTGGCTGTTTATATACAAGAAACATCATTATTAATATCGGCATAAAATATTTTGTAAATTTCTGGCTGTCAAAAATATCTTTGGTCTTGTAAAAAGCAGACGAAAGAAGCAATATAACGGCAAGTTTTGTCATCTCTGACGGTTGAAACTGAATAGGACCTATATTTATCCACCTTGTCGCACCGTTTACATTCGCCCCCAGAGGGGTAAAATCAACCAGACCCAGCATTATTATAACAAACCATGAAAAAGGAACTGCCCAGTCTTTTAATTTTTTGTAATCCAATCTGCCAAAATACCTCAGACCGACCAGTCCGACTAACATATATATAAACTGTTTTATTGCAAAAGATGCAGGATTTTCGCCTGCTTCCATACATTTCGGTGCACCTGCGCTGAAAATTGCCATCAAGCCTATTACAACAAGAAAAGCAACCACAACCATCAGAGTAGTGTCAGGCGGTGAAAGCACAACATCGCCATGAAGCCTCTTATTTATTGTCCGGTTATTTCTTTGATAACGCATATTCCTTAAACACTCTTCCCCGTTCTTCATATCCGCTGAACATATCAAAACTTGCACAGGCAGGCGACAGCAATATAACTTCATTTTCCAGTTCAAATGCTTTATCAATTGATTCATTGAAAGTATTTACACAAATAATATTGTTGTATCCGTTCTTTCTAAGCTCTGACCCAAAACGCTCTTTTGCCTCTCCAAGAAGTATAACAGTATTTATTCGCTGTTTCACCGTATTGCAAAAATCTGTTAAATCCGTATTTTTGTCACGCCCGCCCGCAATCAGTGTAACAGTTTTCCCTTCAAATGAATTAAGAGCAAATATTGCAGCTTCAGGGTTTGTGGCTTTTGAGTCATTGTAAACAAGCTTACCCTGAACTTCTCCAACATATTCACATCTGTGCTCGGGTGCTTTAAACTCTTTTATTGCCTCAACTATGTGTTCCTGTGATATTCCGACTATTTTTGCAGTAATTATAGATGCCATAACATTCTGATAGTTATGGAAGCCGACAAGAGGCACATCTTTTAAATCTATAATTTTTTCCTCCTGACTGCGTTTAAACCATATAGCATTATCCTTTATATAGCAGCAATTCTTTTCATATTCTTTACCAAAGAAAAATTTTTCACCGCTGTATTTTTCTCCAAACTCTCTGACTTTATCATCGATTGCAGAAAAAATCGCAAACGCAGGTTTTTTTTCTTTTGCAAAAAGTCTGGCTTTCGCCGCAAAATAATTATCTAATCCGCCATGCCAGTCAATATGATCCGGTGTAAAGTTCATCCAAACTGCAATCTGGGGGTGGAAGCAATGACTGAATTCAATTTGAAAAGAACTTACCTCACATACATAATAGTCATTTTCTTCATTCAGTAAAGTACACGGCGGTATTCCTATATTTCCGCAGGCCGGTGCTTTTAATTCTTTTTCAAGAATAAAAGAAGTCAGCATTGTAGTTGTAGTTTTTCCGTTAGTACCGGTAATAGCAATAAAAGGAGTACCGGTTTCAAGATAAGCAAGCTCTATTTCACTTATAACAGGTATCTTTTTCTCTTTAAGCCTTTGAAAAATTTCATTCTGCGGGGGAATTCCCGGACTTGTTATTGCCGTATAGGCATCTTCCATAAATTCTTCGCTGTGATTACCAAATTCAATTTTTATACCTTCTTTTTCAAGCAGTTCTATTGTCCGGGCATCTTTTTCGTTTCTTTCATTTCTTTCTGTAATAAAACATTCTGCACCTTTTCCTGCAAGATATTCAGCCGCAGCAATACCGCTTTTTGAAAGTCCCAAAATTAAAACTTTTTTGTCAAACCAGTTTCTTTTCATTTTCTACCCGCCTATGCGTTTAATCTCCAGAACAGATATACGGCAAAAGCCGAAAATATCAATGTTACAAAAGAAAATACCGCAACAATTTTATTCTCGCTCCATCCGCACAACTCAAAATGATGATGTATCGGACTCATTTTAAAAATTCTTTTTCCAGTGAGTTTATAACTTGTAACCTGCAGAATAACCGACAGTGTTTCACACATAAATACCAGCCCGACAGGTATCAGCCAGAGTTCAAATTTCCCCATAACAGCTATTGTTCCAAGAATTCCGCCCAGTGCAAGCGACCCTGTATCCCCCATAAATACTTTCGCAGGAT
The DNA here is from genome assembly GCA_944323735.1 of Candidatus Gastranaerophilales bacterium. GTDB lineage: Bacteria > Cyanobacteriota > Vampirovibrionia > Gastranaerophilales > Gastranaerophilaceae > CALUPY01. The sequence goes on from CALUTO010000007.1 coordinate 58,474, forward strand.
ATTTATTAAAATACAAAAAGCCAAGACATGCACCTGCTACTGCAGCTGATATTATAGCAATATCAATGTTATTCATAATCAAATTTATAAAAACCATTGCACCGAGGGCGATAACCATATTTGTTGCAGCAAGTCCGTCAAGACCGTCTGTCAGATTTACCGCATTAGACACACCTGTTATCAAAAATATACCAAAAAACGGATATAACCAGCCGAGATTTATGGAATATTCTCCGAAAGTCAAAAAAGTTCTTCCGCTTATTGTAACAAAAAGTACAGGCAAAACAGCTATCGCAATCTGCAAAAATAGTTTTCCTCTTGCGCTCAGGCCTTTATTTTGATGATTATGAATTTTTTGAATATCATCCTGAAAACCGGCAAACATATAAAAAACAAATGTAATTAACAGCAAAAAAGCACCTGTTGAAGTTTTTTCCGCCATAAAAAGGGAAATAACAGCCGCAAGAACTGAAGCAAGAACAATAAAAACACCTCCCGTAGTCGGTGTGCCTCCTTTTTTTGCATGGGATTCAGGAGCTTCTTCAAGTATATACTGACTGTACATTTTTTTCTTCAAAAACTCTATATACGGAACCCCGAGCAGCAGTGACAATACAAAAGCTATCAATCCCGCAACCGCAGCTAATATCATTGTTTTTCTAACTCCTCTATTTCAGAAATAATTTCTTCAAACTTCATCGCTCTTGAAGCTTTAAAAAGTATGGTAGTATCTTTTGGTATGTGTTCTACTATATATTTTGCAGCCTCTTTATTTTCATTAAAACAAACCGTCGGATGTTCGCAGGTTTCAGCAATATATTTTGCCAGTTGACCTATTGTAACAACCTGAACATTATCAAATCTGTTTAGCAATTTGCCGGCATTTTTGTGATATTTTTCCGCATTTTCGCCGAGTTCTCCCATATCACCGAGAACAACAACCTTTTTGCCTTCATATAAACTTAAAAAGGTATTAAGAGCTGCTTTCATGGACTCAGGATTTGCATTGTAGCTGTCATTTATAATTTTATAACCGCCAATTTCTTTAATTTCCCAGCGTTTTTCTATAGGTTTGTATGCAGCAATACCCTCTGCTATTTTTTCCGGATTCATTCCCATTTTCAGTCCTATACAGATTGCATACAAAGCATCCATTATATTATGGTCGCCTCCTACATTCAGTCTGTAGTTCTGACAGCTAAACACAAACTCGCTGTATTCAGGTGTTCTTTTAAGTATTTGAAGTTCAGGCATGTCGAGACTCAAATACACAGTTTCACCTTTATATTTATTCGCATTTTTTATAAGCACGGAATTTTGTGCAAACAACACACCTTCAGGATGTAGTCTGGCTGTAATTTCACATTTTGCTTTTGCAATATTTTCTACAGTTTTCAGTCTGCCTATATGAGAAGAGCCTGTGTTTACAATAACAGCAATATCAGGATATGAATACTTTGACAAAAGTTTAATTTCATTCATTCCACGCATGCCCATCTCTAGTATCAAAACTTCAGTATCAGGCGTCTGGGAGAGTATCGTCTCGCACATTCCGATTTCATTATTGTGATTAAGCGGGGACTTATGAACTTTATAACAGCGTTCGAGAACTGCAGCTATCATCTCTTTCGTAGTCGTTTTTCCCGAGCTTCCTGTCACACCTATTACAACAGGGTTAACTTTTTCACGACAGTACCTTGCAAGTTTCAAATAAGCCACAAGCGTATCTTTCACAAACAATATTACCTTTGCCGCAGGACATTTTACCCGTTTTTTTGAAGTAAAATAGCCTCTTGCTCCTTTTTCGACTGCCTGATTTATAAAATCATGCCCGTCAAAATTTTCACCCTTTAACGGCAGGTATATATCATCAAAATTAATTGTGCGTGTGTCTGTTGATACGGCAAAACACCCTGCTTTGCTTGTACATTTTAAAACTGTTGCTTCTGTTGCTTTTACAATTTCATCTAAAGTAAATTTCATACTTCCTCTGATAAATATTACTAAAAATCAATTATAAATACAATCTCCTTATCACGAATTTCTCGGACATTCTAATTATACACCATAAAAATTCATTTGCTTGTCAGTTGAGCTTTACTGATTATAATATTGTTATGTGTTTTAGTTTTAGGAGGCTTCAAAGAGCACGTGGAAAAACCCGATTTAATCCAAAAAACAAAAACAAAAAACAAAAAACGTAAAAATGAAATCCGTTTTTACTATTCATTTTTGACTATTGTTCTGCTTATATGTCTCGCGCAAATAGGTATAAGTGCTTGTAAAAATATAACTAAAAGCATAAGTTACCATGGAAAAATTAAAAAAATGAAAGAGTTAAACGAACAGGCATATGCTGAAAACCAGCGTCTCAAAGAAGAGCTTGAAGATTTTAACTCTATGAAAAGCCTTGAGGCTATTGCCCGCAACAATTTAAAAATGGCAGGTGAAAATGAAGTTCTTGTAATAATTAACAAGCCCAAACAGGAACCGCCTGAAGATACAAAAAAGAAGAAAAAATAAAAGCCCTCAGTGTCTAAATTCAATTGAGAGCTGTGATATAACGGAACACGTTGGAAATGTTCCTTATTTTTATACAAAAACCCTGCTTCTTATTTGAGTGCCACGAGTTTATTCTTAATTCCCAGATCAGAATTAATCATTCTGGCACTGGCTATTGCCATAGATCTTCTTTTCTTCGCACCACGGAGGAGGAATGCCACACCGTCTGAAATATTGCTCGATGGTTTTTGCGATTTTTTTATCATTTTATGCCCTTTTAGTAAACTGTATATTACTTTTATCGGCATTCTTTTTTTTATCTTTAGAAATTAATCCAAAATTTTTACATAAATTAACATTTCAATAAAAATCATACATATATTGTAACCTTTTTGACTAATTGTTAAGTTTATAAGAAAATTAATGTATATGCTTAGACTTGGGATTAGAGTAGTTAATGTTTATTAAAGAAGTAGAGATTGATAACTTCAAATCTTTTGCCAACAAAGTTAATATACCGTTTTTAGAAGGTTTTACGACGATATCCGGACCGAACGGCTCAGGAAAGAGTAATATCATAGACAGTGTGCTTTTTGCGCTCGGTCTGTCGTCGTCACGTACATTAAGAGCCGAAAAAATATCCCAGCTTATCTCTACTCACACCAGAAGAAACGAAGCATTTGTAAAAGTGACTTTCCAGACAGACGACCCCGGCAACAAAGACCTGACAGTCGGAAGAAGAATAAAAAAAACCTCTCAGGGCTATAACAGCATATATTACTTAAACGACAAAATCGTCACCCTCTCCGATATACATGCTCTGCTTGAAAAATATAACATTACACCAAACAGCTACAATGTTATTATGCAGGGCGATGTTACCAGTATTACCGGCTGCTCTGACGGAGAAAGAAGAAAGATTATTGATGAAATTGCGGGAGTCGCTGATTTTGACAGACGAATAGAACAGGCTTCCAGAGAACTGGAGACAGTTGAAAACAGAGTTCAAAAATCCACGCTCATACTGACAGAAGTAGATGCAAGGCTTGAGCAGCTCTCATCAGAACGGGAAGTTGCATTAAAATACAAAAAATTAAAAGAAGAAAAAACAGGACTGGAAAGCCAGATATCAACTGTAAAATACTTTGATATCAAAAAAAATCTTGAAAGAACACATGAAAGCATACTTGATGCGGATAAGAAGAAAAAAGAAGAATCTTCTAAGCTCAAAAAACTCGAAACCCAATCTCTGCAAGTCAAAGCAAAACTGGATGAACTCTCAGATCTCGTTAAAGAAAAGGGAGAAGCTGAACAAATTGAGGTCAAAAAGCAGGTTGAAGAAATTAAAGGGCAGATAGACAGAAAAGAATCTGCCATTACATTTGCGGACAAAAATATTCAGGATAACCTGAAAACTGTTGAAAACGCAAAAAACGGTATCCAGAAACTTACGGAAAAAAACGAAAAAATCAAAGAACAGATTGAGCAAAAAAATAATGAATTAGCCTCTCTTGAAGAACAAAAACAGGCAGAAAAAAACAAGCTCATGGAAATTTTACAGGAAGTATCGGGCTTGAGCCAGACAGCAGACCAGTATCTTGAACAGAGAAATGCTCTCCGTAAAGAATATGAACAGACAAAAGATGAAGAAACAAAACTTATCCAGAGTCAGGCACCTTTAGAGTCCGAGCTGAGTAACCTTTTAAAAGAACTGTCGGAAGCCAAAACAAAAGTTGAAGAACTTGAAGATTTCAAGAAAAATTTTGCGGGCAACAAAGATATATTAGAAACACAGGTTGAAGAACTCGGGAAAGAACTCGAGGATTTCAAAACCATTCAGCAGAACACCCTGTACGAATTGGACAAAACAAAAAATGAAATAAATGATTTGAACTACAATATTCAAACAGCCTATCGTAAAATCACTTCCATGGAGGCGCAAAAGCAGGCATACAACGATGTAAACTTCGGACGTGCTGTTGATACTGTTTTGAATGCAAAAATTTCAGGCGTTCATGCTACGCTTGCCCAGCTCGGACAGGTGGATAAGGAATACTCAACTGCTCTTGAAGTTGCTATGGGCGGCAGAATGGCTAACGTAGTTGTTGATGATGATGAAGTCGCGAGAGTTGCAATTGAAATTCTCAAGAGTGCAAATGCAGGTCGTGCTACATTCTTGCCGATGAACAAGATTAATAAAGCACCCCGCTCATTAAAACTGCCCAAAGAAAAAGGTGTGATTGATTTTGCAATAAATCTGATTGATTTCGATGATGAGTATTTGAATGTCTTTTTCCATGCACTGGGTGAAACGCTTGTGGTTGAAGACTATAATACGGCGCGTAAACTCATCGGTCAGTACAGAATGGTTACGCTCTCGGGTGAACTTTTTGAAAAATCCGGCTCAATCACAGGCGGTTCTGCAAAACGTACAGGTCTTAAGTTCAGCCAGACACAGGATGATGAGCTTGAAAAATATAAGGCAAGATTAAAAGAGTTTGAGAATAATTATGCTGCACTCGAGCGAAAAAAATCCGAACTGGAAGAAAAGCTCGATAAAGTCAGAATAAATTACTCAAATACAATGACCGAGCACAACAAAGCAAAAATGGAGCTTCAAAATCTGCTGAAAAATTCAGAAGAAAATGAAAATAATATTGCGCAAAGAAAACAGTTTATTGCAGAAACCGAACCCAAAATCCAAAAACTGGAAAAAGAACTTGAAAAGCTTGAAGAAAAACATATAGAGCTTAACGACAAAACTCTTGAGCTTGATGACAAAATTAAAGAAATTGAAGCAAAAATGAGCCCCGAAGAGCTCACTAACCTGAAAAAACTTACGGAAGAATCAGAAAATATTATCAAACAGATTGAAGCAAAAATTGCGACAGGAAACAATGATATTGACGGATTTAACCGTGAAATCGTATTTAATGACAGTATTATAGAAACACGTCATAAAGATATCGAAGGTTTGCACAAAGACAACGAAAATCTTGCACAGGATAAAATCAGATATAAAGGTGAGATAGAAGAACTAAAACAAAAAATCACTGTTCTTGATGAAAAGTTAAAAGAATTGAGCTCAAAACTTGCTGAAATTCAGGCAGAACGGGATAAAGTCAATGAAGAATTTTTGAATATTGAAAAAGATAAAAATGTCATACAGCTCAATATTGAAAAAATTGCCGAGCAGATAGAAGCTTTCAAATCAAGGCGGAGAGAACTGGAACCGCAGCTTGAAGACATCAGAACAGAACTTAAAGAAGCCGGTATTGATATAGAAAAACTCCAGCCGTCGGATATTTCGGTTGATGAAATTACTGCAAAAATACAGAGACTCCAGCGAAGAATGGAAGAGATGGAGCCTGTTAACATGCGTGCAATTGAGGCATTTGACGAAGTGTCAGTCCGCCAGCAGGAGTTAAAAACAAAAATTGAAACACTCTCAACAGAGCGTGAACAGATTCTTGCAAGAATGAAAGGGTATGAGGATTTGAAAAAAGAAACCTTCCTCACTACCTACAACAATATAAACGACAACTTTAAAGAAATTTTCCATACGCTCTCGGAAGGCGAGGGGACACTTGTTCTGGACAATCCTGATTCTCCTTTTGAAGGCGGTATGACGATTGAAGCAAAACCCAGAGACAAAGAAAAACAAAGATTGAACCTTATGTCAGGTGGTGAAAAATCATTGACGGCACTTGCTTTTGTATTTGCCATCCAGAAATACATGCCGGCACCATTTTATGCGTTTGACGAAGTTGATGCAAACCTTGACGGTATCAATGTGGAAAAACTTGCAGAAATGGTTAAAAATCAGGCAAAAAATACGCAGTTTGTAGTAGTTAGTCACAGGAAACCTATGATAGAATCAGCTAATAGGACAATCGGCGTTACACAAAAAGAAAAAGGAATTACACGTGTCACCGGTGTAAAATTAAGGGACTAGTATGACAGAAACAGCCGAAAATCACGCACAAAGCTTTTATACAGAGTCAGCCGCAACTGCTTCAAGTCTTGACGATATGGAGATGATTTCAACTAACACAGAAGATCTTGAACAGGAAGTTTACGAACAGGCTGACGGAATTGCCATTCTTGTTCAGATGGCAAAGTCCGGAAAGATTGACCCCTGGAATGTAGATATTGTCGATATTACCGACAAATATCTCGCTCATTTGTTCCAGCTCAAATCACAGAATCTGAGACTTACAGGCAGAACACTGCTTTTTGCGGCAATACTTTTGCGGCTAAAATCAAACGTCCTTGAAGGCATAGATGCTTCACAGTTTGAGGATACACCGCAGGATGAGCTGGACTATACTGATGATGACTGGGATGATATGATGGCGGCTGATTCTGAAATCAGCACAAATAATGTCATTTCGCTTGATGAAGTGCTTCAAAGGAGAACCAGCGTTCGTCTTAACAGAAGCCGTATGGTCAATTTGAAAGACCTGATTAAGCAATTGCAATTTTATGAAGAACTGGACAGAAAACAGGCTCTTAAAAATGCACATGAACGTGCAAAAAGAAGAGTTCGTTCTTATGCAAGGCTGACTCCTGATGATATTGTGAATCTTGCGCATGATGAGTATATCGAAAAAAGTGTGGATGTGTTAAGAGAAAATCTGGAAAGAATTTTTGCGACGGAAGAAAAAGTTGAACTGAAAACTTTGACGCTACTTGGAATGGATAAGATTTCAGCATATATTGCCCTGTTATTCCTTTCTGCCGAGAGTGATATTGATCTGGTGCAGGAGGAGTTTTACGGAGATTTGTACGTAGTTCCTTATCATCCGCACCAGCAGCAGGAAACAGCATAACATATTAAGTTTAGTAAAAAATTTGTACTCAAACTAACAAAAAAAATTATTTATGGTATTTTGAATACACATATTGCACGGTCATAAGATAAGGAGTATATTATGCAAATACCACCGGTAATTACAGCTACTACAAATTCACAAACACAGCAGACTGCTAATACAATCTCTCCCAAAAAGAAAAAATCCGACTTTTATGTTTCTGATATTGTAAACTTTACCAAAAAGCCTGTATCTCATCAGGTTGGTATCGGCATAATTACTTTAGGAACAGCAATTATAGGTTTTCGTTCGGCCAAAAGTTTTATATCAAAAACCGCATATGCTTTGTTAAACGGAGCTCTCGGTTTTGCAGCAGGTATAACTCTCACAAATGCAGCTGATAAATTATGGAAAGATAAGAAGGCAGCAAAAGCAGAAAAAACTGAACAAAAAGCAGCTACTGCCAGCCAGAGTGCAGAGAAAAAACAGGAAGTAAAACCCGAAGAAAAACCGGCAGATACTGCCAAAACAGAAAAAGATGATGACAAAGACAACGACAAAGACTAATAACATAAAAAACCATAAAATTCCAAAGCTCTCTGTTACTTAAACAGAGAGCTTTTTGTATGTTATAATCAAGAAAAGAGGTATCTATGAAAAAATCCGAACTTGATTTAACATTACTGAAAAAAAGTTTTGAAACCCTCAAAGAGTGTTACAAAGATTACAATCTGCAGGAGGATGCAAAACTCAAAGGTTATATAAAAGATTCTTGTATTCAGCGTTTCGGGTATACGTATGAATCCGCAAAAAAAATTATGAATAAATTTTTGAAAAAAGAGTATGACAAAACAGAAAAAGACCTCTCAGTGAACAATATTTTCAGAGAAATGTATGGTCTAGGACTTATAAAAAGTTTTGAAAACTGGGCAGATTACAGAGAAAAAAGAAATCTTACCTCTCATGAATACAGCGAGAAAATGACGTTTCCGATACTTGACATAATCCCTGAATTTATCAAGGATACAGAATTTTTAATAAACAGTCTGGATGGAATTTTGACAGATGATTAAAGGTGTTACGGAAAACGAAGAAAAAATTATAAAAGAAATATTAAAAGATTATCCTTATACTTTTTACTATTATGGCTCGAGGGTTAAGGGTGATTTTACAAAATCCTCTGACCTTGATATCCTTGCTGAGTCGGCAGAAGATATAAAAGCGGGGATAATAGAAGAAGTTGAAATGAAATTCAACGAGAGCAGAATCCCGTATGTTGTAAAAATAAGCGACAAAGCTAAAATAGAGAATTATTTTTACGAACTAATCAAACCGTCTCTTGTTAAAATCGAGTTGTAAAAAATCCGGCACTTAGCCGGATTTTTAATTAATTTTTATTCTGTCCACAGCAGTGTTTGTATTTTTTGCCGCTGCCGCAAGGACACGGGTCATTTCTTCCGACTTTTTCACTTGACGGAATAAAGCTTTCATCCTCTTCTACCGGCTGGAAAGCTTTTGCAGCCTTAGAGAGTGCCGTATCTATTTCATTTTCATCCCTGCGTTCTACTATCTGTACACCAAAGCGTGTTCTGAAAAGATATTTAACTGTTTCTGACTGGATTTCAAAAATCATGTTGTTGAACAGGTCATAGGCTTCTTTTTTGTATTCAATAAGCGGGTCTTTCTGTCCGTATGCCCTCAATCCGATACCGTCTCTGAGCATATCAATGTTGTGTAAGTGGTCAATCCATTTATTGTCCACAACCCTTAACAGAATATCTTTTTCAATATTTCTCATAACATTGTGCGCTGCAAACGGTTCTTCTTTCAGATAATTTTCATCATACTGTGAAGCAATGTTATTATAAAACTCGATTGTTTTTTCTTCATGGTCTCTGTATGCCTGTATAGCTTCGTCTTTGAGCTTGTTGTACATGCTGTCATACCCGAGTCCCTGAATATTTTTTACTTCAAGATATCCAAGCTGAGGAATAAGCGAGTGCAGCTCTTTTATCAATCCCTGCATATCTTCGTAGATGTATTCCTGCGGATTCATACCGGGAGATATGTAACTTTTTATGAGCCTGTCAATTTCTCTTTCTATCATATAAAGAATATCAGGATAAATATTTTCACCTTTTAAGACCTTACGTCTCTGGTTGTAGAGTTTTTCACGCTGGATATTCATAACATCATCGTATTCAAGCACGCTTTTTCTTATATCAAAGTGATAAGTTTCAACTTTTCTCTGCGCTGCTTGTATTTGACGTGTAATCAAAGGAGACTCAATTCTCATATCCTCTTCTGTATTTAATGTGTCCATAAGGCTTATAATTTTTTGCCCGCCGAATATTCTCATCAAATCGTCCTCAAGTGATAAGAAAAATCTTGTTGAACCCGGGTCGCCCTGTCTTGCTGCACGGCCTCTTAGCTGGTTGTCGATACGTCTGGATTCATGTCTTTCCGTGCCAACAACATGCAAACCGCCGGCTTCTACAACCTTTTGATGTTCTTTTTCTGTTATTGCTCTGGCCTCTTTAAGAGCAGCTTCTTTTTTGTAGTCATAGTCAGGTGTATTTTCCGGTGTTATATTTCTTTTTTCAAGTTCTTCTTTTGCAAGGTATTCAGGATTACCGCCAAGAAGAATGTCAGTACCACGTCCTGCCATGTTTGTTGCTATTGTAACAGCACCGGAACGTCCTGCCTGTGCAATAATATAAGCTTCTTTTTCATGGTGTTTTGCGTTTAAAACATTGTGTTTTATGCCGCGTTTTGTGAGCAGCGATGATATATATTCGGATTTATCGATACTAATTGTACCTACAAGAACCGGTCTGCCCTTTTCGTGCATTTCAATAATTTCATTCACAACCGCCAGATATTTCTGTTTTTGTGATTTATAAATGACATCGGGCATGTCAATTCTTATATCTTTTTTGTTGGTAGGAATTGTTGTTACTTCAAGGTTATATATTTTGCCGAATTCAGCTTCTTCTGTCATCGCAGTACCGGTCATACCTGACAGTTTCGGGTAAAGCCGAAACAAATTCTGGAAGGTGATACTCGCAAGAGTCTGGGTTTCATCCTGAATTTTTACATTTTCTTTTGCTTCAACTGCCTGATGAAGCCCGTCAGACCAACGTCTGCCCTCCATTAATCTGCCTGTAAATTCATCTACAATAACAACTTCACCGTCTTTTACAACATAATCAGTATCTTTTTGATAAAGTTCTTTTGCTTTTAGTGCCTGCAAAAGATGGTGGGCATACTGGTTTTCAACATCAAATAAATCCTCGATACCGAGAAGCTCTTCGGCTTTGTCTATACCTTCTTCTGTCAGTATAACATTTTTATTCTTCTCATCGACTTCATAATGTTTAACTTTTTCCATTTGAGGAGCGACCTGAGCCATTACTCTGTAGAGTTCTGCTGACTGTTCCAGACGTCCGCTTATGATAAGAGGGGTTCTGGCTTCGTCTATTAAAATACTGTCAACTTCGTCTATAATAGCGTAATTGTACGGTCTTTGTACAAGCTGTTCCATACTGCCTGCCATATTGTCTCTTAGATAGTCAAAACCGAATTCATTGTTTGTTCCGTAGGTAATATCACAGGCATATGCCGCTTTTTTGCGTTCAAATTCAAACTCATCTCTTGAGTTTGAGAGAATAACACCGACAGTCAATCCGAGGAATCTGAAGATTTTTCCCATCCATTCACTGTCACGTTTGGCCAGATAGTCGTTTACGGTGATGATATGTACGCCTTTACCTGTCAATGCATTTAAGTATGCAGGTAGAGTAGCAACAAGAGTTTTACCTTCACCTGTTCTCATTTCGGCAATATGACCGTTATGCAGAAAATATCCGCCAATGAGCTGAACGTCAAAATGACGCATGTTCAAAACTCTTTTACCTGCTTCTCTGACTACGGCAAAAGCTTCAGGAAGGATTTTGTCCAGTGCTGCTTTTTCCAGTGCCCTGTCTTTTTTAAAGTCAGAAGAAAATTCTCTATTTTTCAAAATTTCTTTAAATTCATCTGTCTTTGCACGCAGTTCATCATCAGAAAGAGCTGCCATCTCGGGTTCTAATGCATTTATATGGTCAACAATAGGTTTTACCTTATTAACTTTCTTTTCATTAGGATTGCCTAAAAGTGACAGTAACATATCAGTAATATTCATTATAATTCCTCAAGTCTAAAGTGTTTATTCAACTATGATTTTACCACGCACATAATAAAAATGGAAATTAAACGTTTGTATATAAAAAGAACGCCGGAATTTTTTAATTTCCGGACGTTCTTTGTTAATCCTCAACTTTTTTTCTTTATTTTTTCGCTGTTTTTGTTTCGTTTTGAACCATTTGCAAAAGCAGCTCGTTTGCTTTTTTCAGCTGTACATCATCTTTGTTCTTTATATTTTCATCCGTCAGTTCAACTGTAACATCCGGAGCAATGCCTTTTTTGTTGATATCAGTACCGTTTGGTGTTAAATATTTTTGGATAGTGATATTAGCACCGCTGCCGCCGAGAAGTTTGTTAACTTCTTGTACAAGCCCTTTTCCGAAAGAATTTTCACCCACAATCAATGCACGTTTGTTATCCTTCATTGCACCTGCAAAAATTTCACTGGCAGATGCACTGCCTTTGTTTATAAGTACAACAACGGGTTTATCCGTTATATAGCTTCTGGTTGCTTTTGTTGTTTCTTTGTAACCGTCTCTGTCAACGGTGCTTACAATGATTCCGCCGTTAAGAAACATATCAGAGATGATGATTGCATTGCTGAGCAATCCGCCGGGATTTGACCTGAGGTCTATAATATAGCCTTTTTTGTCTTCATATTGTTTTATTGCCGCTTCAAACTCTCCTGCTGCATTCTTGCTGATGAAAGAGCTGAGTCTTATATATCCTAAGCTGTCATCTATTTTTGCCATTGTAGGTGTTTTAGTTGAAACTGATTTCAGCTCAATTTCAGCACGCTGAATTTTATAAATTTTGTTTTCCTGATTTTTTCTCTTAATTAAAAGAGTAACATAGGTGCCTTCTTCACCTCTAATCTGGTCTGCGGCTTTGTCTATAGTGATACCTTTAGTTGATTTTCCGTCGATTTCGAGTATCTCATCTTCTGATTGCAAACCTGCTTTTTCTCCCGGTGTGTCTTCAATCGGGGCAATAATAATAAGCTTGCCTTCTCTTAGTCCTATTTGTACACCGATACCTTTTAGTGAGCCTTTTATAGAGCTGGTTTCTTCTTCAAAATCTTTCGGGTTAAGGAATTTTGTGTAAGGGTCATTGAGGCTGGTCAGCATGGTATCTATTGCAACATACGCATCTTCATCGGTTTTGATAACTTTGTCGTATTTGTTTTTCCAGCGTTTCCAGTCCTGTTCATTGTTTGTATGGTCAACGTATTTTGTATTAACAAGTTTCCAGACCTGATCATATAGCTGCTGGGGACTGTATGCAAAGACAGTATTTGAAATAACCGCAGCTATAGCAATACTAAGTACAGGCAGCCATATAAATTCATACTTTTTAAATTTATCTTTCAAAATCTTATCCTCTTTTTGTTTACATCCTAAAATTTAATAACATAATAGCACAAATAAAGCAGTTAAATTTAACCTTACCTTATTCTTATGACGCATTATAAGCAGAAATGTTTCTTTTATATTTCTTTTTGTAAAGTTCCTTGTGCAGCTGTGCAAAAGATATCATCGAGGTTTTCAACACAAAGTCTCTGTCTGTAAGTGTAAATTTTTTCCAATTCCGTCTCAAGTTCGTCATAAAACTCGCTCTCCTTAATTTTATGCATTTCAACAGGGTTTATAAATTCTATCTTTAACAAATCTTTGCTCTGCTCTTCAGCTCTAATCATATTAAGACCCGCAAACATATCAATACAAAGTCTAACCATATCATCCGACAATCCGGAAGCAGACTCTAAATCTATAAGATTTACTTCACTGTTTTTGTTGTTTACCGCATATTTGAGCATACCGCAAACTGTTTTCACTACAGCTTCAACTGTATATTTTTTGTTGTCATATCCCATAAAATGCAAAACTTTTGCACCTGTTTCTTTTATTATAAAACTCATTAATTCGCTGCTCGCCGGATAATCAAAAAACATTACCTGATTGCAGTGAGCCAGATTTTTACGTGAATGTATTTTTTCAAAAATCTGAGGATATGATTTAAGAAACTCTTTTATTTCTTTATCTTCAACAAATATTCCGGTGGAAAGCTTCGTAGTGTCAAGATATGAACAAATCTGTGAGAAAATATTTGTTTTTTTCCTGTGGTCGTATATTTTCAGTGTATTTGTTTTATTCAAATTTAAATAATCAGACTTTATATCCTGAATATCAAGCTGTACTGTTGTGTCACCGTTAAATACATTGATTTTCGGATAAAAAATTATACTGAATTCTTTATTTAAGGGAATATTGAGATTACTATGATTCCAGTATACGCATTCAAACGATTTTTTGCTGCTGTTTTCACAAAAGATTTTTAAATGATTGCTGTTCGAACCGATAGTTTTATATCTGGTAAGTGTCAAATTTTTCATAGCAAAAACAGGATTTGGATTTCCTGCCCCAAACGGCTCCAGCTGCTGAATAGTTTTAACCATATCCACATCAATATCTGTCAGTTCCATATCAACATCAATTGTATATTCTGGTTTTTCTCCATCCAGCATTATGTTGATAGTAGAGTTTAAAGCCCGTTTTACTTCCTCAAAACCGTGTTTTGCAGGATCAAATGTAAGTCCTGCCGCCTGTGAATGACCGCCAAAACCTTCAAACAAATCTGCATTTTGTACAAGAACTTCATGCAAATGTACTCCTGACACACTTCTTGCCGAACATCTGATAAGTCCTGTATTTTCATCTTTCATCATAAGAAAAACAGGTTTTCCAAATTCTTCAACGAGCTTTGATGCCACAATCCCTATTATACCTATATGCCAATCATCTTTGTACAAAATAACAGCAGGGTCGTCAGAAAAAGCTTCAGGCATGCTCATTGCTTCAGTATATATACTATCGGACAATTCCTGCCTTATTTTATTGTAATTATTCAGTGAACTGCAGCATAACTCTATTTCTGTTTTGTCATCAGAAATCAAAAGCTTTACCGCCTCATCTACTGTGGCAAGACGCCCTGCCGCATTGATTCTCGGTGCAATTCCGAATGCCACCATCTCTGATGTTACACCGTTTTCTGTATTATAGCTTATTGTTTCTAAAAGCCTTTTTATACCATAATGGTTTCCTTTAGAAATTAAGTTTAATCCGGAAACCACAAGTGTCCTGTTTTCCAGAAGCAGAGGAACAACATCAGCAATAGTGCCTATAGCAACAAAAGGCAGCAGTTCATCAACAAAATCCCTGTGACCGTAAAAATCAAGTAACGCACAGGCTAATTTAAAGGCAACACCCACACCGGCAAGCATATTAAGGCTCTCTATTTCTTCTGCGCTTAAATCTTTATTCAGTGCATTCATCGCTTTAGGATTTATAATTGCATAAGCACAGGGGAGTTCCTCCGGTGCTTCGTGGTGGTCTGTTATAATAACGTCAACTTTAAAACCGTTTGCAAAATTAACCGGTGCAATATCTGATATACCGCAATCTACAGTTATAATCAGCTTTGCTTTATTTTTTGAAATAAGTTTCACCAGTGCTTTTGTATTCATTCCGTGGTTCTCAAGTTCCCGCTCCGGAATATAATAGTCAACATCCGCTCCAAGATATTTTAAAGTTTTAAATAAAAGTGAGGTAGAAGTAACACCATCTGCGTCAAAATCTCCATATATTACTATTTTTTCTTTTTCCGCAATAGCTTTGCTGATACGGTCGACAGCCTTTTCCATATCAGTAAATGCAAAAGGCGCAGTCACAGGTGCATCCAGTGGATTTAAAAATTCACTGATTTTTTTGACTGTATTTAAACCTCTTTGAACAAAAAGATTTTCAAGCAGTTCATCCCCTACAAAGTCAGAGACTTCTTCAGGGATTGGCAATTTTTCTTTAATTTTCCATATTTTTTGCATATTTTTTATGAATTTTCATCGTCGTCTTTTTCGTCAGCATCTTCTTTAATTTTATCAACAACGATTTTTGCCATTTCTTTAGCAACAGATTTTTGAACAACAATTGGACTGTTTTCCAGCATGTTTATAGCAGTTCTGACAGTAGCATCAATATCATACCATCTGCCGTTGCCTCTTTCCACATTTCCATCCTCAACAGCAGCTATAATATCTTCCACGCCTGAATATGCATGTTCTGAGATATTATGCTCAATAATTATTTTAATAAGGTTTAAAGCAATTTTAATTTGTGTCTCGTCATCAGAATCTTCAAGTGTTTTCATCGAACGTGAGAGTATGGGATCTTTGTCATACCAACGTCTGTAATTCTGGCTGTATTCTTCTTTCATATTGTCCTCCGGATTTACTTCTAACTATTTTTATATACAACGCCTTTGCCGCTTCTCGGGTATTTCCAGTTAATATGCCTGCAGGCTATTCTGCATGCCCCGCATTCCAGACATTTTTCATAACTAACTGTCATTTTTTTTTCACTTTCATTGTAGTTATACACATTTGCCGGACATATTATTGTACAAATCTTTTCAACACATTGCAAGCATTTTGATACATCCGGAATCAAGTGATTTTCAGAATCAGTATTATATTTTACTTTATATAATTTATTATCTAAATTTTCGGATATTTTGTCACACATTATTTTAAAACTCCAAATATCAATTTTACAGCACTTATGCCATCTTTGAACAGCTCCGATAAACTTCTTTTTCTAAAAAAATCCTTTGTGAATTTTACAAATTTTCCATGCTTTTCCACGCCGTCTGCCGTAGTAAATATATTAAAGAATTCGCACACTTTTTGCGGATAATATCCAAGAAATGAGCCGGTTCTTGTCGAAAGAATATCAATAACACTTTTGTATGTCTTTAAATCTTTTAATATAAAACTGTTTTCCAGTTTTTTTCTGTACAGACAAAGCATATCAGAAGAAAAATCACCTTTTTCAAATGCTTCAAGTGCAGTTTCTCCGGCATATTTTCCACTTAACATTGCCATATTTGTTCCTTCAAAATGTACATTATTGACCAGCATAGCAGCATCTCCGACCACCATTGCTCCGTCTGTATACAATTTTGGCATTGCATTGTACCCTCCTTCGGGTATTAAATGAGCTGAATACTCCAGAAGTTCACCGTCTTTTATCAGCTCAGCCACTGACGGATGGGATTTCAATTCTTCCAGAAGTTCATATGGCCTTATCTTTTTTGATTTTAAATCCTCAAGACTTGCACCTATTCCGAGAGACACAGAATTTTTGTTAGTATAAATAAAGCCTAAAGCCAGCATGCCGGTCATAGGACCGCCTACAAGCTCATATGCAGCTCCTTGTGTAGAATTTATGCCAAATCTCTGATTTATTACCTCTTCGGAAAGTTTAATAACCTCTTTTACCCCGAGAGCTGTCTGTTTGGGTTTGATTTCATCACGCAGCCCGATTTGTTTTGCCAGCAAAGAATTTACCCCGTCTGCAATAATTACAACATCAGCATAATATTCTTCTAAATCGGTTTTAATTCCGACAACCTTACCGTGTTCAACAATTAGCCCATTAACAAGCGTATCCGGTGCAAAATATACACCTTCTTTAATTGCCTGTTCAACACACCATTTATCCCATTTTGCACGTATTGAAACAAAAGCATTTCTGTTTTCTTTATGATTTTTGTATGTAATAGTAGTGCTTTCATCATTGTCTAAAAGCATATAACTGTGATTTGAGACAAATCGCTCTACAGGTGCAGACTGTAAATAGTCGGGAAAAATTTCTTTAACAGCATGGTCATATATCACACCTCCGTACATATTTTTAGAACCGGCAAAATTTCCACGTTCTGTCAGTATTACTTTTTTACCTCCACGGGCAACGGTAATTGCTGCGCTGACTCCGGCGGGACCGGCTCCGATTACTATAACATCAGTCTTATTGTTACAAACCATCTGTTTTCCTATTTATACTACTGCCAAATCTGATTATACTATTTTTTTTCATATTTCTGCAATAAACAAATGAACTAATAAAAAAAGACCTTCATCGAAATGAAGGTCAATACCTTAAGTATTTTTAGATACATTGTTATTTTTACTCAATATACATCAAAACCTGTCCGTATTCAACAGCTTGACCGTCTTGTACGCAAATTTTTGTCACTTTTCCTGAAACTTCTGCCTCAATTTCATTCATTAATTTCATTGCTTCTATGATGCAAACCACCTGACCGGCAGACACTGTCGAGCCGATATTGACAAACGGTTTTGCACCGGGAGAAGGAGCAGAATAGTATGTTCCGACCATAGGAGAAGTAACAGGAGTGCCTTTAGGGGCTTCTTCTTTCTCTTCTGCTTTTTCTTCGGGTTGTGATTGTACAGCAGGAACTGCAGCAGCAACAGGTGCCGCAGCAACCTGAATCTGTTGTTTTTCCCTTTTAATTACGATTGCTTTTTCCGCATCTTCTAAAGTGATTTCTGTCAAATCATTTTCAGAAACAACTTTTGCCAACTGTTCAATATATTCTATTTCAAATTTCATAATAAATCCTTCCAAAAGCAGAGATTACACTCTGTCTAAATATTCATTTGTTCTTGTGTCTACTCTGATTTTGTCACCGTTAGAAATAAAGAACGGAACATTCACAACTGCACCTGTTTCAAGTTTTGCAGGTTTTGTACCGCCCTGTGCCGTGTTGCCCTTTTCTGAAGGCGGTGTGTCAACGACCTCGAGTTCTACGTGGTTAGGTATATCAAGTCCGATAATTTTTCCCTGATACATCAAGATAGACACATTCATGTTTTCTTTAAGATACTTAACTCCGTCTCCGATTTGTGCTTCGGTAACAGACATTTGTTCATAATTTTCAGTATCCATCATTACAAAATCAGTACCTTCCTTATAAAGATACTGCATATCTCTTTTGTCCAGAGTAGCTTTTGCAACTTTTTCGCCTGCTCTGAATGTTTTTTCAACAACATTTCCTGTTTCAACATTTTTCAGCTTTGTACGGACGAATGCAGCACCTTTACCGGGTTTTACATGTAAAAATTCTACAACCGACCATAAACCATTATCCAATTCTAATGTCAATCCGGTTCTTAAATCGTTTACTGATATCATTAACTGTTCCTTTATTTAACTGTTTTTTGAATTCTAACATAAAAATATAATCTTGAAAATTATTAAAATTTTTTATTTAACATTTTTATATATGTTAAAATTAAATAATTATAAATCGAGAGGATAAATTTATGAAAATTGCAATAATATCGGATATTCATGGCAATATGCAGGCAATGGAAGCCGTACTGGAAAATATTAAGCAGGAAAATTGCGAAAAAATATTTTGTCTGGGCGATTTGGCAATGGCCGGCCCAGAACCGTCAAAAATGATTGACTTTATACAGAAGCTTATGAAAGAAAATAATTTTACGCTTATTCAGGGAAATACGGATGAAATGATTGCAAACTGCGACAATCAAATTCTTCATATGCTTAGAGAAAACAATCCTGTTATGGCAAATGCGCTTCAATCCGATGTTATGGAAATTTCTGAACGACAGAAAGATTTTTTACGCAATCTGCCGGCAACAAAAGAAATTGAACAGAATGGAATAAAAATACTTCTCGTACACGGTTCACCACGCAAAAATAATGAAAATATTTTTCCTGACTTAAAACTTGAAGAAGTCGAAGAAATGATAAAAGGCACTAACGCAAATATAATTTTTTGCGGACATACACATGTTCCCTGCGGCTACCAGACAAACACCAATCAGACGGTTGTAAACACAGGCAGCGTAGGCAGACCTTTTTCTGCTGAGCCGAAAGCCTGTTATGCAGTTCTTGAAATAGAAAACGGGACATTTACAATAAAACATAATCTTGTATCTTATGATGTAAAAACAGCTTCAAAAATTCTTTCCGAAAGGAATTTTGACGGCTGTAAAAAACTTGCTAAAATGCTGCTTCACGCAACCTCAAGGTATCCTGAATAAATTGAGTTTTAAAAAAGTATTTGCTAAGATTGATAAATGAACAAAATAATTATCAAAAATATGACAAAAAGTGATGTTGACAATGTTGTTAAACTGGAAGAAGCTTCTTACGGGAAACACCACTGGTCAAAAGAATCTTTTTATAACGAACTGGAAAACGACCTTTCGCATTATTACTGTGCATTTGACGGGAACGGTAATTTATTAGGCTACTGCGGGTGCTGGCATATTTTTGAAGAAGCCCACATAACAACTGTTTCTGTAAATCCTGAATACAGAAGACAAAAAGTTGCACAGGCTCTGTTGATTAAACTCATTGACGATTGCTATCAGGAAAAAATCAAATATATTACACTTGAAGTCAGAGAAAGCAATGTTGCCGCCATATCTCTTTATGACAAAAACGGTTTTGTTTCCATAGGCGAAAGAAAAGGATACTATCAGGACAACAATGAAGATGCACTGATTATGTTTACTGAAAATATATGGTATCAGAAATTCAGCTTGTTATATAATCAGAATAAAAAAGAGCTGTCACAAAAAACAGAGGTTATTTATGGATAAACCTAAACGTTTAAAAGAACAACTGGACGAATTTGATGCGGCAAACAAAAAAGTAAGATTTACATTCGGCACACTGGTTGTGACAGGATGGTGTGTATTTCTTATTATCATTGCAACATTTACCCAAATTGATTTTTCGCATTACATGTTTGGCACGCTCGACCCGCTAAAGGGCTCTATCATAACAGTAAAAAATTATTCTTATATCCCTCAAATTCCCGTAATATTGTTCATAGCAGCCCTTATTGGAAAACGTTTCGGAATTGCGGCTGTTGTAATATACATTCTTCTCGGACTTACCATATTTCCCATATTCGCCCTCGGCGGAGGAATTACGTATCTGTTTCAATATAGTTTCGGCTATATCATTGCCTATATCCCGGCAATATTTATAACTGCTTTTATTCTCCAAAACCAGTTTTCTTATGGAAAAATTGCCAAAGCGACATTTTTCGGAGTTTTAACAATACATCTTATCGGGATTTTTTATCTGGTTTTGATGGCAATTATACACAAAGACCCGTTTGCAAATGTCATCGGCTGGATATCAATGCAAAGCGGAATAAAAATAGTTTATGATTATATATTCGGATTTCTGGCAATTCTTCTGGCAAAACCGGTAAGACATATATTATGGCTTTCTATGGCATAAAAAAAGAACCTGTTTTTAGAATAAACTCAGGTTCTTTTATATTCATTTTTTAATTTTTTATTTTCTGTTACTGCATTGAATAGCTTTGTTCATACTCTGCATTTGCGTCTGCATATTGAGCGGTTGATGCATCGTAAGAATTTGCCTGTGCATCAGTTGATTTAAGTTTTTCAAGATACAACTGTCCGTTTTTAACTATCTGATGAAGCTGGGTTAAATCATTTTCAATGTTGTTCAGAATTTGTTCCGCATAATTTTCAGCACCTTCTTTAGTTCTGATAGCTTCATCTTCAGCTTTAATTTTTATATTTCTGGCTTCTTCTATAGTTCTTTCACGCAGCTCCTGACATTCAGCAAGCACCTGCTCTTTAATTTTTTCCGCCTCCTGATGCACCTGACTCAACAATTCTGATTCCGAAAGAATTCGTTCGGCCTCATTTTTTGCATCAAGAATAATCCGCTCTGCACGCTGCTGTGCTTCTATTTGTATCTCTTCTCTTCTTCTCAGCAGGGACTCAGCTTCTTTTATATCTTCAGGTATGGAAGCATCTATCCTGTCAAGAATACCTTCCATATCAGAACTCTTTATTGTGACAAAACCGGGGATAATATGCCAGCCTTTATCGAGTAAAAAATTAGCCCTTCCTAAAAGTTCTTTAATTCTAAGCTGTGTCATCTCTAATTTACCTTTCTTATAATAATTAAATTTTTTTTAATTAATTGCCGCAGCACTTTTGAAATATTCTGCTACACATTCCGGAACAAATTTCGAAATATCCCCGTTCCATTTTGCAATTTCTTTTACGGTGCTTGAGGAAATAAAATTGTACTTTGGTTTTGTAATCAAAAAGACTGTAGTGATTTCCGGAGCCAGAGCACTGTTTGTTTGCGAAAGCTGCATTTCATATTCAAAATCGGAAACAGCTCTAAGCCCTCTTATCAGAACTTCACAGCCTTTCTGTCTGGCATAATCGATAGTCAAACCGTCGAAACTGTCGACTTCAACATTTTCATAAGCGGCAACGGATTCTTTGATTAATTTAACCCTGTCCTCTGTCGGTAAAAAAGCATGCTTTGCGTCATTTTGCAAAACTGCGATTATAACCTTGTCGAACATTTTGGACGCCTTGTCTAAGACATCAAGATGTCCTTTTGTAATAGGATCAAAACTACCGGGATATATTGCAGTTTTCATTAATCGGAATTCCTTATATGCCATTGCGAAAATATTACATTTCCACAATATAATTATATAATTGTCAAATAAAAATATTACGATTTAAGCAGTAATTATTTTATTTTGTTACAAAAATAAAAATTTTTATTTTATTCAAAATGACAGCTATATTTGCTTTCCACCCTATTTTTAAAAACAAATGTAATAAAATATGTTATTAACATGTTGTAATAATTTAGAATTTAAACATTACATATTTGTTTTATTGAAATGTTTTTTGCTATAATAATATCCGAAACAAGCAGGTGCCGGCGGGGCGGTAAAACAGATATGCCGTCATCAGCACAAAATCCGAACCGGTTCTTTAAATTTAAAGCGGATTCTGATTTTACAAAGAAGGCAGCTGTGATACTAAATACTACCAGACGAGGGGTTTCGGGTTTGATAGAAAGAATTGTTTTACTATTATTCATCGTGTCATTATGGGCATTCCTATTTATATTTCAAAATTTTATGTCTACATTCTGGGCAATAGTTTTTCTCTGTGCATTCATGCTTTCTTATGTCGTATATATGCAAATTGCACTGAAACACAGAAAAAGACAGCTCAGAAAAAAACCTGAAGAACTTAATTATAATTACAAACCATTTGTCTCTATAATGATACCTGCACACAATGAACAGGATGTCATTGAAAAAACCATAGAAACTGTTTTGCAAATGACATATGAAAAATATGAAGTTATTGTTATTGATGACAGAAGTACGGACAATACAGCAGAAAAACTTAAAGAACTCGAACAAAAATATGACAGAGTAACAGCCTTAATCAGAGACAAAAATGCTTTCCCCGGAAAGTCAGCAGTCTTAAATGAAGCGTTAAAGATTGCAAAAGGCGAAGCAATACTTGTTTTTGATGCTGACGCAAGAATGGATAAAGATTTCCTGACAAAACTCGTACCGCATCTGGAAAAAGATGATGTGGGTGCTGTTCAGGCGAGAAAAATTATTATTAACCGTGATGAAAATTTTCTGACAAGATGTCAGGACAATGAATATGCACTTGATACCCACATGCAGGTAGGCAGGGATGCAGTAAAAGGTGCTGTTGAATTAAGAGGCAACGGAGAACTTATAAAAAGAGAAGCACTTGATGATATAAACGGATGGAATAATTATACAATAACAGACGATCTTGATATGTCCACGAGACTTCATATAAAAGGCTGGGACGTTAGATTTTGTCCGGATGTATGTGTCTATGAAGAGGGGGTTGTAAGTTTTATACCTCTGTTAAAACAGAGACGCCGCTGGATAGAAGGAAGTATAAGAAGATATCTTGAACATTTCTGGGGTGTATTGTTTTCAAAAGATATGTCATTGCGTGTAAGTATTGATATGATAGCCTATATAACAGAATTTTTGCTCCCGTTCTGGATGATATCAGAAATCTGTTTTCAGGCATTCAAATTTGTTAAAGATTCACCGAACTGCATATCATCATCTCTGACAGTTGCAGTGGCTGTCTGTATTTTCTTTATCATCGGACTTATATACAGCTCCGGAAAATATAACAAACTCTCAAAATGGGATGCACTCAAACAGTCGGTACAAACGGGCATATATCTCGTTGGTGTATGGTTCCCGCTTGTTGTCGTAATTGTGTTTAAAATTGTTTTTTGCAAAAAAACAATGGACTGGGGAAAAACGGTTCACGGTGTGGTAAAAAAACAAAATCCTGCAGCTCAGGCAGTAAATGAAAAAGAAGATCAGATAGCGGAAACTGTTTAGATGATTAAAGTCAATGATGAAATTGAACTTACTGTCGAAAAAATGGTCTATGAAGGTTCTGCCCTCGGAAAGTATGACAGCATGCCTGTTTTTGTTGAAGGCGGCTGTCCGGAAGATTTATTAAAAGTCAAAATTACAAAAGTAAATAAAAACTATGCAGCCGCAAAAATATTAGAAATCTTATCTCCTTCAAAGCACCGTGTAAAACCGTTTTGTCCTATACATAATGTTTGCGGAGGCTGCGGCTGGCAACATATAGACTATAATTTTCAACTTATACAAAAAAGAAATATCGTCGAAGAAACAATAAAAAAGATTACAGGAGACTCTATTGAAGTAAAACCGGTAATCCCGGGGCCTGAGACACGGGAATTCCGCTGCAAACTTCAGTATCCATGCACACAGACAAAGGTTTCCAAACGACTTATTGCAGGTTATTACAAAAAAGGCACGCATGAAATTGTAAACGTAAAATACTGCCCTATACAACCCAAAATCATAGGTAAAATACTTGAATTTATAAGAACAAAAGCCTCAGAACTATCAATAACAGCATACAATGAAAAAAAACACAAAGGCGAGCTGAGACATATAATTTTCAGGTACAGCAAATCCGAAAACACATGCCTTATTATATTTGTTGTAAATGACATAAAACTTACAGACAAATTTAAAAAACTGGCAAAAGCAGTGATGAATGAATTTGCCCATGTTACAGGCTGCTGCATAAACTACAATACTGAAAAAACAAATCTTATTATGTCAAATGACACAAGAAAAATACAGGGTGAAAATTTTTACTATGAAAAAATCGGAGATATAAAATACAGAATTAGTGCAAACAGTTTCTTTCAGGTAAATATCGGCTCTGCTGAAAATATTTTTAATAATGTAAAAAATATAATTGAAAAAAACTACGGAAAGCCGAAAATTCTTGATGCATATTCCGGTGTCTCGAGCTTCGGACTGTGGCTTAAAGATATTGCAAAATCCGTAACATGTGTGGAAGAAGCCCCGTCATCTTCAAAGGACGCAATAGAAAATGTAAAACTCAATAACGCACAGAATTTTACCATTCTAAACGGAGATGCAAAACAAATCTTTCATGACCTGATAAGTAAACACGAAAAATTTGATGTAACAGTTCTTGACCCGCCGAGAAAGGGCTGCGAGAAAGAGTCGCTTGATATTGCAATTAAACTAACCGCAAAAGCTATAATTTATGTGAGCTGCAATCCCTCGACACTTGCAAGAGACCTGAAATATCTTCATGAAAACGGTTTTAAAACAAAATATATCCAGCCTGTAGATATGTTCTGCCACTCATATCATATTGAATCTATAGCCTGGCTTGAAAAAGTATAATGTTAAAAAGTGTAAATTTTACATCCTGCCGGTATAAAGTTCAAACCTGAAACGTCCGATATATAAAAAAGTTAACAAGTAAGGAAGCTCTATCATGGATGAAGTTAAAAAAATCAGGTTTAATATTTCAGACTCAACCCGGTCCGATAAAAAAGTAAAAGAAAAAAAAGAGGACTTTTCAAAGCTTACGGAAGCCTTAAACGGCGGGATTGTACAAGACGGAGATACGATACAGATTTACAGCTACAAATTAAACGGAAAAATAAAAACTACTGCAAATGAAAATGAAAAAATTGCAGGTAAAATTTATGAACAAATAAACAGGATAAATTTATTCAACAAAAACACACCAAAAGAACTGCAAAAAATAAATTCTGATAATGTGCTGGAGATTATTAACGAATATGACAAAATAAGCCCGAATCAAACACTTCTGGAAGCAATTATCGAAAAATGCAGCACTGATGAAAATGCAGGAAAAGAATATTTAGTAAAACCTTTAATAGAACAAGCAAAAAAATCAGAGTTAGAAAACATTGGAGATTTATTAGACAACCTAAACAACAATGCAGAAATAAAAGAAACAGCAAGTCGGATAATAAAGCAATTAAATGCTGCTCAAAGAACATCTAACACACAAAGAACAGAAAAAACTCAGGATTCCGCAGATTCTGAACAGCCTTTCCCCAACGAACTAAATCCAAATGATTACACTGTTGAAAGTTTAAAAAAACGGTATCCGTCTGACAAATATCTTGTGCAGGAGAGCAGTTATGAAGGTCTGACTGTCAGAGACAAAGAAACACAAAATCTTGTGATAAAAGTGTATAAAGACTCTCAAGGAACATATATAACAAAATATGACAAAGAAGGCAGAGAAGAAAGTTTTGCCAACTATGATAAAAATAATCAACTAAGATTTTACGATGTCAAAGGTGAAAGACATTATCCAATAGTTGACAAAATTTATGATGATATTTATGCAAGAAATGCTATGGGGCTTCCGACTACGGGAAAAGATATAGATAAACATATTGAAATGATTAATCCGGAAAATGTTCGGGAAGTAATGTCTGCGTATGCTAAAAAGTCAGGAGGACAAGGTCTTATAGACGCAATTATGAAGGAATACGGACTTCCTGCGCAAAAAAGAGCTGAGCTTGTTTCCCATATTACTAATGCGTATATTGAATATGCAGAAAGCAAGGGTGTTTACACAGATGATATACGCGACAGAATCACTCAGAATATAAACTATGAAAGACGAAAAGTCGGTCCTATGAACGGCAAAAATATCGAGGAGAATCTTGAATTGCTCGATGTCAGAATCTCAAATAGTTCATACACTCAGGAAAAAATAGCACCTAACGGAAAAATAGATGCAGATTTTGCCCAGGGCGGAGTCGGCGACTGCTGGCTTTTAGGCGCCATAAAAGCAGCGGCAAACCATCCCGAAGCAAGCAAAATGCTTGATGATTTAGTTTCTGTAGATGCAAACGGAAATGTAATTGTCGAATTAAAAGGTCCCGGCAAAAAATATATTATAACTCAGGAAGAACTTTACGGCTCTAATGAACTGGCAACAGGCGATATGGATGTCAGGGCAATCGAAATAGCAGTGAACAAATATTTCCATGATGAATATGAGCATAGCTGGGATCCTCACAAAAGCAACGATATCGGCGAAGGCGGACAGAGCGCTATGGCGTTTGAGGTTCTTTTTGGAAAAGGCGGCAAAAACTATGTAGATGAAAGTATCTACGGAAATATATATGATATTTTATTCACAGTGAACAACTCTCTTATTGAAAAAATTAAAAAAGGAAAAGCAATAGCTGTTGCTTCAGTCTCTTCAGCATTAAAATTTACGCCTTTGAAAGAAGGGATGGACGAAAATGGCAATAGTGTTTCAATAAATGAAAACCATGCCTATTCAGTAGTAGATGCCGATGACAAATATGTGTATCTCGTAAATCCCTGGGATACATCAAAAGTCATCAAAATGACTCATGAAGATTTTAAAGATACTTTTAACAGTGTAGATGTTCTTGATATGACTGAATAAAAAAAACCGGAACCCCTCACAGAGTTCCGGCAATAGCGTCACTAAGGAGTTTATGACTTCGACCTGTGTAAAAACCTTTTAATTCAAATATTCTTTCAAATGACAGACCTGATGCTTTTCTTTCAGTTTTTTCAAAGCAATGTTTTCAATCTGTCTTATCCTCTCTTTTGAAAACCCCATTTTATTTCCGATTTCCTCCAGTGTTTTTTTGCTTTCCCCGTCCAGCCCGAATCTTCCTATCAATATTTTCTTTTCTCTTTCATTCAAAACATCAAGCATTCCCATTACATCCCTGTACATAAAATCAGACTGTATTGCATAATCAGGTGCTTTGTAACTTTCATCCGGCACATAATCCTCAAGCACAAGATCCTCTGCTATAGGAGTATCCAGACTTACCGGATCTTTAAAAATTGCATTCTTTATATTTAACAGCTTTTTTGCGCTCAATTTTAAACGTTCACCCATCTCCTCATCTGTCGGTTCTCTGCCCAATTCCGCAGCCATATCAGCCGCAGTTTTTTTGTACAGTCTTATCTTGTCTGCCATATGTACAGGAATTCTTATTGTTCTTGAATGGTTTGATATTGCACGTACGATTGACTGCTTTATCCACCATGTCGCATATGTACTGAATTTAAAACCACGTTTGTAATCAAATTTTTCCGCAGCTTTCATCAGTCCCATAGACCCTTCCTGCACCAGATCCATAAATAAAACACCCTGCCCTATATATTTTTTTGCAATACTTACAACAAGACGCAGATTTGCCTGAATAAGTTTTTTCTTCGCCATATCAGAGTCTTTTGCACACCCTTCTTTTATTGTTTTTCCGAGCAGTCTTTCATCTTCAGCTTTTAAAAGTTTTATCCTGCCTATATCCTTTAAATAATTTTGCAAAACATCATTCTTTTTTACAATTGTACTGAATGTAGTCTCTTCCTCTTCTCCGTCAAAAATAAATTCCCTCTCAAGTTTATCTTCATGTAAATCCATTTCTTCAATTGCATATTCATTCGCAGCTGCGCCAAGTTTAGACAATCCTCTCATCCTCTCTCCAGTTTCTTCTTCTCCGTTTCTTAAAACATTTGCTTTTTATACTCTGACGCACGCAATTAAAAAAAGTTTCCGTTATGTTACATTTGCTTTATTTTTTTATTGGAATATATTATTATTAAAGGAAAAGCGGAGGTTTCGATGTTTAATAAAGAAAATATTCTTGAAATTCTTAATCAGGAAGATACATATATTGACAATTTTATACTCGAAGCCTTTATCAAAAACTGGAAAATCGACCCTATTTATGAAGATGCTCAGGGTGTTGAGTATTTTGATGAGATGGCGATTGAAAAAATCCGAAACGGTTTAAAGCAAAAAAATTCACCTAAAATAAATGTAATTGACAAAAATGATATAAAACCTGTCGAAATGTCAGTAGAAGCACCGGTAACAGATATTGAACAGGTTGAAACATTTTCACCCGTATACAATAAACCTGCTGAATACAAAGAAGAACATGTCGAACTGCCTATAGAAGTAAAAAATCGTGTCGACAATGAACTCAAAAACGTAACAATTGACATTTCCAATCAGACACTCGCTATACTGGCAGAATCTATCGCAAAAAAAATCACCTCCGATGTTGCTGATTTTATTAAAAAAACAGATTTTACAGACGGCGCAATACAGCTCGGTGAGTGTAAAAAAGACAATGAAATTCTTACTGAGAAAATTGATGAACTTATGACTGACAACAAAATACTTGTTCAAAAAATAGAAGAGCTGGAAAAAGAAAACAAATCATACAGCAAAATCTTCGGTAATATATACGTAAAAAGCTGAAACAAATTGTTATGCAGCTATTAAATTTAAAAGAAAAAATAGATAATAATCTAAATCCCGGTATAAAAAAAATAATTTATGACTGCTCCCGAACAGCACGTGAAGAAAATTTTAAAATCTTTCTTGTCGGAGGGCCTGTCAGAGATTTATTACTGGATAAAAAAATATTAGATATCGATATTACAATTCAGGGTGATGCTATACATTTTTGCGAATTACTGGAAAAAAATCATGTCTGCAAAATTATTCAGAAACAAACTGAACTTAAAACAGCAAAAATCCGGTTTCCTAACGATATTGAAATAGATTTTGCCTCCACAAGACAGGAAATATACCCACGAAAAGGACATCTGCCTGTTGTGACAGAAACAGGCTGTCCTCTTTTCGATGATGTAAAAAGAAGAGATTTTACAGTCAATGCAATCGCAGCTTCCCTCAACTCAGAAAACTTCGGACAAATTACTGACTACGCCGGAGGGATGAAGGATATTGAAAATAAAACACTGCGCATTCTGCACGAAAATAGTTTCATTGATGACCCCTCAAGAATTGTAAGAGGACTAAAATTCAGTGTAAGACTTGGTTTCCGGCTTGATGAAAAAACAAAAAAACTACAAGAAGAGTATTTGAATAATCCGGATTTGAATATAAGCATGACACGCATAAAATCAGAGCTGCAGCAGACTTTTGATTTAAACTCTCCTCTTGCTTTGCAAAAATGCCTTGAACAAAAAATTTACAAAATATTTTCTCCTTCTGCACACGAAAATATTAATCCGCAATATATCTACGATTTAATAAATAAATACTGTTCAGAAATTAAACACGTCTGGCTTATCTATCTCGGCACTCTGTTTACCTCTAAACAAGTCATCGAACTTTTTAACTTTGAAAAACAAGAAAAAAAAATACTGACCGATGCCCTGAATATGATATCGGAAAATCCCCAAATAACAGATAGCTTTGAAATATACAAATTTTTTGAAAACAAAAATATAGAATCAATCATTATTTTCTGTGCCGTGACAAAAAACGAAATTGCAGCTATTTTTCTTGAAAAGTTAAGAAATCATCAAGTAGAAATAACAGGAAATGAACTCATAAATATGGGTTTTACCCCGGGTGCTCTGTTTAAAGATATTTTTGACTCTATCCTTAAAGAACGTCTCTCTGGAAATATATTAAACAAGAACGATGAAATTAGTTTTATTAAAAACTTTAAAAAATAGTTGAAAAATATATTTTGGCATGTATAATAAACATACGCAATATTTTTGCGGAAGTAGTTCAGTGGTAGAACACTTCCTTGCCAAGGAAGGGGTCGCGGGTTCGAGTCCCGTCTTCCGCTCCATAAAGAAAAGCACCTCTATGGTGCTTTTTTATTGCAATATTTCAGGGACTCGAACCAGACGACTTTATGCAGACAAGCTGCTGGGCTGGAGCAAGCTCCCCCCGTTCCGCTCCATAAAGAAAAGCACCTCTATGGTGCTTTTTTATTGCAATATTTCAGGGACTCGAACCAGACGACTTTATGCAGACAAGCTGCTGGGCTGGAGCAAGCTCCCCCCGTTCCGCTACATTCTAAAGTCCGGTTAATGTATTATTGAAATATACTGCCAAAGTGTGTCATGCCGGAGTATTAAGCAGTGGAGGTGCAGAAGACTTGAATATTCAGCTTATCAGCGACATTATTATTGACGAATGAAGGTTTTCTGACTGGGCGAGCAGGGTTGTGGAAGTTTGCTGCAAAATTTGATTTTTCACATACTCTGCTGATTCTGTTGCTATATCCGCATCTATTATTGTTGAGCGGGAGGAGGTTAAGTTTTCTATTTTTGTTTCTTGTGAGCTCAGGGCACTATTCAGGCGGTTTATTGTTGCTCCTATTTGTGAGCGTTGGGCATTTATTGTATTTTGCAATTCATCTATTTTTTCTATGTTTTCTATGCTTGTTTCAGGGGTGCTGAAGTCCAATTCGAAGTCATACATTTTCAGGTCTATTGTTATTTTTATTGCATCTTTGCTATTGGCTCCTATTTGGAGGCGGATTGTTACGGGGTCGGGGGTTATATCTATTACATTTTTATAGATGGTATTTTCTCCGTAGTTTATCATTGTGTTGTAGTCTTCATTTCCATCTATGGTATTTGAGTCTCCTTTATTTATTATGTAGGCATCGTCTCCTGAGCCCGAGGTTGCTATGTTGTTATCTCCTTTTATTGTTATTTTGTCATTTCCGGTTCCGGTTGTTATGTTATTTGTATTTCCTTCGATTTCTATTTCTGTATTTCCTCCGCTTGTTGTGAAGGTATTTTCATTTCCGGTTATTTCCACATTTCCGAGTCCGGAGCCGGTTGTGATTGTGTTATTTCCGCCTATTATGTTTATTGTGTTGTTTCCATCCTGACCGGTGAGGGTGTTGTTATCTCC
>CALUTO010000008.1 GCA_944323735.1 Candidatus Gastranaerophilales bacterium
AAATAAAAAAAAGCCACTCGATTGAGTGGTTTGTTTTCTGCATCCTAATGGTCTCTTTTGTGTTTATTATTTAGGAGTTTATATGTGTTCGGGGTTATTAATTGTTATTTAGTGTTTCGACTACACTTAACCTTACTATTTAATTATGACATCACAAAAAATATTGTCAACCCCTGTTGTAATATTTGTTTACAAAAAACGGAAAAACACAGGAGACATTGACAATAAACAAGTTTTTTCTATACCAGATTCAAAAATTTATCCATTTCTTCTTTGTCTTTAAAAGAAATTAATTCATTAACAGGCTGGAAGTATTTTTTGTGGGGAATTATTTTAAAAGAGGCAAGTCCTAATTTTAAACAATAATCAATAGAAAACGCATTTGCCAGATATTTTCTTCTTTCTTCCTCGTTCAAACTCATAAATTCTTTTGTAATTTTAAACTCTATTTTTGATTTTACATTTGATTTTTCATCAGGTACGGATTCACTGTCTATTTTTAAAAGTTTTTTAAATTTTTTCAAAATTCCCATTCATAATTCCTAATCTAAAATATAAATTAAGTACAAATTATACTCCTATTCACAAAAAAATCAATTAATTAATTTATTTTTTACATTTATGGTATTATTAATAAAAATAAAAAAGGAGATTTTTCATGAGAAGATGGAGTTCCCCGTTTATTGCTGTACTGGTTTTATTTTCTGCATTGTGCTTACCTGCCGGATGTGAAGAAGCTGCAAAAACAGATATAAAATCAGAGAACGCAAAGGCTCAGGAAATCAAAGCCCAAAATCCTTCCGGTCAAAAAAATTCAGCAAAAACAACAGAAACAACTGCTTCTGATGATAAAAAAGACGAAAAAGCTCCAAAAAGCCACACAACGGACAAAACAGCAGTTAAAACAGAAAAAAATACACCAGCCGGCGACAAAACAGAAAACACTCCGGAACCGGAAACAAAATCAGCTTCACAACCGCAAAAACAGGAAACTGACAAAAAAGATACGGAAATAAAAGAAATTTCTTTTTCAGTACCTGCTCCGGAACGGGAAACATCCATATTAAACCATAGAAATGCTATCAAATATGCAAATGAAAAACTTGCAGCAAGTGCAAAAAAATTAACGGAAATGCAATGGTATCCGGCATTTCATGCGGCACCTCCGGCAAATTTAATGGACAGCCCCAACGGACTCGCATATTTTAACAACAAATATCATCTTTTTTACCAGCATAATCCTTTTTCAACAGATTCCGGCAGATTATACTGGGGGCATGCGGTAAGCGAAGATATGGTTCACTGGGAAAATTATCCCGTGGCACTTGCACCGACAGACAATTACGACAGGGACGGAGTATACCCCGGAAGCGCAATTGAAAAAGACGGATTAATATATCTTTTATATTCAGGAAATTATGACAGAAATTCCCGCAAAGCACAGATGGTAAATCTTGCAATGAGTAAAGACGGAATTAATTTTGTTAAATCAGCAAACAATCCTGTTCTCCTGAATCCGCCGGCAATAAGAGGTCTCAATGTTTCTAAAGAATTGTTCCGGGATCCGTTTGTATGGAAACATGAAAATTCTTACTATGCTCTCATAGGAACGCAGAATATTCCGACAAAAGACGGAATGGTGCTCATATATGAATCAAACGATTTAACAAACTGGAAATTCAAAGGGATTACCGCAATCGGACATAAGGGTGAAATCGGATATATGTGGGATGCACCCGGACTTGTTAATATTGACGGAATGGATGTTCTTTTAATTTCTCCCCAGGGTATAAAACCTTCCGGGAAAAACTTTCTTAATAAAAACCAGTCAGGTTGGTTTGTCGGAAATATTGATTACAACACAGGAAAATTCAAACAAACCGGAGGTTTTGGACTGTTTGACAGAGGGTTTGATTTTTATTCTCCGCAGGTAATGAAGAACAAAGACGGTCGGGTGGTCATCATAGGAAAGCTGGGCATGGACGAAACACCAAATCCGGAAAAAGCTGAAGGATGGTCAGGCATGATGAGTATTCCCAGAGAAATAAAAATTGTAAACAAAAAAGTTGTTACCCTGCCTGTGGAAGAAATGAAAAACTTAAGAGGTCAAACTATTTCTATAAAAGATAAAACAATTGAAGGAGAAAAGAGCTTTTTACAGATAAACGGAGATGCATATGAACTGGAACTCGAAGCAGATTTAAAAGACGCAAAAAGATTTTCTCTGGCACTGAGAAATTCAGAAACCCAAAAGACAGTTTTGACTTATGACAGGGAAAAAAGTGCATTGCTTCTTAACAGAGACAAATCCGGTGCTGATTTAAGCGGAGAACGAGAGGCCTCTCTGGCATTGGATAACAATATTTTAAAACTCCGTATATTTGTAGACAAATCATCTGTAGAAATATTTGCAGGCAGCGGCGAAGTTGTCATGAGCAGCAGAATTTATCCTGACAAAAATTCTACGGGAATAAAATTTATTTCTGACGGGAAAACAGTCATAAAAAATCTAAACTTTTACAAACTAAAATCAATACACACAAAATAAAAATTTTTATTAAGTGTCCGTAAAACACCTGATACATCTGTATACTATGTACAAAAAGTTGTTTATTTTTGTAACAATTTTCATATTTTTATTCGTATACTAACAAAAATTTTTGTTTTATGATGTTATAACTATTGTATGGAAGTGTGAGGTATAAATCATGACATCAGTACACGGTATCAAAGACAGCTTAAAAAATGGTTTTAACCGGATTAAGACAAACGCAGGAAAAGCTTACAAAAATATCGGATTAGGCACTATAATTGCCGGAGAACGTTTACGTGGCATAGTAACAGACACAGTTCAGTTTGCGAAAGCAAAACCCGTAAAAGCCGGTCTCATCGGGCTGGTAAGTGCCGCTGCAATAGCTGCAATCACAAAATTCAGCCATATAGGTATAGAAAAATTTAAAGAAAATAAAGAGAAGAAAAAAATAGAAAATGCATTAAACGAAAGAAATGCAGAAATTGTTGCAAAACTTAAACCGACTCTCGAGCTGGCAGAAGGGGTATTCGCTAAAAGTCTGCAGGTCATAGATGCACAGGCTGCAGAAATAGAAAAATTAAAAGAAACCATAGAAACACAAAAACTTGTAAATGCAGCAAATCAGGAATCTATAGACGCTTATCATGAAGCAATCGCAAACGAAGAAGCACCGGCAGAAGAAGAAAAAGCCGGAGACGTCGAAGAAGCTGCTTAATCAAATATCTTTAAATTTTATTGTGAATGTATGAAAAAGATGCAAAAAGACCGGAACACTTCCGGTCTTTTTGTGTTAATCTTGTTATGCAGCCTGAAGCGGAGAAATCGTGCAAAGGACAAATTTTACCATCTTTCTATCCATCTTTTATATCCTTGGTGTAATTTCGTTTTTTACCGGGCAAATTTTAGTATTTACAATTTTTTGTTTATTATTGCTGCTTTTTTTAATACGGAAAAAATTTATAACTCCGAAAACAGCCTTCTGGATGTATCTGTTATTCGCACTGGCACTCCTTAACTGCCATCTGCAAATCAAAGACTGCGATGCTCTTTGCAAATATGCAGAAAACAGAATATCTCTAACAGGAACAGTGATTTCTATTCCTACAACAAACACCGATGACAGGACAAAATTCTATTTTTCATCCGAAACCGTATCTGTGGACAATAAAAAGCCTCAGGAAATTAAAGCCCGCTCTATTGTTACAATTTACGGTCAACCCGACAGCCTGTCCAAAATTAAAATAGGAGACAAACTGAAACTGAATGGTTTTCTTGCGCTGCCTTTTGAAGCACAAAATCCATCACAGTTTGACTATAGAAATTATTTAAAAAATCACAAAACATTTACTGCAGTGTATGTAAAAGACAACAACTGGAAGATTGTATCTCCTCCTGACAGTTCCGGCTGGAAATTTCTGCAAAAACTTAATAACAAAAGAATGCAAATACTCGACATTCACAAAAAATATTTAAAAACCCCGAATCTGGAAGTTCTTGGCGGAATAGTGTTCGGTGATGATGCAATAAATCCACCGGACAGTATAAAAACATCATTTATAAATTCAGGTCTGCTGCATATACTCGCAGCATCAGGCATGAATGTCTCAATAATATTCGGCATGTGGTATTTTATTGCAGTCAGACTCAGAATAAATTACAGGTTTATACTTTTATTCGGAGCCTTTCTTGTTGCCGCATATACACTCATGACAGGCATGGGGCCGTCGGTGCTAAGAGCTGCGTTGATGATTGAGCTTGTACTTCTGGGGAAATTCTTCGACAGAGATGCTGATACATTTTCTCTAATTTTCTTTGTCGCAATGGCTCTTCTTGTCTACAATCCTGCAATGATAACAGACATAGGGTTTCAACTGTCGTTTATTGTGACATTTGCGCTTATGTTTTACTGTCCGCCTGTACTTGAAAGGATAGATAACAAATTTTTAGATTTTCTTGCCGGTGCACTTCTCATCCCGATAGTGGCGCAAATGTGGGCAGCTCCTGTTCAGATGTTCTATTTCAACACTTTTGCAACATATTCTGTTGCTGCAAATTTTTTAATCAGCCCGTTGATTGTTATAATAAGCTTTCTAGGTTTTCTTGCCTCAACACTTGCCCTGCTGCCATTTGTAGCTAATCCCGTGTGCAGAGTATTTGATTTTGTGCTTAATCCTGTTGTTACAATACTGATAAAAATATCCGATTACTTTGCAGGTCTGCCTAATTCTCTTCTGGTTGTTCCAAACCCATCGGTTATTCAATGCTTATTATACTTTGCAATGCTGATTGCTCTGGGATTTGCAATAAGGACGGGATTCAAAAATAAAAAAATAATAATAAGCATACTTGTTTTTTCTCTACTTTTCGGGCTCTGTTTTGTAAAAATAAATGATAAAAAATGCAGAATTCTTGCATTTTCAGTCGGGAATGCAGACTGTTTCCTCATAAAAACCCCGCAAAACAAATATATTATGATAGATACAGGAAGAGGATCAATAAAAAAAGGAGGTTTTTCTCTCTCGAGTACAGTTATTGATAAATATTTTAAAAATAAAGCAATTAAAAAACTTGAATGCCTGATACTCACCCACTATGACTCGGATCATATAGGCGGAACTGTTGATATTCTCGAAAGTACAAAAGCAGAAACTATAATTTTAAATAGATATAATAAAGAAACCAGCACACAGAATAAGACTCTGGATTATATAGAAAAAGAGAAATTCCCCGTTTCCTTTGCGAAAAACAACAACACGGTCTATTCTGAACCGGGACTGTCCGTAAAAACATTTGTACCTGATATAAAAAACAGCAAAAATATGTCCAATGATACATCTATCATTGTACTTTTAACTTATGCTGATTTTGATATGCTCTTTATGGCGGACGGAGGTATAAGCAGTTATAACAGAATTAAGAAATATCTGCCGGAGGATATAGAAGTTATAAAAACAGGACATCACGGTGCATCAGAAACTATAGACACATCAATGTTAAAAAACAACCATTTTAACACTGCCATTATTTCTACCGGAAAAAACCGCTACGGGCATCCGGACCGAAAAACTATTGATACACTAATCGATAACGGTATAGAATTTTACAGGACTGATGTAAATAACGCCATAGAAATAACCACCGATGGATTTTTGTACAGTACACACAGCTACAATCCGGCAAAAAGAAAATTTCTAAAATTATCAGAGACATATACTTCAAAATTATGACAGTAGATTGCGTCCGTTTTCATCATACATATTTTTTCTGAATTGTCTTATTTTCTCGATTTTTTCCCTGTAATTCCCGTCCAGAAGCTTTTGTGCACTAATTATTAAAGCTTCCAGAGCATACTTTATATTTTCATTATTCATTTTTATCATATCCTCCGCCATCTCAGGATTTGAAACAGAAAGTCTGGTCATATCCCGAAAACCGCTTGAGGCAATCAGAAGAGCTTTTTCTTCTCCTGTTGCACAATCCATAAGTGCCTGAGACACAAGCATTGGCATATGACTGATAAAAGCAGCGGCTCTGTCGTGTTCCTCCGGAGTCATTATTAATGTTTTTGCTCCGGTTTTTTTTATTATTTCTTCAAGAGCAGATATTTCACTTTCCTGAATATCAAAAGCCGGAGTCAATATCCACTTTGCCCCTGTGAATAATTCTTTAAAAGCAAATGAAAATCCCGAATTTTCCGTACCTGCCATAGGATGCGACCCGATAAACCTGTAAGGTCTGCGCTTTTTCATGACGAAATTTTTTAAGCTTGAAACATCTGAAACAATAGTTCTCTCAGAAACAACTCCCTCCAGCCTGTCCAGTATTTCTTCCGTTTTATTCATGGGAGTGCAAACAAAAACCACATCACAGTTTTTTATAATGTTTAAATCTCCGGAGGCTTCTATGTTTAGAAGAATAAGCTTTTCTCTTGTTTCAGGATTTCCGCTTACAACAGCTATTTCATAATTTTTTTCATGCAGTGCAAGTATCAGTGAACCGCCTATCAGCCCTGCTCCGATTACTCCTATTTTCATATACACTCCTTGTGTTTGTATAAAGATATTTTAGCATAATACAATAAAATTATTAACAATTGTTAACAATTTGCATTATTCACGAAATAGGGCATAATTAAATTATTAATAGTCTAACCATTCCTTTCTTGACTTATGCGGCTTTTGTAAGTCGCATTTTATTTTTTTAAAGTCTTCTTTATTCCAGTATGCCTCTCTTATTGTTAAGAAATGTAACCCCGAAAAATACGGTAACAACAATAGTTTTGCATTTTTGTATATATCGATATATATAAAAATAGCAATTTTTATATATACTTTGCGTTTATTAATATATAGTAAGCAATAAAAAAAAGAGAGAGTAAAAAATGGGTGTTGAATTAAATGCAAAAACATTATTAGAAAAATTTAAAACCGGATTAGGCGGTTCACAAAAAACAGGTAACGGACAACAAACAAGAGAAGCTGCACAAACCGGAAAACTTAAAAACACAGATATATTTAAGCTTAAAAACGAAGGCATTTTAAACAAGGACGATTTGAAAAACCTTGAACAAAGCGGAAATTTCGGAGTCTTTGACACATTCAGCTCAACCGCAAAGACAACCTCCGGCTCTCAGACACAAGATACCGGAAAAACAAATGGCACAGCTCAGACAAAAGGAGTCACGGGCGCAATGACAGACGCAACACCGGCAGCAGGTATAACAATGACGTCATCAGCTGCACCGGTAGAAAAATCTGAAGAAGAACAACAAGAAGAAGAATTAAGAAAAGACGGTGATGATGCAAAAGCTGATGCAGAAGAAGCATCAGACAGTGCTAAGGGCTGGACAAGCAAGACGAAAAAATATTCACAGGATGCAAAAAACAACAGCAAAATACTCCAACAATTAGATAAAAATGTTCAAAAAAATGAGAAGAAAACAACAGCCGAACTTGAAAAAACCGGTTCTGAAATAGAAACAACCGAACAAGAAGGCGAACAGCTCGAAACAGAAATAGAAGAACTGAATACACGGCTCGCATCTGTTCAAACGCAGGGAGCCCAAACTCAGGCTCCGCAGCAGAGCACGATGAGCAATCCTTTTAATTCCGGGAATGCAGCACCGGCAGCAGCAGGCGGTTCACAAAGTCAAGGTGCAATGTCAGGTTTAAATTTATTTACAGCATCAATGCCGCAGACATCAGCAAGCGGTACGGCAACGACTTCAGCTTCCGCAGCTCCGGCAGGAAACTCCGGAGAAGCAGCAAACATTATGGCTGAAATAGAAAGTAAAACCTCCAGCCTTGAATTTAACACCTCCTCGCTTAATATGCTAAATATGAGTTACACAGCAAAACAAACACAGTTCACAAACTTTTTGAATACCGCTAAAAATCAAACAACAAAAATCCAGACAACAACACAAAAGAATAGACAGGGAGCAGAAACGGCTCTAAAAGTAGGTAACGCAACGACATCAATTGGCGGCTTAACCACAGCAACAGGCACAACTATGCAGGCTTTCTGGCCGACATTCGCACCCGGGTCAGTAGTCGTCGGAGTTGGTGCAGCAACTACAGCAGCAGGCAGCGCAACTTGCACGGCAGCTTCTGCAGCAAAAGGAGACCTCGGAAGCACTGCCGGATATGCACAAAATACATCAAATTCAATTAAATCTGGCACTGAAATAATGAAAACTCTGAAAAAATCATAATTAAAATTTCAGATAAATACATCAAGCAGTGATAAAAATATCACTGCTTTGTTTTGGAGTTTAATACCTGTTTATAAACATTAATGCATAGATATTGACAAAAAGTTAGCTTTAACTTACATTTTGTATAGAAAATATTATGAAAGTCTATCAGATTTACAATATAACTTATTTTCAAAAATATAACCGCAGCAAAAAAACTGCAGCATTTTCTGCCACACAACAGCCGACACCCGTGCAGTTCAATGAACTCCGTGTGTTTTATCATCATATTTATGAATACAAAAAAGGACTGCGAAGTCTTGTATTAACAACAGAAAAAGCGGCTAACAGAGCACTAATCGAAGCAAAACTACAAAAGGAAAATATACCCTACATAATCAAAGATGTAAACAGCAAAAATATAAATGTTTTTTTCGGAAACAAAGACTGTATAAGAGTTGTATCAACATTTAACAGCAGACTGGACAAAATTACTCCCGAACAGGATTTTATGCTCGGTATAATGCTGGGCTATGACAAAATTCTTCAGTGCAAAAGATATTTCATTATGAGAGATAAATTTATAAAAAAAAATATGAAAAACAAAACTGCAGCTGAATAATTTTCAGTCTCCGATTATAAAAAAGAATAATAAGTTAACTCTTTTTCTTTCCCCAAAGCAGTCCGGCACCGGTAACTATTCCTGCACCTGCTGCAATAAGTCCGTTTACTGCAATTGAATTTTTGAACGGAGATTTTGAAAATTTCAGATGTCTGGACAGCATATCCAGAGCAATGCCGAATCCGAACCATGCCGCTGTTGTCTGAAGAGTCCTGTTTACAACCTGTGAACTTGAATTTTTCGCAGCACTATTTGACGAAAAAACAATCCTTTGCCGGTTGTTATATATTTTATTGTTAATAATATTTACCGAGTTTATACGCATTTTAAATGTTATTAATGTGACCACTTCTATTATGCACGGAAAAACACATCATTCAACTTTTTGTGTAATGTTTTTTAATATACCGTTGCGAAACAAGAACTTTTAGTAAAAAATAAACAAAAAGTGAAATAAGGATGTGTGTATATGGATGAACAGAAAAAACCGGTCAGCAAAAAAGTGAAAAAGTTTTATATAATGCTCGGAATGCTGTTGCTGCTTCTTATCCCGATAGCATTTATGAGCGGAGTAATCAGAGACAGAGAAAGCTATAGAAACGAAGCTGTACGCAATGTAAAAATCTCCTGGGCTGACGAACAAACCATAACCGCACCCTCACTGACGCTCAACATCCCGGGCAAAAAAGAAATCACGCAGAAAAAACTGGAACTGAACAATTATGAAGCGGAAGTGAAAGTAAAAACCGAAATACGCAAAAAAGGTATATTCAAAGTTCCGGTTTACACAGCCGATGTTGAACTTAAAGGTGATTTTTTAAACGATTACGGAAACATTAAAAACATCAATACTGTTTTTGAATTCGGAGTCACGGACTCAAAGGGATTTACTACCAGACCGGCAATCAAACTGCTAAATAGCGAATTTGTAAAAATCAATTCGACAAAATATCCCAAAACACTAACCACAAATGCAAAAAATATACCGTTTGAAATAAAGTATCAACTGAGAGGTATTAACAAAATCTATGTTTCACCGGGCGGACTAAACAATGAAATAGAAATAGAAGGAGACTGGAAAGACCCGGGATTTGACGGTAACTTTCTACCTTCTGAAAAAGAAATTACAAAAGACGGTTTTGAAGCAGAGTGGGAAATTCCGGCAATCGCAGTCTCTTCAATTGGAAGACCCGCAGCAGGAGTATCTTTTTTAACCCCTGTAGACAACTACCGTATGGCTACACGTGCAGTAAAATACTCATTTTTGTTTTTATCGCTAACATTCCTTGCATATTTTATTTTTGAAATCACTTCATCGGGAAAGAACTCTGTTCACCAGTTCCAATACCTTATGATGGGCGGTGCAATGCTTATATTTTATCTGCTCTTGATATCAGTTTCAGAATTCCGGACATTTACCGGAGCATACATTGCTGCTGCACTTATGACAGTTGGCTTGATAAGTTTGTACACATATTTTGTCATAACAAAACGTAATAACTTAAAATTTACAATCTTAATTACACTTATAATGTTATTCCTGTATGTATTTTTGTATGTGCTGTTAGCCATGCAGGATTTGTCAATGCTAATCGGAAGTCTGGCACTTTTTGTCATCATGTCTCTTGTTATGTATTCAACAAGAAAGGTGGAATGGAACAGTGATAGTGATTAATTAAAAACAGAAATAACTAAATCTCGACAACTGTTTCGGGATTTTTTGCAGCTGTTTTGTATGCTGTTAAAATAGTATCTAACGGCACACTAAAACTCGAAATTCCGCTGCCGCCGGTTCCGCCTGTATTTGTAAACTGAATATCCGTAGTATTTTTGTCCTGTTCACTCTGTGCAAGCTCTGCAATGTACTGAGTATTTATTGCAGCATTGTCTTTTTTTATATAAATTAGTCCTTTAAAATTTATACTGTTAATCGAATCAATCATTATCTCTCTCCGTCTATTTCTATTTTTTATGCGAATATCGCTTTGTACAAACATCAAAACATGAAAAAAATAATTTTTGCTATTATTTTATAAAACAGTTGAATTAAAATTAAAAGCTATTTATATTTCTTCACAAAATGCTTACGGACAAACTATTTCCTTTTATAATAAAATGTATATTTTATCCGGAGCTGGAAATATGAAAGAATACAAAGGAAAATTCACAACAAAATTATTCTGGGCAGGATGCGGGCTTTGTGCAGGCTGGTTTGTATT
The DNA here is from genome assembly GCA_944323735.1 of Candidatus Gastranaerophilales bacterium. GTDB lineage: Bacteria > Cyanobacteriota > Vampirovibrionia > Gastranaerophilales > Gastranaerophilaceae > CALUPY01. Next base: position 11,070 of record CALUTO010000008.1, read on the forward strand.
TAACCTTACCGGCAAATTAACACACAGCCTTTTTATTTCTTCAATAGCTGCTCTTTTAATTGTTGCCGGTTTTATGTACAAAGTTTTTTATCTCGACAACATTTCTTTAATAATGACTGATGAAAGAGAATTGCTCATTAAAAGATTTGGAAAGATAATTAAAACATTTGTAATAGATAAATATGACTGGTCGGAATATTCAAAATATTGTAACACTAAAAATGCTGAGGATCAGGATATTTATTACGTAAGCAAAGAAACAGGAAACGAAGACTATATCGATGCAACAAATTTCAGCGATGATGATTATCAGCAAATTTTAACAGCACTGGGTGCAAAAAATACTAACGAGCAGCCTGTTAAAGTAACAACGACTAAAAAATAAAAGGAGAAAAATATGGAATTATCACAGTACATTCTTATTGTCGGAGGAATAATTGTTTTAGGTTTTGTTTATCAAGCTGTAGGAATTTATATTCACTCAATGCATAAGAAAAAATTTGAAAGCGAAAATCCTGATGCCTCAATGATGATAGTAAAAGACCGCAAATGGCATCCGCTGGGATTTACAAACACTTTAACCTGTCTTTCCATAAATGGTGAACCAAAAGAACAGATTATGGCAGGTTACGGTCAGGTGGCTTATTATCTGAAACCAGGTACAAATGTCCTTGAACTGCAATATGAAACTCAAAGACCCGGTATACTTCATAAATGGGTACGAACAACATTTGATCCCCAAAAAATAGAAGTAGAAGTTGAGCCAAAGAAAAAATACGAAATTTCTTATAACAAAAATCAAGGATATGAATTTAAAGAACTTACACAAACAAAATAATAAAATCAAAAATTAACTATACCGCATATTAAAAAAGGTAACGGTATTTTAGCACGTTACCTTTTTTATAAAAAAACTAATATGGTTTTATTTCAACTCTTCAATCAGTTCTAACACAGAAACCAGCTCTTCCGCCATTGCTTTAAACCGGCTGTAATCACAAACCGGTTTGTATATCCTGCCCGGCTTAAGCGCATCTTTATTAACAGAGATTGCTAATAAAATAGTACCGTCTTTTATAGAAACTTCAATGTTATGGGCATTAAAAGCAAGAGCAATATTATCAATCCTTTTCATAAATGCATCTGTTAATATATGTCGGGCTTCAACAGCGTCTTTCGAATAAATACTATATTTTGCGGCAAATTCATTGTTATCAAACGAAACTCTTTCATATCCGGCAGACTCCGTTTCGATTGAACCGCATTTTTTTATTAAAACAGGAGTTTTGCAGGTTATTGAGGAATTTAATAAAATCATCAACCCTTTAAAACGCTTTGTGTAAGTTCTGCTTTTACCATGCCGGCTCCATTCACCGAGTTCCGTTTCTGCAAGGGATATTTTAACATTTTTGTATTCGCCTTCAAAATTGTTCTCACTGTCTTTAAAATTAAAGGTGCCAAACAAATCCGAATTTCGAATAACTTCATCATCAATTATATCCGAATTCTGCGCCTGTTTAAAGCAAGGCAGACTTTGCAAAACAAACGGCATTATCATTTTTTTTGTTTTTAATTCAAAAAGTTTTACTTTAGAATCCGCATTACAAAATATTGCAATACCGATTATAATAGGAGTCATAACTGCATAGCACAACAAATCGTCATTTTCTTTAAATAAAGCAACATTGCTAAAAACAGAAAAAAGACGGGCAGACACAACTATTAAAACTATCATGGTCAAAATAGAAATAACATAATTTCTAAAACAGTTTTTTCTCTCTCTGTCCAGAGGATAGATTAATTTTATCAGCTTGTTGTTATAAACACTGTCAAAGCTTTTTATGAAATCCTGCACTGATTCCATTCAAATGTCTCCTTCTATAAAACATTTTATTATAATTTGGATTTATTCATATCAATTGTAAAGATGAAATATTTAAAAAACATATAAAAAGCTTTTACAAATATATCAGGAACGATATTTTATTTCAAAAAATTCAGTTTGTAAATCTTGTTGTATAATAAACAAAAGATAGGGAAAAATAATGGTTGAGCATTACACAAAAACTTTGCCATATGAGCTGGAGCTGACCTCCAGAGTTTTGCATGAAGCAGCAAAAAAATTTTTTGAAGAATGCAATTTTCCGATAACTCCTGAAGAATTCGCAATTCTGGATTGTTTATACCTAAAACCTGACATGATTCAGATTGACCTTGCGAAAATGATTTTGAAAGGACGGGCACATACCGGCAGATTTCTGAAATCACTCGAAGAAAAAAATTATATAAAAAGAACTCCCGTGAAACACAAATCTAAGACAATTATAAAAAATATAATTACCGCTGAAGGTCTTTCGCTTTATAACAGCATGCGAAAAAAAATGGATAAATATATTGAGGAAACAAACCCTCAGTTAAACATAGAAATAAATGATGTCATAAGATTGCTTCAAAACATAAGAAAAAATTGTACAGAAAAATTTGATATAAAATTTGAATAATATTAACTTGCATTTTCAACTTCTTTGTTTTTTAATCAACTTGTAGATAAATCTACATGGTGGGAGAAAAAATGACCGGAGCTATTGAAGCAGCAGAAGAATGGCATTTTAAGGTTAATCCATGGATTGCAATGATACCTATCATGTTGTCCATTTTCATGTTTGCACTGGATGAAACGATATCGAACGTAGCCCTGCCCCATATGGCAGGAACTTTTTCCGTAAGCCAGAATGAATCTACGTGGATAATCACAAGCTATCTTGTAGCAAGCGGTGTTATCATCCCGACAGTTGACTTTTTCTGTAAATTAACGGGCAGAAAACAATATTTCTTACTAAGTCTTGTAATTTTTACGATTGCCTCTATACTCTGCGGAATTTCCACATCTATGCCGATGATGCTTGTATCCAGAATTTTGCAGGGGATTGGAGGCGGCGGTATAATGCCGATTGCACAGGCAATAATATTTGAAATATTCCCGAAAGAAAAACTGCCGTCAGCAATGGCCATTTTCGGCCTTGGAGTAGTACTTGCCCCTATTATGGGGCCAGCTCTGGGCGGTTGGATTACAGAATCGTATTCCTGGCCGTTTATTTATTTTATAAACATTCCTTTCGGCATTCTGACAATATATCTTTCCGTGAAATACATAGAAGAACCGCCCTATTCGAGAAAACAAAAAGGTGTTTCCATGGATTTTTCGGGATTTACTTTCATGGCGTTATGGCTGCTAAGCCTGCAGGTTGTTCTTGAAAAAGGTAATGACAATGACTGGTTTAATGCCGCATGGATTTGCAGATTGTTCACTTTTTCAATGATTTGTCTTGTGCTTTTTATTTACATTCAAATCAAAAAAAACAAAACAAAAACCGGATTGATAAATTTGTCTATCCTGAGAAACCACAACTTTCTAATCGGAACTCTTGCCCAGGTTGTGCTTATGGGAGTTATGATGGCTTCATCATCGATTTTGCCCTCTATGCTTCAGTCTTTAATGGGATACACGGCATTTTTAAGCGGACTTTCTATGATGCCCCGTGGTGCAGGATGCCTCCTTGCTTCAATACTTTCCGGAGTGCTTGTCATTAAACTGGGTATAAAACCGGTCGTCATAATCGGACTGGTAATTCTTGCCGCAGGCAGTTTAATGTTCGGTGAAATAAATACCTCCATTGCACTTGCCAATATTGCCATACCGAATTTTACATTCGGTGTCGGTATGCTCCTTTCAATGGTACCCCTGTCCAATATTTCCTGTGCAACACTTAACAATGAGGATCAGACAAACGCAGCAGGACTTCAAAACCTTGTAAAAAACGTCGGTGCCGCAATTGGCACATCTATTGCTATGACAATGATTTCCAGATTTTCACAGATTCATCAAATGTCAATGGTTAAATTTTTGTCAGAAGGAAATACGGTTTATCTTGACCGGCTGAATGCATTCACATCTTCTTTTCTTTCACAGACTGATTATCAAAGTGCAGTTTATATGGCACAGACACAAATATATAACATGCTGAAACAGCAGGCAGTGCTGTGGGGATATGTTGAAACTTTCAGGTATTTTGCACTCGCTGTCGTTCTCATACTTCCTTTTGTTTTCTTCTTAAATGAGGATAAAATAAAAAAAGAAAAATCCGGCTAATAAATTCTCCGGCATAACCAGAACATGACATTTCCCCCAAAATTACTTATAATAAAACTTGTGATTTTATAGAGGGAAAACCGGATGAGCAGACAGCCTTTTTTTTATGACATAACACTAAGAGACGGCAATCAGTCTTTAAAAAAGCCATGGAACCTGCAGGAAAAAGAATTTATCTTTAAAAAACTTATAGACTTCGGTGTTCAGGCTGTAGAAGCAGGATTTCCGGCAGCATCCGAAATGGATTTTGAAGCCTGCAGAAGGCTGGCAGAAACGGCACCGGAAAATCTGGTCATAAGCGGACTTGCAAGGTGCGTTGAAAGTGATATAAAAACTGCAGTTGAAGCGATAAATATATGCAGCAAGCCCAGACTGCACACATTCATAGCAATGAGTCCTTTCAACATGAAATATGTTTTGAACAAGTCGCCTGAAGAAGTCAGAAAAACAGCAATTGAGGCGGTTTCTTTCGCAAAATCACTTATGGGAAGCAGAGGAGAAGTCCAGTTTTCTGTCGAACATTTTGGCGACTGCATGGAAAATCTTGACTTTGTAACAGATACATTGAAAGAGGTTGTAAAAGCAGGTGCCTGTGTTATTAACCTGCCTAATACGGTTGAACGAACCAGAGTCAAAACATTTGTGGATATGGTCGAAAAAGTTTACAATGCACTGCCTAAAGATATTATGATAGCAGTACACTGTCATAATGACCTCGGTATGGCTACAGCAGCTACTGTTGAAAGCTATTTTGCAGGCGCAACACAGCTTGAATGCTGCTTAAACGGTATCGGTGAACGGGCAGGGAATACAAATATGTACGAAGTTGCAATAGCACTGCACAACAGCGGTGTGGAGGTTCCGCTTAAACTCTCAGATATATATGAGCTCGCATTAACTATATCGGACATGGCCAAAATCCGTATTCCTGATTTGGCACCCCTGGTCGGGTCAGAAGCACTTGCTCACAGAAGCGGCATTCATCAGGACGGCGCAATCAAAACCAAAGATATGGAAAAAGGTGCATACAGACCTATTCATCCGACACTTATCGGAAGAAAAGACGATGAAAAACTCGGATTTACAAGCCAGTCCGGAAAAACTGCCATCTTTGAAATAATAAAAGATGCAGGATATCCTATCACTATACAAGAAGCTGTCAGAATTTCACCAGTAGTAAAAGAAGCAGCGGAAAAAATCGGAGAACTTCCTACAAGAAATATTATTGATATTTATTTCAACGAAGTTTTCAACGTAAAAGGAGATTTCAGGCTTGTCAGCTTTGAAAAACTCACCGATGGCGTGTTTAATTTGAAATTCTTCCACAAAGACAAATGCTACGATATAGACGGACACGGAAACGGCCCTGTCGATGCCTGTCTTGACGCATTAAAACAGGCGGGATTTGAACAGAAACTTCTGGATTACGAACAGTTTGCACTGGACGGAGAACTCTCAGGTTCAGGTGCTGTCGCAATGACTGTTATGCATTTTGAGGACAAAAACGGAAAAACAATTATCTCCAGAGGCAAAGACGAAAGTACTGCAAAAGCTAACGTCAAAGCGATATTTAACGGCTTGAATTTAATGAGACAGCAATAAAATCCCGAAATTTACACGAACTGCGATGTATAAAAATATCAAAGCAAATACTGTCATAATAATGAAATTCAGAGTCAAAGATTGCCGTTGAATTATGAGAGTTTTTTTATAAAGCTCATTTACTTCAAGATATACGGGAAATTTGTCTTTAATAGAGTTATAAATTGAACATACCGAATCAACCCTTGTACAAATAATTTCAGTTACCTCAAATTCTTGCTCTATTAAAATAGCTGTCTCTGTTCCTCTTCCATAATATTTACCTTTAATTTTTACGCTTTTTATATCTTCAAAGTTTATATGTTTCGTGCTGCCATCAAAGTATGTGATGATAATACAGGAATCACCGGTATAAACAAATCGTGTTTTTTTTGATTTACAGTATTTGTATTGAAAAATTTCAACAATCAAGAAAATAGCCGGAGCCACCATTGCAGCCCATGGCATCTGTGGAAATAGTTTTATCAAAGGTAAAAATAAAAGACTTATCGTGATGTACAAAAAAATCGAAAGAATCCGCCAGATTTTATTGTCTATAATGTGAAGTTCAATAGTCTTTTCAGTATTGTTCATATTGTTGACCTTTATTAAAAAAAGCTTTTTAGTTCTTCGGCCTTTTCCCTTGAATCGGTCTCAAAATATATCCGCAAAAGCGGTTCAGTGCCGCTGGGACGTATGAGCACCCAGGTTCGGTTGTCATCAAGATAATATTTTACCCCGTCTTTTGTATCTCTTGACTTGACCCTGTAACCTGCAATATTTTTCAGACCGGAATATTTATCCAGCAGAAGCTGCAGCTGTGCTTTTGTTTCCAGTTTTATATCAACTCTGTTATTTATAAATTCACATCCTGTTTCGTGTTTAAGCTCTTCTTGCAGTTCCCAGAGCGGTTTTTGTTCATAAGCAAGCATCTCGAGCACAAGCAGGTCAGCAAGTATACCGTCTTTCTCAGGGATATGTCCTTTTATGCTCAGCCCGCCGGACTCTTCTCCGCCAATTATGACATCGTTGTCTCTCATAGCCTGCCCGACCCATTTAAATCCGACCGGTGTTTCTATAACCTCCACATCATATTTTTCTGCAATAATATCAAGCATTCTGCTTGCACCGACAGTTTTTACCAATTTTCCGCTATAGTGTTTATTTTTTTTCAAGTGTTTTAAAAGCAGTGCGATAATTTCATTCGGACTCACAAATTCTGCTTTCTCATTAATCACGCCGAATCTGTCGCCGTCTCCGTCATTGCTGAAACCTATAGTGTTAGTTCTTCTTGCTATTAAATCAATAGTTTCACAAAGATACTGCGGTTTGGGCTCTGGCATGCCTCCTCCAAAATCAGGGTCATAGGACATATGAAGCGTTTCACAGTTTATTTCATTTCTTCTCAGTATCTCATCAAAATATCCGATACTTGCACTATAGAGCCCGTCGTATACTATCTGTATACCTGACTCTCTTATTTTTTCAAAATCTATTATATTTTCTATATGTTCAAAATAATCCTCTTTGAAGGATTTTAAAGAAACAGGAAAAATTTTGTCCGGTTGAAAACTAATATTTTCTATTCTCCTGATATTATCTACAATTTTATTTGTTATATCAGAAGTTGCCGGTCCTGCATAATCAGGAATGAATTTTATACCGAGATATTCAGGCGGATTGTGCGATGCGGTAAACATTATGGCATTCGAATTCAGATATTTTGCACTGTAAGCAAGAACAGGCGTCGGGATAACTCCGTCTGATAATATAACCTGAAATCCGGCTTTTGACAAAATATCAGCAGAATATTGAGCAAACTCCTTGGCTTTATTTCTGGGGTCATAACCAATAATAAACTGTTTTTTGATGCCGTCTTTTTCGAGCACATACCGGGCAATTGCAGAGGTTACTGTTGCAACATTCTTTTCGTTAAAATCTTTTCCGACTACAGCTCTCCAACCGTCTGTACCAAATCTTATACTCCCGCTCTCGTCTGAATTTGCCATTTTTTCTGCCTTTTTGTATTATAGTGAATAAAATAATTTTAACAGATAAAATAAATATACACAAATGACAGATACTTTGAAAAAAATTGTATACTTAGGTCCCGATGGCTCATACTGTGAACTTGCCAAAAATGATTTTTGTCGTACTGCAGGATATGAAAATATACTGCAGGAATATTTCCCGACAGTAAAAAAAATAATAGAATGTGTAGACAAAAACCCTGACATCGCAGGAGTAATACCTATAGAAAACTCTATTGAAGGCATTGTCAGAGAAACAATGGACAATTTACTTACAGTATCTGATGAAAATCTTAAAATCAGCGCAGAAACAATTATACCTGTTAACCACTGTCTTATTTCAAAATCATCGGATTTAACAAAAATAAAAAAAGTAATTTCCCATCCGCAGGCACTTGCACAATGCCAGAATTATCTGCAAAAAAATTTTGGCACAGCTTTGGAGCAAATCGAAAAATCTTCTACAAGTAAAGCAGCAAGTGAATTATGCAACTTGGGATCTGAATATGCAGCTATTGCAAACGCAGGCAGTGCAAAGCTATACGGATTAAATATTCTCTCCGAAAATATAAACGACGAACCTGATAACAAAACCCGATTTATTTTTATTTCAAGAAACAAGACTGTTTCAACCGGTCATGACAAAACAAGCATTGCTTTTGCCACTAAAAATAAAGCAGGAGCACTGGTTAAAGTTTTGAATGTTTTTGACGCAATGAGCATAAATTTATTATACATTGACTCAAGACCTTCAAAAAAAAATCTGGGAGAATACGTTTTTTTCGTTGATTTTGAAGGACATCTTTGTGACGAACCCGTTCAAAGAGTTCTTGATTTAATAAAATTAAACACGAATTATGTAAAAATACTAGGCTCTTATAAAAGAATGTCTTAAAAAGTTCAAACGATATAAAACTATTTGATAAAAAAGAATAAAGCCCGCATTTCCAAAACGGAGCCTTATTCTTTTTTAATATCTTAGTTTATGTTAACTATACCGGCTTTAAACTGTAGTTCAAATTATTTTTCAATTTTTCTCATTGTCGGGAATGCAATAACATCTCTTATAGAAGGAGAATCTGTTAACAACATCACCACACGGTCAATACCAATACCCAGACCGCCGGCCGGAGGCATACCGTGTTCAAGCGCACAGATAAAGTCCTCGTCTATCTCCATAGCTTCTTCATCACCGTTAACTTTAGCCAGTGCCTGTGCCTCAAATCTGGCCCTCTGGTCTATCGGATCAGTAAGTTCCGAGAATGCATTTGCTATTTCCCAGCCGTTAACTCTGGTTTCAAAGCGTTCTGTGAGTCTGTCATTATCTCTATGAACCTTAGCAAGCGGAGATATGTCTCTCGGATAATCTATAATATGAACAGGTTGAATTAAATGCGGCTCGACTTTTTCTTCAAAAATCAAATCCAGCACCTGCCCCCAGTTATCGCAATCATCGGCATGAATACCGATTTCAGCAGCTTTAGATTTTGCATCTTCTACTGTATAGACCTCGCCGAAGTCTATTCCGGTATATTCCTGAATTGCACCAATCATAGTTTTTCTATCCCAAGGAGGGGTCAAATCAATCTCTTTTCCCTGATAGGTTATTTTCATTGTACCCAGTACCTCCTGAGCAATCGTGCTTATGAGATTTTCGGTTAATGCCATCATTTCGTTATAATCAACATAAGCCTGATAAAGCTCCATCATGGTAAACTCGGGATTGTGTCTTGTGTCAATTCCTTCATTTCTGAAACTTCTGTTAATTTCAAAAATTTTCTCCGACAATCCTCCGACCATCAGCCTTTTCAAATACAATTCCGGTGCTATTCTCATATACATATCCATATCCAGTGCATTGTGATGTGTAATGAAAGGTCTTGCATTTGCACCGCCTGCCTGAGGGTGAAGCATCGGAGTTTCAACTTCAAGAAATCCCTGCGCTGTCAGATATTCCCTGATTTTTTGTATAATCTTACTTCTCTTTTTAAAAGTCTCACGAACATCCTCATTAACAATAAGGTCAACGTATCTCTGGCGGTATTTGTTTTCAACGTCAGAAAAAGAGCTGAAATTCTCAAGCTGCTCTCTTACTTCTTTGCTTATCTGTTTATTTGGCAATGGGAGAAGAGACTTTGACAAAAGTTTCAGATATGAAGCTTTGATTGAAAGCTCGCCTCTGGGCGTTCTTCTGATAGTTCCGCTAAACCCGGCAATATCACCGATATCAAGAAGTTTTAACAATTTCATCTGTTCTTCCGAAAGATTTTCTTTATGACAGAATATCTGAATTTTTCCGGTATCATCCATCAAATCAATAAACATTCCGGAATTTCTCATCGCCATAATACGACCCGCAACTGAATAAGCATCCTGAGTTTCTTCTCCGGCCTGTAAATTTTCATATTTATCCTGAAGAAATTTTGCAGAAGCATTTTTGTCAAAAGAGTAGGGATATGGATTTATTCCTCTGTCTGCAAGTTCGGTAAGTTTTTGTATTCTGGTATTTCGGATTGCATTTTGGGTATGATTTTGCTCTTGCATATTTTTTCCTCGTATTTTATTTCACATAATTTTTCATGACTCTACTGACTTTATTTTAGCAAAAATATGAAAAATTTACATTGAATATTGTATAAGCTATAATTGAATGTGATGAACGGGCAAATTATTAAAATACATTCGGATTTTTATTACACAAATACGGATAACGGCGTGTTTGAATGTAAAATAAGAGAAATTCTGAAAAAACAGAAAGAACAGATTTTTGTAGGAGATTATGTCAAACTGACCGGGGAAAATTTTGATTCAAAACAGGCTTTTATTCAGGAAATTCTTCCCCGTAAAAATTTTATAACAAAACCCAAAGTTGCCAATATTGATAAAGTTGTTATTGTATCCTCAATTAAACAGCCCGAACTTGATTTCGAACAGTTAAACAGATATTTATGTTTTTGTGAATACTACAAACTAAAACCTGTTTTATGTTTCAACAAAAATGATTTATGCGATAACGAAGACATCGTTACAAAAATTTATAATATCTATGAAAATGCCGGATATGAAATCGTTTTTACTTCCGCATTAAATAAAAACGGACTTTGCGAGCTGGAAAATATTCTGACCGGCTGCACAACTGTTCTTTGCGGAGCATCAGGCGTCGGCAAATCATCTATCGCCAATGCCCTGAACTCCAGTCTCAACATAAAAACAAAGCCAATAAGCGAAAAAACAGGAAGAGGAACTCATACCACCAGACACTGTGAAATTATTGAACTTGAATTTGAGGATAAAAGAACTGCAAGACTCGTTGATACACCGGGTTTCAGTCATTTAAAATTTGACTTTTTGCTTCCTGCGGAAATCGGAAATCTTTTTCCTGAAATTAACAGCTTAAAAAACAGCTGCAAATTCAAAGATTGTCTGCATGAAAAAGAAAAAGGCTGCAATGTTCTTGTGCACATAGAGTCTATTGATAAATCGAGATACGAAAGCTACCTAAAATTCGTAAACGAAGCAAAAGAGTACAAAACAAAAGTTACATATTCCGGTAAAAAAACAGAAAGCAGCTCAAAAATAGTACACAATAAAAAATTAACCAAAATAAGCAGTAAAAAACGTGTCACCTCAAGAAAAAAAGAAAATCAAGACACGCACAAAGGGGAATATAATGAATGATTCGCTAAAATCAAAAATAAATGAATACAAAGATGCAGTAAACAAAAAACTGGATGAATACCTGAAAGTTCAATATCCGGAAGAAATCTGGGACTCAATGAGGTATTCCGTTCTCTCGGGAGGAAAAAGAATTCGTCCGCTGCTGGTTCTGGAGACCTGTAATGCTCTGTCGGGAGATTACCTGAAAGCAATTCCTGTTGCATGCGCAATAGAAATGCTGCATTCCCAGAGCCTTATCCATGACGATTTACCCTGCATGGACAATGATGACTACCGGCGAGGAAAACTCACAAATCACAAGGTTTTTGGTGAATCTACCGCAGTTCTGGCCGGAGACGCACTGCTTTCGTTTGCACCGCAGATTATTTTGCAGCACACAAAATGTGAGGATTCGATAAAATTAAAACTTCTTGAAGAATTTTTTATAAGCGCAGGTGCTGAAAAACTAATCGCCGGACAGGTTGTGGATATAGCATCGGAAGGAAAACAAATAGACAAAAATACTCTTGACTTTATTCACAAAAACAAAACCGGAGCTCTGTTCTGTCTGTCAGTACGTTCAGGAGCAATGATTGCAGGAGCTGACGGAAAAACTCTTGAAAATCTGACCGAATTCGCAAAAAAAATCGGACTTGCCTTCCAGATCTCAGATGACATTCTGGATGAAACCGCTACGCTTGAAACTCTCGGTAAAACTCCCCACAAAGACAAACAGGCAGGCAAAGTAACATACCTGAGCTTTTACGGAATGGAAGAAGCAAAAAAACGTTTGGATTTTCTTTGCAGCAGTGCTTGTGATATACTTGAGAAGAACAAAATAAATTCGGATATTTTACGAGAGATTACACTGAGTATCAATGAAAGGGTCAAGTAATGTATGAAATTAATACAGGCTCTGAGGTTTTAATAAACGGAATAATTGCCGCATGTGTAGCACAGATATTAAAAGTAATATTTTTCTATATAAAAAACAGAAAGATAAATTTTAAAATCTTTACAACAACAGGAGGAATGCCCAGTTCCCACAGCGCAGGCGTAATCGGAATTGCGACAACAGTCGGTCTGGTTGACGGTTTTAATTCCGTTACTTTTGCTATAGCATTCGGATACTCAATGGTAGTCATGTATGATGCAGCAGGTGTAAGACGCTCTGCCGGAAAAATTGCCGCATCTTTAAACAGGGTAATGGAAGATTTCTATGCACACCGCCCGTCTGCAGCAGGTGAAAAACTAAAAGAGCTTCTCGGACATACGCCTTTTGAAGTTTTTGTCGGTGCTATTTTAGGTGCAGCCATAGCTTGTTTTCTACATTTTTATGTTTTGTAATTCATTTTGTCGTGCAAATTAAAAAATATAAATCAGAATTCTAAAAACAAATCTCTTTACCGGATAATTATCATCGGAATTATTTAATTATGGTCAACAAATTTAATTTTTTGGACAACTTTACTGATGCAGCTATTGTAATTGACGATACAGGAAAAATTTTGTTCAAAAATTATATGTTTTTAAAATCTTTCGGAAACATAAAAAATCTGGAACGTTTTTCTTATTATTTCAGCTTTGATATCTGTCTGCTTGATACAGATAATATACAAAAAGCAAATCCTATTTATTTCGCAGTTTCGTCAGATGAAAATTTTTTTGCATCCTGTGTCTATCAGAAAACAAAAGACATGTTTCAATACTTTGAAATTTCTTCATTTTTTTATGAAAACAGTAAAGTTATCCTTTTTCACGATGTAACCGTTGCAAAAAACTATACTGAACTAAAAAACAGTTTCGAAAAACTTAACAAAGATTACAAAGTTCTCGCCGATGAAAATAAAGATTTTGCAAATTTTCAGCAAAAAGCCCAGAATCAAGCTATAAAAATGGCACTTATGCACAGAGTATCAAATGTCATCAGAGAATCTATAAATATAAACAAAATTATCAGTTCAGCTCTGAAGGAATTATACAATCTTTTTGCGGCAATAAAAGTCTACTATACAAAAATAGAAGATAACAAATACATTATTGAACATGTATATCCGTCAAAATATAAAAACTGCATAGAAACAGTAATCGAGCTGGAACCTGAAGCACTAAGGGATATTCTTTCCAAAAATATAAGAATAAATCACTGCCTTAAAGAATATCTTAACAGCAAAAATACATATCCTGCACCGGTAACGAGGATTATAGTACCTGTTTACAGAATGAATGAAACACTGGGTCTTCTTATAATTTATACAGCACAAAAAAATACGGCGGAACTGCAAAACGATGTGCTGCAATCAATTGCAACACAGCTTGCAACAGCAATTGTACAGGCATCTTTATTCGAACAAATTACCGCAAAAAATGAAGAGCTTCAAACTACGCTTACAGAACTGAAGGAAACACAAATTCAGCTTATAAATTCAGAAAAAATGGCGTCTCTGGGGCAGCTTGTAGCAGGTGTTGCACATGAAATAAATACACCTCTAGGCTCAATAAATTCAAACAACGGTATCCTGAACAAACTAATAAAAAGAATGCCTGCTGATAAAAATCTTGAAACTATGTTAAAAATCAATGAAATAGACAAAGAGGCAATAAAACGGATAAGCCAGATAGTACAGAGTTTGAAAAAATTTGTACGCCTTGACGAGTCCGAGCTGCAATTTGCTGATATAAACAGAGAGATTGATCTGACCCTCGAAATAATAAAACATGAAACAAAAAATAAAATAAAAATAATAAAAAACTATTCTGAATTACCTCAGATAAAATGCTATCCGAACATTTTAAATCAGGTTTTTATGAATTTACTCGTGAATGCCTGCCAGAGTATTGAAACAGACGGAGAAATAAATATAACAACAGAATTTTCAGACGGATTTTTAACGGTAAAAATAAAAGACAACGGCACAGGTATAGACGAGTCAATAAAAGATAAAATTTTTACTGCCGGTACAACAACAAAAAAAATAGGAATAGGCACAGGTCTCGGACTTGCAATTTCGCAAAAAATCATCCAGAAACACAATGGAACAATCTCTTTTACATCTGAAAAAGGCAAAGGAACAGAGTTTATTTTAAAAATCCCTCAAATGCAGTAATAAAAATATGATATATTATTATTATGGCTAAGATAAGAACTCTCGCATTCAATGATATTCACAAAGTAAAAAAGATGATATCCATGCTTCCGGCTGCAGAAAGTGAAAATTTCTATTTCGGTCTTGGTGAAGCATATATCCCGTTTCCTTTCAATTTTTTACACGGACTGCTCCCTTTAAAATTTAAATTCTGCAATGAATCTTATGTAGCCACAGATAAAGGCGAAATCAACGGGATGATATCACTTAATGCGATACCCGGAAATCATTGCAGCTGGAGAATAAACAAACTTATCCTGAAAGAAAATGCCTATGATACAGGCAGACAGCTTGTTGACTACGTTGTGGCAAGATACGGTGCAGCAGGCGCAAATACTTTCATTGTACGGGTAGACGAAAATCAGGAAGAAATTATCGAACTATTTTCAAAAGGCTGCGGTTTCAGGGTCTGTTCATCCGAACAGCTGTGGAAAATGAAAGAAATAAATCTCCGGCAGCCGTTTTTTGATAAAGGATTTTTCCGTCCGTTCAAAAAAGCTGATGCGAAAGAGGTCACTGCACTCTATAATGAACTAATTCTCCCGTATTTCAGATACTCACTGGAAAAAAAGAAGCAGGAGTTTTATGATGTACTTTTTTCAGGATTAAGCAAAAATACTTATTTTAAATATGTTCTCGAGGACAACAGCAAAAACCCCATAAAAGGGTATTTCTCAATTCAAACGGATGATAACAAAAACTTTATACTTGATATAAATCTTATACAGCCGTATATTGAGCATTACCCTGATATTATAAATTTTTGCATCGGACAAATTCTCATTCGCAAAAAAGATTTTAATCTCTACATTCTCAACAAAAAATATCAGAGTACTTCCTCAAAAACAGAAGAATATTTAAACACAAACGGGTTTGAATGTATCAATCACAGAATAGTTATGGTAAAAGATTTTTATAAACGTATTCAGGAGCCTGAAAGATTTGCAAAACCGGCTATTGTATTTAATGACATAGGAAGGAAACCTGCATTTAAAATTTAATAAATTTTTCCAAACTGATTTTGTATCAATCTTTTTGCTGCACCGGTTAAAATTTCGTAGTATGCAAAATATCTAAAAGACAAAACTGCATTTTTTTGACTCTCTCTTCAAGCGGATGATGAACAGCTGAATTGATATTTTTTAGTTTTGTGCATTCCAGATAATGTATGTCAGAATAATTATCAAATGCCTGAAAAGAAAGTTTTTGCTCCAGTAACAAAAGTTTTTGAAAAAGTTTATCGTCATTACTTTTATAAACATTAGTTTCTTTAAATAAAAAGTTGTTAAGTTTTAAAAAATAGATATTATCGGAATGCAAACCGATGACCTTTGTTCTCATTATTTTTTTAAAGAAATGTATGCTGCCGCCTGTAACTGCATAATCACAAAATAAAAATTTTTTCGGAGATTTTTTAACTTTCTCGGCGGTCAATCCCTGCCCCTTCAAAAATCTTATATATCTGGAAAATCCCTCCTGATGAACAATTGATTTTACTGTTACTTTATTTACCATATGAGACACGCCTGAAAAAGGAATGCGTTTTGTTTCATTTCCCAGATATTCAAGGCACTTTGAAACCGCCGAAAAAGAACGCCCCACTGAAATAAACACATAATTGCCTTCTCCATATTTTTTATCGAAAATTTTTTTTATAAGTCTTGCAGTGTCCACAATAATTTCCGCATTTGCAGCCATATCTATCGGTATATTTGAACGTATTGCCTGTATTTGCAAAGGTGACAATTTTTCATAATTTCTGTTTGTGAAACTTTCCGTATTTTTAAAAGTATTTCTGTATACAAATCCATAGCCCTGTTTGTCTATAGTATGGAGTATCAATTTCCGGTAACTGTTTTTTACGAATACATCGTCCGTTGTAATATAAAGTTTATCATTTTTATTTATTTTACTTAAATATGCTACCGAATATGTTTTTATGTTCTGCCAGTAGTTTTTTATGTCTATTTTTGAGGTTTTTATGGTTGGTATTTTCATGTTTTATTTAAGTTTACAAAATCAAAAAATTTGTCATTGTCTGTTTTACTATTTTTCAGAGATTAAAAATCCGGCTGAATTGCTTCTCCAATCCTGCCGGTTACTTTTTATTAATTAATAAGCGTAATTAATATCCGTTTTCAATCCACGGGCGTTCTCTGAATTTTGCACCCATAGCCTCGATTTGAGACTTGCAACTCTCAAGATCAACTTTATAATCTTTATAACCTGTAACAATTGTCGCCGTAGTCTCTATATTGTGCTTTACGCATTCTTTTATAAATTCCTTCATTGCTTCATAAGCATGGGGCAGCTTCGGCAAAGAAATTGCATTATACACTTGTGCGTTTTCTCCGTTAAAGCTGACGGATACACTGTCAATCAGACCGACCAGCTCCGGAACTACATTTCTTTTATACACAAGATTTGCCTGACCGTTGGTATTTATTCTTATTTTTAAATGAGGATATTTTTCTCTGATATATTTTGCCGTTTCTTTCAGTTCTTCCAGTCTGAGCATCGGCTCGCCATATCCGCAGAATACTATTTCCTGATATTGTCCGGGTTTTACATCATCGAGCTGTTTTTTCAACCCCGGCATATCAACTTTTTCTTCAGTCAGGAACAAATTAGCACCGACTACGTCATCCTTTATATCCCGTATGCAGAATACACAATTATTGGTACATAAATTTGTCAGATTTATGTAGATTTTTCCATATAAGAGGTATATAAAATTGTTCTGGTTCATAAGTTTAATTTTGGCACAACCTCAATGCTATAATCAAGTATTGTCATTTTTAAAGTTTTGTGTATACTTATATTAAGGTAACTAATTTAAGTATAGTTTTATGTTACTTTGAGAGGGGTTAATAAAAAGAAATTCTTTTTATTGCACCCGAAAATTGTTGCTTTTCAGAAATTTTTTCTGATTTGGTTATTTTATGAAGAAACAAATTAACGCTTGTAAATTTAACTATAAGTATATAAAAGACAGATCGACCCCCGGAAGCTGGCGCAGAGGTTATGAGGGTCATCAAAAGGGTATTGTTCTGTCTTATGATACAAGGCTTGCCGGCGTCGATGCAAAAGTAAAAGGAAACTTTAAAGACGCCTACGAGACCAGTCTGACTTTTACACGGGACGGTGTGAAGGCCGATTGCAGCTGCCCTTTAAAAGAAGAATGGTGCAAACACGCCATTGCTGTAGGTTTAAAAGTCATTGAAGACAAAGTTTATGACCACTATCTTGAAAAAACACACAAGATAAAAATGGAATACCCTGATGAATATGTTCCTGAAGTGGAAAATCCTCAGGGCAATTATGTTTTTCACTTTAACCCGAAACGCAGACAGAATTTCTTTTCCATTCTCGTTATGGATAGAACTACAGGCAAGGTAATACGTGATTTAGAAGCTATTTTAAGAGCTCTTATAGAAATTCAGAGAAATGACCCGTCGTTTGAACTGAACAACGCACAAAAAATAGAAGTATCTATTTTTCAGCTGCTCCTGCAGCGTTCCAGACTCGACAAAAAAGCAGGCTGGTATGATGTCCCGATAAACAAATTCGACGGATTTTTTCAGTTATTATCAAAAGCAGAAGAAGTTCTGGACGGAAAAACAAAAGACAGACTCCGTTTTGATGACAAAGAATGGACACTCACACTCTCTGTTAATTTTTCAATGGTTGGAAATGTGCTGCTGTCTTTGACATGGGACAGACCTGACGGCAGTGATTCTTACCCGTTTGAAGAAATAAGATATTTTTCAAGACAGCTCAAATGGGGCAGATACAAAAATGTAATATTCCCCACCACTACACAGGTTTCAGCCCTCCCCCAGAACCTTATTAAAGCCAGTTTTACTGATGTCAGAGACTCTGACGGAGCGAAATTTTTATACGAAGAACTTCCGAAACTTCAACAGGTCATGCATGTAGAAGTAGCAGAGGCTATTGAAAAACTTTTTCTCGAGCAAAAACCTCCAATTAATGTAGTATCTCTCGGGCTTGATTATGACGGCTCACTAAAAGCCTCTCTGGAGTTTGATTATGACGGAACAAGAGTGCCTTATACAAAGCATATTGAAAAAACTCCGTATGTCACAATTAAAAAACCGAAAGAGGATTTGTTATACTGGGTAAAAAGAAATCCGCAGCACGAAGAAGCAGCATATAATATGCTTCTTGCATGTAAATTTGCCCCTATGCAAACGAATAACCTCGCACTCGAAAAAGAAAATGCAATCGATTTTTACAACTACTACATACAGCAGGCCGGAGACGGATGGGTGTTTGAAGAAAAAGATGATATGTCATTCTTCAAACTTACAAAAGATAAATTCGAACTCTGTGCAGACATAGATTTTGCAATAAACACAACGGACAGTTTTGAAATAGATTTATACGGACGAGTCGGTGAAGAAATTCTGCCGTTTGATGATGTCTACTCTCTGACAACGGACGGAAGCAAATATATCAGAATTAAAAATCTCGGGTTTGCGGAAGTTCCGACAGACAGCGTTTATTCACTGCTGAAAGCATTCAACACTTTTGATGTATACAGGAATGATGAAAATAAATATATAGTAAAAACCTACCGTGCTGGCTTGCTTTCCGAAATGGAAAACCTCGGCATGACCATAAAAATGAGCCGTAAATTTTCAAAATTCTGGAAACAAATTTCTACTTTTTCAACAATGGATGTTCCGTCTCTGCCCAGAGGCATAAATGCAGAACTCAGAGAATACCAGACCAGAGGATTCGGCTGGCTGTGGTTTTTGTATCAGTACGGCTTAAATGGTATACTCGCAGATGATATGGGGTTGGGAAAAACATTGCAGGCACTGGCTCTTTTACAAAAAGCAAAAGAAAAGAATAAAAAGGCCACCTCTCTTGTTGTTTGCCCTACATCTGTTGTTTTTAACTGGGAAAACGAGATTGAAAAATTTGCACCCGGACTGAGCTGTTTAAAACTCACCGGCTCTGACAGAAAAGAGCTTTTTAAAGAAATATCAAAATATGATATAGTTATTACAAGCTATGCGCTGGTCAGACGTGACATCGAAAAACTGAAAAAATACGAATTCAGATATGTAATTCTGGATGAATCCCAGAATATAAAAAATGCAGACTCACAAACAGCACAGTCGGTTAAAGAGCTTAAATGCAAACACAAGCTCGCTCTTTCCGGTACACCGATTGAAAACAGACTCGAAGAACTGTGGTCAATTTTCGATTTTCTTATGCCGGGATTTTTATTTGACAAATCGGAATTTAATTACAGGTATGTAAACCCCATAACCGAACGTGAGGATAAAACTGTTGAAAAACGTTTAAAATCCCAGATTTATCCGTTTATCTTAAGACGTATGAAAAGAGACGTTGCAAAAGATTTGCCGGATAAGATTGAGAACGTTGCATACTGCGAATTAACGCCTGAGCAAAAAGATTTTTATATGGAAGTTCTTGATTCCACGAAAGAAGAATTGTTCAAAAGTATTGAAGAACACGGTATTGAAAAAAGCCGCATGTCTATATTCTCGGCTCTGCTGAGACTGCGCCAGATATGCTGCCATCCAAGATTGTATGACAAAGAAAATATCAAAGGTATAAAAGAATCCGGCAAATTTGAACAGCTGAAAGAAATGCTCAAAGAAATTATAGCCGAAGGACACAGGGTACTATTGTTCAGCCAGTTTGTAGATATGCTCGACATAATAAAAGAATGGCTTGAAAGAGAAGGAATAAAACACGAATACCTGACAGGCAAAACGAAAAACAGACAGGAAGCTGTTGAAAACTTTAACAGCAATCCGACTATACCGATATTCCTTATCAGCCTAAAAGCAGGCGGTACAGGATTGAATCTGACAGGTGCTGACTATGTAATTCACTATGACCCGTGGTGGAATCCGGCTGTAGAAGATCAGGCTACAGACAGAGCATATCGTATCGGACAGACGAAAAAAGTTTTTGTTTACAGAATGATTACCAAAGGTACGGTTGAAGAAAAAATCCAGAAACTTAAATCGAGAAAAAGAGACCTTGTCGATTCTGTAATCTCTGTAGACAGAAATATCGGTAAATCATTGACATACGAAGATTTGAAAGATATCTTCTCTCTGGATTAAAAATATGAAAAAAAATCTTTTTAAAATTTTAAATGAAAGAAAAATATTTAAACTTGTACTCGGTCTCGGAAATCAAAGTGAAGAAAATATTGTTTCAAATGTTGAAATATACGCAAAAGCCGGTTGTGATATGTTCGACATAAATGCATCAGAAGAAGCGATAAACGCTGTTTACAAAGGGATAGAAAAAGCCGGAAAAAACAAAGAGGATTTTCTGTTGTGTATCAGCACGGGAATATCGGGAGATGCACATATAAACAAAGCAGAAATTATTAAATCAAAATGTAGCGGATGTTCTGCCTGTGTAAATGTGTGCCCGCAGGATGCAATTATACTTCTTGATGATGGTTATCCGTTTGTGCAAAAAGAAAAATGCATAGGCTGCAAAAAATGCAAATGCAAAGCAATTTCATTTTTTGAAAATGAGAGTGATTTTGATGAAGCATTCAGACTGGCAGAAAAATATAATCTGGATTGTATAGAAATTCATCTCTCATCAAAAAAAGTTCCATATGATTTATTAAAATCATTGATAAAAAAATCAAAAACACCGCTAAGTTTCTGTTTGGACAGAAAATATTACAGCAATGAAAAAATGAAAAAAATAATTAATAAAATAAAAAAATGGTGCGGCTCCTCCGAATTTATTATTCAGGCGGACGGTGTCCCGATGTCAGGTGGAGAAAACACTTTTAGCTCTACATTACAGGCTGTTTCAACCGCACATTTAATATCAGACTTTACTGATTATATTCTGATTTCCGGAGGTACGAACGAAAAAACGTCAGAGCTGGCAAAAATTTGCGGGATAAAATATAATGGAATAAGCGTCGGTTCATATGCAAGGAATTTAATAAAAGATAAATCACCTGAAGAAGCTGTTCTTCTGGCTAAGAAACTGGTTGACACATGCAAAGAATAATTGCATTTTTAGAAAAATATAAAATCTTAAATTCAGAAAAAACATTTCTGGTCGGATTTTCCGGAGGCTATGATTCTATGTGCCTGCTGGATATCCTGAATGACCTGTCTAAAAAAAATAATTTTAAAATCATCGCAGTTCATCTGAACCACAACTGGCGGGGCGAAGAATCCGACAACGAAGAACAAAACTGCAAAGAATTTTGTAAACAACGGAACATAAATTTTTATTCAGAACGCCTTTCTGACAAAGTCAAAAAAACAGAAACTGCAGCAAGAGAAGCAAGACAGAAATTTTTCAAAAAATGCTGTGAAAAATTTGAAGCAGCAGGTGTCTTTCTTGCACATAACAAATCAGACAACACAGAAACTGTAATATATAGAATATCTCATGGCACAGGCGTCAAAGGATTATGCGGAATAACTGAATATTTTGAAATCTTTGGATATAAAATATACCGCCCGCTGCTATCATGGTCAAGACAAGATGTGGAAGAATATTGCAATACACACAAGCTCAATCCAAACAACGATTCCAGCAACTTGAATACAAAATACAAAAGGAATTTTCTGCGCCACAAAGTAATAAAAGACTTGAAACAAATAAACCCTGATATAGATAATGCTGTTATGCGGCTGTCAGAAATTGCGGCTTCAGAACAAAATATAATTAAAGAATATCTTGATAAAATCCGTAAAGAAATATCAGATGGAAATAAAATCAATACAAAAAAATTTCTTGAACAATCTTTAGATGTCCAAAAAAAATTTATTCATGAAATGTTTATAGAAAAAAATCTTGAATATGATTCAAAAAAGATAAACGATGTTATTTCTTTTATAACAGAAAATACCCGTACAAAAGCGGGAAATACACTATCTATAACCAGCAATCTCTGGTTATTTTCTGGAGAGAAATATTTCACCTTCATAGAAAAAACAGAAAAAATTTACGATGAGACTGTTATTAACGGAGAAGGCAGCTATTTATTTAAGAATAAAATATTTGAAATAAAAAAAATCAACGACATGCCGGAAGAATTTCCGGATGAAACAGAAAATTATGCCTTTGTGAATTTGACATTCCCTCTCATTCTAAGAACCCGAAGAGACGGTGACATAATAAACCCTTTCGGAATGAAAGGGAGCATGAAACTCAAAAAATATTTTATAAACAAGAATATAGAAAAATACAAACGTGACGAAATTGTGTTATTATGCAATGAAAAAGAAGTGCTATGGATACCGGAAGCAGGTTTGAGCGAAAAACTGCGTGCTGAAAAAGCTCCTCTGTATTTCGTGTTAATGAAAGAAAGATAGTTTATGAAAAAAGATGTAAAAGATTTAAAAATTTTATTCAGTAAAGAACAAGTTCTTAACAGAACAAAAGAACTCGCAGAAGAAATAAACAAAGATTTCGGAACTGATGAAGATTTGACCGTTATATGCGTGCTAAAAGGCTCCAGTATTTTCTGCTGTGACCTAATAAAATATCTAAAAATGCCTGTACAGTTAGAGTTTATAAAAGTTTCGAGCTACGGTAACGAACAAAAATCCTCCGGCAATGTAAAAGCACTTGATTTAACACTGCCAAACCTTGAAGGAAAAAATGTCATTATAGTTGAAGATATAATTGACACAGGCTGCACACTGAAATTTTTATGCGATATGCTGCATAGAACCCACTCACCGAAACACCTTGGTATTATTACATTTTTAAACAAAAAAATAGCCAGAATAACAGACATTCAGCCGGACTATTACGGATTTGAAATTGATGACAAATTTGTTGTCGGATATGGACTAGACTACGAAGGCTATTTCAGAAATCTGCCATATATAGGATATTTCCCCGACTAAACACCGGAATTCGTAACTTTAACACGTTTAAGGCGTTTTTCAAGTTTTCTGTACCATTTGAGTTTCTGTCTGAATACGTATTCATTGCCCTCGACACAGCCATGCCTGATGCTTTGCAAATGTTCATCACACAGTGCCTCAAAGTTTGTTTCGAGAATATGCGTCAGTTCCTTTCTGTCCACCTTAGGGTCGGTTAAAGTATATGGCTCGCCGACTTTGACAAGAACCTCGGGTCTGTCCTCTCTTAAAAATACGTAGTTTACCGAAACGGGAATAAGATTTATTCCTCCGGATTTTTTAACAACATTTTTAGCAATATAAGCCATCCCTGTTTGAAATTCAATCGGACGAAACATTGGAGGTCTGATTATCCCCTCCGGAAAAATCCAGAGAGAAATATCTTTGTTACAAAGCTGGTCTACTGCATACTGCAAAGCTTTCATAGACGCCTGCGGGGATTTTTTGTTCACAGCAAAAGCTCCTGCTTTTGCAAGAATAGGAAACCTGTTCAATTCTTCAATCATCATACGTATAGTTGTATGAAAAACCCTGCGGCATAAATTATACCCTACTATACCATCCCACCAGTTACAGTGTGGTGCATAAATAATAGACGCAAACTCAGGATTACGCTTATCAAAATTTTCTTTATTTTTCACCTGCATTGAATAAAATCTGTTCTCAAGCATCCCAAAGAAAAATCGGTCAGCAAGCCAAATCCAGAACGGACCCGTGTGCGCCTCTCTAAACTTTTCGTCTCTATTTCTAAGTTTTGTTGGTGGTACGTCTGAATACAACGTTTGTTCTACGTATTTTTCCAATGTATAACTAACTCTCCTTAGTAATATATTTTACCCGTTTTTTGTATTTTTGAAAATATTATTAAGCTATATATTTACAAATATTACTTATGCATTTCAAATGAAAATATCGTAAATTTTCTCATATTCTGTTTTTTAGAAATATTAAAATTAAAAACAATATTTTTTGTGTTTATAATATCTTTTTCATCATCAAACTTAAGAATAAAATGTAGAGTATCAGATGTTGCAAGCGGTTTTAAGGGATTTTTTTTCGAAAACAGAACTTCATTGTATACAATATCAGTTTTGTCATTATACTTAGCTTCAACAACAACAAACAAAGTATTCAGACTCTCTTTTGTTTTATTTTTGACTCTGAATTTTACATCTATTGTTTTTTTGTTACCGAAAATATTAGTTTTTAGTTTGTGCGAAACAATTTCTATTCCGTAATCTTTGTCAGTGAATATATATCGCTTTTTAAACTGTTTTATCATTTTATATTTTTGATAATAGAGCTTTGCCTCGGTATACATATTCAACGCCTGTGCCTGTTTTATAGCTTTTATGAGAATCTGCTCGTATAAATCATAATTAATAATCCCCGGATCAACAGCATAAGTCTTTTCTATATATTTGACGGCCTCGAATGCATCAATATCCTGATTTAATAAAGCGAGTTTATAGTTCAGAACGGGAGTATTTTTGTATATCAAAGCTGTTTCCAGATCATGAACAGCCTCTGTCAACTTTCCTTCCATAAAGTGTTTAGAAGCAAGTCTGCTGTAACAGTCGAGTATACCGGTTATAGCCAACTCAGCTTTTTCAGAGTCAACTTTTTTATAGAAAAACAGTGCGAGCTTATACTGTTTCAAAGCAGCTATGTAACTTGATTTTTTCCAGAAGGCATCACCGAGCTCCATATAAAAATTACCCTTTTCTATAAGCAGGGGTTTATGGTCAATGTTTTTCAGCTTTTTTATTGTAATTTGCGCCTTATCAAGCTTGTCAGTTTTTATATACATTCTTGCAAGACCTATATACGGACTGTAAACACCGTATGGTGCTTTTTCAATCGCCAGTTTATAGTTTTTCTCAGCCTGTTCATAGCTGAAAAGTAATTCATATAACTCTCCCAGTCTGGAATTCAACACATAATTTGAAGAATCTTTTTGCAGTTCTTTCTCATATTTTGAAATAAGAAAACCAATCATCTGATTGTCCTGCTCTTTATTCTGAATTTTTGATGCAAGCTTATAATGATGCTCTGCAATAACATTTGAAAAACAGGTTGCGCCTGCAGCAATTATCATTGCTGCTATTAATGCTATAAAAACTGTTCTTGCATATTCCAGTATTTCTGATTTATTCATATAACTCTTGTATCGAAATCGATTCTATACCTTCAATTTTGTCTAACTCGTTATGAATATATTGTATAGGATTTTTAGTTTGTAACAATAATTTAAAACTTATTTTTCTTATTGCATCAGACTCTGCAGAGTTTTTTTGTTTTATTTCATAAATTGATTCAAATGTACCCAGAACTTTTTTATACGCATCATCCATTATTTCTTTAGAACAGAAAAAAGAAACACTCATTCTTCTGATTATTTTAGAACCCTTGTGTATAAACTGTTTTTCAAAAATTCTGATAAGAACAAGAACACTTACTACAATAACGGTAGAAACAACAGCCAGACTATTGAAACCACAGCCGCAAGCCATACCGATACTTGCGGTAATCCACAGTGCAGCAGCTGTTGTAAGACCATATATAGCCGAACCATGTTTAAGAACAGTACCCCCGCCTATAAAACCAATACCGGTAAGTACCTGTGCGGCAATACGTGCAGGATCAGCCTGCGGACTGTGAGCAAAAACAGGAAAAGCATGTATGGACAGCAATGTGAATATACAAGACCCCATACAAACAAGCATATGCGTTCTCAATCCCGCCCATTTGTTCGTAAGTTCACGCTCAAAACCTATTGCAAACCCGAGCACCATAGCAAGCAGTATATCAAGCAGCATATTCTTTTCTAAAAGAATTGTTGTTATGAAATTCTCCATACTCTCCGTTTTCCGTTTTTAATTTATATTTATCTCATTTTGCTTTTTGGATCTAATATGTCTCTTATTGTATCACCAATCAGATTAAAAGATAATACCGCAACAAAAATTAAAAACCCGGGTGTTAACAGCCAGGGACGGTAAAGTATATTAACATACTCCTGTGCTTCTTTCAGCATGTTGCCCCAGCTGGCATCAGGCTGTTGTATCCCCAGTCCCAGAAAGCTTAATCCTGATTCAGAAAGAATATAAGAAGGAACACTCAATGTCATTGCAACTATTACGTAACTCAAAGTCTGAGGCAGAAGATGTTTTATAATAATCCTTTTTTTTGAAGCACCTATTGACTCGGCAGCCTGAACAAATTCCTGATTTTTCACAGACAAAACCATGCCACGTACAACTCTTGAAAACCCGGCCCACCCTATCAATGCAAGAATGACAACAATCAGTGCAAATCGCTGAATGCTGGTCATATTAGCGGGCAATATTGCGGCAAGAATAATCAATAGATAAAAACTCGGTATAGACATTATCGCTTCAGATATTCTCATCATTATATTATCAACCACTCCACCAAAATATCCTGACACACCGCCGTATAGCATACCCAGCGGGAAAGAAATAAACAATGCAAGAAACCCGATTGTCAAAGAAATTCTACCGCCAAACAAAATTCTTGAAAAAACATCCCGCCCGTTAATATCCGTGCCAAGCAAGAACAATCTGCCCTCCGGTTCTACACTCACCAGATGTCTGTCCATTGGAATCAAGCCGAGAAATTTATACTTTTCACCTTTTGCAAAAAACTTGAGATAAAATTTTTTACTCCTGTCCTGTTTATATGTAATTTTAAATTCATCTGGATCAAAGTACCTGACATAATTATATGTATAAGGACGTGAAAACCTGCCGTTTTCATCTATTGTGTAAACTTTTGAAGGCGGAGCATAGGCTCTGTGACGGTCAGAAAATTCTTTTGAATAAGGTGCAAGAAAATCCGCAAAAAGTATGGCAAGATATAACAGCAAAAGAACAACAAGAGCAATCAGGGAATATCTATCTCTGAGTATTTGTCTTAGTATGCCGTCTTTTTTTCTGCAATACGTCATCAATTTACACTCACCCTCGGATCGACCGTTTTAAGTAAAATATCGGCAATCAAATTGCCCAGAATAAGCATTATAGTACCCATCATCAAAGATGCCATAACAAGATTTATGTCTGATTTCATAACTGCTTCAAGTATTAATCGCCCGAGCCCCGGATACTGAAAAACATACTCGGTGAGTGCTGCACCGCTCAACAAAGATGCAAACTCAAAACCCAGAAGTGTCACCATAGGATTTAT
Source organism: Candidatus Gastranaerophilales bacterium (assembly GCA_944323735.1). GTDB lineage: Bacteria > Cyanobacteriota > Vampirovibrionia > Gastranaerophilales > Gastranaerophilaceae > CALUPY01. Next base: position 38,773 of record CALUTO010000008.1, read on the forward strand.
CGCATTTCTCAATGCATGTTTATAAACAACTTTGTTTTCACTCAACCCTTTTGCACGTGCAAATTTTACATAATCAGACCCCAGAACATCAAGCAGATTTCCCCTCATCTGCCTTTGCAAACCTGACAAAGAAAGTGTAAAAAGAACAGTCACCGGAAGCACAAGATGATGCATCACATCAAGCACTTTATGAAGCGGAGAATACGTCGAAAAATCATAGCAGGTTAAACCGCCTGTCGGAAACCAGCCTGTTTTTACAGCAAATATCAAAAGTAAAAGCGCAAAGAAAAAAGACGGAACAGCCATACCTATACTGGTTAAAATAGTCATCATTCTGTCTACCGGCTTCTTCCAGTTCAGTGCTGCATAAATCCCGAGAGGTATACCGACAAGCCACGTCAAAAGTATCACCACACCCGTTAAAAGAAGCGTGTTGGGAATACGTTCCATAAGTTTGTCGCTGACTTTTTCGCCTGTCACACTAACACCCAGATCCCCTTTTAAAAAACTTTTAAGCCATAAGCCGTATTGAATTATTAACGGTTTATCAAGCCCGAGTCGTTTTTCTTCCGCTTTCAAAGTTTCCTGAGAAATTGAAGGGTTTATACGAAGCTCCGCCAGAGGGTCAACAGGACTGAGCCTTATTATAAAAAAGCTTATTACAGACACAAGAAACAAAAGCGGTATTGCCTGTACAAGTCTTTTTACTATGTAAATAAATAACTGTGTATTAAACATATTATAATTTTATAAAATAGTTTGAGTTTTGCAATTAGTTTGTTGTATTAAATTTGTAACGTTGTTAAGTATTGTAAATACAAATTTTTTAAAGTGCAATTTTGATTAATCATTAGTTTCTGCTTTCATTTTTTTATAAATTTATAAAAACTTCTTTTTATTTTATAAAAATTCTCTTTATTTTTTTTGAAATTTTATGCATTATAAAAATTTTAAATTTTAGCCAAATTCCTTGTAAATTGCAATTCTTCATAATCGGGTGTAATAATTATGAACAGTGCAGCGATTAAAAAAATAAAATTCTGCATTAAAATACACAAGACTGATAACATTAATAAAGGAAAAACAAATGTGCAAAATTACTGTTTCTGATTACCTGATTCAAGAACTTTCCAAACTTGGAATAAAAGATTTTTTCGGACTTCCCGGTGATTACAACTTTAATATACTGGGTTCAATTGAAAACAATCCGGATACAAACTGGATTGGCTGCACAAATGAACTCAATGCAGGATATGCAGCCGATGGATACGCACGTATAAACGGATACGGCGCACTTGTTACAACATTCGGGGTGGGAGAACTGAGTGCAATGAATGCAATTGCCGGAAGTTTCGCAGAAAACATTCCGGTTTTCAAAATAGTCGGAGTGCCTGCCACAAAATATATAGAACAAAATACATTGCTTCATCATAATTTCAGCAATCCGGATTACTTTGCATTTCAAAGAGCTTATGCAAATGTAGTTGAAGCAACAGCTTTTCTGGACTGCAAAAATGCAAAAAAAGAAATAGACAGATTGCTGCAAATTTTTGTCAGGGAAAAAAAACCGGTTTACATAGCTATACCTGTTGATATTTGCAAAATGGAAATAGAAAACAATCCTGAACTAGAACAACCCGTCAGCAATCAAAAAAATCTGACAAAAGCTGCAGAACATGCTCTAAACCTGATAAAAACCTCCGATTTCCCCGTTATTCTCGCCGATGTATTAGCAAAAAGATTCAATGCAACAGATGAAATGAAAAAATTTGCTGATACATCGGGACTTCCCCTGTGTACAATGCTTATGGGTAAAAGCTTAATTGATGAAGACAATGAAATGTACCTTGGGACATATCTCGGCTCCTATGACAATTTGTATGCCTACAAATATGTAAACAACTCTGACTGTGTAATTTCAATAGGCACAATAATCAGCGACCTGAACACATTCAGTTTTGACATAAAATTTGACCCGTCACAATATATAAATATTCAAGGCACTTATACAATAATTGAAAATAAAAAATATGAAAATGTCCTGATGAAAGATATTTTAGCAGTTCTGTGCGAAAAAATTGAAAAAAGGGATATTGTTATCGAAACTGAAAAAAGAGGATTTGAAAAAACAAACCAGGCTGATAACTCAAAACTGACAGCTGATTATATCTATCCGAGATTACAGGAATTTTTCAAGCCCGGAGACATAATTTTTTCAGAAACGGGATTGACAAAATTCGGTATAGCACCAATGAACTTACCCAAAGACTGTATCCTGAACAATCAGGTGCTCTGGGGTTCAATTGGCTGGGCAACTCCGGCAGCGTTCGGTGCGGCTGTTGCAGATAAAACCAGACGTGTGGTACTCCTGACAGGAGAAGGTGCACACCAGCTGACCGCACAGGAGGTGAGCACAATAATGAGACACAATTTGAAAATGGTAATCATTGTTTTGAACAATTCCGGTTACACAATCGAACGCATTCTTTCCGATAATCCCATGGATAAATATAATGACATTGCAAAATGGAACTATTCAAAGCTCCCGTCCGTATTCGAAGGAGATTGTTGGAGTGCCAGTGTTCGTACAGAAGCTGAGCTCGATGAAATATTAAAACAGACTGAAATTGAGCAAAAAGACAGATTGTGTTATATTGAACTTTTTACGGAAATGATGGACGTGCCGTATTTAACAAAACGTGTTGTCAAAAAATTGAGAGATAAAAGCGGAACGTCAGTTTGTCAGGTAAGATAGTTATATGGAAAAAACGAAAACTTTATTTGATGTAATAGGACCGGTGATAATAGGTCCATCCAGTTCTCATACAGCCGGAGCCGTAAGAATAGGTCTGCTTTCAGGTAAAATATTCGGAGAAAAACCGGATAATGTAAAATTCAAACTGTATAATTCTTTTGCCAAAACAGGAAAAGGTCATGGCACGGATAAAGGGCTTCTCGGCGGCGTGCTCGGATTTGATGTTGACAATGAAAACATTAAAAACGCCTTTGAAATTGCCGGACAAAGGGGTATAAAATACGAATATGAATATCTGGAAGATTTGTCCAGACATCCTAATTCCGTTGATGTAATTTTTAATAACGGAAAAATGGAGATTTCAGGTGATTCAGTAGGCGCAGGAGAAGTCTGTATTAACAGAATTAATGGCTACAACTTTAATATTAACGGTGATTATGAAACATTGATATTGATTTACAAAGATAAACCCGGCATGGTTTACAGAGTAACAGCACTAATACAAGGGCAGGATGTTAATATTGCCTCAATGCATTGCGACAGGCATGACAAAGGGAAAGAAGCGTCAATGGGGATATGTCTTGACTCTCCGTTGCCTGAATATATATTAAGAAAACTGCATGAAATAGACGAAATATACTTGATAAGGAATATAGAAGCATTTAAACAATGGCAAAATTAGAAACATTTGAAGATTTATTAGAACTGTCTTCAGTTAAAAATAAAAGAATATATGAAATTTGTCAGGAATACGAAGCTGAGAGATTCGAAACATCTGTCGAAAATATAAGAAAACAGGTTAAATACAATCTCGAAGCAATGAAACATGCAATAGACGAAGGGCTAAAATCTTCTGAAAAATCTGTCAGCGGACTATGCGGCAATGATTGTGCAAAACTTCTAGAAAGATATAAAAACGGAAAATCATTTTTTTCTGAGACATATCAAAATGTTTTGTTATATGCACTGGCAACAATTGAGCAAAATCTAAGAATGGGGAAAATAGTTGCTTGTCCTACAGCGGGATCCTGCGGAATTGTTCCGGCTGTTATTAAATCAATGACAGAAGCTATTAGTGCGGATATGGAAACAGAAATTAATGCTCTTTTAACTGCAGGAATAATCGGTGAAATTATATCAAATAAACTTGCGCTTGCAGGTGCCGTTATGGGATGTCAGAGTGAATGCGGCGTTGCTTCAGCCATGGCAGCCGGTGCTATGGTCGAAATATACAACGGTACATCAAATCAAATACTCAATGCAGCTGCTCTTACGCTTAAAAATATAATGGGGCTTGTGTGTGATCCAGTTGCAGGACTGGTTGAAGTCCCGTGTGTAAAAAGAAATGCTTTTCTGGCTATTTATGCTGTAACCGCTGCAGAAATGGCAATGGCAGGTATAGAATCAGTTATTCCTATAGATGAAGTGGTGGACGCAATGAAGCAGGTGGGTGAATTAATGAATCCAAGTCTGAAAGAAAGTTCGGAAGGAGGACTTGCAACAACAAAAACAGGATTGCGAATAACACAGGAACTTTCTGAAAAATGGAAAAATACTGATTGTGTTTAATAGTATAACAGGGCTTTAAAGAACTTGTTTTTTGTTGTAATATATTTTCAACAGAGGATTTTTATATGTTGAAATTATTTAATACTTATTCAGACAAAATTGAAGAATTTACCCCCCTAAACGGCAATAAAGTCAATATGTATGTCTGCGGACCGACTGTATATGACCACCCGCACTTAGGACATGCCAGATGTTATATCACATGGGATGTTGTATACAGATATTTAAAATTTTTGGGATACGACGTAAAATACTGCCGTAATGTTACAGACGTTGACGACAAAATCCTCGCACGCTCCGAAAAAGAAGGTATAACGCCTGATGAAGTTGCAAAAAAATACTATGATATTTTTTCTGAATCAATGAAAAAACTGAACAACCTCAAACCGGATATAGAACCTTTTGCAACAAAAAACCTCGGAGAAATGATAGCTATCGTAAAAAAACTGATAGAAAAAGGATTTGCTTACGAGGTTGACGGCGATGTATATTTTAGAGTAAAAAAATTCCCGAAATACGGCGCACTGAGCAAGCAGCCTATAGACGACCTTGTAGCTGGTGCACGTGTTGAAGCATCAACAAAGAAAGAGGATGTGCTCGACTTTGCACTATGGAAAAAAGACGAAAAACACGGCTACAAAAGCCCGTGGGGAACAGGAAGACCCGGATGGCACATTGAATGCTCAGCCATGGCAAGAAAACATCTTGCACCTGAAATTGATATCCATGCCGGCGGTGCTGATTTAATATTCCCGCACCACGAAAATGAAATTGCACAGTCTGAATGTGCAAACGGATGTCAATTCGTAAAATACTGGCTGCACAATGGTTTTGTCACAATTAACAAAGAAAAAATGTCAAAATCTTTAGGCAATTTCAAAACCATAGACAGCATTTTAGAAAACTACGACGCAAATACAATCAGATTTTTTATATTAACAAATCACTACAGAATGCCTGTTGAATTTAATGACGAAGCACTGGAAGCTGCTTCTGCAGGTGTAAAAAGGCTAAAAAATGCGGCAAATAATCTTCTCAACTACACAGGAAAAGAAAATCTTAAAGAAGATATTCAATGTGAAGAAATAGAACAGTTTAAAGCGGCAATGAATGATGATTTCAACACCTCAAAAGCCCTTGCTGTTCTGTTTGATATCGCAACAAAAGGAAACAAAGCAAAAGACGCGAATGACAAAGAAAATGCAGAAAAATATATTTCTGCATTAATGAAACTTGCACGGGTGCTCGGATTTGATTTTGAAAAAGTTGAACTCGATGAAAACCAGCTTAAAGAAAAATTAGACCTTATTGTGAACGAATTTGATTTCATTACCGACAAAAACGCTCCTGCTCTTGATATTATGCAGAAAATAATTGAAGAAAGAAACAAAGCAAGAGCAGAAAAAAACTGGACTGTTGCAGATAAGATAAGAAATGAACTGGATAAAATAAATATTGTGTTAAAAGATACTAAAAACGGTACCACTGAATGGGAGGTAAAATAGTATTATGTTAAGAATAGGTCTCACGGGTAATATTGCATCAGGAAAATCAATAGTTGAAAGTTATTTTGAAAAAAAAGGCATACCGGTCATCAATGCTGATGACGTCTGCCATGAACTGATTGACAAAGATGAAAATGTAATTTCCCAAATAGAAAAAATATTTAAAGACGAAGATATATACAGAGAAAACGGCACATTGTCCAGATTTAAAATCGGACAGATAGTTTTTTCAAACCCTGAAAAACTTGAAGAACTGGAACATATTCTTCATCCTCCGATTGAACAAAAAATTAAAGACTTTTTTGAACAAAATCAGGATAAAGAGATAGTCGTAGCCTCCGTTCCTCTTTTGTTTGAGACAGGTATGCAGAATATGTTTGATACAACAGTTCTTGTTTGCGCAGACAAAAAAATCCGTCTCCAGCGTTTGATGAACAGAAACGGATACAGCCTTGAACATGCAATGAACCGCATAAATTCGCAGGTCTCGCAGGAAGAAAAAAGATATATGTCAGACTATATTATTGAAAACAATAATGACCTTATTGAACTGGAACGACAGATTAACAAAATAATCGAAAGACTGGGTGCATGAAAATACAGGATAAAGCAATCACAAAAATTGTTTTGTTCCTTGCTTTTCTGCTGTCCGTAAAATACGTACCTTTGTTTATACAGGTTCCGTTTACGCTGGCGTTTGTTCCATACCGGGAAATCAACTCTTTTAATGTCAGAGTACAACCTGTTTTGAAAAATAATGATTTATTTAAAAACCGTACTTATGTAGGGTTTTATACAGACGTTGAAGAACAAAAGGTGTTCGATTTAGAGCGTTCTGTTGATGATTTTTATACATTACAGTACGCAATAGCTCCGTCTGTTCTTGTTAACGACACAGATGAAAAATATGTAATCGGTGTATTTAATAAAAACCTAATTAAAAAAAATAACTTAAAAATGATAAAACAATTTGATAAACGCACATATCTTTTTGAAAGGATGGAATAATGTTTTCCGGATTTCTATATTCAATATTTATTGCACTAATTATAGGTTTTGCTAATCCGGAAAAGCCTTTCAGATTATTATTTTCCATTCCTCTCGGGTTTGGATTATGCTCTGTATTTTATTTTTTATTTTTGCTTACCGGAATACAAAATATTCTTGTGTACAAAATTTTCGAATTTATCATTGCAGTAGTTGCTTCATTTTTTATTTTTACAAAGATAATACCACCTGAAATAAAAATAAAAAAAATATCGCTGTCACTTGCATTTGCGAATTTGACAGGGCTTCTTATTTTTCTGAAATATTATATAAACAACTCGCTCGGAAGCTGGGATGGTTTCAGAATATGGAATACAAAAGCCGAATTTATGTTCAGAGATATATCTCTGTGGAAAAATATGTTTTTACAACCTCATTTTCTTTCTCACAATGATTATCCGCTTTTTTTGCCTTCATCAACAGCAAGAATATGGCAGTATACAGGAAATGATAATTCGGTTTTTAATATAACCCTTGCCATAATTTTCACTTTTAGTACTGTTTATATACTCTATTTTGCTATCAAACATTTTCAAAACAAAAAAATTGCGCAACTTTTCGCAACCGTTCTTATGCTTACACCTGTTTTTCTGGTAAACGGTGCCTCTCAGTGCGCTGATATTCCGCTTTCATTATTTATTCTTGCAAGTATAATTTCGCTATTTCTATATTTTGAAAAGAAGAATTCTCACTTTCTTATTTTGGGCACAGTCTTTGCAGGATTTTCTGCCTGGGTAAAAAACGAAGGTCTGATGTTCTTTTTAGTGTTTCTGCTGGTAACAGGTGTCTATTTTTTGTATAAAAAAAGTTATAAAAATTTATTTTATACAGCGGCTGCATCGCTTCCGTTTATTGCACTGATATTTCTCTTCAAATTATTGTGCAACAGCCCTAATGATTTAATAGCAGGCTTTTTTGCTTTTAAAACATATACTCATCTTTTTGATTTGCACAACTACCTGATGATAATAAAATCACTTGTTTTAATGCTAATAGAACGATTCTGGCTTCTTTTTCTGTTGATTATTCCTCTGATAAAAGGTGTAAAATTATGTAAAAATAATAAAGAAGCTTTTTATCTGTCTTTAGTAATATTTATATTAATGTGCTTGGGTTATTTTATGACTTATATACTATCACCGCACGATTTGGACTGGCTTTTAACTTATTCACTTGACAGAATTATATTACACGTACTGCCTCTGTTTTTATTTTTGTATGCTCTGTGTTTAAAAATCGGTCAGGAAGATACAGAAAACTAATTATTACTATTTTATGAATATGTGATAATATGTAATTACTCTAAAAATAAAATTAAAACAAAAAAAATAAAAAGGGAATAAAATGAAAAACAGATTTTTGATAATAGCACTGTCAGCTGTAATAGGCTTTACAGGATTAAATTTTATAGCAGAAAAAATCACAGCTGCACCTGCTGCAGTACAAACAAAAACTTCTGAAATAAAACCGGAAACAAAATCGAACAACAGTGCGTCATACATTACAGTATGTCCGCTGGAGGTAGTTGCAAATCCGGATACATACCTCGGTAAAAATATAAAAATGAAAGCAACTTTTGACAAATTTGCAACACTCGGTCTTGATTACAAACCTGCGTTCAGAAGTTCACAGGATTACATCTCTTTTCTTATAAAAAGAGACGATGTAACAGATCACACTATACCGCTTTCTGAAATGAAAATTTTTATCAAAAGAACCGAAGCTGAAAAATTTATAGACCTTGAATCCGGAGATATTGTCGATATTTACGGTAAAGTCTTTTCAACAGCACTGTCCGACCCCTGGATAGAAGTAAACAAACTCGTTGTTGTTCAGAAAAAAACACCTGCAAAGAAAAAAGTATAAATTTTTCTGCTGGCTGACAGGCATTCTAAGTTGTGGAGTTTTAAAAGATGAGTAAAAATCCTATTTATTTAACCATACACGGGCACTTCTACCAGCCTCCGAGAGAAAATCCCTGGCTGGAAGCCATAGAGCAGCAGGATAGTGCATATCCGTATCATGACTGGAACGAAAGAATAAATCTTGAATGCTACAACCCGAATTCTGCTTCAAGAATAGTGGATGACAAAAATAAAGTTCTCGATATAGTTAACAATTATTCACTGATGAGTTTTAATTTCGGCCCGACACTGATGTCATGGCTGGAAACACACGCTCCGTTGACTTATGAACGTATAATTAAAGCTGACGTAATCAGCAGAAACAATTTTTCAGGACACGGAAACGCTATTGCACAGGTTTACAACCACATGATTATGCCGCTTGCAAACCGCCGTGACAAAGAAACACAGGTCAAATGGGGTATCCGTGATTTTCAATACCGCTTCGGGCGTAATCCTGAAGGTATGTGGCTCGCTGAAACCGCTGTCGATGATGAAACACTGGAAGTTCTTGCGGATAACGGCATAAAATTCACTATTCTGTCACCCTTTCAGGCTTTAAAATGCAGAAAAACAGGCAGCAAAGAATGGCAGGATGTAAGCTGGGGAAACATTGACCCTGCCCGTCCTTACAGATATTTTATAAAATCAAATCCTAAAAAATATGTTGATTTGTTTTTCTACGATGGCGCAATTTCAAAATCCGTTGCATTTGACAATATTTTAAAAGACGGAAACAAATTCGCAAGCCGCCTTAAAGACGGTGTTTCCGCTGACAGAAACTATCCACAGATTATAAATATCGGAACAGACGGCGAAAGCTACGGACACCATACAAAATTCGGCGACATGGCTCTTGCATACGTTTTAAAAGTAAAAGCAAAAGACGAAGGATTTACGATTACAAATTACGGTGAGTATCTTGACCTGTACGAAACAGATTATGAAGTCGATATAAAACAGGCGTCTTCATGGAGCTGTTTCCACGGTGTCGGAAGATGGAAAGAGGATTGCGGCTGTTCAACAGGAGGACAGGCCGGCTGGAATCAAAAATGGAGAAAACCGCTCAGAGATGCGTTTGACTATCTGCGGGATAACCTTGCTATTTTATTTGAAAAAGAAGGCGCAAAATACTTTAATAAAAACCCGTGGGAAGTTCGAAACGAATACATTAATGTAATTCTTGACAGAAATGAAATGAACGTCAAACATTTTCTTGACGAAAATACAAAACCTGATATTTCATACGAAGATAAAATACTAGCAATGAAGCTTCTTGAAATCCAGCGTCAGGCAATGTTGATGTACACTAGCTGCGGCTGGTTTTTTGCAGACATTTCAGGTATAGAAACAACCCAGATTATGAAATATGCAGCCCGTGCAATGCAGTTAGCTGTTTATTTTACTGATGAAGATTACGAAAAAAGATTTGTTGAAATTCTTGCAAATGCACAAAGCAACATAAAAGAATTCGGAACAGGCAAAGATATATATGAAAAATTTGTAAAACCGTCTATTGTAAATGTTAAACAAATTGTAAGTTTATGGGCAATATCCTCGATGTACGAAGATATTGAAGACGAAAGTACATTTTATTCATACAAATTTAAACGCCTCGGATACAAAAAAGCCTTTAATGGAAAAAACAAATTCGTAGTCGGCAGAATAGAAGTCCAGTCAAGAATCACACTGGAAAAATATGATATGGTATTTGCCTTACTAAAATTCTCAGGCGAAGATTTCCACTGCACAATGAAAGAATTTTCAGATGAAGCTGATTTCGCAAGAATTCAAAAAGAATTGATTGCAATATTCAAAGACAATCCGATTACCGAAATCATCCGCCACATGGACGCAGAATTCGGATATGAATACTATACACTGAAAAATATTTTTCTCGAAGAAAGAAGAAAAATTCTTACAATGCTGCTTAAAAGCAAAACAAATAAATTTACACAGCTTTATAAAGAAATTTATGACGAAGGAAAAGGCTCAATTTACCATTACAAAAATCTCGGTCTTGACCCGCCGAATGAGTTTAAAATCGCAACATCATACACTCTCGGGCGTGAATTCAATGAATATATGGAAAAATGCAAAGACAGCCTGAATATAAATGATATTATGTCAGCAATCGATATTAACAGCGAGGCTAAAAATATCGGTATTAATCTCGATAAAAGATACGCAAATTCTCTGTTTACGGAGAAAATTACAGATGCAGTATTCAATGTGGCGAAAAGTCCGGAAGTGCACAGACTCGAGATTGCGCTGGAACTGTTCAAATATGCAGACCTGCTGGATATAAATCCGGATATAACAGAAGCACAAAACATTTACTACAACAAAATGAAAGAACTTCTTGACGAGTTTGCGGAAGAAAAAAGCACAGCCCGTGATGATTATGACAGAAAATTCATACTGTTGTTATTTGATTTAGGTGTGCGGCTTAACATTAACACGGATTTTTATAAAAACAAATTCGATATGTTAATGTCTCCGATAAATCAAAGTAAGTAAATATTGGCTTTTATTCCTTGCTGGTGGTAAAATTAAATTTGATAGACGAACTTTATAAGATAGAGTGATAAAAATGGCAAGGATTGTTATAAATAAGGATATGTGCAAATCCTGCAAGATTTGTATGAAAGCCTGTCCTAAAAGTCTGATAAAAACATCCCGTCAGGTAAACTCCACAGGATTTCACTATGCGGAGTTTGAGGATAAAAACAGTGAATGTCTGGGCTGCGCACTTTGTGCGGAAAGCTGCCCTGAAGCAGCGATAGTTGAGGTTTATAAATAGTGGCAAAAGTTTTATGGAAAGGTAATCAAGCTATTGCACAGGCAGCGATAAATGCCGGCTGCCAGTGTTATTTTGGCTATCCGATTACACCGCAGAGCGAAATCGGAGAGTATATGGGAGACAAATTGCCTTTGCTCGGACGTACGTTTATTACGGCAGAAAGCGAGCTCGCATCAATAAGTATGGTCATTGGAGCCGGCACCACCGGCACAAAAGCCATGACATCCTCTTCTTCATGCGGCATCGCACTTATGCAGGAGGCTATTTCCGCTATGTGCTGTGCAGAAGTTCCCGGCGTAATAGTCAGTGTAATGAGAGGCGGCCCCGGGCTTGGTAATATAGCAAGCGCACAGGGAGACTATTTTCAGGCAGTACGTGGGGGCGGAAACGGAGACTACAAAACAATAGTCCTATCACCGGCAACAATTCAGGAAGCTATTGATTTAATGTACAGAGCTTTTCATCTGTCACTAAAATATAGAAATCCTGTTATGCTTCTTGCAGACGGTATTCTGGGACAAATGATGGAACCTGTTGAATTCGGGGAATATCCGTACAAAGATGATGATGTTTCAAAATGGGCACTTTCAGGGGCAAAAGAAAGACCGCCAAGAAATCTTGTGTCTCTTCACATGCCAGATGGAGAACTTGAGAAAATTTCTGACAGGATTTTCGAAAAATACAGAATTGTTGCAGAAAAAGAAATGCTCGTTGATAAATTTATGACAGACGATGCAGAACTTATTATAACAGCATTCGGAACTACTGCAAGGATTGCGAAATCGGCGGTCAAAAAAGCCCGAAAAGCAGGAATGAAAGTTGGTCTGTTCAGACCCGTTATGCTATCTCCGTTTCCTGAAAAAGAACTTTTTGAAACAGCAAAAACAGCAAGGATGATACTGGATATAGAACTCAATCAGGGACAAATGCTTCAGGATGTTAAGGCATCCGTATTCGGGGCCTGTCCGGTTGAATTTTTGGGAAGAAGCGGAGGCGGACTGCTTACAGATACGCAAATGCTTGAAAAAATTACGGCATTATACAATAAGATAGGTGTTAGAGTGTAGAAATGACTGGGGAGACTTTAGTTTACAAAAGACCGGATACACTAATAAGGGACAATGGTTTTACGTTTTGTCCGGGCTGCGGTCATGGAGTTGTTTTAAAAATAATAGCAGAACTCATAGACGAATTCGGAATACGTGAAAATACAATAGCAATATCCTCTGTTGGATGTTCAATATTTCTTGAAAAATTTTATGAACTGGATGTAGCAGGTGCGTCACACGGACGTTCACCTTGTGTTGCAACAGGTATAAAACGTTCACTGCCCGACAAATTTGTTTTCACCTATCAGGGTGACGGGGATGCTGCCACAATAGGATTTAACGAAACCATTCACACAGCCTGCCGTGGCGAAAAAATCACAACTATATGCATAAATAACACAACCTTTGGCATGACCGGAGGACAGGCAAGTGCAACAACACTGGTAGGTCAGGTTACAACAACCACCCCAAGAGGCAGAAAAGCAGAATTGACAGGTTATCCTTTAAGAGTTGCCGAGACGGTGGCAAACTGTGAAGGTGCCGCATATGTAGCAAGAGTTGCAATAAGTTCACCGAAATACATAAAGCAGGCGAAAAAAGCAATAAGAAAAGCTTTTGAAATGCAGTTGAAAGGACTTGGTTACAGTTTTGTTGAGGTCATTGCAGCGTGCCCGACAAACTGGCACATGACGCCGGTCGAATGTATAGATTACATTGAAAACACTGTTGAAAAAGTTCATAAATTAGGTGTTTTCAAAGATATAACCGAAGGAGCAAACATCTGATGGAAACCAGCATAATCATTTCAGGATACGGCGGACAGGGCATACTTTTTGCAGGCTCTCTATTATGCCATGCTGCTGTCATTGAAGGAAAAAACACAACATGGATTCCTTCATACGGCGCAGAAATGAGAGGCGGTGCTGCAAATTGCTCGGTAAACATTTCTGACGATGAAATTTCATCTCCGGTAATAGATAAAGCGGATGTTTTGTTTGCATTAAATCTTCCGTCTGAATTAAAATTTGAACACAGGATAAAACCGGGCGGCTTAATGCTTTTAAACACATCTCTGGTAAAAAAAATACCTGAACGGCATGACATAGAATACTTAAATATGAAATTAAACGATATGGCTGAAGAACTTGAAAAGCCGGCATTTGCTAATGTTATTGCAGTCGGAGCTTTTGTTGAAAAAACAAAAATACTCTCAACAGAAAGTCTCAAACAGGCACTGAAAGAAATGACTGCCGGCAAAAAACAGCATCTTCTGTCAGCAAACCTTAAATCGCTTGAATGCGGTATTAATTATATAAAAAGTTCAGCTAAGGTTAGTTTATGATAAATGAAACAGTAAAATATATCCAAAAAAAGATAAAAAATTACAAACCGGAAATAGGTATAATTTTAGGCTCCGGTCTCGGAGATTTTGCGAATGATTTTGAGCCGGTACAGATTATACCTTATTCAGATATTCCCGGTTTTGAAAAATCTACGGTTATCGGGCATAAAGGACAGCTTGTATTTGCAAAAATAAAAAACAAAAACACTGTTATTATGCAGGGACGTTATCATTTTTATGAAGGTTATAATATCAGCAAAATAGTATACCCGACAAAAGTAATGAGAAAACTAGGTGTCGAACACCTTATAGTGACCAACGCTGCCGGCAGTGTAAACAAAGAATACAAAGCCGGTGATTTAATGCTCATAAAAGACCATATAAACCTTATGGGTGTGAATCCGCTTGTCGGCGAAAATGACTCATCACTCGGAGACAGATTTCCGGATATGAGTGAAGTATACAAAAAAGAACTGATAGAATTGGCAGAGAAAAAAGCAAAAGAAACAGGTTTAACTGTACACAAAGGTGTTTATGCAGCAATGAGCGGCCCGAGTTACGAAACTCCTGCCGAAATTAATATGCTAAGAGTAATGGGAGCAGATGCAGTCGGCATGTCGACTGTTCCGGAGGCACTAGTCGCCAACTATTGCGGAATGGATGTCCTCGGTATAAGCTGTATTACAAATTCTGCAGCAGGGGTTCACCCGAGCAGGCTCTCACACATTGAAGTTGTAGAAACAGCAAACAAAGTAAAAGGTCTGTTCAAAGAACTTTTAATAAAAGTAATAGAAGAGATTTAATCTGATGCCGCACTTGCCGGCAGCAACTGTTTATATCTTTTTAAATGTCTTCACACTCAAAAAATTCATTCTTATCAAATTGTTCTTTATCACGAATTTTCCGGGATAATTAAAAAAGACTGTTATACAGGTCTTTCTAATCTTTCTTGAAGCATTTTATTTTGTTCTTCTATAACTTTTTTGGCTTTGTGTTTGTAATACAAATTCATAACAGAATCTATTGCAACAAATCCAAGACCGAGAACAGCAGCATTTGCACCTATGGATTTCAAGGACTGCTGCGGAGCTTTTGTGACATAATTATATCCGGCTCTTACTGCGTCAAAAACCATACTGACCACTGCACCAAAAACGAACTGCCCGCCTATTCTTTTCAATCTTTTTTTGACAGGACTTTCGGGTTTTTCATAATATGAAAGACCAAAAGACTGCTTTTTTGCAGATGTTTGTTTGTTGTTATAGTTAGTAGAAACATTTACTGATGAAACTGATTGTACCATTTTTTACCCCACTTTTTTCAGTTATTATAAAACGGGTAAAGCAGTTTTTTTGCTAATTAGCAACAAAAATTTAACATAACTTTAATATTTATAATATAATAAGAAAAAAAGAGGGATATCATGGACGACAAGTATATACTTTTAGAACAATACAGAATTTACAATGAAGCAAAAGACAGATTTATTGACAGAACATTTCTGGTCAATCGTTTCTATATTATTTTTTCGGCAGTATTGTTTATTTCAATGATTGCCATAAAATCTGTTTTTGTTGATGCATATGCACTGCTTCTGGGTATAGAGCTGTTCGGTATAGCCGTTAGTTTCTCGTGGGTATCAAATCAGGATGCATACACCTCTATCATAAAACTCAAATATCACATAGTAATAGAAGGTATAGAAAGGCAGCTTCCGGCTTCACCGAACAAAGACGAATACGAAAAGCTATGCGAACTCCGTGCAGACAAAAAAATAGTTTTGCTAAAAGATATACAAAAATGGTTTGCAATTATTTTAATGCTCTTGTTTCTCGGAAACGGACTGCTTGATATAACCGGCTACGTCCTTACTGCTTTTTTAAGTATTCAATAGCTTCTGCCCGGATGTGCAATTGAAAAACCAATCTTAAATAAGATAATTTCTATAGAGTTAAACAAAAAAACGGAGAATTATATGGATAACGATATAGAAATTTATACTTTGTCAACCTGTCCCTTCTGCATAAAGGCAAAGGAATTGTTAAGAGACAATTATCTTGACTATACAGAACATGAAATTTCACATGACGAAACAAAAATGCGCAAAAAACTCGGAGAAATGTTTCACCTCTCAGGAAATGTTACAGTCCCCCAGATTGTAATAAATGAAAAACATATCGGAGGATATTCAGATTTAAAAGAATTAATCAAATCTGGCAAAATCAAAGAATACCTTAACTCCTGAACTTCATACACTGAAGAGTAATAAAATTCATTTCCTCCTGAGTTATATCTAAAAAAGTAACCGCAGTAAGATATTTAAATGTATTATTTATTCTTACCGGATTGGAATAGACAACTTCACACTTTGTTGTGATTTGTTTTTCCTGAAGAAATAACGTCAGGTCTATTTCCGTATAAGTTCTTAGCGGTTTGTCGGCAATAAAACACAAACCTTTAGCACAAAGATTTTTTGATTTTGTTTCTATTCTTTCAATTTCTTCTCCGTCAAACTTTATAGACAAAATAAAATCTGTTTCAATATTTGCTCTCAAAAACTCTCTGCGTTGAGAATATTTTATTTCTACCGGAAAAGATAATCTGTAAAACAATTGTCCGTTAAGTTCATTTACCGAAACAATTCTGCTTATTGCATTGTATACCCCATCCTCCGCAAATATATTTATGTCTGCATTCTGTTCCGGCAGTGTAATATTTTCATCTGCAATAACCGTCACAATATCATCTTCAACATAATATATAGTGCAATAATAACTTTTTTCTCCAATAATTATTTCCAGTTTGTTAGACGGTTTTAAAAAATTATAATTCTGCAAAATTTTCCCCTTTTTATAATTATAATGAATTATATCATAGATACAAAGCACTTTAATTTTTTTCAAAAAACAGACTGCCTCCACCCGTAACCGGAGTTATTAAACAAAATAATTTAAAAACCAAAATAAAAACCCCATACAGATACGATTTTGTTACCTGCGCGTCTCGCAGGTGGGTGAGTGCCTTAGCAAATCCGTTTCCTGCTGCTATGGCAGGTCTACTTCAATGTATCAGAGTCGCCTCTCCCGATATTAATAAATGTAGGAACAAAATTAATACCTGTACAGGGTAATATTATTCTTACATATATTTTTAGTTTTTACAATTATTTTTTGGTATAATTTTTACTAAGCAAAGAAAGGAAAGTCATGGATAAAATTACTATCAGATCTGACAGAAACAGCGACTACACGTTTATGTACAAAGGTGAAGAAGTCACACTCAAAGCCGGGAGTATTATCAGTATTGCCAACGGACTCAACGACGTTGTGCTTCCTACCTGTGCTATGAAAATTATGCAAAATCTTATTGTAATAAAAGATGATGTAAAAAAGCCCTGATGACAGGGCTTTTTCTTTATGTATTTTTGTCATCTTCATCAGGATATCTGCTGTCCAGAAGGCTTGTCGCTTCTTCATCACTGTCGCTGCTTCCATAAAATACAGTCATATCACTTGTCCTCGGTGTGCCGTATTCAGTTTTTGCCTTTTCTACCTCTGATTCTATACCGAATGCCTGTATCTCAGAACTTGTGATTCTGCCGTCATTGTTTTTGTCTATCTGATCAAAATAGTTTAAAACAGTGTTTGTTAAACTGCTGCTGCCAAGTGCGCCTGACGAACATAACTGAACTATTTCATTGTAAGAAAGTCCCTGAGATGAAAGTTTGGATGTAAGATTGCTCACATCAGATGCATTTATCTTTCCGTCACCGTCTTCATCAAGAGCAGAAAAATTTTGTGCAAGATATGAAGAAAAAGTTGTATTATATCCGAGCTGCTGGAGCTTTTCAGCAGATGGATTTGTTAAATCTTCATAAGTCAGCCCGTTTTTAGAATTCTGTGCAAGAATAGAGTATGTATTTGTCAATCCGTAAAGAGCGGTTGAAAACAGTCCGTTACCATTAAGTCTGCTCATATAAATGTCCTCATTAATTTTATCCATGATTAGTTTAATGGTGATTTCAAAAAAGTAAACCCTATACTTATATGAAAAATCCGGACAAAATCGCTGTCCGGATTTATTATACTTAATAGAAAAATTTATCTGCATCCGCACTCATCTTTGCACCTGTCCTCGCATTCGCACCGGTACTGAACATCAGGGACTTTCTTTTTGCATGTACAGTCATAATCTTTGTGCATCTTTTTAAAATCCTTAAGCTGACAATCTGTCAATATTGATTTAAAACAATCGCAATATTCTTTCTGTTTCTTTTTCAGCCTGTCTTTTGCGTCCTTCATCCTGTCTTTCTGACATCTGATTTCATCACGGCAGGCTTTTGCACATTTCAGTTTCTCATATTTGCATTTTTCCTGTACATAACACTCTTTCAGCCTTTCAATTTCATCAAAATATTTGTTGTCCACGGCCTGAGCTTTTAATGTCTGGTTTTGATTCAGACACAACTTTTTGTATAACTCACAGCGCATAGCCAGATAATCACTCTTCGTCATACACGGAGTCGTGACCTGACACGGACAATCATTCTGCGACTGAAATGCATCCGGACAGTCAGATTTTACTATTGGCGCAGCCGGACACGGTGTCGTACGCAAAACAGGACAGCTTATCGGAATTTCTACCGAATACACCGGCATTGAACAAAAGATAACAGCAGTTAATGTGATTGCAAATTTTTTCATTTTTTCTCCTCGGGTCTGATGACTTATCTCTTACTGAAACAATTATAAAACCAGGTTATTATGAATAAACTACACAATAAGACAGACAGTTGGAGAATATTTTTAAAACAAAGAAATACTTTTAAACAAAAAGCCACCCCGTATCCGGAATGGCTTTTTGGATTTATTTATTTTTAATTACAGCAATTAAAAGAGCGAAACTACTTGATTTCTATAGTAGCACCAGCTTCTTCAAGCTGTTTTTTGATAGCTTCTGCATCTTCTTTTTTGATGTTTTCTTTAATCGGCTTCGGAGCTGCATCAACTAAATCTTTAGCTTCTTTCAAGCCGAGACCTGTGATAGCTCTAACTTCTTTAAGAACAGCAATTTTGTTAGCACCAGCAGAAGCAAGGATTACGCTAACTTCAGAAGCTTCTTCTGCACCGCCTTCAGCTGCTGCACCTGCAACAGGAGCTGCTGCTACAGCTACAGGAGCTGCTGCTGATACGCCGAATTTTTCTTCCATTGCTTTTACCAGTTCAGCTGCTTCTAACAAAGTCAATTTTTCAATTGATTCTAAGATTGATTCTACGTTACTCATTGATTTTTCTCCTTTTTATTTTAAATATACCTTTTTGTTGTTTTAACGGCTATGCCGCAAGACTTAAGCTTTTTGTTTTGCAACAGCATCGAGTGCTCTGACAAGACTGCTCATTACGGCATTTACAGCACCTGCGATGCCTGTAGCCGGTGAATTTATGCAGCCAAGCATTTTTGCATAAAGTTCTTCTTTCGAAGGTGTTTTAGCAAGCTCTTTAACCTGATCGGCATTTAACAATTGTCCGTCAAGAGCAGCTGCTATAACTTCACATTTTTTTGTATCCTTAATGAATTTGTCCAGAACTTTTGCAGCTGATACTTCGTCATCAAAACCGAAGGCAATAGCTGTAGATTCTTTCATTACGTCAGAAAGAACTTCAAATTCTGTACCCTTCATTGCGAGTTTTGCTAATGTATTTTTTGTAACAGTATAGTCTGCGCCTTCTTTTTGAAGAAGTCTTCTGAGTTTTGTAATTTCCTCAACACTCAGACCTTTATAGTTTGTTACAATTGCTACTTTAGCCTTTTCAAGATTTTCTTTTATGTGGTTTATTTTTTCCTGTTTAAAGGCTTTTGTTGCCATGATGTGCTCCTTTATTTTATTTTGTATCGACCTTTATTTAAGCTTGTACCGATAATGTGTCTTTCATAATGTTTTCAACATTTCCGGTTTTTTACACAAAAAAATTTTGCGTCACCGCAAAATCATCAGTTACATTATCTATTAATGTAATACGCTGCAATCTGTACAGCTGCTGTTGATCCTCGACAGGCTTTTATTTTTAAGGGGAAACTGTTTTTTGCTTTTCCGGGCTGTGAACTTGCTAAACATAATGTTTAACGTATTCAATTTGTCGACCGGTATACTTGTCAAACAATCTTGACTTATTTGACCTTTGTCAGTCCCCCGCCTGTTGTCTGCGGTTCATGTAATAATTTATATGAAACAAGCCTAAAAATCAACCATGAATGTAATATTTTTTAATATTTTTGTAGTTTTTAAACCTGCATATTAATGCGTGTGCTGTGCTGTGGATTTCATGTTTGAAATTTTTTGTTTCAGTTTATTTAATACCTCTTTCATTTTGATAGCTTTTAAACTGGACTTATTTGCATCATATACATTCTTTCCAACGACACCAAACATTGCCCCCACACCGGTAAAAAAGAGCATTATAAAAGGAGGAACTTTGATACCTTTGTCAGAATCAGACTCATCAGCACCATTTTCTTTTCCTTCTGCCAGTTCACGTATTTTTTCCTGATGGATTTCATCTATAGTTTTCTGGTTCTGTTCTTTGTCGATACCTTCACTGCCGGTTTTAGACCTGTCTTTTTTTACAAAGACATCAGAAGCATCTTTTTCTTCACTAATATCTTCTGTATCTTCTTCCAAATCTGAAGGAAACTCTTCATTGTCAAGAATTTCGGCAAGATCTCCGTTCATAGCATAATAGTCACCGATTTCTTTAGCTGTTTCATAAATATCTTTTCTGTTTCTATCCCTTTCAACTCTTTCTTCTTTATTATTATAATAATAAAGTTCTTGTTCTGAAGTGCCTTCTATCTGAGCAATTGCTTCCTCATACTCTTCTTCAATCAGTTTTGCAAAATCCGGCAAAGTTTCATCATCAGATAAAACCACATCAAACAGAGACAATACTCTGCCGGGCTGCAGCACGGAGCTGTATACAGTCTGCCCATCCTGCGGTTGAAGCAATAAATATGAAAAGACTCCGGATTTGTCTGTTTTTGCAAGTACATTCATCCAGGGAGAATCCTCGTCTTTTGATTTATACACACCGGCAATATAAGCATTATGACGGTCATATGCATCCATATTCAAAAATGCCTTATATTTGTCTGTCTCAGCAGTAAGCATCATATGGTTAATAGATTGATTAATAATATTTACCTCTTCCGGTTTTACCATACCAAACATTAATTTTTGAAGATTATTGTAATTTTCCATCATATAAGCTGCAGACATTTCATTGAGCTCGGTATCTACAGAATTAGGAAGGTAGTTATTCACATTAAATGTTTGGTCTTGCTCAGTCTGAGAGTTTTTGATACTTGAAGACTGTATATCCGAACTGCCGGAAGTCGCAGCGGGGTTTATTTCTGTTTCAGTATCCGGCTCAAGCAGCACAGCAAAAGGATCTCCTGCCTCCTCCAGCTCTTTCTTTTTTTGAGCATAATATTCTTCAATAGCAGGGTATTTTACAGTAACATCTTCTGTTAGAGATTTATATTTTAAATTGTTATTGCCCGAATAATCATCTTCGTCAATCTCAACCTTAAGAGCAGCCTCTTTTTCTTTTAAAATATTAAGTCTTGCATCAACAAGATAAGGCATATAATAATAGGCTACATCGATTGCATCCGTAAAATAATATCCGACAGGGGGAATAGCCGAATATGTCGGTTTATAATAGTGCGCTCTGAGTTTCGGACGTTTTGCAAGAGCTTCCGGAGAGTAAGGATCAGGTTTACCGTCTCTTAATGCGTCCCGTGACTCATACTGTCTGAGCACATACAGCTTTTCAAAGTACGCAACCGCACGTTGTATCATACTCATCTGGGTCATATCAAGATTGTTATCACGTCTGAACTTTTCCCAGTTAACTCTTTTGTCCATATATCTGTCAAAAAGGCTGTTTATATCAATGAGTTTCGGAGTTCTTTCATATCCATACACATAAAAATACAGTTCATTTAAATTCAACTGCAAATATTTAGACAGACCGTCATACTGCGGGTCATATCTTCTGTCGCTTTTAGGCAAAATTGGTACCTGCGGATCCGGAGAAGCCATATTCATCGTCAGTTCGGTTGCAGCAGGAGAAGACGCTGACGCAGAATGCAAAGAGGCAGAAGCAGCAGCAGGCTGCATTCCGGCTAATGCCATCATAACAGGCAGCATTTTTGCTACCGAAACTTTTTTTGAATAAGAACCGGTATTCTCTTGCTTTTCTTCATTGTTATCTTTTTTTATTTCATTATTTATACCGTGACTACTATGGCTGGTTGTTTTATATCCTTTTATTTCAGCTATTTTCATATTAATCCTTTCACACATCCACATTTACACATTATTTTTACAAAAAATCCCCTGCTTCTTATTTGCAGAGTTAATATTCATACTCAAACTTTTATGGGGACAAAATATAAGAAGAAAGCCCTTGTGACATTCTTCAATTGTAACTGCACTGAGACAGGCTTATTTAATAGTGAGAATTCGGTCGAAATTGACATATTCTTTCCTGTTAAACATGTCTATTATAAAACCACAAAGGGATTTATTTGCTACAATCATAAAATTTTTTACATTTCTTAACAGTGCAAACTGGCACACTATTTTAAAATATAGCCCGTTGACTGAATTCTGCCGTTTTTGTATTTTAAAATATAATAATTTTCTTTTGTGTCAACGATTGACGCTTCCATATCAGCCTGCTCCTCAAGATAAGATGTATCGAGCGGTTTTTTTCTTGGTCTTTTTTTGTATTTTTTTTCTAATTTTTCTTTTTTCTTAAGTTTTTCTCTTTCTTCTTCCTCGTTCACGGCTTCTTCTACCAGATGAGCAACCGGAACAGAAGCTTTTATTTTGTTAGATTGAACAAGATGCATCATCTTTCTGTCAGGTGCAAGAACAACCAGATAAAATCCCGGAGGCAGCGAATTGTGCTCAAAATCATAGAGCTGATAGGGAATATTTATCAGAGGAAATTTCGATGACGGGTAGCCGTAATAGACCTCTGGATTTTCAAATTCAAGAAGTCCCGATTTTTCCGTACGGTATGGCAAAATATCATCAGGATTGTTCAATGCAAGATAACAGCAGTCAAAAAACATTTTTACCCCCGTGTTTTGTACTAACTCTCTTTTTTGATTTTATAACATATTTTTTGAGCAATGCAAAGACAAAACAAAAGAGCTCTGTACAATACAGAGCTCTTTTATTATTTTTTCCGGCATTATTCTTTCAAAAAGCTTTCATAGTTTTTGGCGAGGAGCTGTGTCTTTATCTGGTTGATAAAGTCAAGTGCAACACCGACCATGATTATTAATGACGTAGCACCAATACCCTGTAATGTGGTTATTCTTGTAATATAACTTGCAAATGAAGGTATCAGAGCAATTATACCGAGACATAAAGCACCGAGAAGTGTGATTCTGCTCAATATTTTATCAAGAGCATCTGCTGTAGGTTTGCCCGGCTTAATTCCAGGAATAGATGAACCGTATTTTTTAAGATTGTTAGCAATTTCCTTCGGCTGCATATTCGGCATAATCGAAGCATAGAAGAAAGTCAGGAAAACAATCAATAAGAAATACAGTACGTAATGCATTGCGCCTGACGGGCTTAAAAATGTAGTCAAACTCGTGATTACATTTTTTATCACACCTTCAGGAAGATTTGCCTGCCCGACAAGACTCAAAATAGTCGTGGGGAAAAGCAAAATTGCAATCGCAAAGATGATAGGCATAACACCGCCGGGATTCATCTTAAACGGAATATAAGTATTTACTCCGCCGTAGATTTTATTGCCGACCTGTCGTCTGGGATTTACTATAAGTACTTTTCTTATTGCCTCCTGCATAATTACAATCAAAATCATTGTTGCAAAGAATATAGCAAGAAGGACAAGCAAACCAAGCTGCAATGAAGAATCATTCATAACAAGCGTACCGGTCTGCTCGCAATAAAAAGGTATACGGGATAAAATACCCACGAAAATCAACAATGAACCGCCGTTTCCTATGCCTCTCTCAGTAATAAGTTCAGCAAGCCACATTACAAACATGGCACCGGCAGTCAGTATTGAAACCGAACCGACAAAGAACATGAACGGATTGATACCGGGAACAATTGCGGCAGGAGCCTGATGAAGAAGATAAAGCATAAAAATGCTTGCCTGAAATATCGAAATAAATACGGTAAACACCCTTGTATACTGCGATATTTTTCTTCTTCCGGCTTCGCCTTCTTCTTTCTGCAGCTGCTCAAGATGAGGAATAACAACTGTCAAAAGCTGCATTATAATAGAAGATGTAATGTACGGACCTATACCAAGAGCAAGTATCGAAATATTAGCAAGCGCACCGCCTGAAAACAAATCAATAAACCCTATGATATTGTTACTCTGTGCCAGTTTGGCAAACATTTCATTGTTTATGCCGTAGAGAGGGAGATGCACCCCCAGCCTGAATACGGCAATCATTAAAAATGTAAATATTAACTTTGATTTCAAGCCTGAAGCCTGAAACATTGACACCACATCGTCCATTGACGGCGGTTTCATTCTTGCATTTTGCATTATACTAACTCAGCCTTTCCGCCTGCATTTTGTATTTTTTCAGAAGCTGAAGCTGTGAAGTAGTTAGCCTTAACAGTAACAGCCTTTGAAATTTCTCCGTTACCTAATACTCTGAGACCTTCTGATGAAGGATGAGCTTTACCGTTTTCTATCAAATAATTCAAATCAATTTCAGAAGCATCAATTTTTTCAATATCTTTAACATTGATTTCTGCATAATTGATTGCGTTGAAGTTTTTAAAGCCTTTCAATTTAGGCATCTGTCTGTAAGATGGCATCTGACCGCCTTCAAAACCTCTTTTAGCACTGCTTCCTGAGCGTTGTCCTTCACCGTTGTGACCACGGCAGCTTGTTTTTCCGTGTCCTGAAGCTCTGCCTCTGCCGACTCTTTTTGATTTTCTGGTAGCACCTTCGGCAGGTCTTAAATCTTCTAATGTAATTTTATCTGACATTTTTATTTATACCTTTCTTTACTACTCAATGACTTCCAACAGATGGGGAACTTTGTTTACCATACCCATAATTGTCGGACTGTTGAAGTGTTCAACCACCTGATTAGTCTTTTTTAAACCGAGTGCATGAACGACTTTTATTTGTTTTTCAGTAGAACCAATAAGACTTTTTGCAAGTTTTATTGATATTTTTTTGTATTTATCGTTAGCCATATTTTTCTTCCTTTATTCAGATTTAGTTTAACATTTCGCTTAAAGTAAGTCCTCTGTTTTTAGCAACATCGGAGAAAGTTCTCAGATTTTTCAATGCATCTATTGTAGCATTTGCAGCATTAAGCGGAGATTTTGAACCGAGTGATTTGCTCAAAATGTTCTCAATACCTGCAAGTTCCAATACTGCACGAACAGCACCGCCGGCTATAACACCTGTACCTTGAGAAGCCGGTTTAAGCATAACGCTGCCTGCACCTGAATTTCCAACAATCGGATGAGGAATGGTTGTTTTGAAAATAGGTACTGTAACAAGGTTTTTTCTGCCTTCTGCAATAGCTTTCTGGATAGCAACAATAACTTCAGAAGCCTTTGCACAGCCTACACCGACCTGTCCTTTTGCGTTTCCTACAATAACAATAGCTCTGAAGCTCAATTTTTTACCGCCCTTAACAACCTTTGTTACACGTCTGATTTGAACAACACGTTCCTTCCATTCAGACTGGGGAGCGTCAACTGTTTCTACTTTTCTTTTTTTGCCTTTACCTTCTCTTTTCGGCTTTCTTGCCGGTTTTTCTTCCACAACAGCTTCTGCAGCAGCATTTTCTGTAATTTCAACATTTTCTGCTGTTTCCTGAGTAGATGCTTCTACTGCCTCAACTGTTTCTTGAATTTCTTTTGATTCTTCCACTGTTATTACCTTTCTTTAGTGTTTTAATCTACTTTTTTATATTTGGACAACAAATAGCATAAACAAAGAAGCTACGTTCATAGCCGAAATGATATTTAGTTGTCGGGTAACTTTTCTGACTCTTTAATCATACATGATAATTGTTTTCTTGCAATACATTAAAAAATTTAAAAACAAATTGTAACAAAAACTTTACAAATTAAACACTAAAAAGCAATTTTTTAATTTGTAAATACTTTATATATATACGAGAGATAAATAAAATATCTTAATTAAAAATAAAAAGCTTTATAATTTCACACAACATACATACTAACACTAACCTACCACACACTAACCTACACATGAGGAATCAAAAAAGATTCACGGGACTTAATTACTAAGTCCCTTTTTTTTGTAAGTTTAAACCTGCTTATGTCCGGAAAGAAGCTGCAATCAAAATTGAAGCAAATTTTAAAAATCATTTATAGGCGAATGTTAATATTCCGGTGAAAGTTAAACTTTTCAGATATTTTAATGCGACCACCCTTACAAAAAAATCATTTGCAATACTGACGGCTGCTCAATTTCATACCGGTATTTTAAACACAATATTTCCTCTGTACAATGATTACCGCCCTGCATGCTCCGGCAAGAGCCGCACTGAAGCTCTGTATCTTATATATCAACTCCGGACATCATATCGATAAGAGTATTAATTGTTGTATCCATGCTGACTGTATCCGTGACTCTTTGCTGCAAAAATGCATTTATCTGAGGCATAAGTTGAATTGCGGTATCAAGTCTCGGGTTTGAGCCTGCCACATACATACCTACATCAATTAAATCTTTGTTTTCCCTGTACAACGCCATTGTTCGGCGCATTTTTGCTGCAGCTTCTTTATGCTCCGGTGTAGCAATTGCGGACATAAGCCTCGAAATACTTCCCAGTACATCAATTGCAGGATAGTGATTCATCTCTGCAACCTTACGGCTTAAGAAGATATGCCCGTCTGTGATACCCCTGACTGTATCAACAATCGGGTCATTAATATCATCCCCTTCCATAAGCACTGTATACAGTGCTGTAATTGACCCCTTCGGGCTGTTTCCTGCTCGCTCAAGCACTTTTTGAAGCCAGGAAAAAATAGAAGGCGGATAACCTTTCATTGTAGGCGGTTCTCCGATAGACAGTCCGACTTCACGCCCTGCCATCGCACAACGGGTAACTGTATCGGTCATTAGAAATACCTTTTTACCCTGATCTCTGAAATATTCACAAACAGATGTTGCAGCCTGCAAGCATTTTTGACGTATCAAAGGCGGCTGGTCTCCTGTTGAACATACAAGAACGGATTTTTTCATACCCTCTTCGCCGAGAGAATCTTCTATAAACTCTTTGACTTCTCTGCCGCGTTCCCCTATCAGTGCAACAACGTTTACATCCGCATCCGAGTTCCTTGCAATCATACCGAGCATTGTACTTTTACCGACGCCTGAACCGGCAAACAGCCCCATACGTTGTCCCGCACCCATCGTCATTGCTGCATCTATTGCCCTGACACCTGTTGAAAATATTGTATTTATAATCGGTCTGTCAAAAGGACTCGGTGCCGGGCCGTCTATGGATACAAAATTTGAACCCGCTGTATCGAGAGGTTTGCCGTCAATCGGTTCTCCCATAGGGTTTATCAATCTGCCGAGCAAAAAATCCCCGACCGGTATCATGATAGGAGTTCCTGTAGTTTGAACGAGACTGCCCTGCCCGATGCCGGAACCGTCATACAACAGCAGAAGCTGTGCTGTATCGCCTTTAAAAGCAACAACTTCCGCAGGTTTTTTTTCACCGTTGTACGTTTCAATGAAACACAGGTCACCGATTTTCAACCCCGGAAGCTGGACTTCTACTGTTAATCCCAGAAGCTTTGATACAGAGCCTTTATACTGGTACAGAGGAGTATTGTTAAGAATTTCACATGCTCTGGCTTTCAGGTATTCAATAGAACGTTCTGTGCTCTGCACTATCATGAACCGCCTCCCATGTCATATTCCTGCGCATAAGCTTCACCGATTGTATCTACAGCTTCAACCTTGATATCAGTAATCAATTCACTGTATGAAATAACGACAATAGTCGGAATGTGACGTTCAAGAAGCTGATACAGGGGCAGTCTTATTCTGGGTGAACAAAGAATAACCGGTTGTCTGCCGACCGTCTGGTGCGCTCTCATCAGGGTAGATGCTGTTGTCTCAATCAAATCCTGCACCTGCATAGGATTCAAAAGGAACATAGTGCCCAGCTCTGTTCTCTGGCAGCTGTCATCAAGTGTTTTTTCCCATTCTGAAGAAAGGGTCAGTGCGTAAAGAACTTTGTCCTCTGTGGTGTGTGCCAGACATATCTGTCTGCCAAGAGCCGCTCTGATACGCTCTGAAAGGATATCAGGCTCTTTTGAAAATCTTGCATAATCGCAAAGTCGTTCGAATATAAATATAATATCTTTTATTGAAACTTTTTCACGTATAAGGTTAACAAAAATCTTTCTGAGGTCGCTTGTTGAAATAATTGTCGGGATAAGGTCATTAACAAGTGTCGGATCCTGGCTTTTTACAAGTTCCATGAGTTTCAGTACATCGGTTTTTGTCATAACTTCATCAACGTATTTTCTTACACACTCCTGCAGGTGGGTAACAATTACGTCAACGGAGTCAACAGCAGTGAGTCCGTCATTCGGGTCTATATCATCCTGAGAAACCCAGTATGCCTGCGCCTGATATGTCGGGTCGATGTTTACAATGGCATCGGCAGGAGTCGGTTTGCCGGTGCTGTCCCACTGGTCTGCTATAATCATGTATTTTCCGGGGTATACAAAACCTGTTGCAACAGTATTTCCTCTTATTGCTATCAAATATTCGTTAGCATCCAGTGCTGACGAGTCCATGATTCTTATGTTAGGTATAATGTAGCCGAGTTCGTCTGTTACACGCTGTCTTAGGGCAGCAATTTTTGCAAGCAGCTGACCTTCCTGATCGGGGTCGGCAATCGGAAGCAAGCCGGAGCCTACCTGTAAGCTCAATACATCAACACCCAGACGTTCGTACATTTTATTCGGATTAACAAGATCCTGCATGTTCTGGCGTACATGCTCAAGTTGTCCGAGCTGCGCCTGAACATCCTGATTGACGAGAACGGAAAATCCTGCTATTGCAATAATAATTGTAAAGAGCACAAACGGAAACCATGGCAGTCCTGTTATGCCGCTTGTTAAAGCAATCAGCATCAGAAATCCGCAGGTAAAGAACAAACTGTAAGGCTTATTCATAATCTGAGCGGCAAGGTCTCCGCCTAAACTTGCGCTGGCTGCAGATGAACGGGTCATTACGATACCTGCTGAAATTGACATCAAAAGAGATGGAACCTGTGATGCAAGACCGTCACCTACCGTTAACACCGTATATTTTGAAACAGCATCCGCCGCAGGCATCCCGTTCATCAAAACACCGATACACAAACCGCCTATGATATTTATGATTACGATAATGATACCTGCTATAGTATCACCTTTTACGAATTTCATAGCACCGTCCATAGAACCGAACAGTGCAGATTCTCTTTGTAAGTCCTCTCTTCGTTTTACCGCTTCTTCCGGAGATATCAATCCTGCATTGAAATCAGCATCGATTGTCATCTGTTTACCGGGCATAGCGTCCAGTGCAAACCTTGCAGAAACCTCTGCTATACGTTCTGCACCTTTTGTGATTACCATGAACTGAACAATTGTAATAATGATAAATATAACACCGCCGACAATAAGGTTTCCGCCGGTGACAAATGTTCCGAAGGCGTGGATTACTTCACCGGCTTCGCCTTTAGCAAGAATAAGTCTTGTTGATGCAATACTCAACACAAGACGAAACATTGTTCCGATAAGAATGATGGATGGAAAAGCCGCAAGTTCAAGCGGTTTTTGAACATAAAGAGATATCATAAGCAAGACAATACCTATTGTTATATTCAAGCTTATTGAAAAATTTATAATCCAGGTAGGCATTTCAATAAGCAGGATAAGTATCAGCATTATTACAAATACTGCCAATGAAATTTCACTTATAGGATTTACTCCGCCTGCCTGTTGGTTTGCCAAGTTTTGCTCCTTTATTTATTACGGTGCTTCATCCGTATCGTCTGTTTCATCATCATCTTCTTCATCTTCTTCATATTCATCTTCTTCGTTTTCCGTATCGTTTTGGAGAGAATCATCAGATGATGATATCTGTTTGAAGGCTTCTTTTATTACTTCGAGCTGCGTATCTATATTTGCATCGATTAGACCGTTTGATGTTTCTATAATAACGCTGCCCTCTTCAACTTTATCGTCGCCTGTAACATAGATTTTAGCTTCAATTTGCCCGGTTGACAAAATACCCGGCACCAGCTCTTTTGTATATTCAACATCAGAAGGTGCTACTTTAAGTATAATTTTAGTTTCGCCTTTGGCAATATCCTCGAGTGCGCCCATTATTATATTTTTCAGAACGCTCTTGCCGGATTTTACTTCCTTTTTGATAATTTTTTCTGCTATTTTTACGGACAAATCAAGAAAATTGTCGCACATTTTGTCATAAATTTCCTGCTTATATCCGATAAACTCCGCAATGCTGTCTTTTAAATCATCTATAGTATCCTGTGCATTCATAAGTCCGGAGTTGAAACCCTCTTGATAAGCTTTTTCTTTTATGGCAATTGCCTCTGCCTGTGCACGGGAAACAAGATTTCTGTCATCGACTCTTCTGTAGCCTCTTCTTCTGTCGCCTCTGCGGCGTTCCTGTCTTTGCGAAAAATCAATATTCTGTAAATCAAAACCTTCAAACAAATCAAGAACTTCTTCCTCCGGCTCCGGTTCCGGAGCAGGCTCAGGCTCAGGCTCCGGTTCAACATAAACCGGTTCCGGTTCAACAATAGTTTCTTGAGTATTTTCAACAACAGGAGTAATTTCTGTTATATTTTCAGGTTCATTTATGATGTTTTCAGGAGCTATTGTTTCATTATTTAATATTTCCTCCACCTGTTTTTCCGGCACAGGCTCTGGCAGCTTTTGCGGTTCCGGAATTTTTACAGGCGAAGGTTTGGGAGTTTCGATTTTTGAAACTTTCTCCTCCGTTAAAGCTTGTTTAGGTTTTGCATTTTTCTTTTTTATTATCATTTCAGTTTTTCTTCCAGATGATCGCAAATTATTTCAACTACTCTGGGCGGAATTTCCGGATCTTCTGCTTCGTAAACTCCGGAAACAAGCCTTTTTACGCACTCTCTTTCTTTTTTTATAATATTAGAAAGTTTTGATATATCAGAATTTTTTACAATTTTATACAAACGTTCATATACTTTTTTCGGATTAAGATTTTTTGGTTCCGGCAGGCTGTCTTTTAAATCTCTGGCACATCTTGCCGTAATTCCTCTGTCTATTTTACTTTCAAGATCGTCCATCTGAGAATATTCTTCAAGAACGCCTTTGTCCTCCTGACTGATTTTCTTCATAACAGCCGCACGTTTGTTTTCGGGAAGTCTTTTGAGCACCATAGCCAGAGTTGCGAGTTTCAGGATTTTATTGTCACTCATATTTTTGACATATTCATCCTCAATATTCGTATTTTCATGCTCCTGAACAGCTGCTGCAGCCTGTTCCTGAACCTGCTGTGCCATATCATCAATATTTGAAAGATTTTCAGCGTTATTACATTGCTCTTCTGTAATTGCTCCTTTATTTTTGAGTTCTTCGAGTGCCTCAACATACGCTTTTTTTACGTGGAATTCTACGATATTTATCGTGTCATCCTGTGTCATATTTTTCAATATTGCCTGTTTTGCAATTTCGAACACAGTAAATGCAATTTTTTGCATTATGCCGTCTCTGAATTGCGGGTTTATACCGCTTCTTATAACATCAATTGATTTGTGGAAAGACCATTCTCCGATAAACTGTGTAACAAGCATTGCCTGCTGTGCATTAAAGTTTAAATTAGCATCATTAAAAAGAGCTTCGCCTGCCATATAGCTGAAATTGTAAACAATATTTACTATGTATTGTTTGTCAGAGTCTGAGATATCGGCAGGGATAACCTGTCCGGCTTGTTCGGCAAGGTTTTTTGCAAATTCTTTATAATCAAATCCTTCTATAGGCATAAATCTCTCCCTGTCATCTGTTTTTGATTAAGCTTTTTCTATCCAGCTTTTTACATGTTCTGCAATTTCTTCATCATCAATATCTTCCATCTCGTTGCTTAGCTCGGAAAGTACGGAATTTATTTCAGGCAATGACTGGTTTCTTTGTTCAAGCAGTCCTTGCGACATTTGAGCCTGTTTTTCAATCAATTCCGCAGCCTTCAGATTAACATCCCTGAGCTGTTTTTCCTGCTCAAGTGCTTTTTCTCTAAGCATTTCAATTTCCTGTTTTTGTTTCTCCTGAGCTTCTTTAACTTTGTCAGATAAGAATTTCAAACTGCCCAAAAGTCCTATTACAATAAGAGCAATTGCAATCCACCACGGATTTCCTGTTGCATCGGGTTTCGGAAGTGCTTCGGGTTTGTCTCCAGCAAGGAACGGATCAATTGTATCTGAGAATGCAATCTGAACATTGTCAGGAGAAGCCTTGGGAGATGCTGCATTTGCAATCAAAACCTTCATTTCTTCAAGTGTCGTATTAGGCGGAATTGCACTCTCTTCAAGAGTTACAGCAATTGAGATATCTTCTACAATTCCGGGTTTTAAGAATTCGCTGGTTTGTATCTTTGCAACACCGTACTGCGTTTCTCTTGCAGTTCTGGAATAGCTTCTGTCCTGGGAAGAATCGGCATTGCTTGCGGGCAGTCCGTTAGGCAGGTAGACGCTCACTGCATTTATGCCTCTGTTGGAGTCTCTGGTCTGATCCCCCAAACCTTCAGAGAAAGTCTGCTCCGTTACTGCTGTTTTTTTATTCGGATCAAAGTCTATTGTTGACCTATCCATAGGTGATTCACGGAGATATGTACTTACGGTAGCAACATAATTGCCTTTACCGACAAGCTTATCCAGCTGTTTACTGACTTTTTGCTGCATATAGGCATCGTTTTCCTGTAATTTCTGCAGGATATCATCCTCCGCTGTGATTATACTGTCATATACATTACCGTTCGTATCAGTTATAGAGATGTTTTCTGATGTCAGTCCGTTAATTGACCCCAGAAGCAGGTTTCTTATTGCTTTAATTTTCATTGCATCCAGTTTTTCACCGCTCGGCATAACTACCTGAACTGTTGCGGTGATAGGCTTCTGATCAGCAGAGAACATTGTCTGTTCGGGTATGGAAATAAACACGGACGCATTTTCAATAGGAGGGATTTTTCTGATAAGTCTGGATAATTCGCCGTTAATTGCCCTTGCCAGACGAATTCTTTTATCCTCTTTTGTTGATGTAAAATCACCTTTATCAAAAATTTCAAGTCCGACATTCTGATCCATCAAGCCGCTTTTGACTATTGCAAGAAGAACTCTGTCTCTTTCTGACATAGTGTAATTTTGCAGATAAAGAGTAGATTTTGTACCATCCACACGTCTTTGAATATTTATGCCTTCTCTGGCAAGCAGTGCCTGAATTTCTATGGCTTTACCGAGATTGTCTGTTGTAAGCAGGTCAAGATTTTCTTTAATAACTTTTTCTTTAACAGTTTTCGTGTTATCGCCGGATTTTACTGATATCGCAACACCAATGGTTATAATAAGCGCAACCGACAATACAAGTGCCCCTATTATCCCGTACAGTAATGGCTTGTTGTTTAAGATATCCTTAAAATTCATCTGTAAATATTACCTGCCTATATTTAGATTATACTATTAATTACGGTATAAGTTAACTTTTGATTTGGCTTTAGAGAATTATTTCATCCATCTGGTGGAGATTTCTCATGATTTTTTATAATGAAAAAATTGAAATAGTCATGTTTCAGACAAAAAAACGGAACCTGAAAAATCAGATTCCGTTTTTTGATTTTTATTAACAATCAATTAGTTGCAGCAGCAAGCTGTTTTTTTAGAGGATTGACCGTTAAATGCTTTCAATCCCGGATATTTTGCAGCTGAGCCGAGTTCTTCTTCAATTCTGATTAACTGATTGTATTTGCAGATTCTGTCAGTTCTTGAAGCAGAACCTGTTTTAATCTGACCGCAGTTTGTAGCAACAGCGAGGTCAGCAATGAACGTATCTTCTGTTTCGCCTGAACGGTGAGAAGAAATTGCTGTATAACCGGCTTTGAATGCCATGTTCATTGCGTTCAAAGTTTCTGTCAAAGTACCTATCTGGTTAACTTTGATGAGGATAGAGTTAGCAACGCCTTTTTCAATACCTGTAGCCAATCTCTTAGTGTTTGTAACAAACAGGTCGTCGCCTACAAGCTGGCAGTGGCCGCCGATTTTTTCAGTGAGCATTTTCCAGCCTTCCCAATCTTCTTCGGCCATACCGTCTTCGATTGAGATGATAGGATATTTTTCAACCCAGTTAGCGAGAAATTCAACCATCTCTTCACGGGAAAGAACTTTACCTTCGCCTGCAAGGTTGTATTTTCCGTCTTCATAAAATTCTGATGAAGCAACGTCTAAGCAGATTTTAACCTGTTCAGTAGTGTAACCTGCTTTTTCAATAGCTTCTACAATAACCTGAAGAGCTTCTTCGTTAGATGAAAGGTTCGGAGCAAATCCGCCTTCGTCACCGACTGAAGTAACCATTCCTTTAGCTTTAAGAACTGATTTCAGGTTATGAAATACTTCTGCACCCATTCTGATAGCTTCAGTGAAAGAAGATGCACCCACAGGAGTAATCATAAATTCCTGGAAGTCAACGTTATTGTCAGCGTGAGCACCGCCGTTCAAAACGTTCATCATGGGAACAGGCAGTGTAGTAGCGTTGATACCGCCTAAATATCTGTACAAAGGCATTTCAAAAGCCATAGCAGAAGCTTTTGCGCAGGCAAGCGAAACACCGAGAATAGCGTTCGCACCTAATTTTGACTTATTTTCAGTACCGTCCAGCTCAAGCATAAGTTTGTCAATTGCCTGCTGGTCTGCTGCATTTTCTCCGATAAGTTCGGGAGCAATAATTGTATTAACATTTTCTACTGCTTTTAAAACACTTTTTCCGCAATAGATTGATTTGTCGCCGTCTCTCATTTCAAGAGCTTCAAAAATACCTGTAGAAGCACCTGAAGGAACAGCCGCACGGCCGACAACGCCGCATGCTAATGTTACATCGACTTCAACAGTCGGGTTTCCTCTTGAGTCAAGAATTTGTCTTGCTTTTACGTCTTCAATAGTTGTTGGCATAGTTTTCTCCTTTGTTTTTGCCTGAACATTTTAACCATACTTAACCTAATTATCATACGAAAATAAACTTTTGACAATAAGTTTCAATATAAACAAATAATTTATTCAAAACACTTGACAGCTATAAAAAATTAAAAATAATTAATTTAAAATATTTATTTAATAATAACGATGATTGCGTGTTCATCATGGTTTCAAGTGTTCATTAAGAATTATAAAAAAAAATATTGTAAAAGTTTTTTTTATTAACAAAAATACTTTATTGGCAAGGATTTTAAGGTTTGCTACAATAGTAAAATTGTAAAATAAAAAGCATGCTTAAGTGTAAAATTGACCACTAATCGAAATTTTGTTTTAATATAAATAATACATTCGAGGTGATTAATTCCAAAGATTAATTCTTGAGTTTATAAAAAATAAAAAATCGTTCGGAGGGAGAAACCCGATAGTTTTATGGGGTAGATTTTAGTACCGAAAAATTAAATGATATAGGTTTGAGATTTACATCATTTAATCGATAAAAACAATTGAAGATAGGTTTATAATGTTAGATAGGATGAGAAGCCTGCTAACCGGAGGAAATTACATTGTTAGAACACGGATACATTCAAATTTACACTGGCGATGGAAAAGGTAAAACAACAGCATCTTTGGGTCTGGCACTAAGAGCCCTGGGACACGGTTGGAAAGTTCTTGTTATCCAGTTTACTAAAGGTGATCAGGGAACTACATACGGAGAAATAGCTTCTGCATGCAATTTCGGTGATCGTTTTAAAGTTGTTCAGTGCGGTATGGACAGAGTTGTTTACAAACACAATATCTGTATGGAAGATTACAAAGAAGCAAAAAAAGGCTGGGAATACGCCAAAAAAGCTATCAACAGCGGAGAATACCAGCTTATCATTCTTGATGAACTTAATATATGCGCAGCAATGAACATGATAAAAGTTTCAGAGATAAAAGAAGTTCTGTTAAACAAGCCGGAAAACCTTGAAATAGTTTTAACCGGAAGATACGCTCATCCCGAGCTGATTGCTCTTGCGCATCTTGTTACAGAGATGAAACCGGTTAAACACTACTTTGATATAGGTGTTATGGCAAGACAAGGTATCGAATATTAAGGTTTTGAAACTTTAATATACGGAGAAATGGGGAAATACGGGAGGTTTAAAACTCCCTTTTTTTTATCTCTATTTTTCAATCTGCACTTTTTATATAAAAAATGTCCGTTTTATATTTAAACGGACATTTTTCCGGATTTCTTTTAACCGCCGACTGCATCATCACTCGGATATGCCTTTGTAGCAGGCGTATTTGACGGGGATGAACCAGGTGCATCATCACTCGGGTAAGCGAGTGTTGCGGGAGTGCCTGAACTATAATCAGGTTCTGTCGAAGGCCGGTCATCATAAGAATCGTTGCTGCCTGAGGAAGAATCTGCAGGCTTATTATTGTCGCCTTTGAAAAGGCTCAATAATGCGTCCAAAAACATGGTTAACAATGCGGCAATTTCCTGTTTAACAGAGATTTCTTCAGTGTTCATTATGCCATCTTGATGTTCGGTTGAAGGGCTTTCGCCAACTGCATCGTCACTGGGGTAAGCAAGTGTTACGGGTTCGTTTTCTGTATTACCGGCACGCTCCTGTCCTTTTGTATTGTAGTTAAACCTGTTGTTTGTTCTCACATAATCTAAAAAATAATCACTCATATCATTCTCCTGTTTTTGTGACTCTATATATATCGGCATTTCTTTTCAACATCTTTAGTATTTTTTAATTAATAAATTTTAATTTTAAAAAAATACTTTTAAATACACTATTTCGGGGGTTAACATTACTTAACAAACAGGTTAGTATAATAAAATGAAAAAGAATATTTTACTAATAGGTGCAGAAAAAGACAAATCATCAATGGATATGAAAAAACGTTTG
Organism: Candidatus Gastranaerophilales bacterium; assembly: GCA_944323735.1. GTDB lineage: Bacteria > Cyanobacteriota > Vampirovibrionia > Gastranaerophilales > Gastranaerophilaceae > CALUPY01. The sequence goes on from CALUTO010000008.1 coordinate 75,963, forward strand.
TGTGAACGCAACGCAAACGTTATAATGCTGGATACAACAAAGTATCCATATGATATAAAAATTACATTTGACGCCAATACAAACACAAATGGCTATATACAGGAAAATTCAAATAAAAATAAAATTCCTTTTTCTGATATTTCTTCTGCATACTGGAGATGGTCAGAAGGAGTTCGCACAAAACCAGAAAACGATAAACTCCTTCAAGAAATAGTTTACTGGAATATTGAAGCGGCACTCGGGTCTTTTTTCAGATGCCTTAACTGTTTACAGGTAAATCCTTATGAGTCGGTTAAAATGCACAGATACAAAGGATATATACTGAAACTTATGAAACACAAAGGCATAAGAATCCCTGAGACGATTATTACAAATGATGCTGACGAACTAATTAATTTTTATGAAAAAAACAACAAAAAAGTAATATACAAACCTGTAAGAGGCTGGGCAAATACAGAAATTCTTACTGACAAAAAACTAACGAAGAAAAATCTTGCAGCTCTTTCAAATTCTCCGGTGACAGCGCAGGAACTTATAGAAGGAACCGACACAAGAATTTATGTCGTAAAAGATAAGATTTTTGCTTTAGAAATACCTTCTGAAAAAATCGATTTCAGAGCAGAAGAAAATGCAAAACGTGTTCCGGTAAAGCTGCCTGATAATATAGAACGTGAATGTTTTAATATAAATAATATTTTAAATCTTGTGTTTTCAGGTATAGACATGAAAAAAACACCGGAAGGCGAATATGTATTTTTTGAAGCAAACCCGACACCCGTATTTTTATATGATGAAGAATGCTGTAATTATCCTATAAGCGACAGCATTGTCAGTTTATTATTACAGGAATAAAAAAAGACCTTATCAAAATGATAAGGTCTTTTTGTTTTATATTTACTAAACTAAGCGTTTACGCCTGATTTAGAAATGATTTCGGTTTCGATATTTGAGGGAACCTGTTCATATTTGTTGAATTCCATAGAGAATGTACCGCGTCCCTGAGTTTTTGAACGGATGTCAGTAGCGTATCCGAACATTTCAGCAAGCGGAACAATTGCACGGATTTTCTGAATACCTGTTCCTTCGATGATTTCCATACCTTCAACACGTCCTCGTCTTGATGAAATATCACCGATAATATCACCTGTATTTTCTTCCGGAACTTCGATTTCTACTTTCATCATAGGTTCAAGAATGCAAGGTCTTGCTTTCTTAGTACCTTCTTTGATAGCCATAGAACCGGCAATTTTAAATGCCATTTCAGAAGAGTCGACTTCGTGATATGAACCATCGTATAGAGTAACTTTAACGTCAATCATCGGGAAGCCGGCTATGATACCGCCTTCAAGTGCTTCTTCCATACCTTTTCTTGCAGGTTCAATGTATTCTTTCGGAATAGCACCGCCGACGATTTTGTTTTCGAATACAAATCCGGCATTTTCTTCAGCAGGTTCGATTTTGATTTTAACGTGACCGTACTGACCTTTACCACCTGACTGACGAATGAATTTAGAATCCTGATCAGCTGTACCTCTGATGGTTTCTCTGTATGCAACCTGCGGTTTACCAACGTTAGCATCTACTTTAAATTCTCTTAAAAGTCTATCTACGATGATATCCAGGTGAAGTTCGCCCATACCCGAGATAATAGTCTGACCTGTTTCAGTGTCAGATTTAACTCTGAATGACGGATCTTCTTCTGCAAGTTTCTGAAGAGCAATACCCATTTTATCCTGGTCAGCTTTTGTTTTCGGTTCAATAGCGACTGAAATTACAGGCTCGGGGAATGTCATTTTTTCTAAGATAATCGGTGCTTTTTCATCACACAGAGTATCACCTGTAGTAGTATCTTTAAGACCTACTGCCGCACAAATATCGCCTGCGTAAACTTCCTGAATTTCGTTTCTCTGGTCAGCATACATTTGTACAAGTCTTGAGATACGTTCTTTTTTACCGTTAGTGGCATTTAGAACATAAGAACCTGCTGTGAGCTTTCCGGAATATACACGCAAGAAAGTCAAACGACCTACATAGGGGTCAGTCATAACTTTGAAAGCAAGTGCAGCAAAAGGCTCGTCTTCTGATGAATGTCTTTCTACTTTTGTTCCGTCCGGAAGTTCGCCTTCGATAGCTTTAACATCAACAGGAGAAGGCATATAGTCAACCACTGCATCTAACAGAAGCTGAACACCTTTGTTTTTGAAAGCAGTACCGCAGCATACCGGAACGATTTTGTTTTCGCAGGTAGCTTTTCTCAGAACTTTTTTGAGTTCTTCCATTGTCGGTTCTTCACCTTCAAGGAATTTCATCATCAAATCATCGTCATGTTCGGAAATTGCTTCGACTAAAGCTGCGTGGTATTCGTTTGCTTTATCTGCCATGTCTGCCGGAATATCTTCAACTTTAATATCCGTACCGAGGTCATTTGTATAGATATGAGCCTTCATATCAATCAAATCAACAATACCTGTAAATTTATCTTCTGAGCCTATCGGAAGCTGAATAGGATGAGCATTAGCATTAAGTCTGTTTCTCAACTGGTCAACTACACGATAGAAGTTTGCACCTGTTCTGTCCATTTTGTTTACGAAAACCATTCTCGGAACTTCGTATCTGTTAGCCTGTCTCCATACAGTTTCAGACTGGGATTGAACACCGCCTACTGCGCAGAATACAGCAACAACACCGTCTAATACACGGAGAGAACGTTCTACTTCGATTGTGAAGTCAACGTGACCGGGGGTGTCGATAATGTTCAGCTGGTGATTTTTCCACATAGCTGTAACAGCAGCTGACTGAATAGTAATACCACGTTCACGTTCTTGATCCATAAAGTCGGTTACGGCAGCACCGTCGTGAACTTCACCGATTTTGTGAGTTTTTCCTGTGTAGAATAAGATACGTTCGGTTGTCGTGGTTTTACCTGCATCGATGTGAGCAGCGATACCAAAGTTTCTTACCCGTTCTAAGGGAACTTGTCTTGCCATTTTGTTTTTTCCTTTTATCTATATCATTTACTACAAATAAACAGCAATTGTGCTATCTTATAAAAATTCTTGCACAAAAATAAAAAATTTAAAATAAAGTGAATGAAGTTTTTTGATTTTCAAAATAAAAATTAAAAAATTTAAATAGTGTTGCAAAAAGATTATTATCCGCCTTATACAGAGTATTTTCATCCGGTTACGCTTTAATCGGGGATAACACAAACACATGAAATTTGTAAACAAATGTTACAAATATAACAAATTTGTATAAAGTTTTTACAAAAACAGCCGATACAAATAATGTTAAGAGACCTACCCCCCAACAGAATAAGTCGTCACTAGAAGTAATAATAGAAAGCAAGGGAAGCACTATGATTCTTGAGTACAAAGTAAATGAAATTCATGTAGAGCCGGCCTGGTTAAAAACTCTTTATGATTTAATCGAAGAGCTTAACTGCAAGTGCAAAACTTACATTGATGAAACCTACAACCGCACCTACAAACAGTTTTCCAGAACAAGAATTATTGAAGTATACGGTTCCGATACAATGCTGTCCTGGCTGAAACTAAGAATGGAAAGATACAATCATTTTATTGACGCACTCAACGAACGCCCTGAAATTCAAGCAAGCATGCGGGAAGAAGATGATAACGAAGAAAATAAAAATGAAGAATAGATGAAACAACGGAATACGAAATATAAAAACGCCTGAAATATCAGGCGTTTTTTGTACTATATAAATTTTTGCCGCTGATTAAACACTATCTGCGCCAATAAAACTTTTTTCCGGCTCTTTGAAATCACGATATAAGCCATAATTCAGAAAAAAAATTGTTGATGAAATAAATAATTGTATAAAAAGAATGAATGATAAATATTTACACAATTTTTACAAATCTGTTTATTATATAAAACTTTTTTAGTGTCTGCTTTTTTTCAAAAAAATTGACAAACATAGACAACGGAAAAAACATAGTCTAAAATTAAAATAAATTTGAAAAACAGTCAGGAATACAAAATATGTTAGCCAGAAGAATTATCCCGTGTCTTGATGTGAAAAACGGACAGACAGTAAAAGGAATAAATTTTGAAAATCTCCGCTATGCCGGCAATCCGGTTGAACTTGCAAAAAAATACAGCGATGAAGGCGCAGATGAACTTGTATTTCTCGATATCACTGCCACAAACGAAGGCAGACAGACTACGCTGAAAATGGTTGAAGCTGTTGCAAGACAGGTATTTATTCCATTCACGGTCGGAGGCGGGATTAAATCAATAAATGATATGAGAAACATCCTTTCAGCCGGTGCTGACAAAGTAGCAATAAATTCCGCTGCTGTTAAAAATCCGGAATTAATCAGCGAAGCCTCCTCTTATTTCGGCTCACAGTGCATTGTGGTTGCTGCTGACGGAAAAAAAGTAAATGATGAATACTATGTTTTTATTAATGCAGGCACAAAAAACACCGGAATAAAACTTATTGACTGGGTAAAAAAAGCTGAACAAAACGGTGCCGGAGAAATCCTGCTGACATCTATGGACGCAGACGGCACACAAAACGGTTTTGATATAGAAATGACAAAGCTTGTTGTTGAAAATACAAATATTCCGGTCATTGCATCCGGCGGTGCAGGTGCAGACCCGCAGCATTTTGTTGACGTGTTTGAAAAATCAAATGCAGACGCAGCTCTTGCGGCTTCTATTTTTCACTTTGGGACACTGCCTGTACCGGAATTGAAAAAATCACTGAAAAATGCCGGTATTTGTGTAAGATAAATACATGTATTTCATATTACAGATTGTCCATTTTATCTTTATAAAATTCTTCAAATCTGTCCTCAAAAATTGCTTTACGTGCTTCTTTCATAAGATTAATCAAAAATTCTGTATTGTGAATTGAAAGAAGTATCGCAGCAGTGGCTTCTCCAACCCTGTAAAGATGTCTTATATATGCACGTGTGTGGTTTTTGCATGCATAACAGCTGCAGCTTTCCTCAAGCGGAAGCAAATCACGTTCAAACTCTTTATTTTTTATAATTTTACGTCCGCTGCATGTAAAGAATGAACCATGCCGTGCATTTCTGGTAGGCATGACGCAATCAAACATATCCACACCACGCAATACTCCGTCTAACAAATCTTCAGGAGTGCCGACACCCATAAGATATCTTGGTTTGTTTTCAGGCAGGAGCGGTGCAGTCAATTCAACCAGATGGTTTTTGATTTCCGGCGGTTCTCCGACACTCACCCCGCCGATTGCATACCCGACAGCGTCAAAAGAAGAAATAACTTTTGCACTTTCTATACGTAAATCATCTTCAAATGCCCCCTGAACAATAGGAAACAAAGCCTGATCTTCTCTTGTATGCGCCTTAAAACAGCGTTCAAGCCACCTGTGCGTACGTTCCATTGCATCTTTTGCCTCCTGATAAGAACAGGGATACGGAGCACATTCATCAAAAGCCATTGCGATATCAGCACCTAAATCCTGCTGGATTTCCATTGATATTTCAGGATTTATATAATATTTTGAACCTGTTTTGGGGTCTGTGAATTTTACACCATCCTCGGTAATATCACGGAGTTTTGCCAGACTGAAAACCTGAAAACCTCCGGAATCGGTTAAAATAGGTTTATCCCAATTCATCCATTTATGCAAGCCGCCGAATTCTTTTATGAGCTTATTTCCCGGTCTCAAAAACAAATGGTAGGAATTAGAAAGAATAATCTGCGCACCTGTTTCTCTGAGATGATAATTTGTGAGCATTTTCACGGTAGAATTTGTGCCGACAGGCATAAATACAGGAGTTTCTATATCTCCGTGAGGAGTATGCAAAAGACCGGCTCTTGCTCCGGTCTTTTTATCAACTTTTAAAAGCTCATAACTGAAATATTTCATATATTATACGCCTGCACAGGGAGATTCTTCCGAATGCTGGGCCTCAAGAACAAGCTCCATCATGGTTTTCCAGCTTTCACAAAGCTCTTCCTGCTTAAAATAAATAGCTATTTCACGCTCTGCAGCCTCTATGCTGTCTGAACCGTGCACAACATTGCATTCTTTTGTCATGCCAAAATCAGCTCGTATCGTACCAACTTCAGCTGAATTCGGCACTGTAGAACCCATCATATGCCTTGTACCTTCGATTACATTTTCCCCTTCAACTACCATCGCAACTATCGGACCTGAGGTAATGTATTTAATCAGGTCATGATAAAACGGTTTGCCTTTATGTTCGGCATAATGTTTTTCTGCTATTTCCAGTGTGGGCTGGAGCATTTTCATAGCGACAATTTTGTAGCCTTTGTTTTCAATTCTTTTAATAATTCTTCCGATGAGTCCTCTTTTGACTGCGTCGGGTTTGATTGCCATAAATGTTCTTTCCATCAAATCCTCATTCAATCTAGTATGTTACGGCTTAGTGCCGGTAAAGGCACCCGTATATCCTCATACACACCAATTAAAGCATAAAGTCAGGAATTGTACAAGCTGTACACAAGATATTAAAGCTTAACAATTCTTAATTTAACAGAAATTTTTATCAAAAGAAAAATTTTTCATGATTTAACTGCTTTATGCAAATCAATCCTTGTTACAACATCCCATCTTCCGGAATTACACCTCCGTCTTTTTCTGCGGCTAAGGATATTACACTCAAATATGCAGTGTCTAAATATCCTTATATGCTGCCGCAAAGAGTATATATGGCTGCAAAAAAAATAATAGAAACGCACCCGAAAGGGAAACACCCAACATTATACGATTTGCACATTGAAACGTATAAAGGACTTTTAAGCTGCAAAAATCTTGATGAAGCAAGAAACATGTTTCCGGAATTTAGAGAAGTTTTGGATGCTTCAATTTTCAAACATTCACGTTCAAAACACCTCAAAAATCTTACAGTACCGCTTGAAGATTTGTCGCTCACAATTTTACAAAGATATTACGGCAAGCTAAAACCGCAGCACGAAATAGCAAGGGAATTGGGATTTGTAAACAAAAACGGGTTTGACTGGCTAAAGGATAAAATACGATTTGTAACGTTTAAAAAAAATTATCTCACGCTCCTGTATTCTTCTGATGAGACGAAAAATAAAATTATTGCACAAAAAACCAGAAATTTTAACCAAAGATATCCTGAACGAATGTATGCACACAACAAACAGGCCGCCCAATCCAACAAGTCCGAAATATACCGGAAAAATCAGTCTCAGAGAATAAAACAATACGACCTACAAAATCCGGAACGCAAAGAAAAAATCGGCAAGTTTACCAGAGAAGTCTGGAGCAGACTGCCGCATATAAAGCTGGCTATCTCAAAAGAAATGGCACATTTTCCGGAAATGGGCAAACTAATACCTAAATATATAAACCATGAACCATATAACGATACTGAAAAACACATTAACAAAAAATTTTTTAAATATTTCTGGAAAAAATATCCCGAATACAAAAAAGAATTTGCCCAAATGTGCAAAAAAGTTTCACAGGAAAGAAAAAATAAAAAAATTGAAATTTAGTTTTGTCGCAGGTATAATAAATCCAAAGACTCATCATTTTGTGAGCCTCTGCCGATAAGAAAATAACTAAAGTTATTTTTAAAAGAGACAGAAAAACTCCGTTAAAATTTGCAGGCTGCAAGTTTAAAATGGAGACATGCTAAACCAGATACTAAGTATCTGCGTGCTATAGAGAAATTGTCGGCACAAAATATGACAACTTAATACTTATCTGCCGGGCGAATTTTGCACAGGCTGACTGAACGAAGTAAAAAAATGCCGAAGATACGTCGAAAAAGAGTGTGACAGTTTTGCCGCAGGCAAAACAAAGCGAACAGTTTGAAAACGTAAAGCAATATTCCAAGATAAAACAGCTATGGCAGGTAACGGCTGACGCCAACGCAAACAGTTTAACAACTTAATACAACCTTTCCGGTAAGTAACATTCTGCCGATGCAAAATGACTAAACGTCATTTTTGAGGAGAGGAAGGTAGCGCAGCGGTAATTACAATTAAATAATCTACGGGTGAGTGGCGCAGTGGTAGCGCAGTTGACTCTTAATCAATTGGTCGTGGGTTCGAATCCCACCTCACCCAAAGCTAATACAAAAGAGGGTTTGCACATTTTTTTGCATGTATATATTTTTCCGTCCGGTTTGAGAAAAACAGCCAGTTTGAGATTTTTCGCCGAAAGGCTTGATTTTATTGAATTTTAAAGTCGGAAAAATCGTGAATAAAAAATTCTCAAACTGCTCACACCCGGA
>CALUTO010000009.1 GCA_944323735.1 Candidatus Gastranaerophilales bacterium
AGTGACCTCCATATCGCTAAAAATCTGTAATCGCAACGCAAGCGTCGCTCAGTCGAACCCAGTCTATGCTATTTTTTGTTGATTTTTGAATTTCAAGCAGATTGTAAAACACGGAATTTAGCTCTATACTTAGCTTTCCGTCTTTGTATAAAAAGTTCGAGCCTAACAAAGATAAAATTTGTTTTTTTATCTTGATTGATTTGCTTTTATACAAGCGTGGAGCCTCTTTACAGAAATTTAGCAGCAAGTTCGACCCCTCATAAAATGTTTTGTCTGCATTATTCATCGCATGAATTTGATTGCCCAATTTTTCTTTTTCTGCCTGCCACTCATTATTTTTCTGTTCCCAAGATTCCTCTGATATTTTCCCGTCCAGTTTATCAAGATACAGCCCTTCTATGCGGCGTTGAAGCGATTTGATTTGCTTGTTTATGTTATCAAGAGTATTTTCGTTATAATCGCTTTTAAAGCCCTGCATAATTTCTTACACAGGGCATTATATATTGAAATATTTATTTGTTTATCTTATCTTCTTAATATTTTCCATTAGAAAATCGAGTCCAGCATAAAACATATTTTGTGCATGTTTTGGCAGGTCTTTTATTTTTGTTTGAAGTCCATCTAAAGCTGCTTCGAAATTAGCATATTTTATTGTACCGTCAGTACATGCCAGGGTCGTCATATCAGGCAACTTTAAATAAGAATTGAACCATTTACTATTATTTCCTATTTTAGTTTTTTCAAACTTATATTCATTGCGTAAGTTGGTACATTCTTTCTTCATTTCTGCTTTTTTCAAAACACCGGAATTATTGTAATGATAAGTAGTCGTTTTCATTGGACGATTTGGGTCTTTTTGCTGAGTAACGCTGTCAACATAATACGTATTTACAGTCTTATTTTGAAGTTTGCCATCAGAATAAAGTTCTGAAACCTCTGATTTGACATTGCCAACCTGTCTGCTTATTTTTTTCTCATTAAAATTAAAATCACCAAATTCACTAAAATCCGTAAAATTGTTCCTAGCAACACCTGCAAATGCCGGAGCATTTGAAAAAGAAATACTCATTAACTACCACCTTTCTTCACTAAACACTTTGATATATTTATTAAATAATTTTGCTTGCAGAACTTGCTCTTATTTAATACCCGTTTTACAATTCTTTACAAATATGTATAAATACAGTATTTTATATATTTTGTTATTTTTTTGACTTTTTACCAACAACAATAAAGAGTAAATGTGTATAAGTAAATGTTCAAGCTATGAAGTTACGAGGTGAAATAAACTCTTTTGCAAACGAATTAACAACAAGTATCCGTGCAATGCATCGGCAAACAAAAATGCCCGGTATAATAAATGAAAACTAAAATCACAGCGGGTAATCTGCGGGTAATTTACACTCTTCTAAACTCAATATTCTCTGCCAATTTTATGTGTTAAAAAATTTGTAAAAAAATTTCACCATTATGGCAATTTTTCTTGTTTAGCAGTTTTAATTAGACCGTGAAAGTTTTAGGATTATCAACCATGCGTATTGAACATATTTCTACCATAAATACCCAAATCCGACGCAAAGAAACAACCGCAGCAAAAAAACAGAATACACCGTCAAAAACAGAAGATTCACATCTTTTGCAGTCAAAGTTCAATGACCATTTGATTGCCTTCAAATCCAGAGTAGATAAAGGGCTGGATAGATTTTATGAAGCGAATAAGAACAGAATGCCGTTAACTGTCAGAAGATACGTATCCGCACTCGAGGACAAATCTCTTCTCACCCCTGCTCAGGCTCAACAAAGAGCATTCACAAAACTAAATGATGCAAAAAATGTACATGATATAAAAAATTATTTTCCGGATGAAGAATTGTTTTCAGATTTGATAGAACCTGAAAACTCAAAAGCAACAAGAGGAATTTTGCAGTCTTTCAAAGAAAATGCAGAACTCCTTGCTCTTTCAGGCGACTCTATACTGAAAGACAATTCTGATTTTACGGTCTATCTGGTAAAAAAAGTTTTTCTTGAAACCAAAACAATAGACGAAATCAATAAAGATTTAGAAAACGACCTGAATGAAGATTTTAAAGCTGATTTTAAATTTAAAAATAAAGACGCAAAATACATTTACTCCTCCACACTAAAATCACTCGGCATACAAATGCCGCCGTTTGAATATCAGCAGTCACTCAGATATACTAGAGACGGCTATTCGGATGCTGTCGGGGAAAATATCGCCCGTGGACAAAGAAATTTTTGGGACTCTCTTTCCTCAGAGGAAAGAACCGCACGTGCAAAAAAATCTGTTGAAAAATTCGAAAACTGGTGGAATTCATTTACGAATAATCAGAAGCTTGATATGATTGCAGACCAGCTGACGGCTATTGAGCTGTTGAAAGATTTTAAAAAACAGCAGACTAAAGAATCAAAAAGCCAACCAGAGCAAGAAACAACAGAAACAGAAACAGAAACGAATACAAAACAAAAACAACATACAAAAACCGGTTCATTAAAGCTCAGCAGAGATGAACTGTTTATAAAATGGGCATCAAACAATCTTAAGCTATTCGAAGCAAACCTGACAGAAGCGGAAAAAGATACTCTTCACCTGAAACGTATGCAGCGGCTAACGGACAGATGGTCAAAAATGACTGCTGCAGAAAAAACAGACTATGTTTCAAAAATGAAATCAGGTTTAGAACCGCTAAGATACACAATGATAGATGCATGGAACCACAGCATGGATTTGATAAAAGATTTATCCGTTTTTCTCAGGGAAAAACAAATATACAAACCGGCTGATATCCTGTATTCTTCAGAACAATTCAGCAGTTTTCAGTCTCAAATTATGTCGGAATTCTGGTTCAAATATCCGGATTACGCTACATCACTGGGCAATAATATAAAGATTTCACAGGAAAAAGTAAATACAGCAATCAAAAGAGGCACTTTTGAAGAACTAAAAAAACAGATAATGAGGGATAAAAACCAGCGGATAAAAGAACTCGCAAAACTCCAAACACAAAATAGTTATCCTAAAAAACCCGCAAACACAAAAAATCCGCAGGAACGCCCTGAATACATGAAAGATTTTATTGATTTATACAAAAGCCACGGACGTCTGGGCGTTATGGACATGCCGGAAGAATACTGGAAAGACTTCTTTGATACAATTCAGGAAAACTCTCCGGAGTTTGTTAGAATTTGGACAAAACAGTTAAAAGGAGAATATATAACTCCTGAAGAAGAAGCATATTCCGCTAAAATACGAACAACAGAAACACACAAATCCGCAAAAATCAGCCGTGCAATAGAAGCAGCTATGGCTTCAGTTGCTTTTGACTGTCTGAAAAATCCTGATGTATACAAACTTTCCACTACTGACCTGAAAACAATACTGTACAACATCTATCACGGCTCAGAAGTAATAAGAATTAAGTCACACCAGCTGAATGAATATTTTGAATTTCCGGTAAAAAGCAGAAAAATAGATGCCAAAAAGATAGCATATCTTTATGATGTTTACAAAAAAGATATGACTGAAAACGAACTGAATGCAGTAGTATATTATTATTTCAGCCCGCAGGATAAAGAAAGCGAACTGAAAGAGTATTTACAGACATACGGAAAATCAATTCTGCCGTTGTTTTCACTTAACAGTCTTTTTTCTGAAAAAATTAAATCCGCAATGTATGAAAAATTTAAAAACAGAATGCCCGAAAATTTGAAAAATATTCCCTGCGCACTGGAATTGCACGGTGTAGGATTTGAAGAAAAGCTCAAACAGGCAAAATTTAAATACGGGGAAAAAATGGATTTTCTTCCAAAAAACTTTTTAGATATATATTTCAATGAAATAGCAAAACATTTAAGAATCAGTTCGCAAATAACCGTAGATGAATTTGAAAAAACAGCCTGCAAAAAACGGAAAAATACAACTGAGCATATGCCGATGATGGTTTTTCCGAAAAATGTCATGATGGGACCTGTTAAACTATATACTCTCGCAATGGAGCAGGCACTTGCCGACGTATTATATGAAGCTACCGGAAACATCGAGGTGTACCGGATGTCTTATGAAGAATTGTGCAACAATATAGAACTTTTCAGGCTCGTAAAAAAATTCCCCTCAGAAAACAGACACTATGACAGCTTTTCACTGAAAAAAGAAATAGATATTTCCGCAAAAAAACATCTCAATCTTTCACGCATTAATACACTATACAAAGAATATCTTGATAACATTAAAGACTGGATGCAAGAAAATGCGGCAAAATCAGAAGAACCGCCGGAGCTTGTTGATTTGCTATACTGTCTTAACCCTGATGAGGACATGCCGGAAAAAGACAGAGCTGTTGTGAAAAGAATACTCGACTACGAAATGAACCTCTCTGTCAAACCGCCAATCGAACCGCATATTGCTGATGCCCTCGTTCATTAGGTTAATGTATTACTATTATACAAACAATTATAACCGGTCTTATGCGTGATAAAATGCCCGATTAAAAATTTCAACACGTGTTGTAATTTTTAACTATGAAACAAATCATCTGCATAATTCTCATAATGTTATTTATGCAAAACTTTGTGCTGGCAGATTGCACAACAGAGGAACCTTTCATAATCGAACATCTGCAGCAGTATAAAGAGTCCACCGTGAATATTGTAAAAATCACACCAACTGCAGCGATTATCCTTCCGCATAATGTATTAAAAATAACTTTCAATTCCGATTTCAACTCAAAAACCGTTCAATGCGGGGATATAATAGATTTTTGTCTTGAGGAGGGCCTGTCGACAAGGGAAGGACGCTGTCTTTTGCCTCCCTGTACAAAAATAACCGGTACAATAAAATACATTGAAAAACCAAAATGGATGAACAGAAATGCAAAAGTCTGTATAGTTTTCGACAAAATAAATCTGCCGGACGGAAGAACAATAGACATCTGTGCATTACCTTATGCAAAAAATAACGAACTCAAAAAATCAACACTTGGCGCAGTAGGAAAAGCAGCCGCATATACAACCGGTATGTTCGGTATAGGCACCGGACTCGGTGCGGCAATAGGGTCAGCCTGTCTCGGACACATTGGAAATGCAGTCGGTGTAGGAGCAATGGCATTCGGTATGCCGATAGGCGGAGGTGTCGGACTGCTGCTGGGGATTTTTACTCCCGGTCTGCATTACAAAGTCAAAGCAGGAACACCGATATATATACAGCTTGAGCAGCCTCTCACCCTTTGCAGATATTGAAACTGCGACAAAATTCCATGCAATATACCTGCCGCACAGCTTGAATACACTGCTTTTTAAGTCATTCTTGCACCCGGGGTACAGAGTATAAGTAAAAAAGATAAGTCAAAACAGAAAAAACTGTTCTATTTTATCTTCTTCAATGAAGATAAGAAGTTAAAATGCTCAACATCTCCGTCTACTTTTGTTAAAAATATCTGACAGTCTTTTTCTTCTGCATCTATATCCGGAAGCTGGGCAATTTCCGCAGCATAATAGTTTGCTTCCGCATCATTATTGAAAGATACTCTGTTTGCAAGGCTGTTCAAAGAAATATTTCTCAGAAATCCGGCAAAACCTTTGTTATTATTGCTGAATTTTGTGTATATTCTCAGCGTTGCATCTCTGGTCTCAAGGTCAAACCGGCCTATAATAAACGAACTGAGCTGAGAAGCAGAGGATTTTATCATGATTCTTTCAACAACATTATTTTTTATCTGTAAATCACCGTGTATTCTTTCAAAATCTCCCTCGGGAACATTCACCAGATCCACAACCGTTGACGGACTAATCATAGCCAGAGGATTTCTGAAAAGTGCAGCAAATTTCAGAGCATATTCAACAAGTCCGACTTTTTGAATTGTTCCGTTACGAATATCAAACTGAATTCTGCCGTTCAATTTAAAAGAATCATCAGTGTTTAGTTCAATCAATCCCATAGCTTTACCCGTTATTTCTTTTTTCAGGGCAAGCAGTGTCGTAGCAATCAAATCAGAATTTATATCTTTTACACCCAGTCTGATGCTGTATTTATGGCTCATAAGGTCACATCTGACTTTCAGACTCGAAATACCTTCCGCAAAATCAAATCTATTGGAATGTATCTCGAATATCCCGTTTTTGTCCAGTGTAAGGTTTGCTTTCAGATTTCCGAAGGTAATATCTTTATAATTTCCTTTTACAAGCTCAAAAATACATCTTTCAACTATCAAAAGCCCTGTATTAAAGGTGTAAGCATCATCACTTTCTTTCTCTGCCTTCTCCAGTTCTTCTTCGGAAACTTTTGTCGGCACCTGGCTGACTTCTTCTGTGTTCTGCTTATTCATAGAAAGCAGAACTTTTTCCACATCAATATTATCAACAGTCAGGTGTATATTTTTTACCACAACAGGGAATATAAGCTCATTTTTTATATCGCCGCTGAATTTATATTCAGAACGTTTGAAACGGCCGAATGCATTTATATGTATATTATCTTTTGATGTGGTAAATTTCGCTTCTCTCACAGAAAGACGCTGGCTCGGAATACGCACTTTGTCCATCGAGAGTGTTCCGTCAAGGTATGGAGTCTTGCCGGTATTGTTAATCATTTGTAGATTTCCGGCTATTTTACCGCCTTTGAAAAGCTTCTGTCCGATTAAAACATTCAAAAATTCGCTTGGCAGTGGGTTTGGTATTTCAAACCCCAGTCTTTTAACTATAAGCGTAGAACAATCTACCACCCCGTCTATTGTCAATATCGGCTTCACGCCTTTTGAATTTTTATCCAGAACAGATGCAATATAGTAATTTATTGATTTTATATCCAGTATATTATTTTCAAAATGAAAGTCAGCTTTGACAGCTCTGTCCCATCCGGTCGGACTGAGCGATGCACCTGCGACAAGAATATCCTGCCCTTTTGCCAGTTTCGACATGACTGTAATATCCATTTTGTTGTAAATAGATTTTACAATAACTTTTGTTCCGGCATCACCTATCAGAGTGAGAGGACAGCCGGCAAGTTTCGAGATATAGTCTTTTGTCAGTTCATTTGTAGCCTTTCCGGATGCTTCTATATACATGTCGACCGATTTTGTGTAATCCTTTATGGAGCCGGTCATTGTAACCTTATTTTTTACGGGATTTTTACCGTAATATCCGATGAAATCACTTAAGTAAATAGTTTTCGGTGTTAAATGAATTTTCCCTTTTGTGACGGTAACTGGAAGATCGTTTACAGGTATAACCTTTAGCGAGGACTGTTTTACAAAAACATCTCCGTTAAGCCCGTCTTTTGAAAGATTAATCTGAAAATCCAGTTTGCCCTTTATATCTTTAAAGAAAGAAAGCATTTCTTTTCCGTTGGGAACAACGAGATTAGACTCCAGCAATGAAACTCCGTTTTTCAGATCAAAATTGCGGGAAGCAACATTTATATTGAG
Source organism: Candidatus Gastranaerophilales bacterium (assembly GCA_944323735.1). GTDB lineage: Bacteria > Cyanobacteriota > Vampirovibrionia > Gastranaerophilales > Gastranaerophilaceae > CALUPY01. The sequence goes on from CALUTO010000009.1 coordinate 7,437, forward strand.
TTTATTTTTTTCATCAGAAGTTCCGTTAATATAAATCCGGGAATTATTTATATCAAATACACAGTTATCAATATTAAGCCTGCGGTCTTTGATGTAAACACTTTTTCTGTCATCCAGTGCAAAGAACAAATGTTCTTTATTTTTATTGATATTCACGTCAAAATGAAAAAGTACATATTTGGGTTCTCTTTTATCAGAAATAATGAGCTTATTACCATCAACTTTGACAAACATATCAGGCTCGGCTTTATAGAGAATCTGCAGTTTTTTAATGTAAAACAGAGAATTAAACCAGCCGACAGTCCAGTCGCTCTTTTTCTGTTCTTTCTTCTCCTGCTGCGGAACTATAGCCATAAGTTTATTTACATCAACAAAAACATAGTCCATTCCGACTTTTTTTAGCTCTATTCTGTGTCTTAAAATATCCGCAAATGAAAGATTTATGTGAAGTTTGTCAATCTCAAGCAATTTTTCCTGTTGTCTGGTAAGTAAAATTTTGTCGGTTTTAAAGCTCAAGGACGGAGAAAGAATGGTAATCAGCTCCGGATTTTCAATCTGTAAATCCGCTCCTGTAATGTCTTTAACGGTTTTTACCACATAATTTTGCACATCTTTATTGGAAACAGCATACGGCAGAACCTCTAAATACAAAACAAAGGGGATACTAACAAGAACCATCGCAAAAACTGTTATAAATATTAAAACCTTAACTTTTCCTGATATTTTCATTTTTTCCATCCAACCCTATGCCAATAAAAATTATAGCATAACAATTTTTTTAAAATCATGCTATTATCACATTATGAAAAAGATTTTTGTATTAATAAGTCTAATTTTCCTTTTACAGAATTGTGTATTTGCAGCAGACGAAAACACATTTGTTACTATGCATAAGATGTCCGATATCGAAGTATACAGTGAGGAGGGCAAATTCGGATTAAAAACAAAAGACGGCGAAAACATTACCGGTGCTGATTATAAAATACTAATTAGAGTCGGAAACAGCTCCTGGATTGCACTGAAAAAAAACAGATACGGACTGATGGACTGTGACGGAAATTTCATAATAGAACCCAGATACAGGCACGTTGAAAGAGTTTTCGGAAAATACGTAAAACTCGGAAATGACAATGACTACGGACTATACAATGAAGAAGGACAGGTCATCATACCGCCTGAATACTCCTCTATTGAACCATTATTCGGCGAAATGTTTCTTACCTGTAAAAATTACAAATACGGCATTATTGACGCAAACGGAGAAGTTCTGCTCACAAACGATTTTGACGACATATACATGCCAACTCCGAAAATTATGCGTATTCAGTATGAAGGGAAATGGTATGAACTTGAAAAAATTACTGACAAAGATGAAGTACTGCCGGAGGGAACACGAAAAGTCAGCATAAGAGGCACGGACTTAAAAGTTACGGATCTTGTCGTCAATACAGGCATTATGTCGGGATATTCAGTTGTAACTGCTGCGGACTATGCACTGAAGCTTTTATCATCTATTTCACCTGCTTATGAGGACACAATAGATGAACTTATGTTCTCTCAGGGAATGGAGGGACTTTCTGTGTTCGTAAAACTCGGCTGGATTCCCAGATTTCCATTCACATATCTCAAAAACTATTACCAGAACTTCCGTGCACCGAACAACGGGCCGCTGTCAGGAATAAAAAGCAATTTAAAACGGCAGATTAAATAATTATTTTTTATTTATTTTTCTTTTCTATTCCTGAAAAACGAAGGATTATCGGACTTTCAAAACGTGTCTGCCGTCTTATAATATTTGCAAACTTCGCCGGATAATCTTCATATCCCTTAAGCTCTCCTGTTTTTATCAGTTCAACAACTCTGTCAATATATTTTTGCATATTTAGTTTTATTTCCGGATTAAATCTGTAAAAATCCTTTAAGAGCATATCTGATTTTTTCTGGTTGCAAAATTTACAGAATGCAGCGATGTTAGACCGCTCATTTCCGCCCCGTCTATCTCTCGGAATAACATGATCTGCGGTTATTACCGAATATTTAAACATATTTTGCACCATACCTTTTAACGGAGACATTTTCTGTAAAATATTAGGATGAACATACAAAATAGTTTCAAGAATATGCTTGTTTCTGATGTCGCCTCTCGCTTTGTTCGCAAGGTTATATTTTTTCTCAGAGTCCATTTTGAGCAATGTTTCGTCAATCAATATGTTATAGTCTTTATACGGAAACCATTTTTCAAACTCTTTATTAATAAAAGATGTTTTTGTTTTATTAATAAACTTACTTACCAGTTTTTTGTCATTTTCACTAAGATTGAGCATGCCAGCTTTGTATTTAATAACATCGACAATAGTCATCAGCTGTATATCCATATTCATACTCATTTTTTTTTGCAGAATGTCTATTATGTCTTTCTGTGAAAAATTCGGAAATTTATGATAAATATATTCATATTCATCTAATATTTCTAAAAACTCGGGGCGCAAATATTTTTTATTATTTTCAATTATTTTGAACACCTCTTCGTCATCTTGCGCACTTAGAATTTCGTCCATTAGTTTCAATTTTTGCTCATGGGTCATTGTGGTTATTCCACAGCAGGCACATGGTACATTTTCAAAATTCAATATTTCAAAATCCAGATTGTTATGACGTTCGTCGAAAATTTTATTTTTCATTACTGTATTCAATGCATGTATATCAATGTTGCAGCCTGTCATTTTTTTTATGTTTTTAGCCTGATTGACCACATAAGATGCAGGCAGCGCAATAGCATTATCAGCAATCAAGTCCGCAATCTCCTGAAAATACCTGTTGAGATACAATACTGAATCAGGATTTTTTCTAATCCTGCCCAGAACACTGTTCTGGCTTTTTTCGCATCCGGCACACAAGAAAATATTGTTCACATCTTCATAATAATTATTACTCAAATTTTCAAATATTTTACCTGTTTTCGCTAAAACAGGCTGAAAAATTTTAGCGGTAATCTGTTCAGTACGATTACCACAGGGGGTATTTGAATTATCGTAAGCAAATAACATGTTGTACAAAAAAGCTTCTTTTATATTTGCCCTTGAGGAATAAGAAATATCCCTCTTTCTGGGACTGTCCATTGACAGAGTACTCCGGTTTATCAACTCAGAATAATAAGGATATTTTTTAATAATTGACTGGTTTTTATACGGCTTGATAAGCTCCTGCGCAGCTTGTTGTAATTTTTGCCTGTCGCTGTCTGAAAAATCCCCGTGTTCTGCCATATACAAAAAACTTTCAGCCGAACGTCTCAGATAAGTTTTTACTCTTGATTTTGAAACCCTTGACAGAGCGGTAAATAATTCATCCATTGTTTTAACATTGTGTTCATTAACCTGAACCTGCGCATGTTTTATTATTTTTGAATAGACTTTGGGAATATACTCTTTGTTTTTTTGCAGAAAATCAATATATTCCTCCGGATTTTTTATATTTTTACTTTGTTCGACAAGTTTATTATATTCTTCTTTAGTCAGTGTTTTTACACCACATACGGGACAGTGCAAACCCTGAAGAGTCAAAAGTTCATTTTCAACTTTTGTTCTCCCAAAACCCGGCGGCAAATAAAATGCTTCCGGCAAAGTGCTATTCCGGGGAACTTTTTCGGAATTATCGCCGTGTTTTAGCGGTAATGTCTGCATATTATGATATTTTATAAACGGTAATAATATAATTTTCATAAATTCTTATTTTTTCTGCATATATAACAAAACAGAAAAAAATTTTTTTTGCCCTTATTGAATAAAAAAATTTCAGAGAGATAATTATTGTATAATTGTACAACCTACACTTATTAAAGGAGAGTTATGAGTATTTTTGAAGCGGGTATGATGATATGTTTTGGCGTAAGCTGGCCTATTGCAGCCTATAAAACATATAACTGCAAATGTGTACACGGAAAAAGCATAACATTTTCTTATCTTATTCTTCTTGGTTATATCTGCGGAATATTACATAAAATATTCTTCAGCAGAGATATTGTTATCCTTCTTTATTTGCTAAACACTGCATTTTTGCTGACAGACATGTTTTTGTGGTACCGCTACAAAAACAATCCGGCACCGGCTGCAGATAAAAAAGAATAGAAATATCCGGACAAATTTATTCTGCAAAGTTTATTTACTGTAATTTTGAACAACAACACATATAAACAGAAAAAACGGAATACCTTCGGACAGGTACATTCGTCTAATGTAATAAATGCACAATTCATTTATAGTGCATGTAAAATAAAGAGGAGGAATTACCATGTCTGAACCTTCATCAAAACTGCCAAACCTGACAACAGAAACCGAAGAATTCATAACAAAAACAGAAGAACAATCAGCCGCACCATTATATAAACTTTCACCGGTTGAAGCCAGAAATTACCTCCTGACAATTCAGGAAAATTACAACAGCTCTCTGCAAAAAATCTCTGTACAAATACAGGATAAAAAAATTGAGCTAAAAAATGAGACTACAGTAGAAATCAGAATTGTCAGACCCGAAAACACTGATGAAATCCTTCCTGCAATACTATACATACACGGAGGCGGCTGGATAACGGGGGACAAAAATACACACGATACTCTCGTAAGAAAACTTTGTGTCTGTACAAATACAACCATCGTTTTTCCTTCCTATAGCCTGTCTCCGGAAGAGAAATACCCGAAGGCACTGAACCAGATTTACGGTACACTGCAATATATACAGGAAAATGCTGCGGAATTAAAAATAAATCCGGACAAAATAGCAATATCAGGAGACAGTGCCGGTGGAAATATGGCAGCAGCGGTATGTATTATGGCAAAAAAAGAAAACACCCCGCTTCCTGTTATGCAGGCATTATTTTATCCTGTGACAAATGCAGATATGGATACAAAGTCCTATGAACTTTTTAAAGACGGTCCCTGGCTGACCAAAAAAGCAATGGAATGGTTCTGGAATGCATACGCTCCGGACAAAAAAGAACGGGAGTCTATATTCATCTCTCCGCTAAAAGCAGCTTTAGAAGACTTACAGGGGCTCCCTCCAGCACTGATTATTACTGATGAAAATGATGTATTAAGAGATGAGGGCGAAGCCTACGCAAGAAAACTTGAGCAGGCTAACGTAAAAGTTATTTCAGTAAGAATAAACGGAACGATTCATGACTTTATGATGCTCAATGCACTGGCGGACACAGAACCCGCAAAAGGTGCCTTCACTCTTGCTTGCAATGTTTTAAAAAATATTTTGCATTGAAGTACGAATCTATCCGGTGTGAAGAAAAATATTTTTAGCAAAAAACCCCATTTTCATATATTCTTTTTGATTTATTCAAGCCTGTACAGGAGAATGGAACACAGGATACAGAAATTAAATTTTCTGCGGGTTAATTTTTGAGCAATACCACTATCACTACATTCTGTGTTTTTATTGCAAGTTTTCTTTGTTTTATGGAAAATACAGAAAGCTAAAGACAAATCTCCGGAGGGGGAAGAATGAATGAAGTTTTTTCAAATAAGATGAACCTTTTAAAAGCACTGGCAATCACGCTTGTTGTATCAGGACATCTGGAATTTTCACTGCTTGGAATATTTCCGCCTTATTCGTTCCAGCTGGCTTTATTCTTTTTTATCTCCGGCTGTTTGTTTAAAGACAAATATTTAGACAGCACATATACATTTTTGAAAAGGAGAGTAAAAAGCCTTCTTGTTCCTTATTTTTTGTACAGTATATTTTATATGTGTGTAACGATTTTAATTGCAAAACTGACCGGAAAATTCTGGGGAATGCCAATTTCATTGAAAAACTTTTTTATAACCCCGTTTTTAAACGGCCACCAGTTTGACCTGTCCTGTCCGCTGTGGTTTGTGACCCAGCTGTTTATGACAATGATAACATTTCTGTTCATATTTAAATCACTGAAAAAACTGAAAGATAATAAATTCTTTCATCTTGCTTTTTTCACAGTCCTTGGCTGTCTGGCAATCCCGCTGACAAAAGTTGTTACGGTTGATGCGTTTGTACTTGTTGTTATAAGAACGATGTTTTCTTTATTTTTTGTATATCTGGGCTATTTTTATACTCATTATATTGAAGGCAAATACGATATTTTTACTGTAAAATGGTTTTTTACAGTGGTGTTAATTCAGGCTGTATTATGGATGTTTAACCGTGACTATGATCCGGAACACGGGATAGGTTTGAGTTATGTGCTCGTGTGGGCAAGATTTGACGAGCAGCTTTTTGTACCGGTCTTAACAAGCCTGACAGGAATATGGGCATCATTGTTTACAATTCATATTGTTTATCCGTACTTCAAAGATAACAGCTTTATAAAACATGTAGGCCAAACGACTTATCACATCATGGCAAACCACCTTCTCGTGATGTATATCATCACGGCTGTTTTCCTTTACATAAACGGTATTCCAGTAACAGAACGGGCAAATCATGATATTTACTGGATTTACAACCCTGTGCAAACAACATATCTTTACTTTGTACTTACTATGATAATATGTACGTACACGGGTGTCTGGCTAAAAGCAATAAAAGCAAAACTTTTTCCGGAAAAAAAATATGAAGAAGCGGCTAAAAATTTGTAAAATTAAAGCAGCATAACAAGGACAGCAATTTCTATAAAAATTTTGCGGTTTTAGACTGCTTACAGTTTCTCAGATTTTCCAGAGTTCCGGCAAAAACGATTTCTCCGCCTTTTTCGCCGCCTTCAGGCCCCATGTCTATTATGTAATCTGCATTTTTTATTACATCCAGATCATGTTCAATCACAATAACAGTTGCCCCGTTTTCTATAAGTGTCTGAAACACCTGCAACAGAGTCTGTACATCAAGAGGATGAAGCCCGATTGTCGGCTCATCAAAAACAAAAACAGTATCAGACTGCGCTTTTCTCATCTCTCCGGCAAGCTTAAGCCTTTGCGCTTCGCCGCCGGAAAGCCCCGGAGTTTGCTCTCCGAGAGTCAAATACCCCAGCCCGAGTTCCTGTAATACTTTTAATCTCTGATGTACAAGTTTCAAATCTTTGCAGACTTTTATTGCACTGTTTACATCCATAGCCATAAGTTCAGGCAGAGAATATGAATTATATTTTACACCGTATGCACTTTTTGCATATCTTGAACCGCCGCAGTCAGGACAGGGGATTTCAACATCCGGCAGGAACTGCACATCCAGACTGATTACGCCTGTTCCGTCACATGCCGGACAACGAAGATTACCGGTGTTATATGAAAAATCACCGGACTTGTATCCCCGTTCTTTTGCAAGAGGTGTTTTTGCATAAACTTTTCTGAGCTCGTCATGAACGTTTGCATAAGTAGCAACTGTTGAACGGACATTTATACCTATCGGGGTCGCATCTATAAGTTTAACCTGTTTTATGCCTTCTGCTGAAATTTGTTTAACATGCTCAGGCAGTTTTTTTCCTGCAATACTGTTTTCCAGAGCCGGTATAAGACTTTCTAGTATCATTGTTGTTTTACCTGAGCCGGAAACACCTGTCACCGCTGTCAGTTTTCCATGCGGAATATCGACTTCAAGCGGTTTTACCGTGTGAATTGAATTTGTTGACAGATGTATTTTCCCCTGAGAAAAAATTTCTTTTTCATCAGTACGATTTCTTACGATAACTTTTGTGTCACCGGACAAAAAACCGCCGATTAAAGATTTTTTATTGTTTTCTATACCGGCGACTGTGCCTTCCGCTATTACATAACCGCCATCGTTTCCTGCCTTCGGCCCCATTTCAATAATCCAGTCAGATTCTGATAATATCTGTGTGTCATGGTCAACAAGGATTACAGAATTTCCGTCAGAAATCAAATCGTGTATTACACCTTTAAGCCCTTCAATATTAGAGGGATGCAGACCAATAGACGGCTCATCAAGCACATACAAAACCCCTGTTGTCCTGTTACGCACAGCACGGGCAAGCTGCATTCGCTGTCTTTCACCTGTTGAGAGAGTTGACGCCGCTCTGTCCAGCGTCAAATATCCGAGTCCCAAATCCATAAGCCTTCCCGCTGCACTCAGAAACGAATCGCATATACTTTTCGCCATAGGCCGCATTTTCTCAGGCAAAGACTCCGGAACACTTCTAACCCATATTATTAAATCCGAAAGAGTCATTGTACAGGCTTTATCAAGAGTAATTCCTTTTAATTTCGGCATTCTTGCCGCTTTTGAAAGACGTGAACCGTGACAGTCCGGACAAATTTCCTGTTTTAAGAATTTTTCCACACGTTTCATGCTTTTTTCATCTTTTACCTTAGCAAGAGCATTTTCTACCGTGTAGGTAGCGTTGTAATACGTAAAATCAAGTTCACCTGCCTGATTGGAGCTTTTTGCTTTGTAAAAAATATGTTTTTTCTCAGCAGGCCCGTTATAGACTATATCTTTCTCTTTTTCCGATAAATCTTTAAACGGAACATCTGTTCTGACGCCCATTGCACGGCAGACATCAGTCATAAGCGTCCACATTAAAGAATTCCACGGTGCAACTGCACCTTCATCAATTGTCAGATTTTCATCAGGCACAAGCGTGGATTTGTCAACAGTACGGACAATTCCCGTGCCCTGACAGACAGGACATGCACCCTGACTGTTAAAAGCAAGCTCTTCTGCAGACGGTGCATAAAAATGAACCCCGCACTCCGGACAAATAAGCTCCTGCTCTGCAGCAACCGCAAGCGTCGGCTCCAGATAGTGTCCGTTCGGACAGCAATGGTTTGCAAGTCTTGAGTACATAAGTCTTAAACTGTTCAACAGCTCTGTTCCCGTTCCAAAGGTGCTTCGTATTCCGGGAACTCCCGGTCTCTGATGGAGTGCCAGTGCAGCAGGCACATATAAAACTTCATCCACCTGAGCTTTTTCCGCCTGGGTCATCCGGCGTCTTGTGTATGTAGACAGAGCTTCTAAATATCTTCTTGACCCCTCGGAATATAAAACCCCGAGTGCAAGAGATGACTTTCCCGAGCCTGAAACTCCGGCTATTCCTACTATTTTGTTTAGCGGAATATCCACGTCAATATTTTTTAAATTATGAACTCTTGCTTTCCTGACAAGTATTTTTTGCGGTTGTAAAGCTTTTTCGTCTTGCATATTTATGTTCTTCTTTAATATTTTATCCGATACTTTGTCCGTTCTGTTTTTTACAGAGTATAGCATGCAAGTTTTTGTAATAAAATAACATAATAGATTTGCAGGAAAAAAGAAAATGTGTATTTGTAAAAAAGTAAGAAAAAAACTGGAATTTGAAGCTGATGAAAAGTATAAAAAATTTTCCGCATCACTGCTTCCGGGGGTGGACAATATACTCGGAGTAAGACTCCCCCTGCTGAGAAAAATTGCAAAAGAAATATATAAAACCGGCTGGCAGGCTTTTCTTGATGCAGAAACAAAATACATGGAAGAGACAATGCTAAAGGGAATGGTTACCGGTCTTTTAAAAGAAACAGACTCTGATATTCCGGCAGCTATAGAAAAATTTATACCTGAAATAAAAAACTGGTCTGTATGTGATAGTTTTTGCTGCAGTCTGAAATATACAAAAACTCATGAAAAAGAAATCTGGCGGCTTGCAGAAAAATATGCGGGTTCTGAAAAAGAATTTGAACAGAGATTTTCTTATGTCATAATGTTGAACTATTTTGTGAAGGAAGAATATTTAGACAAAATATTCCGGCTTGTTAACGATTTCAGGTCAGAATACTATTATGCACAGATGGCTGTAGCATGGCTTATTTCCGTATGTTTTGCAAAGTATCCGGAAAAGACAACGGAATTTTTGGAAAACACTGTTCTTGATAATTTTACATACAACAAATCCATACAGAAAATCTGTGAATCATACAGGGTGGACAAGGCAACAAAACAGAAACTAAAACTGACCAAACGACAGTTTTAAATAAATAAGGTCTTTTAGCTGTCTGCCGTTTTCAATAATAGGGTGGTCATAGTTTTCAACAAAATAGTTTTCAACTCTGTGAGAATACACAAACCCGTTTTTTATATAAAAAGATAAAGTATTTTCATTTTCGCCGGTGCCGACAAGAATAGTGTTCATTTTATCTTTGTAGATTTTAAAAATATGATTCAGCATAAAGCTGCCATATCCCCTGTTTTGATATTCAGGATAAACCGCAAGATTTTTTATCTCCAGTACGGTCGGATATTTTTGTTTAACAATACACACGGCTCTCGCATCGTCATCAAAAAGTACATACATTGTTCCGTCTATGTATGTATCAATCATGCTTTCCTGCTCATCTCCGATAAGCAAAAGCTTTAAATATTCTTTTTTGTTTTCTTGAATTTCTTTTATTTGCATAATACTTTCTTGTAATTCTATTATAAACCAATATCAGCTATTTTTAAAAGCATTCTCCTTTGTTTGGTTTAAATTTTTGATGTACAAACGGGAGCAGTGTCAGTTTTAAATTTTAAATTGTCTGTTATCTGTTTTTTGCTGCAGCTTTGAATGCAGAGTATTTAATCAGTCCGAGGTGTAAAAGTGAAAAAACACCGGTCAAAATTCCGAAAGGTTTATGTATTTTTCTGTTTTTTGTCTTTACAAGACATACTGCGGCAGATGCCAGTGCTGCATAGCCGCTGTACGTTATTTGTTTGTGAGGATTTTTTAATTTGTTTTCATAAAAGTTTTTTACAGCATTTATTTTCATAATACCTCCATAAATTAATTATAATCTGAAATTGATTTTGTGTCTCTCATGTCATAAAATAGTCATAATACTAACTATTGAAAGAAAGACTGCAGATGAATTTATTAGTAACAGGAGGTGCCGGCTACATCGGCTCTCATACGGTATATTCGCTTATAGAAAAAGGATACGGAGTTGTTGTTGCTGATGATTTACAAACCGGACACATAGAGGCAGTGCATAATGATGCAAAATTCTATTGCGGAAATATTCAGGACACAAATTTTCTTGATGATTTGTTTAAACTGGAAAAAATAGATGCTGTTATACATTTTGCCGCTAACTCGCTTGTGGGTGAAAGTATGACATCTCCTATAAAGTATTATGAAAATAATGTGTACGGCACTATGATGCTTGTGAAATCCATGATAAAAAATAATGTGCACAATCTCGTATTCTCTTCCACGGCAGCAGTATACGGAGAGCCTGAAAATATTCCAATCAAAGAAGATGATAAAAAACTCCCGACAAATACCTACGGCGAAACAAAACTGGCAATAGAAAATATGCTGAAATGTGTTTCCTGTGCACATGATTTTAAATTTACGGCTTTAAGGTATTTTAATGCGGCAGGTGCACATAAAAGTGCATGCATAGGTGAAGCGCACAAACCTGAAACTCATCTTATACCGGTTGTTCTCGAAACAGTTAAAGGAAAAAGAGAATTTGTGACAATTTTCGGTGATGACTATGAAACAAAGGACGGAACCTGCATAAGAGATTACATACACGTAAGCGACCTCGCACAGGCACATATTCTTGCTGTTGAATATCTGAAAAACAACAATGAAAGCAATATTTTCAATCTGGGAAACGGTGTCGGATTTAGCGTAAAAGAAGTGATTGATACTTGCAGAAAAGTGACGGGACATCCTATACCTGTCCGGATTGAAAAAAGACGCACAGGAGATCCCGCCGTGCTTGTGGCATCCAGCAGCAAAGCAAAATCCATACTCGGCTGGCAGCCGGAATATACATCACCGGATACTATTGTACAAACAGCGTGGAACTGGCACAAAAACCAGCGTTACAATTAATTAAACAAGAAGCAGACCGGCTCCGATAAAAAACATGCCTGCAAAAATTCCCGCCATAACATCGTGGTTTTCGCCGTATTCTCTTGCCGTAGGCAGCAGTGTATCAAGCGAGATATAGACCATTATGCCCGCAACAATAGAAAACAGTATGCCTATTGCCATCTGCGGCATAAATACTTTTATCAGCCCGAAGCCTATAATCGCACCTATTGGCCCTGAAATACCGGCAATGAAAGAAAAAAGCATTGCCATTCTTTTTTTGCCCGTAGCCTGATACATAGGAAGCCCTATTGCTATACCTTCGGGCAGATTGTGAATTGCAATGGCAATTGCAAGAGGAATACCCAGTTTTACATTTGTACTTGCAACAAGAAACATAGTCAGACCTTCGGGAAACCGGTGAAGTGAAATAGCAATAGCAGTCAATAGTCCTGCTTTTTTGATTTTTGCATCCTCCTCGGAAATATTTTCAGGATTTTTGTCAATCAATTCATCCCCGAAATGTGCGGGTAAAAAATAGTCAATCAGCCCTGCCAGAATAATTCCGCAAAAAAATCCGATAAAGGTGATAAGTGCGGCTTTATTACCAAAATATATTTCGGTAAATGCTCTGGAGTCTTTTAGTATCTCTGTCAACGCCATATAAATCATAACACCGGCGGAAAATCCGAGTCCTATCGCAAGCATGCGAAGATTGCTTCTTTTTACAAAGAAAGAAACAGTACCGCCGAGAACTGTTGCCAGCCCCGCAATAAGCGTTAACAAAAACGCTACTATATGTTGATGTTCTATAACCATTATATTTGCGCCAGTTTTTCTAATTTAAGCTTTTGATCGTGTTCAATCAAAAGATTAATCAATTCATCCAAATCACCGTCAATAACAGTCCACACATTCAGATTTTGTCCTATTCTGTGGTCTGTCAGCCTGCCCTGCGGGAAATTGTAAGTTCTTATACGTTCCGAGCGGTCTCCTGTACCGACCTGCGAGCGTCTGAGGTCTGTTATTTCCTGCATCTGCTTCTGTGTTTCTATATCATAGAGTTTTGCTTTCAAAATCTGTAATGCACGTTCTTTGTTCTGTAACTGTGAACGTTCCTCCGTACAGAATATCATTATTCCGCTGGGTTTATGAAACACACGGACAGCCGTTTCGACTTTATTTACATTCTGACCTCCGGCTCCGCCCGAGCGAGCTGTCGAAATTTCAAGGTCTGCCGGATTCAGTTCAATCTCAACGTCATCAACCTCCGGCATAACAGCAACAGTCGCCGTTGATGTATGTACACGTCCCTGTGATTCGGTCTGGGGAACACGCTGTACCCTGTGAACACCGGATTCATATTTTAGCTTCGAATAAAGGCTGTCGCCCTTCATTGAAATTATGACTTCGGACACACCGCCGGCTTCACATTCTGTCATACTGAGTATTTTCGTTTGCCAGCCCTGTTTGTCTGCGTATCTGAGATACATACGCATAAGATCGCCTGCGAAAATATTGGCCTCATCACCGCCGGCTCCTCCTCTGATTTCCAGCATAATATCTTTATCATCCATCGGGTCTCTGGGAAGAAGCAGGATTTTCATCTTCTCTTCCAGTTCCTGATTTCTTTTTTCATTCTGAGCCATTTCTGTTCTCAAAAATTCTTTCATCTCTTCATCAGATTCTGATTTTATGAGTTCTTTTGCATCAGAAATAGCCTCTTCATTCTTTTTCCATTCTCTGTATACTTCGACTGTTTCTTCCATGGCTTTTCTTTGTTTTGAAAGGTCTCTGAATTTTTCATAGTCGTGTATAACTGCAGGGTCAGAGAGTGTCGTACCGAGTTCAATATATTTTTTCTCTATCTCGAGAATTTTATCTAACATATCTTTCATAGTGTAATTATTCTAACGCAAGCATAAACTTTTGAGAAGCTGCTTGTTAAAATTTGTTATTAAAGAGTATAATTGTAACTATGGAAAAGAACTGCAAAACTGCAATAGGTCTGATGTCAGGCACGTCAATGGACGGGATTGACGGATGTCTTGTTAAAATTTTTGATGATTTTAAATTTGAAATCCTGTCAGTAAACACCGTTTCATATCCTGATGAAATAAGAAATAAACTGCTTGAAATTGCGAACAACAACGGAAACACGCAGGATATATGCGAAATGGATTTTGTGACCGGCAAACTGTTTGCAAAATGCGCAAATGAATTAATAATAAAATCCGGATTAAAGCCTGATAACGTTGATTTTATTGCATCACACGGACAGACTGTTTTTCATATACCGGAGTTAAAAAATTATTCCGGCATCACGACACGTTCTACACTTCAAATCGGAAATATCTCCGTTATTTCTGAAGAAACAGGAGTCCTGACCACAGGTAATTTCCGTGTAAAAGATATTGCAGCAGGAGGTCAGGGAGCTCCGCTTGTGCCTTTTGCCGATGAAATTATATTCAAAAAAGAAATCCCGAGAGGTATTCAAAACATTGGCGGAATATCCAACATAACTGTATTGTCACCCGTGTGTGAAACGTTTGCATTTGATACAGGCCCCGGAAATATGCTGATTGATTACGCCGTGAAAAAGTATTTTGACCTGCCATATGACAGAGACGGAGAAATTGGCTTAAGCGGAAATATTGATAAAAACTGGCTGGAATTTTTATTGAAGGAGCCGTATTACAAAAAAAATCTGCCAAAAACCACGGGAAGAGAGCTTTTTAACGACAGATATGCGGAAAAAATTCTAGAAAAAGCACCTGAGAAAAAAAATGACATCATTGCGACATTAACCGCTCTCACTGCAAGAACAATCTATGATGCATACAAAAATTTTGTACTGCCTGAAACAAGAATAAACGAACTTGTGCTCGGAGGAGGAGGCGCATGTAACAAATTTCTTACGGAACTTTTGAAAAGCTATTTTCACGGAATTGTTATAAAAACCCATGCTGATTTCGGTATAAATGACAAATTCAAAGAGGCACTTGCGTTTGCAATACTGGGTTACTGCACGATTAACAAAATACCGAACAATGTTCCTTCCTGCACCGGTGCAAAGAAAAAAGTTATAATGGGTGAAATATCATATTGAGAAAGAATTATGGATAATATTATTTCTACAGAAAACACAAATGACAGAACAAAAGACATTGATATAACCGACACACTCGGTATTGTCACGCTTATTAACAATGAGGATATGACTGTTGCCCTTGCCGTAAAAAAGGCACTGCCTGAAATTGCGCAGGCAGTAGACATAATAAGCGGAAATTTCAAACACGGCGGACGGCTTTTCTATTTCGGTGCAGGCACAAGCGGAAGGCTTGGAATTCTTGATGCCTCGGAGTGTCCTCCGACATTCAGCACAGACCCGGAGATGGTACAGGGGGTTATTGCCGGCGGAGATATTGCAATAAAAACGGCAGTCGAAGGTGCGGAAGATTCTGAAACACTGGCACAGGAAGATTTTATTAAAAAAGATATACACCAAAACGACACAGTGGTCTGTATTTCTGCTTCAGGCAACGCAAACTACGTTATAAAAATACTAAAACTTGCGAAAGAAACAGGCTGCAGGACTATTTCTGTTTCTTCAAACATTGATGCGGGAATGAAGAAATTTTCGGATTGCTTTATATTTGTCGATACCGGTGCAGAAGCAGTTGCGGGCTCAACAAGAATGAAAGCAGGAACTGCACAGAAAATGGTGCTCAATATGCTCACCACAGCGTCAATGATAAAAATCGGCAAGACCTATAAAAATTACATGATAGATGTAAAAGCAACAAATGATAAGCTAAAAAACCGTGCGGTGAGAATAGTTTCCGCCATTGCGGAATGTGACGCAAATACCGCCGAAACAGTGCTCGGAAATAATGACTATGACGTGAAATCCTCAATTCTGCAGATAAAATACAACATCGGACCAGATGAAGCAAATCGTATTTTAAAAAGCTGCAGCGGAATTCTTCGCAGGGTATTTGAGGCTGCAAATAAACAGAATTAAACAACCGGACGTTATAAGCTTTTAATTCTTTCTTCAGGATCCGTAATACTTGTTATACGCAGACCGAAATTGTCCTCGATTACAACAACTTCTCCATTGGCAACATGTTTTCCGTTTGCATAAAGCTCTACAGATTCTCCGGCGACCTTATCCAGCTCAATAATGGAGCCTCTTGTTAGTTCCAGAACTTTTTTTACGGGAAGATGGCAGCGTCCGAGTTCTACGGTAAGCTCGAGTTTTATATCCATCAAAAGCTCAAGATTTCTGTTTGTATCGGTGTTTGTAGGAGTATAACTGTCAAACGGCGCAAATTCTACCGGTCTGACGGTCACAGGTTCATCATAGTTTTTTTCCTGCTCTATATGGACTTCTTCTGAGCTATCATCTTTGTATACGTTTTCAAACTCATAGTTTTTCGGATCCTGTGGAAGAGGAGAGTCCTGAGACAGGGGAATTTCTGCCTCCGGTGCAGGTGTCTCAGGTGCAGGTGCTGCACCTGATGTATTTTCAGGATTTCGTGCATTTAAATCATTAGAAAAATCCGGTATATCCCGGTTATTCATATCATCATTCGGTATTTTATCTTCTGACATTGGAAATCCTTTCTAAAAATAACGCTTCAGAGCATTTACATAATAATCGTATCTATCGGTTATTTTAACACAAATTTTATCTTTTATTCTTCCGGGTCTTGCATAAAATTTACGTTCATTATTGACTTTTACTATCAAATCTTCGTTTGAAAAATTGTCGAGTTTTATGACATCATTGACTTTAAGGTCAAGAAAATCCTTCATTGTAATATCAGTCTGTCCGAAAAGAACGTTTATATCAACGAGTGAGGTATTGAGTTTTTCAATCATTTTCTGGCGTTCTTCCGATGTTGCAATGATACCTTTTGTCTGGAAAATATGCTGTGTGGTAAGCTGGGAAAGTATATTTTCGAGCACCGGATACGGGAAGCAAAGGTTTATCAATCCGTAGTGTCGGCCCGCAATATGAACCTCAAACGTAATCAGAGCAACAATTTCCCCGGGAGTTGCGACCTGAATTCCGGAATAATTGTTGTCCATGCCTATAAGATGACTTTCTACGGGAATAATATGAGACCAGGCTTCTTCGAGTGTCTGAATAGTACGCTCTATCATTTTTTTAACCAGAGATTCCTCAACATCAGTCAGTTCTCTTGCTTTTGCTTCAACTGCTCCGACGCCGCCGAGCATTCTGTCAACCATACTGGACAAAACTTCAAAGCTTATACCCAGAAGGATTTGGCCGGGGAGGGGATTTAGCTCAAAAATGGCAATAGAAAGAGGATTCGGGATAGAACGCATAAACTCATCATAAGTCAGCTGGTCTACAGACACAACATCCACCTCGAGATGCATTCTTAAATATGCGGTCAAAACAAGAGCAAGTTGTCTTGAGAATTCTCTGTGAATATCCTGCAAACCTCTTAAATGGTCTTTGGAAAATTTGTCCGGACGTCTGAAGTTATAGAGTTTGTAGCCTTTTTTGTATTCTTCGGCGGCATCGTAGAGGTTCAGAAACATGTCTTTGTCTGCAGCGTCAAAAGGCATTCCTGACATATCATCGCCAAGAATTGCATTTTGTTTAAAATTTTCTGATTGAGGATTTTCTGAATCAGACATTTAATAAGTCTCCCTACTGCATTATGAATTGGCCGAAGCTCACTCTGATAACTTCTCTTTCTCCGTCAAATATACCGTTTACAGCTTCTGAAATCTGCTGTTTTGCAAGCTCTTTGCCTGCAGTTGTGGACAGTTCGTCCGAAGTTTTGCTGGAAAGCACTGTTATAACAGCGTCTCTGATAGCAGGTTTGTACTGTTCCATTTCTTCTATTATAGCATCATTCGGATCAGCGGGAGCTGCTGCACCGTGACCGCCGTGTCCGCCCGCAGCCTTTTTGGGTTGTTCTTCAGGAATGGGTTCGGGGTTCGTGACTTCTATTGCGACCTCTGCTTTCAGATACCTTCTGGGTTCTATATCACTCAAATTCATTGTAAAATCGCCGAGTTCAACAACAATACCCTTTTGCGGCTGATCCAGATTTTCTTCTGAATTTTCATCAGTTTGTTCCGCAGTAACAGCTTTTAGATGGTTTGTCAGCAAATTAGACTGCAAAAAGTAATTTACGCCTATAAATATTACGCAAATAATAGCTGTTGTAACTATATTAATCAGGATAGAGCCGGAGCCGCCTGAACTGTTATCCTGCTGCTTTTCTTTTTCAGGTTTTGCATCTTCTTTTTTTTGAGGTTTTGCCATCTCCTAATCTCCAATTATTTCTTATCCGAACTTAGAATTATTATATCAACTCTTCTGTTTTTTGCCTTATTTTGCGCTGAATTGTTTTCAGCAACAGGCATATATTCACCGTATCCTACGGCAGAAAGCCTTTCCGGCGGAAGCTTTTGTTTTTCTATAAGGTAGGAAATTATATTAGTTGCTCTTGCCGTAGACAATTCCCAGTTTGAAGGATATTTTTCATTTTTTATCGGTGTGGAATCCGTGTGTCCTTCAATGAGTACGGGATTGTTAAACTCTCTGAGTTTTTCCGATATATTTTCCAGTGTTGCTAAAGCTTCTGGTTTTATTATAGCAGAACCCTGATCAAAAAGCATGGTGTCATTTAGTCTTATAACCACACCCCGCTTCTCTTTCAGTATAGTTGTATTGTTTTTTATATTTGTGTCATTTTTTAGTTTTTCAAGGATTTTTTCAGCATCCAAAATTCCGTTTTTACTCTCCAACAAGGTTTTTCCGTCATGCTCAAGTATAGACTCCCCGTTTTGAAGAATTTCAGAATTCTTAACATTTTCAGATATTTGAGTTTCCTGTGCACTCTGTCCGGTAAAAACTTTTTCTATAGATTGGTTTACATTTTTTACGTGTTTTGAATCCATTCCGTTCAGTGCAAACATAACCATAAACAGAGCAAGAAGCATAGTCACAAAATCCGCATAGGATATAACCCAGCGGTTTATGTAATCATTCGAATTTGAATAGTAGTCGTTTCTCATTTATCTGTTTCCGTATACCTGCTTTAAGTTATGTTCTCTGTCGTGGTATTTTAAATAAGCAAGAAGCTTTTCTTCTATAACCATAGGTGCTTCCTGCATCTGTATAGAAACTATACCCTGTAAAATAATTTCCTGCAGCAGAACTTTTTCTCTCAAATTGAGCTTCAGCTTACCCGCAACAGGCAGGAACAAAAGATTTGCAAACCCGACGCCGTAAAGTGTGGACACAAATGCAGTAGCTATACCCTGCGCCAGAATTTCAGGCTGCTGTATATAACTCATAATCTGTATAAGCCCCATAACCGCACCCACAATCCCAAAAGTCGGGGCATATCCGCCAAAAGCCTCAAAAACTCTGGAATTTATAAGTTCTTCTTCTTCGGTGAAAGCGATTTCACCTTTTAGTATGTCATGTATCATCTGGGGATTGTTATAATCAACAGAAAGCTGTATCCCGCGTTTCAGGAAAGGGTCCTGTATATTTTCTATATACCGGCTAAGAGAAAGGAGTCCGTTTTTTCTTGACTCATGTGATAAGAATATTATTTCATCAATAACTTTTATGTGCGAGGGATGTCTGTTCGTAAACACCTCAACCGAAGCTCTCAGTGCATTTTTCAGCGTTGAGAGATTGAAATTCAACAGTGATGCACAAAATGTACCGCCCAGAACAATAAGGATTGCGGATGGCTGTATAAGTGAAATCATCGCCGCAGAATCAGAACTGTGTCCGAACATTATTATCAAAACAGCAAGTACAATAGCGATTATTGCCGGAAAATTCAACTTTAAACCTCTTCATCCCCATACTATTATCTGACAATATCATTTCATATCATAAGATGTTCTAGTATCCGCTATATGGAGGATTTTTGATATATTTAACCGAGTTCTTCATAAAGTTCCTGCGCCTGCTGTAGCGGAACATTCCCTTCCGGTATTTTTAATACTCTGACAGAAATATCTTTTTTTACATGCTCAATTTTTATTATATCTCCAATTTTGAGCTGCTTAGAGGGCTTTGCAGGTATATCATTCACAAGCACCCGTCCCTGCTCCGAAACTTCATTCGCAACGGTTCTTCGTTTTATCAGTCTTGATACCTTTAAAAATTTATCCAATCGCATATTTTTTCATTCCTGTTTTATTATTAAAATACTAAACAGAGCAAATTTTTTTCTTTACCGGTAACAAAAAATTTTTTTTAGTGATTTAATTTAATCATAGAAATAAGAGATTGTCATGACCAGACTTCAAGTTATAGGAAATTATCATCAGCCGGCAGGTTATTGCAATACACCGAAGGCTTTCGGTGATAATGATGAAAAGAAAATATTCAATCATAAAAACAAAGTCCGTGCTGCAACGGTTACCGGAAGCATTGCGGCAAGTGCTCTGTTTCTGGCTGCGCTTGAGCGGCTGAATAACCCGAAAAATTTTAAGTTTAAAAATCTTTTTAAACAGAATTTCAAAAACCCTTTTAAAGTAATGGGGCTTGCTACCGTCACAATGCTCGGCGGACTCACAGGAGGACTCATCACTGACCACAAGTCCAAAAGGAAAGCAAAGCTCAAAGAAGCCATGCACCAGTTTATCGGGAATATACTTGTTCCGATATCCATTGTCGGCGCAGCAGTAACGGCAATTGAGAAACAGAACTACCCTAGAAAAAAAGAATTGATTTTAAGCGGAATTGCATCTATTGCAGGTGTTGTTGCAGGGGTCATTACAGGAAACTATGCGGCCGGAAAAATTAACGAAAAAATCTTCAAAGAAAACGACAAACGCCACATCGGTCCAAAAGATTTCAGCATACATATTGATGACATTATGACGCTTATGGCACTGACATCAAACGGTGAAAAAATACAGTCATTCATAGGGAAGGCTCTTCCTGCCATATTCCTGCTGTGCGGATACGAAGCAGGTACAAGCAAACTGCATGACGATATTAAAGATTAAATCTTTGTAATTTCTTTAAATTTGCCCCTGAATAATATATAATTTTATAAAATGTAATTTGACACTATAAGAAGTAATAAGAAGAGGCTTTTTTATGAAATATATAAAATATATTCTGACATTCCTTTTTATGTTTACTGCTCTCACAGCTAATGCAAGAACGCTTAACTTTGCGCTTGTTTCTGACATACACTACGACATTAATAAAGGCTCAAAACTCACAACCTCGCAAAAAGCACTGGACGGGCTTATTGCGAGAATAAATGAAAATGACTATGACTTTGTTGTTTTTCTCGGCGACAATATTGATAAATCCAGAAAAGAAGTGCTGGAAAGCTTTTTAGACAGGATAAAAGACATTAAAACACCGTATTATATTGTTCTCGGAAATACTGATGCGCATAAGATTTCAGGATTAACAAAACAGGAGTTTATGGAAATTGTTAAAAAGAAAAACAAAAACCAGAGAAGTCTGAGTCCGTCATACACATTTTCTCCCGCATCAGGATTTTTATGTATAGTTCTGGACAGCACTTCTTCTTTTATGCCTTCAACACACGGGATTTTTACAGACAAAACGTATGAATGGTACGACAGGACTCTCAAAGAAAACAAAGACAAAAAAGTTCTTGTTTTCCAGCATGTGCCCTACCATGAACCTTATCAAGACGAATCTCATAACATACTGGACAAATACCAGTATAAATATATTCTGGACAAACACAATAATATCTATCTTATTGCATCGGGACATTATCATAAAAGTGCTTTTGCAACAGATGAAAACGGTTTAAACCATGTCAGCACTCCGGCACTGAAAACACCTCCGTTTCAGTTTATTGATGTAAAACTGAAATATTCAAAACTTCCGTTTGGAAAACCTAAAAAACTGGAGTTATACGGTGAACTGAAGGAAGCTCTGTAGTTCTTTGCCGTTTAGTCAATTTGATACATAAAAAAATCGCCGGTTTCAATAATAACTCAGACCGGCGATTTAAAAATATCATGAACTAATTACTGGTATAAAGGTTTTAGTTTTTCTTCCTGCTGAGGAATTTTGCCTTCTTCAATCGGAAGATATGCTCTGTAATCAATTACCGGGAAGCAGTTGTCTATAGATTCGATTTCAGACAGTTTGCTCTCGTCTATGTTTCCGGCTTCTATCATGTCGGCAATTGTTTCAAATCTGTCGACGTGTTCTCTGAATCTGTCTGTTGCGTAGTCTTTTGCCTGCCATGTCGTAATCAAAAACGGCCAGTCAGAACTCTGCAGAAGAAGATTTTCTCTTGCAAGCTGGTTAAGTGCTCTGTGCAGAAGTTTATCTTCCGGTACTTTTTCGTACTTAGACACAATATCAATAATACGTTTTTCACATCCGTGAATAATAGGCCACATCCATTCTGTCAGGTGGTTAAGCCAAACATAGAAATGACCGCCCTGCCCCCATGAAGATTCGGGTATCTGAATAGCTTCCGTCGGCGGATGAGCTTTCAGGTATTCACCTGCTGTCATTCTTTCTACCTGCGGCAGATAGTTGTTGAATTTTCTGATAACCTGCTTGATAAATTCAACACCTTCAAACCACCAGTGACCGAACAACTCTGTGTCAAATGAAACCATGACAAGACCTTCTTTGTTATGCGCAATCTTGTAGTCGTTCAATAAATGATAAATCAGTGTCGTATAGTGATCAGAGTTCAGATTTACCTGTGACATAGCGAGTACCGGATCGTAAAGCATTTTGTCACCAAGGTCTGTTGTTGATGATGTAATTCTCCAGTAGTGTGCACCGGATTTGTCATCTTTTTTGTGAAATTCTCTGTAGCAGCCGTCTCCAGGATATCCGTCAGCAGCCGACCAGACCTGAAAACCTGCTCTGTCATTTCTTCCCATTACAGCGACCTGTGCGTCAGGCAGCCAGTATGCGGAATATGTATCATAGCCGGTAGGTTCTCTTTCCGGCAGCGGGATATATTCAATATTTCCGTAAACACCGATTACACGTCTGTTACCGATTGAATTTCCGCCTTCTATAACATGAGATTCCGTGAAGAAATATTCAATATCATTGTTCTGAAGTGTTACTTCTATCGCCGGTCTCCATTTTTTCTTTCCGTCTTTTCCTGTATATTCATAGCCCTGTCTGTAAGCACATTCAGGCAGCCAGCAGCCTTTTGCTTTTTTGCCGAAAAGACGTTTCGTTGTATCAGAACCGATTTTGAACTGCGCATTCAGGTTGGAATCCGTTGCAAGCAGCGGTGAAAACCCGTGGGTTGCACCTGATGTTGTGATTTCTATACAGCCTAAATCCTGATACTTTTTAAATGCACTGATTAAATCTTTGTTGTATTTGTTAATGAATGAGTCTTTAATGTGATTGAACCAGTCAAAATAATATTTTGCAAGGTATTTTAAATGCTGTGAATGAGCAACTTCCGGATCCGGATATCTTTCCAAATCACCGGAAACAGCTTTTATTCTAGCATCTAAGTATGCAATAAAACCGTTTTTCAAATGCTCATCGTTCAGCTGTTCTGCAAGAATAGGCGTAATACCGACAGTAAGCTTCGCTTTTATGCCTTCATCTTCATACAGTTCGGAAATTGCATTCAACAACGGAACGTATGTTTCTGCCATACATTCATATAAATTTTCTTCCCCGAACGGCCACATACCGGCTTTTCTGTAATAGGGAAGATGGGAGTGTAACATAAATACGAATTGACCAACTGCCATAAAATCTCTCCTTTGCGTGTTAACGCTTTTTATTATCTTTTTATTCTTAACGGAACCATGCTTACAGTTCCCGATTATAATTCTTTATAACACAAAACATAAGAAATTATAACCCTCATGAATTAATTCTACGGGATTATTTACAAAAATATATACAATTTATTTAAAACAGGAGTTTTTTTAGTAATTGTAAGCTTTTTCAAAAAAATAAGCTCTCGGATGCCTGCACAGAGGACATATTTCGGGTGCTTTTCTGCTGTCGGCCGTGTATCCGCAAACCGCACACTCCCATACAATTTCGTTTTCCCGCTCAAAAATTTTTCCGCCCTGTATATGATTTAAAAGAACTCTGTATCTGCTGTCATGCATTTTTTCTACGTTTATGACCTTTTCAAATAAAAACGCAATATCATCAAATCCTTCTTCTCTTGCCTCTTTTGCAAAACCTGCATACATATCAGACCATTCATAGTGTTCTGTCTCGGCCGCACACTTTAAATTTTCGAGAGTAGATTTTATTTCTCCGCCGTTTAAAAGTTTGAACCAGATTTTTGCATGTTCTTTTTCATTGTTTGCTGTTTCTTCAAAAATTCTTGAGATTTGAACATAACCTTCTTCTTTTGCTTTTTTCGCCCAGAATGTATATTTGTTTCTTGCTTCTGATTCTCCTGCGAATGCACACATAAGATTTCTTTCTGTTTTAGAGCCTTTAAAATCCATATAAAATATCTCCTTAAAAACTGTGATAATATCATATAAACACAGAAACCCCGCAGATATGCTGCTTATGCCGGTTAATTCATGCGGGTATAATTAAATCATTGCGAATAACATGAAAATATAATATAATTTTGATATAGTTTATACAAAAAAAATTCGTAATAATGACCAAAGTGATGTGAGCGGATTTTTTGAGTTACCATTGAACAGGATAGCAGCTGCCGGCAGGCATTGTGCGGCACAGCAGAAAGATATATTAATAAGGCGGATATATGGCAAAACATCTGGACACAATACCTATAGAAGTTTGCATACTGACTGTAGACCACGATATAAAAGGTACAGTTCATGTTTCAAAATACACAAATACGAACCGTGAATTGACAGACCTGCTCAACGATAAAGAAAGAAGATTTCTTGCGGTTACAAATGTTGAAATCTATCCCAGAAACGGCAACACTCCGCCGCGCAGATATAATTTCCTCGAAATACATATGGACTATGTTCTGATGGTGCATCCGTCATCACAGGTTGTATTCAAAGAAGCCTCAAAAGCACAGGAAGATATCGCAAGATTCAGAGAACTGAGAAACAAACTCAGCCAGACAAAACCGTTCTAATATCATGAAAAAGCCGAAAAAAATACTTATTGTCAACTTTGGCGGAATAGGAGACGAGATTCTTTTTCTGCCTGCAATCTCGAGTTTGAAAAAAGAGTTTCCGGATTGCGAAATCACTTTATGCTTAGAACCCAGAAGCAAAAGCATCAAGGATTTGACCGATTTGATTGACAATGTCATCTGCGTGGATATAAAAGCAAACGGCGCAGCCAAATATTTTGAGCTTTTAAAATTTTTAAAAAAAGCTGTCTTTGCAAACTTTGATATGGTTTTTTCGTCAGGTGCAAACAAGTTTATCCCCGTACTTTTATTTTTAACGGGAATAAAGCAGAGATACGGATTTGACAGCGGAGCATTGAGTAAAATACTTCTGACAAAAGCCGTTAAACTGGATAAAAACCGTTATGCTTCAGCAATGTACCATGAACTGGTCACACCTGTTACCGGCAAAGTAACCATTTTGCCCGAAATAAAAACAGATGAAACAGAAAAAGAAACAAACAGCGTTCTTGTACATCCCGGGGTCAGCAAAATGAGCGTACAAAAAAACATGATAAAAACATGGACACCTGATGTTTGGACAGAGCTGATAAAACGCATCATTGAAAAAGGCAAAAAGGTTTATTTAATAGGCGGCCCTGATGACAAAGAATGCATTGAAAAGATAGATGCAGCCCTGAATGGTTATCCTGACTATGTAAATCTTTACGGAACAACAAAAAATATCATGGATTTGGCAAGGATTACCAGAAAAGCAGAAGTGCTTATCTGTTCTGATTCTGCGCCGATGCATATAGGTGTTGCTGTAGGAACAAAAACGCTTGCGCTGTTTGGCCCTACAGATGAAAAAAAACTTCTTCCCGTGAGTGAAAAATTTATACCAATAAAGAACAATGCTGACTGCAGACCCTGCCTGTGGGATAAGCGTCAAACAACATGCGAGAGACTCGACTGCTTAAAAATAGATTTGGATGAAGTTGTTAAACTGATATAAAAATCCGGCGGACTGATACTACTGCTGTTTCTATTTATTTCTGTGCCTGCCGGTCATATACAAGACTTCTTTTTGCGCCTGTGTAGCCGGCTCAACCCTTCTGGGATAAATGGAGATAGTAAACTGGTCATAGACTGAATTCACTGCAGTGGTTTTTTTGTTCGGGCCTTTGTCACTGTTTGTATCAACATCTACAACAGCACAAACCACTTTTGCATTCGGCCCGTCAGTTGTACAATCACCGCCTGTTTCCTGAACAGAAAATTTTATGCCATCGGCAGTGTAAATTGTATTATCTATATGGGTCGCAACATTCAATCGTCTGGTCAGCAGGTGCACAAAATCAGAACCGGTAAAACAGGAAGCATCTTCACCGTCAATGACGTAATTTTGTTGTATTGCATGCCCGAGTATGGCAACTGCTTTTTTGTATACAGTAATATGCTCCTGCTGTGCCGTATTCATCATCAACTGAGGAATAATCATTACACAGAGCACACCTATAACCATTATGGTAACAAGCACCTCTGCAAGAGTAAACCCTCTGTAAATTTTCATATTCCCATCTCTCCTGATTCCTTTTCTATAATATACACTATGATTAAAAAAAAAGCTATAAAAAAGTATAAATTTCAAATTGCCGCCGTTTTTATACGGCGGCAAAAAACACTACGGATGTACATAATTTCTTGCACAATCAAACATTGCATCGACCAGTCCGGAGTTTGCCTGCATGTTGACGCCAGATGTCTGCAAAAGCTGACGCATACGCTCTTCCCAGTAGGGATAAATCTCTTCTTTTTCGATATCAAGCACCTGTGCAATAAGTGTAAGCTCTTTCCAGTCAATCGGGATTGGTTTTGCACCTCTTAAGATATCAACAATTTCCACCCGTTTTTTTCTTGGAAAGCTTTTAAGAAACTGGACAGTTGTAATCCCTTTATCCATTTGTTTTTCTTTTAAAAATTCAACTGCATCATCTATCACAAGAGGCTCCTGCGGAATTTTATATTCGACAAATTCCTCCGGCTCAATATCCATAACAGTCGCTATACGCTCAAGAGTAATTCCTCTTGTTGAAAAAGGGATTGCATTGTCTATCAGGTTATACACATACGACAGGGTCACGCCTATCATTTCAGCAAAGTCTTTTTTATGCAAATGATTTGATGCCAGAAAATTCGCAACCTTTTCACTGCTTTTCAGATTTACTATTGATTTACTTTTGGTTGACATAGCTCTCCTCCGTCTCTAATATATATATAGATAAACTGTATTTATCTTTTTTTTATTGGTAAGTAGAGCCGAACTTTAAGGCTATCTTCTTATAATAAAAGTTTTAAAAAAGACAAAAGCAACAGAGACATAATCGGAAGTTTAATATGAAACTAATAGCAGGGCTCGGAAATCCGGGAGTTAAATATCAGTTCACCAGACACAATGCAGGTTTTATGCTGCTTGATTATATGAAATACAAGCTTGATTTTTCTTTCAAATTTGAATCAAAATTCAACGGTGAACTGGCAAAAACCACACTGGACACAGAAAGCGTAATGTTGCTTAAGCCCCATACCTATATGAATCTTTCAGGAAATTCAATAATTGCTGTTATGAACTTTTTTAAAATTAAACCGGAGGATTTGCTGATAGTTTATGATGATATATCGCTGCCGCTCGGAACACTTCGTTTTAGGGCAAAAGGTTCTGACGGCGGTCACAACGGCATAAAATCCATAATCAAAGTTCTGGGAGGCAATACTGTTTTTGACCGGCTGAAAATAGGAATAGGCCCCCAGCCGCCTGTACCGTCAGAAACATTTGTGCTTCAAAACTTTACGGACGAACAGCTTAAAGAACTGAAACCGGCACTCGAAAAAGGTTATGAGGCTGTTTTATACTGTTTAAAAAACGGAATTGTCCTAACCCAGAGCAAATTTAACGGGTAAAAAATTATGCAGCCGGTGCAAGTATAATAATTACGTTTCTTCCTTCAAGCGATGGTTTTTTCTCAATATTCAGTGAAACGTCTTTTAAATCTTCGATAAATCTGTTAGCAAGATTAAATGCAAGTTCTGTATGCTGCATTTCACGACCTCTGAGCATAATAACAATTTTTACCTTGTCACCGGAGGCTATGAATTTTTTGATATTTTTTACACGGACATTGTAATCATGTACATCTATTTTGTATCTTATTTTTATTTCTTTTACTTCAACAGTATGCTGTTTTTTTCTGGCTTCTTTTGCTTTTTTCTCGAGTTCATACTTGTATTTTCCGTAGTTCATAATCTTTGCTACGGGCGGAGCCTGATTGGGAGAAACAACAACTAAATCTAAATTTTTTTCATCAGCCAGAGCCTGTGCTTTTTCCGTTGATATGATACCGTAATTTTCCCCCTGACTTCCTATTAATCTAACCTCACGGCATCTGATATTGTGGTTTACCAACGACTGTTCTTTTCCTTGATTTGAATAATCTCTGCTAATGGCTGTTCTCCTTTTTACGCTATAAATACATATTTACTCTATTAATTTATTTTAGTGTGCTGGTAATCTATTGTCAACACTGGCTTTTTTAAATTCTTATATTGTTCAATTCAGTATATGCATTAACTAACCGGTTTCTTGTCTGCACAGCCATCTGCATAGTAAGGTTTGCCTTTTGTGTCGCAATCATAACATCATGAACACTGATATCTCCGCCGGAGGCAAAAACTTCCGCTGCATTGTGTGCATCAAGCTGGGATTGGTTCAGGGAGTTCAATGTATCGCCAAAAGCATTGGAAAAATCATTCGCTGTTTTTTCAACCGGAGACATTGATTTTACGTCTTTTGTCGGATTATTGTGCTGAACTTCTATACCCATATTCTCAAGCCCGACATTCATCTGTATACCGCCCGGGATTGGCATTACTGGATTTGTTATCTGTTGTGTTTTGTCAGCCAGAATATTTTCAAAATTCTGAAGATTATTAAGATTATCCAGACCTCTGTTAGTTTGCTCCAGCTGGAGACTGAATATTTTATTGTAATTCCCAATAGAATTATTAATCTGTCCCATCGGATTCATAGTGCTCATTTTTCTCTCCCTAGATTCTCATTGCAGCCGAAATCATGCCTTTTGTTGTTTCAGCAGTAGCTGAATTAGCTTCATAGGCACGGGAGGCTGTTACCATATTAACCATTTCTTCCACTATATTTATATTCGGCAGCGTAACAAAACCGTCCTCATCCGCCTCCGGATTGGACGGATCATAGATAGTTTTGTATGGATCCTGTGAATTTGTTATTTCAGCGACTTCCACACCCTGCGCAAGTTCTCTTTCATCGTAAGATATACCGCCTCTCAGTGCAACAATACCGTTTGCACGGCTGTAATATACCTCGTGCTGTCCGTCAGGAAATGCAGGAGCTGTGCTTCCGAGTCTGTCCTCATAGATGGCCTTAAAAGTTACATCTTTTCTGACATAAACACCAGGAGAGCCGTCAGGATTTCTTGTTGTATTGATGTTTGCAATATTACTTGCAATAGTATTCATTTTGACTTTCTGGGCATGCATGCCTGAAGCACTAATATCAAAAGAACTGAAACTCATCTATTATGCACCTCCTGTTCCTATTGCTGTTTGTAATTCACCCAGAAGTCTGCTTTCCACCGTAGCAAGAACTGAATACTGGCTTCCTGCTTTTGCCATATCCATCATTTCTTCTTCTATATTGACATTATTTCCGTTGCCGTAATCGAGCATACTGTTATCTCTTAAAACTTCCGGTTTGTATGTTGCATCAAAATCCGTCTGCCCCAGATATATCATCTGTTCTCTCGGAAGTTTTTTAGCGGCATCTGCGGTAATGGGGTTGTAGTACGTATCTGTATTTTTGTAGGCAATACTGTTTTGCATACGCAAATCACGTCTAATATCATCTTTTTCGATAATTTCTCTCAGCTGATCCTCAAAAACCACATCCTTTCTCTGATATTCAGGAGTCATGGCGTTTGCGGTGTTTGAAGAAATCGCCTTCTGGCGTTCCAGCAGTCCGTCCATAGCAAGTTTTGAAACTTCAATCGCTCTTACATTGAACAAATCCATCTTCACTACCTCCTATGCTTTCGGGATAAGTACATCAAAAGTTGTGCATTTTGTATCAGAATGAGACAATATTAAATCTCCGTACAACTCTTTCATACTCTGTTTTGAAATATACAAACCAAGACCGTTTCCAAGAGGCTTTGATGTATATCCTTCTTTAAATATATTGTGCAATTCTGCGGGGTCAACTCCGCAGCCGTTGTCAGTAACACTTATTTTCAGCATATTGTCCGCTGTATTTTCAGCAGAAACCTTTATCTTTCCGTTTGACTCTATTGCATCAACGGAATTGTAAAACAGGTTAATCAAAACGTTAATCAGCCTGTTCTCATCTGCAATGATTCTGCAGTCCTCAATATTTTCAAATTCTATTTCTATATTTTTTTCTTCAACAACAGGCTTCATCATGCTTATTACATTTTGGATAAGTGACGCTGCACCCAGTTCAACAAGCACAGGCGGCTGTATTGTACGCAGCTCTGACAAAAGCTGTGAAATTGCACCGCTTGATTTTTGTATACACATAACTGCATGCTCAATTGAGGATTTTTCAGAACATTCTGCTGTTTCAATTTTCTTACTCATGATTTTTGAGTACAGATTAATCATAGAAATGTGGTTTCTCACTTCATGCGCAATACCCTTTGCCTTAGACGAAATATAGTCATATTTCTCTTTTACGCCGGTATTTGTTTCAAGTATGCTGTTTTGGGCAGTTGATATCATATTTTCTTCAAAAATTGAATTTGCAAAATTTATGAATTTGTTAACAGCATTATTGAGCGTTTCGTTGCTTCTTCTCTCCGGTGTAAACTCTTTTGTATAACGCATTAAGTCAATTTTAGAATTTGATGAAATAATGTTTACAACGTCATTGACGTTTTTTGAGTTCAGCATATAACAAACAGCCGATGAGTCAGGAACATCTTCTGTTGAATAATCCCAGACCATAGCCAGCGAATATCTCGGAGATAAAATAACAAGGAATTCTGTTGTTTCCCAGATATCATTCAGCTCAAGATTTTCATATTCAAGTGCGTCTGAAAATGAATAAATATCCGCATGAATAAAGCTCAACCGCTTTAGGATGCTCCCGAGATTTTTTGTATCTTTAAGCCGCACAAGAACCAGCGATTTGTGGTACTGGGCATCGATGAGAGCCTCCAGCCCGAAGCGGAAGAGTCCGTTTATGACTTCTTTTTTTACCGGTTTCGTTTGTGCAAGATATATTAAATCTTTTAAAAGATTTTTTTTGGGATAAGCTTCTCTATACATTTTATCATCCGAATCATTCTGCTAAATTGCTATTTTAACTTTCCTTTTGTTCAGAAAACCGTTGTTCAGTGCATATAAAACAGCCTGGGTTCTGTCATTGACCTGAAGTTTCTGAAAAATATTATTTACGTGTGTTTTTACGGTTGTTTCACTTATAAACAGCTTCTGCGCAACCCCTTTGTAAGTAATACCCTGTGTAAGCAAATCCAGAACTTCTTCTTCTCTCTGCGTCAGATAGTTCAACAGATTTTCTTCATCCGATATACTCTGGAGCTCTTCTTTGAACGATTTTTGAAAGTATTCAAAAAATCTGGAGGACAGTGTATTCGGAAGATAAATCTTTCCTGCTGCAACTTCGTCTATTGCATATATAAGCTGGGCAGATGCCATGGTTTTTAAGATATAGCCCTTTGCACCTATTTTCATTGCTCTGAAAATAAGATCGGGGTCATCATAGCCTGTCAATGCGATAGTACGCACTCCCAAATCCAATTTCTCAATTTCTGCTATCGCTGTTAATCCGTCTTTTTCAGGCATGTTAATATCCATCAAAACGATTTCCGGACGGTATTTTTTGATAAGGCTGATTGCAACGCTTGCGCTTGTTGCTGTCGCCACCACGTCAAAATCACTCTCAATTTCAATTAACTCTCTGACCCCGTTTAGATGTTCATAATTGTCATCGACGATAATGATTCTTGCTTTTTTCTTAAATTCTAAACCTCTTCTCATGTACTCCCCCCAAGATATTTTTTTGTAAAATTATATTCATGCAAATACATTATTCACATGCTCTATATTACCCCCAAATAATGGAGTAACTCATCGACTATCAGGTTGAAATAATTCTTTATATTTCTTCACTTGAAGATTTAGACCACATGGTCAATAACTAAACTCCACAGCCGTTTTTTCTAAAATATCAAAATACAGCATAAGTACTAATGCTTTGCAAAAGACATACATTTTTCAGATTAAATGTAATAAATGATAATTTTGTTTGCCAATACATCAAATTTGCGATATCTTTTTCAAAGGAGCAGCCGTACAATCGCGCGGAGAGATTCGTGAGGAAAGTCCGGGCACCCTAGGGCAGATTGCCGGATAACGTCCGGTGCGGGCGACCGTGAGGATAGTGCCACAGAAATGCAGACTGCCGATGGCTGAAAAGCACAGGCGATGGTGCAACGGCGGGGTAAGAGCCCACCGGCAATATCGAGAGGTATTGGCCAGGTAAACCCCAATCGGGTGCAAGATTGACAGAAAGGCTAAGGCGGCCCGCCATCTTTCGACAAATCGCTAGAGTTTACAGGTAACTGTAAATCGAGACAGATGATTGTATAGAAACAGAACCCGGCTTATGAACTGCTCCTTTTTAATTAAAATGATTTAAAACGTTACCGCATTAACTCCGGATAAAAAATATAACTCTGTCCGTCTGAACTATTCTCTGATTGCACCTATAACGTTATAAACAAACGCACCTGCAACGCCGAGTACAACACCCGGAATAACATAAAGAGATGTAGGACGTTTTGATTTTATAGCTGCTTCCATAAGCGTACCGGATGCCTGTTTTGCGTCTTTAACTTTTTCCGCAACCTGTGCGGTGTAATGGGATATAGCATCTTTTATTTCAGGTGTTGCATTTTTTATCTGTTCTTTTATTCCGTCAAGATTCTTTTTTGCTGCATTTAATAATTCCTGAGTCGGAGAAACTTTTATTGCGTCCTCAGCGTTCATTTTTCTGACAAACAAATCAGCAGCAAGATTTCCTTTTCTTGCAGCAGTTGCAATATTTTCAATAGTTTCCTGCCTTGCAACCTTCATATTTCTGTCCACAAGAGTAGCTGTTTTATTCGGATAATAATTATTGTACTCATCAACCTCAATCGGCAGACTGTGTTTTAATGTATAACCGACTAACCCGCAAAACGCACCGGTCAAAGGTAAGCTCGCTCTTTTGGGCTCGGTATTTTTAATTACGCAAACTTGCATAGCTAAAAATCCTTTAACTAATACTCTTATGAATATTTTGTTTTTAATTCTTTCTTCTTATCCGGTATCTAACCGTAATTTAAAAACGCAGATAAAAAACTTCTGAATTTCTAAATTTTTAATATTTTATCATTTTAATTTATTGTTGTCAATGCTTTTGAATAAAATATTTTAAGAAAATATTACTTTATTGAAGCATTCTCGAAAACGTATGTCTCGAGTGCTTTTCGGATAGATTCTGCAGTTTTTATTCTGAATTTTTCATCCAGAAGCCTGCTATAATCTTCCGGATTTATCATATATGCAGTTTCAATAAGTACCGATAATGGCATGCTGGGTCTTATAACAGCAAAACTTGCCTTATTAGTTCCGTCATCTCTTGTAGCGAGGTCGTTAAGCATTTGTTTTTTTATGGTGTCAGCAAGCGAGAACACTCCATCGTGATAATAAAAAACAGATGTTCCATGTTTTTTATAAGGATTTGCGCCGTCAGGAAGTGCATTTGCATGCACACTTATGAAAAACAATGCATTCTTTTCCCGTGAACGCTCTATTCTGTCAGAAAGAGAGACATAAGAGTCGTCTTTTCTAGTGAGTATTACTTTTGCTCCGGATTTTTCCAGTTCTTTTTTAAGTTTAAGCGTTATGTCAAGGTTTATATCGCTTTCTTTTATATTTGTAGGCCCGGCTGCCCCCCTGTCTTTTCCTCCATGCCCTGCATCAAGAGCGATTGTGAGTCCTTTGAGGGGTTTATTTTTGTTTACACGGGGTTCTTTTCTGATTTTCAACACAAGCATATTCCCCTCATAGCCGCAGCTGTATCCCCAGAGGATTTTATTTTTCAAATCAATAAAAAGAGTGGCGGTATTATCTGATGAGGTGTTTATTGCAATATTTTTTATGTTTCCAAAATTATTTAAAATTTTTCTGTCAGCATAGTTTTTTTGAATACCGTATATTTTAAAAACAAGTCCGTTTTCAATTTCCTGTATTTTGTAGGGCATTTGCATGTCCAAATCAATTTTTATGTAGTTAAAATATTTGTCCTCATCAACTTTAATATCTGAAATAGCAGAAAAAACAGGTGTTTTCAAAACTCTGTAATCAATAACAGAGTTTTTTTTCACCCAGCCTCTTTCATCGCTGCAAAACGATACCTGATAATATCCGCCCTTTTCTCCGGTAATTCTAATCATTGTTCCGGAGTCAAGATGAGTTAATCGTTTTGCATTTTCATCAGGCTGTTGTCTAAAGGGGGTATTGTCTGTTACAACAAGCCCGTAATGATATGTAACAGGATCATAGCATGTCAAAACAGGGACAGCAGCAGGCTTTTTGGCATTATTCGTTTTGCCGGTTCTTGTTACTACATATTTAAGAGTGCTTTGTTCTTTATTGTTAATTTTTTCTTTCAGTGTAAAAGTATTTTCACCTTTATTCAGCGGCACAACATGTACAAAAGAATTATGCTCCCATATTTTTACGGGTTCGTTATTTATAAAAAGTTCTGAACCTTTTTTGACATTTCCGACAAAAAATATAGAGGGAGCAGAGGTTTTATGGTTATTTTTCGCAGGATACACAACCTCGAGCGTCATAACATCCGAATGACTGAATATTAATATAAAAAGAATTATCAAAAATCTCAAACTGTATTTCATATTCTAATTATCAGTCATGAAACAGTTATAAGCAAATTTTTTACATTAAACCGCACCTTTTTTTACGGCAAAAACCGGCTTTAGTTTTCTAAAGCCGGTTTTTTGAGTGTATTTATCATCAATTATTCATTAATATCTTTTACGCTCAAAGCGATTCTGTGTTCTTGCGGTGTAAACTTTTTAATAAGAACTTTAACTTCATCGCCTGCTTTGTAAACATCAAACGGGTTTGCATTGGAATCTTCCATTTCTGCAACCGGAAGAAGAGCTTCTACTCCGGGGAAAATATTGATGAATGCACCGAAGGAAGTTACTTTGTTAACAGTTCCTGTGATGATTTCACCTTCTTTGAATTTATCTTCAATTTCTTCCCACGGATTGTCGCCAATACGTTTGAGGCTCAGGCTGATTCTTTTGAGCTGATCGTCTATTTTCAGAATTTTGACTTCTATTTTTTGACCGAGGGTGAGAACATCCGACGGATGTTTAATTCTCTGCCATGAAATTTCAGAAATAGGCAGAAGTCCGTCTACGCCGTTTATATCAATAAATGCACCAAAATCAGCGATACGAACGACTTCACCTTCAACAATCTGGTCGATTTCAAGATTTGATATAACATCATCAACAAGCTGTTCTCTCTGTTCAGCAAGTGCCTGTCTTTGAGAAAGAATAAGTTTGTTTCTTTTTGCATCAGCTTCAAGAACTTTTGCTTCTATTTCCTGATTCATAAGTCCGTCAAAAGGCATGCCGGTTCTAAGCTGAGAAGCAGGTATAAATCCTCTCAAATCCTGAACTTCGACTATTACACCGCCCTTAACAAGCGAAACAACTTTTGCAACAACTGTTTCTCCTGAAATTTTTGCATTTTGCAAAGTCTGCCATGCCTGTGCACATGCAACTTTTTTCAATGAAAGCAGAACACCGTTTTCGTCATTGTCGTCTTCTCTCAGAACGTAAAATTCTTTCTGGTCGCCGATTGAGAGCGGATTTTCAATATTTTGCGACGGAATTTCTCTGTTAGGTAAAAATCCTTCAGATTTTGCACCTACATCTACAAGATAGCCGTCATTTTCTTTTTTTACGATTACGCCTTTAACAACGTCTGCTACATTTAATTTTGTAGCAAAAGATTCGTCTAACAATCTTTCAAATTCATCAAGTTCAACTTTTGTTTGTGTCATTTTTTCTTTTACCTTTCTATTTATTTTTAATAATTTTTTAATATTGATTTAATTTATTCAAAACTTTTTCTATTATATCCTCGGGTGTAGAAGCACCTGCTGTGACACCGATATTCTGCGCAGATTTTATGAGACTGTCATACTGTTTAAGCTCGGAGTCTGTTTCGATATGTATTGTGCGTGTGATATCCTTTAATATTTCAGCAAGGTGAGTTGTGTTTGCACTTTTTTTGCTGCCTACAACCACCATTAAATCAGACTCGCCTGCGAGCTGGCGTGCTTCATTCTGTCTCAGAGAAGTAGAAGCACATATTGTGTTAAACACACAGAGCTCTTTTGCTATGCCCGTGAGATAGTTTACCACATTTTTTAATACTTCTATACGCTGTGTCGTCTGCACCACAACGCCTATTTTTTTGTGGTCTTTAATTCTGGATTCATATTTCAACAGACTCTCGACATCAGGAGCTACAAGTATATTCTCACCGTATATCTGGGCATTTGCTTTTATTGCCGAGACCTCCGGATGCTCTGGTTTTCCGACAATAACAAGCAAAAATCCGTCTTTAACCAGCTGTATAGCCTTTTGCTGAACTTTTTTTACGTCAGGACAGGTCAGGTCAACAGTTTCATACCCTTTATTTTTTATATCTTCAAAAATTTCAGGAGATGCGCCATGGCTTCTGATAACACAAATGCCGCTCTCATTTTCAGGCAGCTCATCTACAGTATTTATTCCGAGTTCCGAAAGCGAGTGAATTACATGAGAATTATGTATAAGCTCGCCGAGAACCCATATTTTTGCGTCAGGGTTTTCTGATTTAAGTTTTTTTGTGGTCTCTACGGCTCTTTTTACACCGTAGCAAAAACCGGCATGTTTAGCTAGTTTTATGTTTTTCAAAGAAAATTACGTCCTGTCTTTCAGACTCATACGGTAAAATACCGTATGGTATTTGTTTTATATCACAAACAGAATTTAAATACAAATGTTCTGATGAATAGTTTTTCTCACAGCTAATGTTACCGATTGTAAATATTAAATGAAATACACTAAAGTAATTTAAAAAACTGCCGATTTATAGAATGTAAGTAAAAACAGGGAGTAAAAGAAATGTCACATGAATATCGTGAATTCAATGAAGCATTGAAAAAGCGGGAAGAAGCAAGATTTTCTGAACTAAAAAGCGACATTGAAAAGGTTAGAAATACTGTAGAAAAAATGCTGACTTCATTTTTTGAAAGCACTGCCAATCAGGCAAAAACACAGTACAGCGGTCTTGAGATGTACTAAAAAGCTCCTTAAAAGGAGCTTTTTTAATATTATTTTACTGAAGCTGTTTCAGCCTGTTCTTTTTCTTTTCTGCGTTTTCGTCTGCGCATCAAATCCACGAATGCCTCAAGTCTGGTCAGATATCCTGCTTTGCCGGTCTGTTCATCCATAATGAGAGGCAAAATAGGTATTTCACAATTCTCTCTCATAGCAGGGAATATGTTCTGGGACATAATCTCCGGCATACAGGTAAACGGGCTGATGTGAATAATACCGTCTTTTCCTTTTTCGTTTGCATAAGCAACATCACTTATACATTCCAGTGCATCGCCGCCTATGTCTCTTGAAAGATATGGTTTCGCAAGTCTAAACGCACGCTCGAGATGAGTTTCGCCTTTTTTGAATATTTTAGGGATTATAGCATCTTTTAAAAAGCTCGAAACAGTGAGTGTGCGGCGGGTCTGAACCCCCATTTTCCCGAGTTCTCTTTCAATGTTCTGATTAGAAAACGGGTCTTGAACCAGATATATTTCGCCGGTTATATCCACATAAACGACATCACGATTCGGGTCAATTTCAACCTTTTTCATTTCGTCAACAGCTTTTTTTTCGGCATGCTTCAGTTCGCCTGCGTGATTTGCCTCAAGAATGTACTTAAGTCCTTTATTATAAGCTTTTTCAGAGCTGCCCTCTTTAATTTCACGTGCTCTGTAATATGAGAGCATATTTTCTAATCTGTCGACAACAAAAACTTTTTTCA
Organism: Candidatus Gastranaerophilales bacterium; assembly: GCA_944323735.1. Lineage (GTDB taxonomy): Bacteria > Cyanobacteriota > Vampirovibrionia > Gastranaerophilales > Gastranaerophilaceae > CALUPY01. Next base: position 45,540 of record CALUTO010000009.1, read on the forward strand.
GCGCAAATATAATTGCTCTTAAAATAGTAACAGGATTTTTAACTCCCGTAAGCTCTACAAGAAACCTGTACATGCCCATTATTCCGTCATAGAGTTTAAGCTCAATATATTTTGCATGATAGCCCATTTCTTCAAGCGTTTTTTCAATATTTGAGCCGTATTCACCCAGTCTGCAAATTCCGGGAGAAGTAATCATTGCGACACAGTCAGCACCGCCTTCTATTGCTTCGATGAAGTTGCCAAGAATCAGCTTATAAGGCAGACAAATAGAATCAGGACTGTTTTTTGTGCCTAAAGACAGAGTTTTTTTGTTTGTATAAGGCGGAACATACGGCTCAACCCCCATTCTGCGCAATGCAGATGCCCATACAATATAGATATTTCCCATATGCGGGAAAGCAACTTTTATTTTTTTCTTTTTCTCTTTCATATTATGATTGTAACGCAAACAAATTTTTTAGTTATAAACTTTTGTAAAAGAAAATATTTAAAAACGCAATCCGGTATTTTTCCATGCTTTAAAAACATTGTAATAAAAAGTGAGGTATGAATGAAATTAACAGGTATAAACATTTTTTCCAAAAAAGGCGCAACACGAATAAATTCTTCAAAAAAACCGCCGAAAATAATTACTCATATTCCTTTTAAACCCGTTGACACATCAGTGCCAAAAACAGTAATTTTTATGAATAAAGTACACAAAAACACAACAAACTTTTTCAAAAATCTGAAAAACTTTTTTACGTCATAAAAATTGCTCATCGCATTTAAAATTTATCCGGCATTTGAAAGACTGTTTATTGTCGTCAAATCAGATATTTCCGGATTTTCCGTGACAAATTTCGGCATATAGTCTTTCAGCACCATCATTTTATTAATTTCTTTGCTCAATCCTGCAAAAGAAAGTGCAATCTGAGAAGGACTTACCGAATTTCGCTCTTCTATAAAGGATATAACTGTATCAAGTATATCGAGAAGCATATGCTTGTTTATATGAGCAAAGTCATAATCTTCAAATACCTCCATTAAAAAAGGATAGGCATCTTTTGCACCGCAGCTGTTGATTATATCTATTTTTTCTTTTATATCCGGGTCTGAAATACAGCCTGAAGCTATTTTTTTGTAATACAGGGAGTATCTGCAAAGATTTTTTATTATCACGTTTTTTGACTGATATTTTGTAATTTTTGCATAAAAAATTATAAAATCTTTCGCCAGGTTTTCAAACTCTGTAATTTTTCCGCCGTTTTGAATTGTCAAATAGTCCCGTATGAAGTTCACAGGGTGATACAGGTCGCCTGAAAGATTGTTTTCCAGCTCAACCCAGTAAGAGTAGACCTCATTCAGCATTCCTGAATTTTTCAAATCCTGAAACACAAAATTTCTTATTTTCCCTGTTTCCTCTGCCAATACATTCTTATCCATATAATATATATTAAATTATTTTTAAACAAAAGTGAAAAATATTAAGTTTGTAAAAAAAACCGCCTGTGAAAGGCGGCTAACTTAATTCATATATCCCCAACTATTCTTTACTGCGGCTGGTTCCAAAGCGCATCACGAATGAATTTGCTTTTTTGTGATTCAGCATTCAGCGTAACATTGCTCGGTGTGAAGATAAATACAGCATCACCGATTTTCTGCTGGTTTCCGCTCAATGCATGAGTCGCACCGCATAAGAAATCTACAATTCTCATTGATTGTTCTTTATCTAACAAATGCAGATTAAGAATGATTGTTTTCTTTTCTTTTAAATGTTTAACAATTTGAACACATTCATCATATGAACGGGGCTCGCAAACAAGTACTTCATAGCCCTTGAAGCCGGGATGGCTGACAACATTAGGTGCCTGTGATTTTATCGGAGCAGAAGAGTACATAGGCTCAAGTGCCAGATTATCGTTAACCGGATAATCTTCAATTTCGTTTGCCATGTCATCGAATATGTCATCTCTGCTTTCAAAGCCTGATGTTAAAAAACCTACTATTGATTTAATTTTGTCTGATACGCCTGCCAATTTCTTCTCCTCCCAATATTTTTCTCTATAAAAATAACTTTCTACCTACTCTTATCATTGTGGAACCGTTTTTTACTGCAATCTTGTAGTCATTACTCATTCCCATGGACAACTCCGGAAGCTCATATCCATACTCTGCTTCTAATTCTTTTTTAAAAGAATTCATATCAGCGAACAGAATATCCAGCTCATCCTCAGATGTAACGGGGGCTATATTCATCAACCCTCTGACATCAAGACCTTCCAGAGAAATTATATCTGAAAAAACAGCTTTTAAATCATTTTTGGAAAACCCTGACTTGTTCGCTTCGTTTGCATTGTTAACCTGAAGAAGAATTTTTTGTACAATCCCTCTGTCCAGTGCTGTTTCCGAAATCATCCGTGCAAGTCTTAAAGAATCCACCGACTGGATATAATCAAAATAACCCACTGCTTTTTTAACTTTGTTCGTCTGTAAATGACCGATTAAATGAAAAGTGGAATTCTGTTTTATCTCCTCCGGCAGTTTCCCGAATTTGTCCAAAGCGTCCTGAACTCTGTTTTCAGCAAAATCTCTAAGTCCGTCCTGATAAGCTTCAATAAGCTTTTCCGCTCCGAAATATTTAGTAACTGCTATGATTTTAGCTTTACAAGGTGCGATATCTTTTCTCAGCTCAGATAAGTTTTCTTCAACTGTACTCATTAACCTATCCTCCGGAGATGCGGCAAATCACTTGCACTACATCCCAAACTGTACTTAACAGTCCCCAAGAAAATCAGAATTAATTCAATTCCTTATTCTAATTATAATATATGTTCACATGCATAACAAATAAATCCTTTAAATGATGTATTCTTTTTTTTCGAAATAACGAAAACCCATGTGTACATGGGGTTTGGCATGAATTTAACGAATCAGCAAGAACTTAACAATAGTTAATATTTTTTAGCAATAAAATAATTATTCCACAACAAGAAGCGAAATCAGGCGGGGCTGAACGAAGTGAACGCCCCCTGTGAACAAGGTTGACGACGCGGGATTTGCGAAGCAAATCAAAGCGGAGTGCAAAACCTTGCGAACGCCGGTATTTCAAGAAGCGAAATCAGGCGGGGCTGAACGAAGTGAACGCCCCCTCTGAACAAGGTTGACGACGCGGGATTTGCGAAGCAAATCAAAGCGGAGTGCAAAACCTTGCGAACGCCGGTATTTCAAGAAGCGAAATCAGGCGGGGCTGAACGAAGTGAATGCCCCCTGTGAAACCGGACGATAAAATAATCCGCTGAATTTCGTAAAGAAGCAAAGAACCGCCGGAATACCGCTATTTATACAGCACATTTCAGTTCCCGCACCCATTTTTACACTAAAAAGCCGATAAAGGGACTCGAACCCTTGACCTACTCATTACGAATGAGTTGCTCTACCAGCTGAGCTACATCGGCTTTTTTATTAATTAAATATTACCTTTAGTATAACAAAAAAATATTATAAAAAAAAATTTTTGTAAAAAATGAACCTTTTATTTTTTTATTCGTTATAGTTAATGTAAGGAATAAATTATGAAAACAAAAAAATGCAACGGATATGAAAGTATGTTTACCTTCCTCAGTGAAGAAGCATTCAATGAACACCTCAAAGAATGTGAAGAATGCAGGCTTGAGCATGAAAAAATGCAAAAAGTCTCAGCACTGATTCAGGAAGCAAAACCGTACATTCAAAAAACGAAAAAGAGAAAAACAGCTCTGAAAGCTGCATGCGCAGCATTTGCTGTAATATCAATGAGTGCTTGTTTTCAATTCTTTGCGGTCACGGGATTGTACGATGAGATTGCTTACGCAAATTCACCGACAATCGAGGAAATGGGACTGCCCGTGGATGAGTATGGATTTTTACTGGTAGATTGATGAACCTGAAAGAAATAATTAACGGCAACTACGTTAAAAATATAATAAAAAGAATAACAAACGAATATAACGAAGACCTCGAACAGGAAGTCTATCTAAAAGTATGGAAAAATTCAGAAAAATACACAGAACAAGGAAACTTAAAAGCATGGGTCAGCACCATTGCAGCAAACGTCTCAAAAGACTATCTTAAATCATCCCGAAAAAAATTGGAACAGCTCACCGTGGATGACGATGACGCAATACTCAGAACAGCAGATAAAAAATCAACTCCGGAGCTCAAACTTATACAAACAGAAAGGCAAAAACAAATATCCAAAGCAATAAACTCCCTAAAACCAAAATTTAAAGAAGTAATTATGCTCTCGGAAATTCAAAACCTGACCTACGAAGAAATTTCAAAAAAAATCAATTGCCCTGTAGGAACAGTAAAATCAAGAATTTACAACGCAAAAAAAGAACTTGCGGAAAAATTAAAAGACTTAATGTAGTACAAAAAAGAAGCAGAGCAGGACTGTGAGGATTTACTTACCCTCTAATTGTTATGCAAAAAATTGAAAGGATAAAAAATTATGAAAAAATCATTCGTTTTAGCAGCAATCGCAACTATGATTCTCAGCCAGAGCATTTCTTATGCACTAACAACACCTCCGGCTGACACACAGCCAAATGTAAAAACTGAACAGACAAAAGTCTGCCCGGGCAAAAAGCCGCAGCGACCTAATCTCGATGACAAACTTAACCTTACCGAAGAACAACGCCGGAAAGCTCATGATATCAGAATGAAAGGTCATGAAAAAATAAAACCGGTTTTTGAACAAATCAAAGCCAAAAAACAGGAAATTAAAGAAATCAAAATGAGCAATCTTTCAGAAGAAAAGAAACAAAAGAAAATTGAGCCGCTTAAAAATGACTTAAGAAAACTCAAAACAGAGGTAAGAAAAATACATGAAGAAAATATGAAAGAATTTGAAGCAATTCTCACCCCCGAACAAAAAGCAGAATTTGAAAAAATCAAACAGCAGGGCAGAGAAAACTTCAAAAAACATCACAAAAGACACCATCACAACCATATGAAAAAAGATTTTAACGAATCAGTAAAAAAATAACCCGAAACTTAACACACGCATAATACTCAAACCAATTGCCCCCAAACTCCGGGGGCTTTTCTTTTACAATAAATTTGTGCAGTGTATTATTGAAATATGGATATAAAAACATTTAAAGTCGAAGAATGGATGAATGAGCACGAAAAGACTGCTTTATACAACATTGCAGACACATGCGTAAACACACTGTCTCTCGATGAATTATTCACTCTTACCGGTACAAACAAATACGAATTTTTTGACGGAATATCAGGACAAAAACTCGGTTACGGTCATATTCAAGGTTCTCCTGACTATAAAAACGGAATTTGTAAACTATACAAAAGTCTTAAGCCCGAAAATATAATCTCAACCAACGGTGCGGCAGGAGCTAATTATCTGGTCTTTTATTCGCTGGTAAATCCCGGTGACAGGGTTATATCAGTTACCCCGACATATCAGCAGCTGTATTCAATACCTGAATCGTTCAATGCGGACGTACAATATCTCCGGCTTAAGCCTGAAAACAATTTTTTGCCTGATTTAGACGAACTGAAAAAACTAATCACCAAAAACACAAAACTCATCTGTTTAAACAACCCCAACAATCCGACAGGAGCTCTTATACCGGAAACAATGCTAAAAGTGATTGTGAATATAGCAGACGGTGCTTATGTTCTTTGTGACGAAGTATACAGAGGGCTGAATCAAAACGATGACTATCAACCGTCTATCGCAGATATATATGAAAACGGAATTAGCATCTGCAGCATGTCAAAAATATTTTCTCTTGCAGGACTCAGACTGGGCTGGATTGCCTCTAAAAATCAGGAAGCAATTGAAAAATGCCTGAGACACAGAGAATATAACATAATAAGCTGCGGAATGATTGATGAAATTTTAGCTTCTCTTGCGCTAAAAAATGCTGATATAATTATTAAACGCAACAAAAAAATATTAAAAGAAAATCTTCATATTCTCAACGAATGGATAAAACGGCAAAAGCACTATAGTTATGTAAAACCCCGGTCGGGCACAACTGCACTGATATTCTACGACTTTAGCATGACATCCAAAGATTTTTGTGAAAAATTACAAAAGGAAAAAGGTGTTTTTCTCACACCCGGGTTCTGCTTTGATATTGAAAACTGTGCAAGAATAGGTTACGCAGGACAAAAAGCAGAATTGATAAAAGGTCTGGAAAAGCTTGAAGAATTTGCCATTGAGCTGGAAAGAGCAGGATTTTAGGATGAAAAAATATTTGACGGTACTCCTGTTGGTCATTTCGACTCTGCCTGCGTTTTGCGCATTGATTATAAAAATAAACAAAATTTCTCCTATTCCGGATGCAACATACAAATATCTTGAAAAAAACAGCCCTATGTATGAAATACTTTCTATGAACAAAAAAGTTATCTTCTACAGTTATGCAGATTATATAGCTTACGACAGAAGTTTTAAATGGCTTATTGACAAGTATTTACAGGAGCATCCTAAAATATTTTCAAATTACGAATATATGGTTTTTGAAGATGCTATCATGCCTGCAAAAAAGAATTCCTGCAAAACCCCGTCGTGCGAAGAAAATGCACTGTTTATGGCCTGCTGCACAGGTTTTTGTATCATAAATCCCAAAACACGGCAGTATATATACATCACAGGACATAATTATGCTAAAGCCAAACGGCTCATAGAAAAATACAAAGACTGGTAATCAGCACAACCCGAACATTAAATTTTCTAGTATTAACTGAGGCTTTATGTAAGAATTGAGCTCCTTTTTAGCCTTCTGGATTGAAAGAATATCCTTCTTCAATTTATTAACGAGTAATTTATTATCAAGATTATTTTTCATTAACTGTGCGAAATAATACTGAAAACTGTCCAGCAAAAATTCTGTTTTGTAGTCTTTTTCCTGCTGGACAGAAAGTATAGACTGAACAAGTTTTAGGACTTCTTTTTTTTGAATATCCGGATAGTCCGCTAAAAGGCTCGCTGCAGTCTCTATATCATATTCTATTTCAGGCAAAGAAGGCACATAAAACGCCTGAGAACGGGAAACAATAGTTTCAATAATATCATCTCTGTCTCTTGCAAGAAAAATAAAAAGAACTTTCTCCGGCGGCTCCTCTATCGATTTTAAAAGGGCATTCGCAGCTTCAGCCTGAAGAACATCTCTTTTTACCGGATAAGGAAACCACTTTTTTTCAGTACCGGTATCAGGCAGCAAAAAACCGGCAGGGCTGAATTTTTCAAGTTTTTTTTGCTGGAACGGCGAAATCTCTTCTATTTCAGAATCACAGAAGATAAAAACACGGTAATAATCTGACGACTGAACAAGAGAATTATTTATCATGTGAATTTGCTTTATTGAAATAACTTTTTTTGAGGTGTCATCAGAGGGTTTGTTATCATTTTTAGATATGGTAAGAACAGCAGGATGCCTGCTTCCTCTAATCCAGCTGCAATTCAAACATCCGCAATCTTCTTCCCGTGTTTTTGTACAATTCAGAATTCTTGATATTTCCATTGCAAAATAATACTGTGCAAGTGTGTCCTGCCCGTAAAGTATAATCGACTGCGCAATACTGTGTTTTTGATTGCTAAACGCACTTTCAAAATATTCCGTTAAATATTTAAAATTTTCTTTAAAAAATCCATGAAACATATTACTAGCCCATTATCGCCAATTCTACAGCCAAATCTCCAAACTGCATGTCACCTGATTTCATAAGATATTCCGCCTCAAGCAGTCTCCTTCTTATGCCGATAATTTTATCTGCGGGAATATTCTTCAATTTTTCAAGCTGCTTTTTTACAACAAATTCATGCATGCCGGTTTTTCTTGAAATTTCAGAAGCGGACATAGATAAAGAATCCACCTTCAGCCCCAGAAGTCTTGAAAAATTTGTCTGCAAAACCGCTGCTATTTCAAGATAATGCTTTTCTGTACACAGCTTTTTATATTCCGAGAGTGCCAGATCTTTTTTGCCCAGAAGAATATAATCAGTCAAAAGAAATATGTCCTGTGTAGAGGTGCATATTTTTTCTATATCTGCATTTTTTATATTTTTTTCAGGATATATAGAGAGTTTTATTTTTTCCAGTTCATTGTCCACAATCCTGAGATTTGTACCAAGACGCTCAATCAAAAACGAAACGGTGTCAGATGAAGCAAAAAGCTCCTTTTGTTTCAAACGCTTTTGTATCCATGCCGCATACTCCTTCTGATATGGCTTGAACTCCGGAAACTCGGATATCTGAGCATATTTTGAAATAATTTTGTATATTTTTCTTCTTGTATCTATCTTTTTTATTTCATCTCTCGGAATTTTGCACACAAAAATTACAGTCAGCGCATCAGGCACTGTTTGCAAAACATTTTCAAGTATTTTCAGCTCTTTATCTTCAAAATTTATCTTTCCCTTTATGTCAAAAAAATATTTTTCACAATTTATTACGGAAAGGACTTTTCCAAACATTAAAGGTGCACTCTGCAATATTTCAATAAGCTCTGAAAATACAGGATTGTTATAAACACGATAATTCGCAGCAGCAAAAGTTTTGTCCACGGTTTTGGACTTTATTTTTTCAATTTCAATCTCAATATTAAATTCTTCCTGTCCAAAAAAGAAATACAGCATAATAATATTGTAACAGTATAAGAAATGTTTAGATGTTTTTATAAATTTTTATAAAGTTTAGTAAAGCTCGTTTTTCTTTCTTTCCTCTTTTCTTTGTTTGAACAGAATATATTGATTATGCCGCAAAATATATTTTATGACGGGCTTTAGAGCCATAGCTCTATGGCTGATTTCGTTCTTAACATCAGCAGGAAGCTGTGCCATTGTTTTACCGTAAGCAGGAATAAAAAACACAGGATCATAACCAAACCCGTGCAAGCCCTCCGGTTCAAAACCGATAGTGCCATGCACAGAGCCGTCCACACCTTTTAACTTTCGCCCTTCGGGATCAACAAGCACCATAGAACAAACAAATTTCGCCCCTCTTTTTTCTTCCGGAACATCTTTCAGTATCCCGAGAAGTTTTTCTATACGTGACTTTGTAGTTCGGGCAAATCTTGCAGAAAAAATACCCGGCGCACCTCCCATAGCCTCAACACACAATCCTGAATCATCACCCAATGCATACATTCCGGTCATTAAAGCTGCTTCTCTCGCTTTTATATATGCATTTTCGGCAAAAGTTTCACCATTCTCGACCGGCTCAAACCCTTCAGGTGCACAAACAAATTCTATTCCTATATCACCAGCTATTTCTTTTATTTCTTCTACTTTATGAACATTTGTAGTTGCAATAACAACTTTTTTTATCATTTTCCATACCTTCTATTTCTTTTTTTAAACTCGAGAATAGCCTGAGCAAGCGACTCTTCATTGAATTCCGGCCAGTATTGACCGGTTATATATACCTCTGAGTATGCTATCTGCCACAACAGATAATTGCTAATACGTTTTTCACCCCCAGTTCTTATCAGCAAATCAGGATCCGGTATTCCCGCTGTATACAAACCGGAAGAAACAGTATCTTCCGTAATTTCAGACACATCCATTTCGCCGTCTTTTACTTTTCGGGCAATTATTTTTACGGCGTTTAAAATCTCATCTCTGGAACCATAATTGAAGGCAATTTGCAAATTGACCCCGTTGTTGTTCTTTGTGTATTCTTCCGCATGTCTTAATATGCTTTTCAGATTGCAGTTTAAAGGAAGCATATTGCCGATGAATTTTATTTTGACATTGTTTTTATGCATATCTTCTAGCTCTGATGACAAAGTTTTTGCCAGAAGTCCCATTAAAAAATCGACTTCTTCTTTTTTTCGATTCCAGTTTTCTGTAGAAAAAGCATAAACAGTGAGATATTTTACCCCGAATTCCCCGCATGCTCTCAGTACAGCACGCAAAGAATCAACACCCTTTTGATGTCCGACTGCAGACGGAAGAAATTTTTCCTTTGCCCACCTTCTGTTTCCGTCCATTATAACAGCAATATGCTGAAGCCCTGTTTCTTCAACTATATTTTTTATATTTTTTTGCTGTTTGGTTTTTGACACGTCCATACCCCTCAAAGCTATCCTTATAAGATTATAATTCAAATATTTTATTTTTTTGCAATAATATATTTATGTACGCTAAAAATCTTAAAATAAATATAGCCCACCTTTATCCAAAACTGCTTAACATATATGGAGACATGGGCAATATTGTTACTCTGACAAAACGCTGTCAGTGGAGAAATATCGAAGTCAATGTCGACACTGTTAACACAGGAGACACTATAGACACCGAAAAATATGACCTGTATTTTATTGGAGGCGGACAGGATAAACAACAAATACAGGTAGCACAAGAACTGCAAAAACGGAAAGAAAGCTTAAAAGAAGCAGCTGAAAAAAATGCGGTTTTTCTTGCGATTTGCGGCGGATACCAGCTGCTGGGACATTATTACCAGCCCCATAATGCAGAAAGACTCGATGGAATAGGTCTGCTGGATGCATATACTGTCGCAGGAAACAAAAGATTTATCGGTAATGTAACAGCAAAAATTATTACCCCCGGCACAGCCAGAGAAACTCTTGTGGGTTTTGAAAATCACAGCGGACTTACATATCTGCAGGGAGAAACAAAACCTCTCGCTAAAATACTGACCGGAAACGGAAACAACGGGAAAGACAAAACAGAAGGCGCAAGATTTAAAAATATATTCGGCACATATCTTCACGGCTCTTTGCTTCCCAAGAACCCGCACTTTGCTGATTTGTTAATAACACTTGCACTCGAAAAAAGATACAATGACAGAATAGAGCTGCAAAAACTAGATGACGACATAGAACTCGCAGCTCACAATTCTTTAGTAAATAAAAAGTACTAACTATACCTGATTCCTGCCTTTTCCATACGGTCAAAAGCTTCATTCAAACGATCTTCCGGCTGTACAATAGAAAATCTGAAATGGTCATCACTCATACTGCCGAATGCAATACCCGGTGTGAATACGACTCCTGTCTTGTCCAGCACCATTTTACAAAAATCTTTTGATGTCATTTTATCAGGTACTTTTAGCCAGAAATACATTGTCGCAGGTGTTCTGTATACATCCCAGCCGAGCTGTGTCAATCTTTTCGCAATGAGTTCTCTTCTTGCATCATATCTGTCCATAATCTGTTTCACATATTCATAAGGCATGGTAAGAGCCTTGATTGCCGCATCCTGAACAAGAGTAGATGTGCCGTAATCTATATTTGTTTTCATTGCATAGATTATATCGATAAATTCTTTCTTCCCTATAACAAACCCTGCTCTCCAGCCTGCCATATTAAACGTCTTTGAAAAAGAATGAAATTCAACCGCCACGTCCCGTGCTCCTTCTATTTCAAATATGCTTGTCGGACGGTAATTGTCAAACACGACCTCGCCGTATGCCATATCTGAAACAAGTAATATATTGTATTTTCTGCAAAAATCAACAATTCTTTCCAGAAACTCAACAGGCGCAATTGCGGCAGTCGGATTGTTCGGATAATTTATAAAAAATATTTTTGCTTTCTTAGCTATTTCTTCCGGTATTTCACTCAAATCCGGTAAAAAATCATTCTCTTTTTTTAACTGAACATGAAAAACTTCACCGCTCGCAATCCATGTTCCTCTCGACAAGACCGGATAATAAGGGTCGGGAACAATGTTTACGTCACCGGGATTTGTGAAAGCCATTGCAACATTAGCAAGCCCCTCTTTCTCGCCTATAAGTGTTTGTATTTCTGTTTCGGGATTTACCGTGACATTGTAGCGTCTTTTCATCCAGTCAGCGATTGCCTGCCTGAATTCTATTTTCCCCCTAAAGCTCGGGTAGCCATGGCTTGCCGGATTTTTTATTGATTCTAAAGCCGCACTAACAACCGGCTCCGGCGTTGCGCCGTCAGGATTGCCAATCCCCAGATCAATAAGGTCAACGCCTTTTTTTCGTGCCTCCGCTTTCCATTCATCAAGTTCCGCAAATATATATTTTGGAAGCTTTAACAATTTATCAGCAGGTTTTATATCAATTTTTGTTTCCATATTAATTTTTTCTCCATAAACTATATTACATTTATTACTTATTTTTAGAATTTTGCCTATTTTTTAATACATTGCAATATATTATTAGCCCGAACAGTATAAGAATGACGCTTAATAACTGTAGAATAACCATTGTAAGCAATTTTTTCAGCAATACCGGGATAATTCAAATAAAATCTAATTTTATCAACAAGCTCATCTTCATCTTTGTATACTTCTAAGTCTTTACCAATTTCAAAATTTTCACCCAAATCAGACACATCGTCTGTTATCAAAAATGCCTGTGACGCCGGAACTTCAAAAACACGATAATTCAAACTCGTACTCCCCTGCAAAGTAATATTTAGATTAATACGTGAATGACGGTAAACAGAAGCGAGTTCTTTTTCACTGCGCAAATAACCACAAAAACAGTCACGGTAAATATTTAACTCCTCTTCATTCAACAGACCGTTATCTTTTATCTCCTCAATACTTCTTACAAAATGCGGTTCATATGAAAATATTTTCAACCCGTTTTTGAACTCCCTGACAAGTCTGCACAATATCTTCTGTCGTTTAGGGGTAAGAGGTCTGCCGACAAAAGATATTCCGTATTTATAACCGTAAAAATCAGTATATTTATATGCTTTTGCATTGACAGCAAGCGGTAAATAACGGCTATCAGGCAGCTGTGAACAATATTCCCTGTCCCAAACAAAAGAATATGCACCTGTTTTCTTAAATTCGTTATAGATTTCAGGATGGTTTGTATAAGCATATTGTCCGTCCGGCTCATCAGCAAAATAATGAACAAGTTTATATTTATCCTTATTCGAAAGAATAAAACCGGAAATTTCTTTATTGTGTAAATAGCTGTAGTCATATCCGAAAATAATATCAGGTCTGTAATTTTCAATATCAGATACAGTCAAATCCCTGACATCTTTTTCAATTACATAACATCCGTTTGACCTGAAGCCCGAGCCAAACCCCTTTACTATCAACACACCCGCTATACTGACCGGCAATATACTTAGAACTTTTTTCATAAAATATCCTGCGTTTTGTTTTAAAAATTATAAAAAAAAACCACCTTCGTTAAAAAGTGGTTTAATAAGTGTTCTTTCCCCTGTTAACTTATTTTAAGCCTCGCTTGCTGCTTCAACCACTTCTTCAGTGTTTTCAGCTGCGGCGGCTTCTTCTGCGGCTTTAGCCTGAGCTTCTTTTTCTGCTTCAAGTTTAGCCAGAGCTTTCTTGGACAGTTTCTTTTCTGTCTTTTCTTTATAAATCAATTTGCCTTCATCATCGCAGTTTTTGATAAGGTAGCTGACTGTATCAGAAGGCTGTGCACCTTTGGATACCCATTCGAGTGCAAGATTTTTATTAAGTTTCATATCTTTAGTTTTAGGATTGTAAGTGCCGAGCTCAGCAAGCGGAGCACCTTCTCTTTTTTGGTCAGAATTTATTACAACTATTCTATAATAAGGATTCTTTTTATTACCAAGTCTTTTTAATCTTATTTTAACCATTCGGTTCTGTCTCCTGTTTCTTAGTTTTCTATACTAATAATCAAAACACAAGGATATTTAATAATCAAGTGAATTGTAAAGTTTTCTTGACTTCCGGAAAAAAATATGTCAGAAAATCTTTTGTTTATTATTATAATTGACTATGACGACAACAAACATATCATTTAAAGCACGCTACGAAACCCTTGATATTCTAGGTGTTACGACACAAAAAGTTCTTAAAAAAGACGGAATGCCTGCTATAACAAAAATTGTAAACGAACTAAACAGTCAAAAAGCTGTAGGCGGCAGATGCATCAAAAAACTTGCACAAAAAGCAGGCAAAAAAATCACGGACAAATACCCTGACATTAATTCAGCGACAAATGAAATAAACGCCTTGTACGGGAAAAATCACGGAGAAAAGCCGGCAAATTTAGATACATTGCTGAATTCAATAACTCAAAAACTCGGACAAGAGCTTGATATAACGATATAACCCTCATAAAAAGCAAAGAAAGATACTAATTATTTAGGCTGTGTACGGGTGCAGGTATTCTTCCGCCTCTGCGTATGAAACCGGCTGATGAAAGATGATTTACATTCATAACCGGAGCCTCTCCCAGCAAACCGCCGTATACAGCCCTGTCTCCTACTTTTTTTCCGGGGACAGGGATTACCCTGACCGCTGTTGTCTTTTTATTTATCATACCTATAGCCATCTCATCCGCTATTATTCCGGAAATAGTATCCACCGGAGTATCGCCCGGAATAGCTATCATGTCCAGACCGACAGAACAAACCGATGTCATTGCTTCAAGTTTATCAAACGAAAGATATCCTTTTGAAACTGCCTCTATCATACCTGCATCTTCAGAAACAGGAATAAAAGCACCGGACAGTCCGCCGACATGAGAACTTGCCATAATACCGCCTTTTTTCACTGCATCATTCAACATTGCAAGCGCAGCTGTTGTACCATGGGCACCTGTGTGCTCAAGCCCCATTGCCTGAAAAATACCGGCTACACTGTCTCCTTCTGCAGGAGTAGGAGCAAGAGATAAATCTATTACCCCGAAGGGAATATCCAGCTTCTCAGCCATTTCCCTGCCTATCAATTCACCTGTTGTTGTGATTTTATATGCGGTTTGCTTTATTTTGTTTGCAAGATCATCAAAACTTGCTCCAGACGGCAAGGACTCTATTGCAGCACTAACCACACCCGGCCCCGAAATACCAACGTTCAGCGCACATTCAGGCTCACCTATTCCATGAAATGCACCTGCCATAAACGGATTATCACCGGGGGCATTACAAAAACATACGAGCTTTGCAGCACCTATCCCATCGGCATCTGCTGTCAATTCTGCCGTCTTTTTAACAATTTGTCCCATTTTATATACCGCATCCATGTTTATGCCGGCTTTAGAAGAAGCAAGATTCACTGATGAACAAATATATTTTGTTTGAGACAGTGCTTCAGGAATACTTTCAATAAGAGCGGTATCGCCCTTTGTGCAACCCTTTTCAACAAGTGCACCATAACCGCCGATAAAATTTACCCCGACTGCTTCAGCCGCTTTATCCAGAATTTTTGCAAGATACACATAGTCATATCTGTCACACGATTCACCTACAAGCGATATCGGTGTAACAGCTATTCTTTTGTTAATAATGGGAATAGAATAAGCTTCTTCTATCTCATTTGCACAATCCACAAGCCTTGATGCGTATTTCAGTATCTTATCATATATCTTTTTTCCTGCAGCCTTTACGTCACTGTCACAGCAGTCTCTTAAACTCAAAGCAAGCGTAACCGTTCTTATATCCAAATGCTGGACTTTTATCATATTTATTGTTTCTAAGATTGATTCGGAATTTATAAACTTCATAGCAAACCCTTATTATATATTGTGCATATTATCAAAAATCTCTTTCTTTTGTACCCAGATTTCCATACTGAGCTCTTCACCAACTTTTAAAAGCCCCTCTTTTATCTCTTTAAAGGAATATTCGGAATCCGCAATACTCCCGAGAAGGAACATAACAAAATATCCCTGCATAATCGTCTGCTTTATATCCTCTATATTCACTTTATATTCTGCAAGTGCCGTTGTTAATTTTGCAACTATTCCTATTTTGTCCTGTCCCGAAAGTGTGATTATAATCTTGTCATCCTGCACAATAACAACCTTTCTGTTTCTGTAATATAACTATTATTTTACATTAAAAAATAATAATTTAGTTTATAGTTAACAAAAAACATTATGAAGTTTTGTAACATATATAAAAAATATTGAAATTCGATATATTAAATTGTTTTTATTTAATTGTAAGTAAGTATAAAAAGGGTGTATCAACATGACAAGTGTTAATTCAGTATCAGGAACAGGCTATCCTCCAAGAAATAATGGCGTATCCGGTACAAGTTCAAACAGCGAAAGCTCTGAACTTTTGTTTGTAACAAAAAACGGAAATGCAGATGCGCCAAAAACAGAATCTTCTGAAGTAACTGCACTAAAACAGGAACGTTCACAGTTGGAAGCAAAATATCAACAATTGGAGAACAAACAAACAAGATTAGAAACAAAGAAAGAAAATCTTGAAAACAGACAGGCAAATCTGGAAAAACAGTTAGCTCAAATTGACCAAAAAATTCAAAAAGCAGAACAACAAAAAGCTGCTGCAGAAAATGATGTCAGAGAATTAACAGAAGCATACAACAAAGACAAAGAACAAATTATCAAACTGGCTCAAGATGCATCTGAACAGGTTTCACAACTTTTGAATGAAACAGAAAAACAGACAAAAGAAAGAAAAGACAAAAACAAAGCCACTATTGAAAAAGTAATGGAAAAATATGAAAAAGGTGAAATCAGTAAAGAAGATGTCGGCAGACTTTTACAGATGGAGCTTGAAAAAGATTACGCTGACAACGGCAAAAAATTAAACGGATTAAACATTATAGATGTTGCCTGTGCGGAAATCAAAGGTCTGTCCTCCGCAATGGCGGGAATATATGACCAGATTGCCGCAAAACAGGCAGAAATCCAGTCTTTGACTACAGCGATTGCAGATTATAAAGTTACAAGAGAAAATATTTCAAACGAGATTGTTGTAGTAAAAAGCGAGATTAACGAAATCATTCCTGAATTAAATAATGTAAACAAGGAAATGACAACAGTACAAAAAGACGTAAATAAAGTTGATGCCAAAATTGCAAGAGAAGATGCTTCGCAGCAGCCGTCTCAGGTTGCCACAGGCTCAACCTACTACCAGGAAGAACAGCTGCTGGTAGAAGGAAGTATCTCGCACACTGCATATGAAGAACGGGAAAGACTCCGTGACAATCCGTTCGAAAGTATTATGCCTACAGACTTCTCAATGCAAATCGAATTGTTGATGAACAGCTTAAAAGTAACAAAAGAAATTGCAACAGAACTTCTGAATACGAACAAAACAGAAGCAAGAGATGAAGATGTAAATGCCAGAGAAGACATCATCGCAACAAAACCTGAAGAAGAAAAAGATGATAACAAAGTCAATGGCAAAAAAGACGGCAGCGACGACGAAAAAGAAAAAGAAGACGAAGAAGAAACAGTCGGAGTTTAATAATATGCATAAAAAGCCCCCTTTGCGGGGGCTTTTTTATTTTAACAGATAATATGATAAAATAATCATAATAAACAGCCATATTGTTTAACACGTTGCATTTAAAGGGAAGAAAAATGACATCTGAAAGCCAGTCAGTCGGTATTGTAGAAACAAAATTTTTCCATATCAATGAAAAAATAGAACTTGAGTCCGGCTGTATGTTTGGCCCCGTTCAGGTAGCATACGAGACTTACGGCAGACTTAACGAAAAAAAAGACAATGCAATACTGCTGTTACACGCTCTGACAGGAGATGCCCATGCAGCAGGATTTCACAGCAAAAATGACAAAAAACCGGGCTGGTGGGATGATATGGTCGGGCCAAACAAAGCCTTTGACACAAACAAATATTTTATTATTTCGTCCAATATGCTCGGCGGATGCAGCGGAACAACAGGGCCCTGCTCTATAAATCCCGAAACAAACAAACCCTACGGTCTGACTTTTCCGGTAATAACAATAAGTGATACAGTAAAAGTGCAAAGAAAACTTGTCGAGCATCTGGGTGTAAAAAAACTGATTGTAGCAGGCGGTTCAATGGGCGGCATGCAGGCTCTCGAATGGGCTATAGAACAGCCGGATATGGTTAGTGCCTGCATTACTATTGCCTCAACAGGACGGCTCACAGCCCAGGGGATTGCTTTTAATGCAGTCGGACGAAATGCCATTCTCTCAGACCCGGATTTCAATAACGGCGACTACTACGGACGTGAAAAACAGCCTGAGAAAGGACTTTCTATCGCCCGAATGGTAGGACATATAACATATCTGTGCGAGGACGCAATGCACCAAAAATTCGGCAGACGATTTCAAAGTAAAGACAAACCTAATTTTGACTTTAATATTGATTTTGAAGTTGAAAGCTATCTTGAACATCAGGGACGTGTTTTTGTCGGAAGATTTGATGCAAACAGCTACCTTTACATAACAAAAGCTGTAGATTACTTCGATGCGGCAGGGAAATACGGTTCGCTTGAGGAAGCATTCAAAAACACGAATGCTAAATTTCTTATAATGTCATTTTCCTCCGACTGGCTTTTCCCCACACAACAGTCAAAAGAGCTGGTGAAAGCACTTGTGAAAACCGGTAAAGATGTATCTTTCTGCGAAATAGACTCACCCTGCGGACACGATGCATTTTTGCTGGAGTTTGAAACCCAGACAAAAATCATTAAAAGTTTCCTTGCTAAAGAAAGAAGGCTGCATGATTAATCATTACAACGAGTCTAAAGGGCTACACCTGAACTACTCTATTATTACAGATTTAATTGAAAAAAATTCCAAAGTTCTTGACCTCGGATGCGGTGAGGGAACGCTGCTTAAAATGCTTACGGACGAAAAAAACTGCAGCGGAGTCGGCATAGAAATTGACCAGAAGAATGCAATAAAGAGTATAGAAAAAGGTCTGTCAATTATTCAGGGTGACCTGCTCGAATGGCTGCAAACTTTTGCTGACAATGAATATGACTATGTAATACTCAACCAGACTCTTCAATCCACCCAAAAACCGGATATTGTCATACAAGAAATGATAAGAACCGGCAAAAAAGCTGTTATCAGCTTCCCGAATTTCGGATACTGGAGAATTAGAGCATATCTGTGTCTTCAAGGTAAAATGCCGAAATCAAATATTCTTCCCTTTGAATGGTATGACACGCCAAACATACACCTTTTGACGGTAAAAGACATTTTTGAATTTTGCAAACAGAGAAATATAAAAATCCTTGACTCTATATATATGAAGAGAGCCAAGGCTTTTAAAAACTTTTTTACTGTCACTATGACAAACCTCTTTACAGAAGAAGCCATATTTGTTATCTCTAAATAAATTATTCATCCTCTGTTGCAGGACGTAAAATTATTATAGAATTTATGTTCAATTGTACAAAATCATGAAACTCTGTTCTTCTGTGCGGAAGCTGTCTGTATGAAACCTCACAGTCTTTTATAGCGACAAAACGTTTTTTACCGTTAAGTATATCAGAAAGAACACGGCTTCTTTTGCCGATTTTAGGCATATATACAAAACCTTTTATTTCATAATCCTGAGTGATAACAAGAACTTTCTCCGACCAAACGCCATTTGTAAAATCGTCATTTGTATATTCTTCAAAATCAAAATCCTGAGTCATTTTGTAATCTTTTTCCTTTCAAAAAGTCTGGTTTCTAGTTTATCTGGTACGACTGGAACAGCGGCAAGTACAATGCCAGAGCAAGGAACAATACGATACCGCCTATTAAAAGAAGCATTAAAGGCTCAATCATTCTGGTCAATGCATCTATTATTTTATCTAATTCTTTATCTAAATACAAGACACTTTGATGAAGCATGTCACCCATACGACCTGTTTGCTCACCGGTGGCAACCATAAACAGAACCATTGAAGGAAGCACCTTCGTAGCCCTGAGTGCAACTGAAAGATGAGTACCCTGCTGTACTTTTGCAATTGAATCAGTAACGGCAGTTCTGAGTGTCCAGTTGTCAAGTGTTAAATTTCCCAAATATAAACAATCTACGATAGGAATACCTGCCTCATATGCAACATACATAACTGTTATAAAGTTAGAAAAGTTAGCATATTTCAACATATCACCAACCAGAGGTATTCTTAACAAAAACTCATCGATTATTTTTCTCGAAACTTCATTTCTGAAGGCAGCATATATACCCACACCTATTAACACAGGCACGATTAAGGTAATATACCAGTACAGCTTCATAAAATCACCGAGCTGTATACATATTTTTGTAAATATAGGCAAATCCGCACCTGCGGTAGCAAACATATCTTTAAATGCCGGAAATACAAACATAATCATTACTGTTACAACAACGATTGCCAGTATGATAACAAAACACGGATATATCAATGTACCGATAACCCTGCTTTTGATTGCAGCCTGTTTTTTCAGCAAATCAACCAGACGGCCGAGAGTTTTTTCCATTTCACCGGAATCTTCACCGGCTCTGGAAAGACCGACATAAATGTTGCCAAAAATTTCTCTGTACATAGAAACAGTGTCCGCAAAAGTCGCACCTGCGATAACCTGTTTCCTGATTTCTCTGGCCAGAAGTCTGATTCTTGAGCTGACAGCATCTTTTTCCAGAAACACAAGACCCTCAATCAGAGGAACACCTGTCTGAATAAGTGTCTGGAACGTAGAAGTAAAGTCAATCAGCTCCTGCAGGCTCAGCGGGCTCAGTTTTACTTTTGCTGCATGTGCCTTTTCAGATTCCTCATAAACTTTTGTGGGAATTAGTCCAAGTTTACGGATATTCTCACGTGCAGTTTTTATATCATCAGCCTCAATTTTGCCGCCGACAACTTCATTTTTATTTTTTAATGCTTTGTAGTTGTATATAGTCATTTATTTTACCTTTTATTCAGTTACAGGACCCAAAACTCTGACAAATTCATCGATAGTAGTTTCGCCGTTTAATATATGATTCAAACAGGACTGCTGCAAAGTTCTCATACCGGCACCCACAGCAACCTCTTCTATTTCAATATCATGGGCACTCTGCGCTATAAGCTTTTTGATTTCTTTTGTGATATTCATGATTTCATAGACACCCAACCTGCCTTTATAACCCTCATGACCGCATTCAAAACAGCCTTTAGGCCTATAAATAGTTCGTTTTTGGAACGCCTCAATGTCATCTTTATTTGAAACAACCAGCTGCGCCTCTTCAAGAGAAGGATGATACGCCTCCTTACAATTCGGGCACAAACGTCGAACAAGTCTCTGTGCAATAATACCTGTCAGGGTTGAAGACACAAGATAATCCTTTGCACCCATTTGTATCAAACGTGTAATCGTTGCAGCAGCGGAATTTGTGTGCAATGTACTTAATACAAGGTGACCGGTAAGTGCTGCAGCAATTGCGGTTTCAAGTGTCTCATAGTCACGTATCTCACCTATCAAAATGATATCAGGGTCCTGTCTTAATATTGATTTCATACAAGAGGCAAACGTAATACCTGCCTTGGGATTTATCTGTGACTGGTTAATACCGTCTATTTTAATTTCGACAGGATCCTCCAGAGTGGTGATATTTAAACCGTCACTGTTCAAACTTTTCAAAACCGAATACAAAGTCGTTGTTTTACCAGAACCGGTAGGACCAACCGCAAGTATAATACCATTCGGAGCCGATGTCATCTTTTTAATTCTATAATGATCATCTTCAGTACCGCCCACAAGCCTTATAACTTTATCCTGGGCAGAAATACTCACAGCCGGAGCAAGGATACGGATAACCATCTTTTCTCTGCCTGACACCGGAAGAGTATTGATACGGAAATCATATGAAATGTTATTGTATTTAATAGTAAAAGTACCGTCCTGAGGACGTCTGTGTTCTGCAATATTCATTCTGGACAGAACCTTAAAACGTGCAATAATTGAAGATTCAACTTTTGCCGGCAAATCCAGAACTTTCTTCAACACACCGTCAATACGATAACGAACAATGTAATTATTAAGTCTGGGCTCAATGTGAATATCAGACGCTTTCATATCAATAGCATCAGATATAATTTTATTAGCAAATTTTGCAACTGTACCGCTTGCATCCTCTAGCTCACGGTCAACCTGATCGAACAGAGATTCCTCAACCTCAAACTGGAGTTTCTCCTGCTCAATCCGCTTAACCATCGCCGAGGTTTCTTTTGTAGATTCATTATAGTACTTCTGGAGCGCATTCATAAATTCCATATGCGTCAGAATATAAACCTTCGGTCTTAAACCGGAAAGATAAACAACTTCATTTATAGCTTTTTTGTTGTTTGGATTAACCATACCTATTGACAGAAAACGTCCGTCAGTAGACAGCGGAATAAGCTGATTTTCCCTGATAAAATCTTCAGGAAGCATCTTGGTAACAGCGATGTCTATGTTCAACTGGGCAGCAGTAACGGATGAATAACCCTGCTGGTCAGAAAGTGCTTTTTTTAACTGTTCTAAAGTAACATACCCCATTTTGACAAGAACAGAACCAATAGGGATAGACTGACGTTTTGATTCAGCAAGTGCCTCTATCAAATGCTCCTCTGTTAAATATCCCGCATCAATAAGTATTTCACCTATTTTCTTTTTAGTCTTTGAAACAGCCGCAACCAGTGACTCGCTGCCAAAATTCATCGTTATGTACTCTTTAAAAAGCTCATCAAAACTCTCCTCATCAAGAGAAATGAATTTAACAGGCACAGTCACGAACTTTGATACAAGGGCAGTGATTTTTGCTTTATCCCCGCCTGCAGGTATTGCAACAAAAAAGAAATCATTTTTTTTATTGACAGGAATAAATTTATATTTTTCAATATCAGCCTGTTTAAAAGTTAAAGCAAAATCGTGATTTATATTGTGCTTTATTTTATTAATTTTTACTGTGGTATCTTCATTAATCATTCTATCCGGATTTTCCTTCCAGCAATTGTATTGCTAACACTGTTTAATAAATATAGCTTTCCACACAAGACTCAGGAGAGTCCGGGCGGAAAGCTATATTAAATTAGTTATAAAAGTTCAGTATTGTTGTTGTCATCACTGGCAATATCTTCAGTATCTTTCATAATTCTGGGAGTTATTACTATAACAAGCTCAGTTTTTTCATTGCTGGTTACAGTGTTTCTGAAGAATGAACCGATTAACGGGAGATCACCGAGGAATGGCAGTTTAGAAACCTGCTTAACTTCTCTTTCCTGGATTAAACCGCCGATTACAAGGGTTTCACCATCTTTTATTCTGATATTGCCGAGATCCAGTGTACGTCTCTGCATCAAGGTAGCAGCTATATATGTACCAACGACATTACCGTTCTGTCCGTATGCATTATCCATGATAGGATCACCTTTTTGAGTAGCATAGGCAGGTTTAATGTTCATTGTAACATATCCGTCCGAACTGATATAAGGAACGAGTTCAATTGAAATACCTTCATCATCAGCAATCGTATATGTTTTTTGTACACCTGCAACAGTACCGCCGTATGAACCTGACAACATCTGTGCTTCTGTAGATTTAATATAGTCAGAAGTCAATCTGAATATTGATTTTTGACCGTTTGTTACAATCAATTTCGGGTTTGCCAGAGTTCTGCCTTTACCGTTTTCAATCAGATAATGCAGACTGTAAGCAAGTGTAGTCGGTCCTTTATAACGGCTGACTGAATATAACGGTCTGTAACCACCGTCTTCATCGGGAGTAACATAATTGATACCATGACCGTGGAAGAAGGTCGGATAAATTTCATTTGTATTCAAACCTGTGTCGCCAAATGAAGCACTAAAGAACGGAGTAAAAAGATCCCACTGGTTGTTAAATTCTTTAGAACCTGTTTCATTCAGCTCAATCATTTGAAGCTCAACATAAGCCTGCGGCTGCTTTTTATCATTCTGTTTAATAAAATCTCTGACGAGTTCTATTTGCTCCTGTGAAGCACCTGTCAGGTTAACAACACCTGTCTGCGGCAGGTATGTAACAGTCAGGGCACCACGGCCGACAGATCTGAGTTTGTCAGCTTTAACACCGCTTCTTAATGTACAGGCAACTTTAGCCTGGCCAAGTTTTATTGTATTTGAATAATCTGCATCTTCCAAATCATCAGTGTCAGTTGTATCAGTATCACCTGCACCGATATCTGTAGTCGCACCACCTGTAATTATACCGGCTGCACCGCCTGACCAGCCGCTCTGTGAAGCATTATTTCCGCTTGCACCGTTTGTAGAATTACCCATATCAAGTTCATCCTGATCTTCATAAAGGTCAGTAGATTCAAGTTCTGATAACTCTTCATCGTCTTTAATCATTTTGGCATTCGGGAAAAGAGACTGGCATATCATATAAGCCATTTCCTTCGGAGTGGAATGATTAACTTTATAATTTACAGAAATTGGTTTTACGTCAATTTTTTCCACAATTTTTTGCGCCATTTTGTAATCGTTGTCTGTTCCGAAAAGAACGAGCTCGTTTGTATTCGGATTTGTAACAACAATTCTGCTGTTGGATAACCCTGGTCTGTTAGTAGCAAATACGTTTTCGTTAAGGAATTGAGCAACCCTTGCCGCATCAACATATTTTACCGGAATGGTCATCATATTCTGTTTTGAAATATCTGATTTTAAGCTTTCAGTCTTTGAAAGAACAAGCAGCGTATCATTTTCAATGATAAATGACATATCTCCTGCCTGCATAATCATTTTGAAAGCATCGTTCAATGTCACATCAACCAGATCCAATGTTATATTGCCTTTTACAGAACTATGGAAAATAATATTCATTCCTGCTCTGTCGGCAATCATTCTCAATGCCTGTTTGATATCAGTATCTCTCAAGCTGACACTTATTTTTTGATTACCTCTGGACAGATTTACCTCACCATCCAGCTTAATTCTATCAGTTTCCTGATATGTTGCTCTTATCGCAGGTTTAAAAATCCCTGCTTTCATTTCTGCATTGTCTGCAAATGCCGCATATCCGAATGTAGCAGCCAGAACCAGTGCCGAAACTCCGATTGATAAGACTTTTTTGTTCTTAACATTAAACATTTATCTACTAACTCCTATTGGTTAATTACTTCCATTTATTTCTATAATATTTCCTGATTTCGCTTTGTAAGCACCGCCAAATTGTCGGGACAGATTTGAAACAGGATTTATATTTACACTTCCTTCGACTTCCTGTCCTACAGAGGCTCTATATATATTTGTACCGTTTTTCAAAACAACTCTGTCTTTTGTAATATCTATAATTTGATATTCTTTAACAAAATCGCCCTTGTGAACAAGCTGGTCAGCACCATCCACGTTAATAATAGCCGAAGGTCTGGCTTTATCATACATAATACCCGATATTTTTGTTGCAACCATGGTGTCATATACAGGGTTGATTTCACCGGGGATATCTGACGGAGGTGCAATAATATCAAATTTAGGAGGCTCAATCAAAACTTTTTCCTCATCAACTGCAGTGATAAAAGGAACAAAGGGGTCAAGCCTTCCGCCATTTGAAACGGCAACTTCAACATTTTTCTTATCAACCGGCTTCAGGTTAGATTGCTCGTTATTTTTTAATGCGGAAACATCAGACGCCGCATTTTGAACAGGAGCAGGGGCATTTGCAGCCTGCGGCTGTTCAGCTGCCTGCTGCGGCTGAGAATTTGAATTAATATCCACATCAACCACTGCGCCGTTTTCAGACTGCGCCGGCGCAGGAGCTGACGGATTTTCACCCTGGGCTTTGTCATAGAAATAATCACCCATTTCAGCTGAAGCATCGACAGCTTGAGCCGGCTCAGGTGCCGGTGACGGCATATAATAAGTTTTGTAAAGATAAATTGCAGCTGCTGCAATCACAATTATCAACAAGAAAACAATTGAATTGCCTCCTTTTTTGGGAGCTTGTTGTTCTGCCTGCGGCTGTTGCTGCTGCTGCATATCTGCAGCCGGTTCATCAGGAATATTTAATTCCTGGGAATTGTCAAAGGAATTGTCCTGATTGTTCACATAAATGTCCGAGTCATCTAACTCGCCGAACATTTTATCTAAGTCTTCTAAATCTCCAAACATTTACACTCTCTTCATACTTAATTCTTGTAATATGTTAACTTAAAAACAGACGATGAAAAAACATACAATCAGTCTATTTTTATATAATCTTAATACATTATTGAATTAAAGGCAAATAATTATTTTTTTCACAAACTTAATAATATTATATAATTTTTTGAAAAAAAGGTCTATAATAATACAATGAAAGAATTCAAATTAATCGCCCCAATCAAGTCTCCAAAAGACTTTCAGCTATTTCTGCCGGAAGTCAGATGCCGACATTTTTATGTCTATCATCACAAATTTCTGAATGAAAATTTCAACTATATAGATGAGTTTATTAAAGAGGCTCATGCAAAAAATTGTAAAATTTATGTAAACTTTAAACACAATATAACAGAAGAAAATTTAGTAGAAATTAAAAAATTCATAACATATCTTAAACAAACTGAAATCGACGGTATTTTTATCAACAGTTTTGCTGTACTGGAAGCAATAAAAACCCATTCGCTGCCTTTTCGTGTCATCATAGACTCATATTTTGATATACACAATCTTGCAGGCATTGATTTTGTTAATATGTTTCACAATGTCGACAGAATCATAGTCACTGAAGAAATATACATGAAAAATATTGCAAAAATCCACAAGTATAAAAATATACCGCTTGCCATTGATTCGGACAACATACCGTGGTGTGCGGAGGACATAAAAAAATCCAATGCAATTGATGCTGTTGTAATAAAAGGAAAATTTGCCTCGTCAAAAGAAATTCTGGAGGGGATAAAACTGGTTGAAAAAATCATACAAAAACCAAAAGTTTTCAAAAACCAGAAGCTTCCATTTAAACATATAAGAAAAAGCATTTACCAGACAAACCATTTTTCCGGTGAAATGATGAGTGCGCAGGGGGCAAATTTCAAATTCAGCAGAAATATTCAAAAATTCGAATGGGAAAACAGACGACCCAGATTGCACAAGGATTTTAATTATTCATCAATACAGCTTCCCAGACTGAATTTGAGGCTTTCTTCACTTGACCAGTTAAAAGACCTGAAATCATTCATTGCAAAAATTGGCTTCAACCCTGTATATTCAATTGAATACGGAGAAATTCTAAACACTGCAGACCTTTCAAAAAGCTGTTTCAACTCAATTATAGAAAAAGTAAAAAAATTCTGTGCATCATACAATATAAAACTACAGCTCAGTACCCCGAGAATACTCATAGAAAGGGATTTTGACAGAGTATATGAATATGTAAAATGCCTGTGCCTGTCCGAGCCCCATCCTGCAAGCGTTATCATCAACAACATCGGCTATTTCTGGGCATTTATAAATGATGATGAACTTCAGCGAATTCCTATAGAAATAGGACAGGGCATAAACCTGCTAAACAGCATGTCCATAAAATGCATAAATAATTTGCATCCTATAGAAACAGTTGATTTCAGTACATTTGAAAACATAACAAATATAAAAAATTGTATAAAAAAAATCAAAAACCTTATACCCGTAAAAAAACTGACAATAGCGGGAAACGTCAGAATTCCGACTCTCGGACTCTGTCCGTTGAATAACGACACAGCTATTGTCTCCCGCTTATCTTGCAAAGCACCGTGCCACAAAGGACATTACGCTCTAAAAGACCCGTCGTTAAAAAAAGTCATGCCGTTTGTTGTCGATGGTTTTTGCAGAATGCATATGTTTCAGGATTATATTTTACATTTGTACCAATACATACCAAAGCTGGAAAAAATCGGAATAAATGAGTTTGTAATCGACTTAAGCGACCTGCCGCCGAAATATGTTTCTATCATACTTACACACCTTTTGAACAATATTGCGGGATTTGAAAAAAGCAGAGAATGCGACATTGATGAATATTTCATCTCCAGACTTTAGACTTTTATATTTACATAATTAAACATTCAGGCTAAAATCACTTTGACAATTAAAATCGGAGTGAATGTGAATATACTAAATTTTATGCACGGAAATGAATTGATAATCTCTACTGCAATACTTCTCATTGCCTACATTTTTATAGCAACGGAAAAAATAAGCAAAGTAACAACCGCTCTCACAGGTGCAGCTTTAACCATATTTTTAGGGCTGGTTTCCCAGTATGCGGAAATAAACGGAATAAAAAATCCTGATTATTTTATAAATTTTATTGATTTTAATGTCATCTTTCTGCTGGTAAGTATGATGATAATTGTAAATATTGCCAGTACAAGCGGAATATTCAACTGGATAGCAAACTCTCTTTTAAAAAGAACAAAAGGTCATCCGGTGTATATTTTATTTGTTCTGGGGATATTTACGGCAATTGCGTCTGCATTTCTTGATAACGTAACAACAGTCATTCTCGTCCTGCCGGTGACTTTTGTTATAGCAAGAACACTTGATATAAATCCGGTTCCGTTTTTGATAACAGAAATACTTGCCTCAAACATCGGCGGAACAGCCACCCTCATAGGCGACCCGCCTAATATTATTATAGGAAGCAAAGCCGGTTTTTCATTTATGACTTTTGTGCAGGAATTAACAGGAATTGTCACAGTGATTTTGATTGTATCACTTTTTGTTCTTTACCTGTTGTTTAAAAAAGATTTGACCGCCACTCAGGAGCAAATGAACGAAGTGGAAAAACTTGATAATACAAACACTATTACGGATAAAAAGCTGGCGTTTGTTTCGGTTATTGTAATGAGCCTTGTAATAACAGGATTTGTGACGCATGACATAACGCATATAGAAACATTTCTCACGGCAATGTTCGGAGCGAGCATAATGCTGCTGTTCGAAAAACCAAACAGAATACTAAAAAATGTTGAATGGAATACTATATTCTTTTTTATAGGGCTGTTTGTAATTATCGGAGGATTTGAAGCAGCCGGAGGAATAAAAATAATGGCAAACCGGCTGTTAGACATAACACACGGAAACCAGACCGCAACCTCCATGATTATATTATGGGCCTCGGGAATACTGTCAGGCTTTATTGACAATATCCCCTACACTGCGACAATGGCACCGATGATACACCAGATACAAATTATAGAAGGTGCACAATATGCTCATCCTTTATGGTGGTGTCTGTCTTTAGGGGCTTGTCTGGGCGGAAACATGACCATTATAGGTGCGGCAGCAAATGTAATAGTGTCAGAAACAGCTGCTGCTCATAATAAACCCATCAAATTTATGTACTTTTTAAAATACGGAGCAGGAATAACCTTCTTATCCCTGCTCATAAGTTCTGTATATATTTATGCAAGATACTTAATTTAACCTTGCTAATCATCTTTTATTACATCAAAACCGGATTTTTCCCATGCTTTAAAACCGCCTTTTAAAAGCATGCAGGGATATCCCTTATCAACCGCAATCAATGCACATTTTAAAGCCTTCATGCATGCAGGAGTTGAACTGTATATAACATTTGGAACATCTTTTGTAAATTTATCAAAATTGTCATATATTTTTTCAAGCGGTACATGCGACGCAAACGGAATATGCCCGTCAATGTAGTCATCATAGCTTCTTACATCAATAAGATTAAAAGATTTTAAATCATTTTCTATTTTATCTTTCAGCGCAAACACCCCTATATTGTATGCGCATTCGTTTTCAAAATATTCTTTTGCTCTGTGCAGATTTTTTGTAATTTCCCATAATTCTTTCATATAGAAACTGCCTCCTTCTTTGACTTTCATCAGAAGCATAAATCCGAAGTCAGTTTTCTTCATTCACCACATGAATAAAAAAAGTGCATTATCTTTAAAAAACACCTGTTTTTTTAACTACAGCATTTTTTGCCAGTTTAAAAATTTCCGAAAAATCATTGAGCTTATAGTCGAATTTCCAACCGTTTTCCATAATTCTTGCGGCACATCCCTCGCCTGAGACAAAAAGAGAGTAGTTTATATTTTTTCCTCCGCAGAGTATTTTTCTGTTTCGCCAGTACAAATCATTCTTACGCCAGCTGCTGCCTGCATTATATATAGCACGGTCTTTTCCGTAATACGGATACAATCGTCCGTCCTGTGCAATATAATACCCGAATAAATCTTTGCCCCACACATTCGGCTTTTCATCTCCGTTTATATCTATCTGGACAAGTCCGTATATTTTTGTCATTCTGCCGCCTGCCGCCTTAATTTCTTCAGCATCGGCTTCTTTTTCTATTCCGTTTTTGTATAAGTCAAAATAATAAAGCATTCCGTCATTTGTATAAATTCTGTAATGCGCCGGAAATGAAGCTTTTATCCAGGAAGGATATTTTAGTCCGCCGTATTCTATTTTCGGACAGTCATCAAGATAGTTATAACAGGTTCTTTTTATATTCAAACCGGAAAATGCTTCGTCTAAATATACCTGTGTTTCTGCATCAATACTTCTTTGTGCCGGCATATTAAGAAAAAACGATGTCTCGCCCAAATCTTTTTTATTTTCCTGCTTCATAATATTCTGAAAATTATCAGTAATTACATAGCAGGCTTTTTTTAATTTTGCTATATCAATTTTTGTATTTTGCTTATAAAAACTCAATTTACTATTGTATGAAGCAGCAGAAACACCGGTCATAGAGCGTTCTGCATTTGCCAGCAGTTTCTGGGATACACAAAGTATAATAACCGTCATTACGGCAGTCGTAACTATTTGAATCAGGGAAAACTTTAATTTTTTCATAATTTTTGAACTTCCAGATGCCGCAGTTTATGTATTATAAAAACAGTAATACTTTTAAAATAAACATCGTTGCATAATGTGTCAATACGCTTAATCAATGATTTTTTGCTATTAGAATTGCGAACAACAAAGGGTTTTGATATAATTCTGACAGGAATTAAAAGTATGTCATTAAAAACCAGAATAGAAGCCGTACTGTTTATTACAGCACAGGCACTAGAAGTAAAAGATATTGCAGAAATTTTAAAGGCTGATGAAGAAGAAGTGGAAAATGCACTTCTTGAACTCATCATGGACTACTCTGCCAGAGACGGCGCACTGGAAATAGATGACGAAAACGGATACATTTTGCAGGTTAAAGAAGAGTTTATGGATATAGTTGAACAGCTCTGTCCTGTAGAACTCAAGCCTTCCGTGCTGAAAACCCTGACAGTAATCGCCCTGAAAGAACCTATCAGACAGTCTTACCTGAAAGAACTCAGAGGCTCAAATGCATATGAACATGTACAGGAGCTTTTGAAAAAAGGACTCATATCCAGACATAAAGACAAAAACGGCAGATCTTTCAATCTGAAAACAACACCAAAATTTGCAGAATACTTTAAACTCAAAGGCGATGCCAAAACACTTGCCAAAATAATGGATTTGGAAAAACAGGCTAAAGACGATGGACATGAAGATGATGAACGGGACTCTAACGACGAAACCGGACATAATGAGTAAATAGTCTCTTTTAAATTTATTGAAATATTATTAAATAAATCAAAGCCGGATAGGTAATATCCGGCTTTTGAAGCTGTATCCTACTGCTGATTGTACCAGTCTTTAATAATCTCATTATAAAGAGCCTTATCAAAGTAATACAGTGTCATTTGTACAAGTTCATCCATATTTACAACATTACCGTCGCCATTTCTGTTATCACTGCCGCCCCAGTTTTTGTTGTTACCGTCCTCAACAAACTGATTGTTATTGCCCGTACCGTAGGGACAGTCATTTTTACCATTTTGCATATTTTCTATAGCACCCGTTTGAGCACTTCTAAATAGTTCAGTGATTTCATCTTCGCTCATTTCTGAGTATTTTTCGATAAGACGACCGAGGAGTTCATCCATTGTTGTCTGATAATCTTTGTCATCATTTTCATTATTTAAATGAACAGAGCCATCTTCATGCCGTATAACTTCACCGCTGTAGTCTATCTTTTCGTCATCACCGTATGTTGTATTTGTATTGTAATGCGTCAGACCGTCTGTCAATGTTTCATCAGCATAAGCTGTATGTTTTTTCAGTGTTTCCAGTACAGCCGGATCGGATTTTGCTGCGGCAATAAGCCTGTCTGCATCGTTAAACACATGAGCCACAAACGTTAGTGTATCATTACTGTTCGAACTGTCAAAATCCGCATACTGGGCTATCCAGGCAGACTGAATAATTTTTTCTACTGCTTCTTCACCGCCAAGAGCTTCCAACACTCCCTCTTCTTTTAATGCAGTAATATACGCCTCTGTTATTTCGTTGAACAACTGCTCTGTCCCGCTTTCCTGGAAAACAATAGAACCATTTTCATCCATACCGAATTCCGTATGAATATTGCCGGGGGCAGAAGTCGCTATATCACCCTGCGTTTCAAGATCAACTACTCTGATTTTTTCAGCAATTTCACCTGCCTTTTTAAATTCTTTGACTAAATCCGAACCGGCAATCGGATTTTTTTCCGCACCCTCGCCAACAAAAGGAATTTCAGGAATATTGAATTCTGTTTTATCTTCCTCACGTTCTCTCGCAGCCTGAATTTTTTCGTCATATTCCTGCTCAAGAGCCTGAATTTTTGACGGGTCTTCATCCATTAGTTTTTTGTTGTCAGAATTTTCATTGTCCTCTATTTTTTGTTCAACCTGAGCCTGTTTTTCTTCAAGAACAGCTTTTTGTTCCTCTATTTTTGCCTTTTCTTCTTCAAGCGGAGCTTTTCGTGCAATCAATTCATCATTTTTTGTCTCAAGCTCATTTTTTTGCACCTGAAGTTCTTGTTTTTGCATCTGCAGCTTTTCTTTTTCTGATTGCAATCTGTCTTTTTCAGCTTCTAAGTCAGATTTTTTAGCTTCCAGAGCGGATTTTTTCTGTTCTTTTTCACTTTTTTGTGCCTGCAGCTCAGTTATCCGGCTCTGAATTGAAGCCCTTGCAGATGCATTTGCAGAATCAGCCTCCTCATCGCCTGTCGAACCTGACAACGAAGCAAGCCGGCTCTGTAATGACGAAATCTGACCATTCAACGAAGCTATGTCATTACCGATACTTGAAATTTGGTTTGAAACTCCGGTAATTTGCGAGTCTTTATCTGAAATTGCATTGTCTTTTTCAGTGATTGCGTCATCTTTTTCCGCTATTTGTGCGTCCTTTTCTGCAATCTGATTGTCATTTTCATTTATCTGTTCATCTATTTGCGAAATTTCTTCATCTATTTGTGCTAACCGGTTGTTGTATTCTTCTGCTTCTGCTTTTATTTCTTCCAGCTCAGCCTCCAGAGCGGCCGCAGCTTTTTCATATGCTTCTGTTGCCGCATCTATTTCAGCCTGCAATTCACTGATTTTTTCTTCTTTTTCAGACTCCAGTTCATCAGAACTTTTTAGCCCGTCAACCAGCTCATCTGCAGTTGATTGAATATCTTCCGGAATTTTTTCAAATTCATTGTCCTGTACTGAATTAACAGATACCGGTTTTTTAAAAACAAAAGAGACTGTTGAAACAGGCTCGCCTGTGTTACCTCTTGAAAACCCGTCTGTACCGTCATTGCTTACCCCGAAATCAGCAATATCATCAAACAAAAAATCCGCATTTGCTCCGGATGATGTGCCACTGCCGGTGCCATCATCCGCTTCTGAAGGCAATACCAGTCTTTGGATAAATTGTTGTTTTTTAGGATTAATCTCATTCATAACAAACTCCTTTTAGTGTTTTATTATCAATTCTTAACTCGTACAATTATATAATCGTTATTTTTTTTTTTTCTTTAGGAAATATTAGATTTTTTTACAAAATTTTACAATTCGACAAAGAGAACAAAAAATCATTTTATCCCTGCAGTTTTGCGGGCAGGAGAAGCGTTGGGCAAGTATGCCCAACCAACAGCCCAAAAATATTTATATGTTTTTAGGAGCAATTTTAACAGTCTAAATGTTTTTATAAAAAAAGCAGGTAAGTTAATAAAAAAGAAAGTGTTGAAATGTCAGAAATTCGTCCCGCCGGCGTTAGTGTACAACCATACCAATATGTTGAATCCGGTCTGTCAAATATAAGAAAGTAAGCAATCCTGTTGAACAGAATAATCAACCGAATGGAATGTCAAAAGGAAAGAAAATTACCATTGCAACAGTTGCTGCTGCGCTGCTGGGTATTGGTGCCGTTGTTATAACAAAGGGCAGAGCCGCTGCAAAAGCGGCGTATAAGGCAAAATTGCTTGCAGATATTCCTCCGGAACTTCAAACAAGATTCTCTGCAATCAAAGACCTTAAAGATAAGGAATTTGTTGACAGGGCTTATTCAGAACTTGTTGAGTATATGGGGCTTAAAGGTGTTGCTCCCAAAGAGGTTGCTATAAAAAATGCGGATGGTATTCTCTGTGTAACAGGCGGTTATTCTTCGATAGACAACGCTATTGAATTTTCAGAAGGCTTTTTGACAAAGTTGAACAAAGAAAGGCAGATTGGTATGATGGCCCATGAACTGCGCCATTGCAAACAATATACGGATATGCTGAGGACAGAGGGTATTACTGTCGAAAATTATGTTGAATCTGTCGTAAAAAGTATGATGGAGAGAGCTAAAAATAATGTGTTTAATGTTCAATATCGATTTGCGTATAATAATGCAAAAGAACAAGGAAAACTGCAAGAATTTTTGGCAAAAGTAAAAAAGCAATGGACAGAAGATTTATCAAAACAGGTCAGAAAAAATTATAAAGATGTTCTTGCTATGCCAAAGATTAAGGCGGATTCGCCGGAAGGTATGAAAGCTTATGAAAATTTAAAGGCAAACAGTGAATATGTCGGGCTCGGATTTCTGGGCACAGGTTCAGATGCATATAGAAATAACCTGCTGGAAGTTGATGCGTATGCATTTGGCGACAAAATGAAAGAAATGTTTGAAAAGTTTATTAAAGCAGTAAATATTTAGCATAAAATTTATTTCAAAAATGATACTAATATAAAAAACTGAGCAAGGCATTGCCTTGTGGTTCTTATCTCCCTTATAAAAAAAGACTCTATTTGGAATCAAAAATCGGAGAGGGCGGGACGTTTTGAGCCCCGGCTCGAAACCTTTTCAATTTTTCCCACGGGTACCGTGGGTTCGACTGCATACCCCGAAAAATGGCGGAGAGGGTGGGACGTTTTGAGCCCCGGCTCGAAACCTTTTCAATTCTTACCACGGGTACCGTGGGTTCGACTGCATACCCCGAAAAATGGCGGAGAGGGTGGGACGTTTTGAGCTCCGGCTCGAAACCTTTTCAATTTTTCCTACGGGTACTGTAAAAGAACACATGGTTTGATTTCTTGTTCCACATGGTTTGATTATTTTGGGCAACTTGTTCTTTAAATTTTCTACAGTCTATTTCTTGTTTTTAATCTAAATTATTCATTAGCCCTGCATTTTATCAAGCAGGGTTTTAATTTCCATAATTTTTTCTTTAGCGATTTCAGAATCAGAAAAAGACTTAGCAACACATTCTTCAAGATGTGTTTTCAAAATATTACTTTCAACATGCTTAATTGCAGAACGTACAGCCTTGAGTTGTACAATAATATCAGGACAATATCGTTGTTCTTCAATCATTTTTTTGATACCTTCCAACTGACCTATTGCCCTGTTTAAACGAGGTATTTCATGTTTATGATTCGGATTTTCTGATTTTTTGTTGTTCATATCTTTTTTAGAATCTTTTTTCATATTTTCATTATACATAAAAAAGGGACAGAAAAACTGTCCCTTAATCCTAAAATAATATTCTATTTTTTAGGAGGTTCATTGCACTCTGGCGGACAATTACATTTGTCCTCAGTGCAAGTACAATTGTCCCCGCATGTACAGTTAACGCATTTGCAATGTGGATTTGAACATTTAGCCATATTAGCCTCCTTTTTATTATACCCCAGTAGGGTATCTAA
>CALUTO010000010.1 GCA_944323735.1 Candidatus Gastranaerophilales bacterium
TAATGTCTCCTTTACGGATTTCTTTTTACTTACTTACATATAAATAAAAACATTTCGTATATACTTATTTCATACTTTGTATATATTGTTACATTTCGTTACATACTGAGAATAATGTATAAAATTAATGCTAAAACACTGCAGCAAGAGAAATACCGAACCTTAAAAAATTTAATATAAAAATCTTATGCAAAATTTTTTACTGCATTTTATAATAATTAAAGAAAATATAAACAGGGGAGAAACAAATGAAAGCAGTCATATTTGATAAAATTTTGAAGTTTGTAACAGACTACCCGAGACCGCAGCCCCAAAAAGGAGAAGCACTCATAAAAGTCAATACAATCGGTATTTGCAATACAGATTTTGAGATAACAAAAGGCTATATGGGCTACAAAGGCATTCTGGGACATGAATTCACCGGAGTAGTGGAGGAAATTAATGCAGATGACAAATCACTTTTGAAAAAACGTGTAGTCGGAGAGATTAACTGCGGATGCAAAGATTGCGATTATTGCAGACAGGGACTGGAGAGACACTGTTTTAACCGTTCAACACTGGGCATCTGGAAAAGAGAAGGATGTTTTGCAGAGTATGTTTGCCTGCCGGTTTCAAATCTTCTTGAAATACCCGGGAATGTAACTGATGAAGAAGCTGTATTTACCGAGCCTCTTGCAGCAGCTCTCGAAATACTTGAACAGGTGCATATACCGCCGGACAAAAAAGTCATAGTTCTCGGAGACGGAAAACTCGGACTGCTAATCGCACTCACACTCAATGCCTGCGGACTCAATGTCCTGCTTGTCGGAAAACATGAAGAAAAACTCGGCATAGCAAAAAAGCAGGGCGTCAGAACACAACTTTTATCCGAACTTAAAATAGAAAAAGTATATGACTACGTAGTTGAAGCCACCGGCTCGATTACCGGCTTTGAAACATCGCTTGCTCTTACAAAGCCAAGAGGCACATTGATTTTAAAAAGCACAATCGCTGCCTCAAAAGAATTTAACCTTGCCCCGATAGTCATAGATGAAATAACGGTAATCGGCTCAAGATGCGGACAATTTGCAGCTGCGCTGAGACTGCTCGAAAGCGGCAGAATTGACGTAAAACCGTTAATTACTGACATTTTCACCATTGACAAATCAATTGAAGCATTTGAAAAAAATAAAGAAAAATCATCGGTTAAGGTTCTGGTAAAAGTTGAATAGCAGCAATACAAAAAAAAATAACAGCAAATTTAAGCACAAAGACAAAATACTGGGGCTTGTAATAAGCCTGGTTTTTATAATATTAATATTCTGGAAGCTGGACTTACAAAAGCTAATTGCCGCATTTGGCATGTTTAATTACAGGGTCTTGTTTTTGTTTGTACCTGTATATGTGTTCAGCCTTTATATCAGAGGAGTGCGCTGGAAATACCTTCTATGCATGACAGAAAAACTTAGCATAAGTGAAGCATTTTTTTCTTTTACGGTCGGAAACACGATAAACAGCTATCTTCCGGCACGTGCAGGCGATTTCTGGCGTGCATACCATGTCGGAAGCAAAATTGATGAAAGCAAGATGAAGCTGCTTGGTTCAATCATACTTGAACGGCTCATAGACGGAATTTCCATACTTTGTATTCTGTTTTTTGCAATTATGACTTATTTCCGCCACAAATGGGTTTTGAATATTGCAGAAATTTCTGCACTTCTGTTTTTTGGTGCACTCATTGTAATTTATGTTGTATTTAAGTACAACAACATTGAAAGGATAATTGCTAAACTCACAAAATTGCCTGTATTTAAAAATTTTGACAGCCAGCTAAACACATTATCCGCTCATTTGAAAAAGTTCATGTGCGGTTTTGAAGCATTAAACAACCCTAAATGTTTTTTTATGGCATTTTTTATGAGCATGCTTGCGTGGGGATTTGAGTGTCTGATGACTTATATGATAATTCTCGGCTTCGGTGTTCATTACGGTATTTCAATTGCATTGTTTACAATCAGTTTTATTGCATTGTCTACCGTGATACCTTCTTCATCAATATTTATAGGTCCTTACCAGTACGCATATATACTGGCACTCGGCATCTACCATATTGGAAAAGAACAGGCATTAGGCACTGCGTTTATTCACCAGATGACAATTATGATTATCATAACAGTAATTTCTGTAATATATTTCTTAAAAGGAAATACAAAACTTTCAGATATACAAAAAGAAATTCAAGAAGAAGGGTAAAATGATTAAAACTCCAAGAGCGAACCGTTTACACATCGGAATCTACGGAAGAAGAAATGCCGGAAAATCAACAATCATTAACAGATTAACAAATCAGGAAATTTCAATAGTCTCGCCGGTTGCAGGAACAACGACAGACGCAGTTGAAAAAGCCATGGAATTTTTACCGGTCGGACCGGTAGTTTTCATTGATACAGCAGGCATCGATGATACAGGAGAGCTTGGAGAAAAGAGGATAAAAAAAACAGAAAAAATCTTTGACCGCACTGATATTGCACTGATTGTATGCGATTTTCAGGGGTGGTGTGAATATGAAAAAAAACTTTTTGAAGAGTTTAAAAAAAGGAATATTCCTGTAGTCGCAATTGTAAACAAAATCGATTTAAATAACATCTCTGATTTCAACAGGCAGGAAATCGAAAAATATACAAAAAATATTATACTTACCAGCGCAAAAACCGACAAAAATCTCGTTCACAACATTAAAAAATCTCTTATAGAAAATATTCCGGATGATTTTATAAATCCGCCCTCAATACTTGGAGATATAATAAAACCCAAAGATACGGTTATACTTGTTGTTCCGGTAGACAAGGAAGCACCAAAAGGCAGACTCATTCTTCCTCAGGTGCAATGCATAAGAGACATTCTGGATAATAACTGCAAGGCTTTTGTAGTAAAAGAAACAGAACTTGCTGATGCTATACTTGAGTTAAAAACGCAGCCAAAGCTTGTTGTTACAGATTCACAAGCATTTAAAGAGGTCGATGCAACTGTACCGGAAGAAATTCCGCTTACATCTTTTTCTATTCTTTTTGCAAGAATAAAAGGCGATTTGACAGAATTTTACAAAGGAGCAGAATCAATTGATACACTCAAAGACGGAGACAAAGTGCTTATTTGCGAAAGCTGCACACATCATCCGATAGAGGATGACATTGCCAGAGTAAAAATTCCCCGTCTGATAAAACTAAAAACAAAAAAAGAAATAGAATTTGTTCATCACTCAGGTCATGACTTTCCCCAGGATTTAAAAGAGTACAGACTTATAATTCACTGCGGTGCATGCATGACAAACAGAAGGGAAATTCTCTCAAGAATAATGAAAGCAAAAGATGCAAATGTACCTCTCACAAACTACGGAATTGCAATTGCTTATTGTCTCGGGATACTTAAAAGAGCAATTGCACCA
Source organism: Candidatus Gastranaerophilales bacterium (assembly GCA_944323735.1). GTDB lineage: Bacteria > Cyanobacteriota > Vampirovibrionia > Gastranaerophilales > Gastranaerophilaceae > CALUPY01. The sequence continues at coordinate 3,425 of CALUTO010000010.1, forward strand.
TTTGTACACGGGGAGGGAGATATTTATTAGCAAACAGAGCTTTTTAAATTAAATATCTTTATATAATATTAATTTGATTTTTTATTTTTATAGTTGATATAATAATATTATAAATATTAATGTACACAGACAAACAGGGGTATAAATGAAATCATACAATGTAGCTGTTCTGGGAGCCGGTATATGGGGTAAAAACCTGGTCAGAAATTTTTTCAATTTAAATTATCTTCACACAGTCTGCGATATGGATGAAGAAAATTTGAGCAAAGTAAAAAACGAATATCCTGATATTCATCTTACAAAAGACTTTAATGAAGTACTTGCAGATAAAGAAATAGACGGAGTTGTTGTAGCAACCCCAAGTCATACACATTATAAAATAGTCAAAGCAGCACTTCTTGCAGGAAAGCATGTTTATGTTGAAAAGCCTCTGGCTACTGCTGTGTCAGAAGCAGAAGAACTCACAAAAATTGCAAACGACAGAAATCTTGTGCTTATGGTAGGTCATTTACTCTTATATCATCCTGCAGTAAACAGATTGAAAATGATAGTAGACTCGGGTGAACTCGGAGAAATTCGCTATGTTCAAAGCGACAGGCTGAACATAAACTACTTTAAAAATGACAGAAGCGTAATGTGGGATTTAGCACCGCACGACGTTTCAATGGTCAGCTACATACTCGGAGAAAAGCCCAAAAGAGTAATTTCTGCAGTCGGAACCAGTTCAGAGGCAAACGAAATCATGGATATAACCCATATTGATATCGAGTTTGAAAGCGGAGCAATGGCGCACATTTCTGACAGCTGGATACACCCTCAAAAAAGAGTAAACCTGATGATTAGAGGGACAAAAGGCAGTGCAGTGTTTGATGACACATTAAAAGAAAACAAATTACAGGTTTTCCAGAACAGCACCCCGAACTCCGCAAGCAACATTGCGCTTGACTACATAGAAATAGAGCCTTTGAAACTTGAATGCGAACATTTTATAAAATGTATTGAGCACGGACAAAAAGCGAGAAGCGACGGAGAAAACGGATGTCTTGTAGTAGGAATACTGGAAGCAGCTGAAAAAATAATGCTCGGAGACAGGAGAAAGCTGCTTGATGAACACGATTTTGCATTATCAAGAAGCAAGCAATAATAAAGAAATCATATCGGGAGAGAGTTTATGGCAAATTTAATTACAATTATAAGAATGATAATTGCATTCATAGCGGTAGGTCTGCTGTTTTTTCAGAATGCTGCGTGCTATATCACGGCATTTGTGCTTACAGCAATAGCTATATGGTTTGACGGACTTGACGGCTACGTTGCAAGAAAATTTAACGAAAGTTCAAAATTTGGTGCAGTACTGGATATTATCGGAGACAGAATAGTTGAAAACATTTACTGGATAGTCTTTGCAGTACTCGGCTGGGTTCCCGTATTTGTTCCGCTGATTGTTGTGACCAGAGGTATTCTAACCGACGGAGCCAGAAGTATTGCTCTGGAAAAAGGCTATACAGCATTCGGTTCAACAACAATGATGAAAACAAAACTCGGACATTTCCTTGTTGCATCAAATTTTTCAAGAGGCAGTTATGCAGTCACAAAAGCGTTTGCATTCGCTTTTATGATTTTATGCAATTTTCCTTTTGCAAATATAGTACTCTTTTTGGATGGAAGTGATCCGGAAATGTCTAACACAGTTGTACACGCCTGGGAGCTGTTTCACAACATTTGCATAGGACTTTGCCCGTTTGCCCACTTCTGTGTATATGCCGCAGTTATATTCTGCGTGCTCAGAGGACTGCCCGTACTAATTGAAAGCAAAAGATTTTTTGTTGAAGATGAAAATAAACAGTAAATTCAATATAGTACTTGTTGAACCGGAAATTCCGCAAAACACGGGAAATATCGTACGACTTTGTGCCTGTACAGGCTGCAGACTTTTTCTTGCTGGAAAGCTCGGTTTTTCAATCGACAGCAGACATTTAAAACGGGCCGGACTTGATTACTGGGAGTCGGTGGAAATAAAAAGAGTACAGTCGCTTGATGAACTCAGGCAGAAATACCCTGAAAATACTTTCTATTATCTGACGACAAAGTCAAAAAATATTTACACAGAAAGAACATTCAAAGACGGAGACTTCTTTGTTTTCGGCCCCGAGACAAGAGGACTTGATGAAAATCTTTTAAAGCAAAACCCTGATAATGCAATCACAATACCAATGAATGACGGACAAAGGAGTCTGAATCTTTCCAATTCTGTTGCAATTGTAGTATATGAGGCAATAAGACAAAATGGCTGAAGAAATAACAAGAGAACAGGCGAAGAGCCTTCTGCCGCAAAGACCGGAGAATTCACACAAAGGAACCTTCGGAAAAGTTTTAAATATAGCAGGTTCGCTAAATTATCAGGGAGCTGCTTATTTATCATCAATTGCTGCACTAAAAGCAGGTGCCGGATATATAACACTTGCGTCTATACAAAGCGTGCTTAATAACATAGCCGCAAAGACACCTGATATAACGTTTTTGCCGCTTCGTGATTCTTATAACCAGTGTATCGCAAGCGATGGTTTTTCGGAAATCAAAGATACATCAAAGAATTACACTGTTATATCAATCGGCCCGGGTCTCTCTGACAGACCGGCAGCAACAGCATTTATTGATGAAGCACTCAAAGAACTTTCCGAAACCAATATGCCCGTTATAATCGATGCAGATGCTTTGAATGCTATAGCAAACTTGTCTGTAACAAAACTGCCTGCTGTTTCTGTTATTACGCCGCATCCGAAAGAACTTTCAAGACTTCTGAATGTGCCTGTTGAGGAAATCCAAAACGACAGAGTACAGTATGCAAAGTTTGCATCAAAAAAATTCGCTGCAACGGTAGTTTTGAAAGGTAAGGATACTGTAATTGCAAGCGGAGAAGATATTTTCATAAACACAACCGGAAATTCCGCACTTGCAAAAGCCGGCAGCGGGGATGTTTTGACGGGTATAATTTCAGGTTTTGCAGCACAGGGATTAGACATAAAAAATGCCGCTATACTCGGAGTCTATATACACGGATTTACAGGAGAACTTGCCTCCAAAGTTTTAACAGAATACAGTGTTCTTGCTTCAGACCTTTTAAATTATATTCCGGAAGCAATAAAATCACTACTTGCCTGATAAATCTTTTCTTAAGACTTCAGCACCTCTTAAATATACATGCCTGATTTCTTCCTGCGATTTTTCCGTATTCACAACAATCAATACCCTCAGACATTTTTCAAGACTTCCCCCAACATCCAGTTCGTTAAAGCACATCATTGGTACACAGGAAAAGCCGAGACACTCACGGGCAAATTTAGCCGGAAATGCACTTTTTAAATCATTCGTTAGAGTAAAAATAGCATGTGAAATTTTACTCAAGTCCAAATCATTTTTCTTAATAATTTCAGTCAAAAGTTCTACGGTTGCTGATTTTATACTGTCTGATGTGTCAGAGTCTACTGTTATTGCACCTCTTATCCCTCTTGAATACATTCTGCCGCCTCATCTGAAAAGATATCACCTGCTTTTACTTTTGCACCGTTTGCCCAGTCAAAAGGATTCATCACGTTTTTTCCCTCCGGTTTTATAGCCGTTATCAGCAATATTCCTTCGGACAAATAAAGCTCCATTCCGTCTTTTGTAATTTGCTTTACCGAACAAACGGGTCTGTTGTGCTGATTATTATCAACAATTCTTGATTCCAGTATTTTTATTAACCTGCCCCTGCATTTTGTGTATGCAGTAGGCCAGCTTTTCATTGCTCTTATTTGATTGTGTATTTGCACAGCACTTTTTGACCAGTCAATTTGTCCGTCAGTTTTTTTGAACTTTTTCGCAAGCGTAACTCGGCCTTCATCCTGTTTTACCGGTACAAGATTACCTGTATAAATTCCCTTTATTGTTTTATAAAGCAAAAACGGAGCTTTATCGCTTATAATTTCCGCTAACTCAATATCTGTCATATTTTCAGTTATCTGTATTTTTTCCTGCTCACAAATATCACCTGCATCAAGCGCAAGAACAGTAATCATTGTAGTAAGACCTGTTTCTGTTTTGCCGTCAAAAATTGCTCTCTGTATTGGATTTGCCCCCCTGTATTCAGGAAGGAGCGATGCATGAAGATTTATTGTCGCAAATTTAGGAATATCGAGAACTTCCTGCGTCAATATCTGTCCGAAGGCAAATGTTATGAAAAAATCAGGCTGCAGGTCTCTGAGCTTTTGAATTAATACGCTGTCATTTTTTATGGACTCAGTTTGCAGCACAGGTACTGCATTTTTTACTGCACATTCCTTAACCGGAGGCGGAGTCAAAACATTTCCCCTTCCGGCAGGTCTGTCCGGCTGCGTCACAACAGCCAGCAGTTGTATATCATTAAAATTCAAAAGCTTTTTCAGGCTGTTAACCGCAATTTTCGGTGTGCCCATAAAGACGACTTTTATCACTCTTCTTCATCCTCCACAGGCTGAACCGGATTTTCAAGAATTTCTTTTTCCAGCACCTCTTCCTCCAGCAGATACGCTTCGTCAACAGGCGCAAGACCTTTTTCACCGAGCACTTTGTTCGCTTCTTCTATATTTCTGCAGTGGTCAATAAAAAGTATACCGTCAAGGTGGTCAAACTCATGCTGAATGGCTCTGGCAAGAAGAGAACCGTCTGTGGCTTCTCTTACAAACGGCTTTCCATGGATATCAAGAGCTTTAACCATTACATTTTTATATCTTCTGACATTTGTGTATGCCTCGGGAAAACTCAAGCATCCTTCATAACTGTTTACAGCTCCTGATTTTTTAATAATCTTAGGGTTTATAAACACCAGCGGACACAGCGGCTCATTGTTTGATGAAACATCAATAACAAATACTCTGAGATTTTCGCCGATTTGAGGCGCAGCCAGTCCCACGCCGTTTTTTGCATACATTGTATCGAGCAAATCATGAACCAGTGTTTGTATTTTTTTTGAAATTTTTGAAACTTCTTTTGATTTTTTTCTTAGAGTTTCATCTCCGTAGGAAACTATTTTTTTTATTGCCATTTTTTCACCTGTTTTTTATAAGTTCATTACTTTTAATATATCACTCAATTCAGAGGAAGTCTTTTTCACTTCACAGCCTGAATATTTTATTGCCGAATCAGGGTCTTTAAGTCCGTTACCAGTCAGAATACAAACGATTTTTTTGCCTTTTTCAATAAGACCGAGTTTGTTTGCTTTTATTACTCCGGCGACTGATGCGGCACTGGCCGGCTCTGCGAGTATCCCCTCGGAGGATGCAAGGAGCTTATATGCTTCTACAATCTGATTATCATTTACAAAATTAATTATACCGCCTGATTTATCTCTTGCATTTTCTGCCTGTTTCCAGCTTGCGGGATTTCCAATACGGATTGCTGTCGCAATTGTTTCCGGTTTGAGTATCCGTTCGCCTTTAACGATAGCCGCTGCGCCCTCAGCTTCAAAGCCCATCATCTTTGGAAGATGCGATATTTTTCCAAGTGCAAAAAATTCTTCATAACCTTTAAAATAAGCGGTAATATTTCCGGCATTTCCAACAGGAATAAAATGATAATCCGGAGCATCGCCAAGTGCCTCGCAAACTTCAAATGCACCGGTTTTTTGCCCTTCTATTCTGTATGGATTAACAGAGTTGACCAGAGTAACAGGATATTTCCGTGAAATTTCAATAACTCTTTCCAGTGCCTCATCAAAATTACCTTTGATAGCGATGATTTCAGCACCGTACATCATTGCCTGTGAAAGTTTGCCCAGTGCAATATATCCGTCCGGAATAAGAACAAATGTTTTCAGACCGGCTTTGGCACCGTAAGCGGCCGCAGCTGCACTTGTGTTACCGGTAGATGCACAGATAATAGCTTTTGCACCGTCCTCTTTTGCTTTTGTAACAGCCATAGTCATACCACGGTCTTTAAAACTGCCGGTCGGGTTTGAACCTTCGTATTTTAAATATATTTCACAATCAAGACCTATTTTTTTAGCCAGATTATCAGCTTTAATAAGAGGAGTGTTCCCTTCGTTCAGCGTAACTATTTTTGTATTGTCCGAAACAGGAAGATACTGTCTGTATTTGTTAATAAGTCCCTGATAATGATTTTTTTCCATTTTTTACTCCATTACTCTTATAAGATTATTAATTTTTACTATATGCCTGTTATTTTTAAGCTCTGTTATTGCATTTTGTATATTAGCTTCAAGACTTTTTTCTGTTATGACAACTATTTGTGCAGTGTTATCAGCGTCAGTACCTTTTTGAAGGACACTTGACAGATTTATGTCTGATTTCCCGCAGATTTCTCCAATACAGCCGATTACACCCGGAGTGTTTTCTGCGGTAATTGAGATATAATATTTATTCACTGTCTCACTGATATCAAGCTGGTCAGCATTAACTGCATGATTGCAGCGCATCATAGGAAGCACAACAGGAGCATCAATATTTGCGCAAATCGCAAGAATATCACCGAGTACAGAGCTTGCAGTCGGCATTTCTCCTGCCCCGGGGCCGGCAAACATAACCTTTCCGACAGGAAATCCTTCAAGCAATACTGCATTTGTTACATTATTAATTGTTGATAAAGTATTGCTGAACGGCACTAACATAGGATGCACACGGACATCTGCTTTATTGTTATCATCAAGGGCAGCCATCGCAATCAGTTTTATTCTGTAGCCCAGTTCTTTTGCAAATCTGATATCATTTGCACTTATATTTGTAATACCTTCACGGTAAATTTTATTAATATCAACACGCTGCTTGAGTGCAATCGTAGCGAGTGTTGCAATTTTGTATGCAGAATCAAACCCCTCTACATCTCCGCTCGGGTCTGTTTCCGCATACCCGAGTGCCTGTGCCTCTTTTAAAACAGTCTCGTAGGAAATACCTTCTTCTTCCATTTTTGTCAGAATATAATTTGTAGTTCCGTTAAGGATTCCGGCCGCTTTTCTGATATTATTTCCTGCAAGAGTCGTCTTTATAGGCATGATAACAGGAATCCCGCCGGCAATTGCCGCTTCATAGAGAATAACAACATTTTTCTCGTTTGCCAGTTTAAAAAGCTCTTCTCCTCGCTTTGCAAGCAGCTCTTTATTCGCAGTAACTATATGCTTTCCGTTATTTACAGCCGTTTTTAAAAGTTCAAAAGCCGGTTCAGTTCCGCCTATAACTTCGACCACAATTTTTATGTCTTTATCATTGACTATTTCAAACGGGTTATCAGTTAGTATACTTTCGTCTAAACCTTCAATGTTTCTTTTTTTTGAAAGATTTTTTACTGCAATCCTTTTTATATTTATATTTTTAAAATCCCTCAGAACTTTTACAACTCCGCCGCCTACCGTGCCAAGACCAATTAAACCTATATTTATTTTGTCCATTCTCACCTCGTTTTTGTTATAAAACTATTAAAGCATAAAAATTTGTGCCTGAGTAAATTTTAGGTTCAAATAATAAAAAGCTGCAAAAATATGCCGGAGTGACTAAACACAAGATTGTGTGTTTGTTGTAAAATTTTGCATATAATTATAAAATTGTTTAAAATAAAAAATATCGGCATGCAGCATGCCGGAAAACCGGAGGAGAGAAAATGAAAAAGCAGGTATTAATGTTAGCGGTTGCAATGATTTTTGCAGGCTCAAGCGTAAATGCATACGATGAATATCAACAGCCTGTGTCTCCATATTACACATCCGGAGTCCAGTATTTAAAATCGCATCAGTACACAAATGCTATTACTGAACTAAAAAAAGCACTTCGTGAAAATCCGAACGACACCTCTGCGAGAATACAACTGATAAATGCCTATCTGGCAAGAGCCGCATACTTTAACAATCAGGCAAAACAGTTCAACAAATCCGCCAACGATTTGCGCTCGGGTCTTTTTTACATGAAATATTACTCAACTTCCCCGATTGATACCGCAATGATGACAAATATACAGGCAACGGAAAATAATTTGAATATTGTAATGAGCTCTGTAGATACGGACAACACTCCTAAAGCCAGATTTGAACGGGGAAAAACTCTGCGCTCACAGGGTGAATTTGCAGCAGCCGCAATAGAGTACCACGCAGCGCAGCTTGACCCTTCTTACAAAAAAGATGCTTCTGTTGCGCTCGGAGATATCTATTACATACTGAATCTCAACGAACAGGCCGCAAATTTTTATGAACAGGCAATAAAATGCGATGCATCGGTTGTTGAAACCCACCTGAAGCTTGCCCGTGTATATGAACGACTCGGGCAAACAGACAAAGCTATAAACGAATACAACTGCGCACTCTCAAAATCAGATGAAAATCAGGATATACTTCTTTCTCTGGAAACAATATGGCGGCAGAAAGTTGCAGAAGAACCTGAAAATGCAGAAGCTCACGCAAATCTCGGTGCAGTATTGCAAAAAAAAGGTGATTTTGCTAACGCACTGACAGAATACCAGACTGCAGAAAAAATAAATCCTACAAATGTTACAACAAGAATGAATTTAGGCACTTTATACCAGCAGCAGAAAAATTATGAAGCAGCTATTCAGGCATATGATTCTATTTTGAGACTATATCCAAACAATAAAATGGCATATTACTACAAAGCCCAGTGTCTGAAAGCACAGGGTCTAAAAGATGCGGCAATAGAAAATTACAAGCTTGCACTGAATCTGGATACAAATGATGAAAACATAAAAGAAGAGCTGTTCGAGATGTACAAACAAACCATGACAACAGACCAGCTTCTTGCATATATGTATTCTGAATTGCAAAAAACACCTGCAGATGCTCTTGCTACATATAACTATGCATATGAACTCCATAAAGCAGGGCGTCTTGATGATGCAATTTCTTATTACAAACAGTCCATAAAACTTAATCCGAACTATCCGAATACATATATTAATCTTGCACAGGTTTACAGGCAAAAGAATGACTATGCTGCAGCAAAGCAGACGCTTATCGATGCAAAAGGACTTTTCCCCGAAAACGGAGACATAAAAAAACATCTTGCCTCGGTTGAAGCGGAAACCGGCTCTATTATGTTCAGCGACGCAGCAAAATTATATCAGCAGCAAAAATATAATGAGGCAATAGCAATATACAATAAAATACAGCCTGCTACAGCAGAATCAAATCTTGGCATAGGAGCCTGCTATCAGGCAATGAACAACAATCAGAGCGCAATTGAATATTTCAAAAAAGCATTTATTCTGGACAGTACAAACGCTGACACGGCCTATTATATAGGACTTGCTTATGCAAACATGAATGATTTTACGAATGCAAAGCTCTATGCAAATAAAGCACTATCAATTGATAAAAACAATAAAAATGCAAAAGATTTGATTGCCTACACTATAGAGCAGGAAAATATTATTTTTCTTGATAAAGCAATGGAATTTTATGAGAAAAAACAGTTTAATGACGCACTTGAACTCATAAATAAAGCACTGGCACAAGATTCCACAGATTCAAACGCATATTATTACAGAGCACTTGTTTATGATGAACAAAAAAAATACAATGAAGCCATCGCAGATTATAACAGCGCAATAAAAAACAACCCGGAAATGACAATAGTATATTATGCAATGGCAATAGACTATGATTACCTTAAACAGTACAAAAATGCACTTTTAAATTACAAAAAATTTCTTGCCTCAACAAAAGAACAGAATGAATACACAAAATATTCACAGCAGAGAGTAAAGGATCTGCACCAGTATGACACCCCGTAATCTGCAAATAGGAAGTATAAAACTAAAAAGCAGAGCAGCACTTGCTCCGATGGCAGGAATAACTGATGTAGTACTGCGACAGCTTATAAGAAAATTTTCAAAAAATTGTCTACTCACGACAGAAATGATTAGTTCTGAAGCACTTATGCAAAAAAAGGGCGGAGAAATTCTTGAATATAGAGAAAATGAAACACCTCTTGCATTTCAAATTTCAGGACACAAACCTCTTCTTATGGCAAAAGCCGCAAAAATGCTTGAGAACAGAGCTGATATCATAGATATAAACATGGGCTGTCCGGTTAATAAAGTAGTAAAAGGCGGAGACGGTTCCGCTTTGATGAAAAATCCGCAGCTTGCATCTGATATTGTTAAAGCAGTAAAAGATGCAGTAAACATACCGGTTACAGTAAAATTCAGACTCGGCTACACAGCAGACACAAAAAACTTTCTTGAATTTGCAAAACTCATGCAGGACTCCGGAGCAGACGCAATGACTATTCATTGCAGAACACGTTCACAAATGTACGGAGGCAAAGCTGACTGGGGTGCTTTATCTGACATAAAAAAAGAAATTTCCGTACCTGTATTTGCAAACGGAGATATTACAACACCCGTACTAGCAAAAGATTGTCTTGAAGTATCAAAAGTTGACGGTGTTGCGATTGCACGGGGAGTGATTGGGAACCCTGACCTAATTTACAGGATTGAGCATTTTCTGGAGACAGGAGAAATTGTTGAAAATATTGATATAAAAACAAAAATAGCTCTCCTTAAAGAACATTTGGATGAAGAAATAAAGCTCAGAGGAGAACTTGCCGGCATACGATTTACAAGAAAATTTTACCCCTTCTACATAAAAGGAGTACACGGTGCGCCCGCTCTCAGGCATGCTCTTGTGACAGAGGATTGTTACGACAAAATCATAAATATTCTGGATTCTATAAATGAATAAAGAAAAACACTATTACACTTACATAATATTAACCGAACGAAACACGCTTTACTGCGGCTATACCGACAATCTTGAGAAAAGGTTTGAAAAACATAAAGCAGGACTTGCAGCAAAATACACAAGAGCAAACAAACCTGTAAAATTTGTTTACACAAAAGAATTTGAAACAAAATCAGAGGCAATGAAAGAAGAGCGAAGAATAAAATCTCTCACAAGAAAGCAAAAAGAAGAGCTAATCTCTCACAACCTTTGTTAAACCCTTTGGTCTGTCAGGATTTTTTTTCAAAATTTTTGCTATCTCGCATGCTATCAACTGAAGCACAATCAATGAACCAAAAATAGCTTTTATTTTTTTGCTTGTTTTTATGTAAATATTGAAATCGCCTGAATCAATATCTTTTACACTGCTTATGCAAATGATTTTCGGATTGTAATCTCTTCTTATTTTTTCCAGATTGCGCTTCGCTGACATTGCGTTTTCTTCATCAATTATTGCAATTACGATTGCCTTCTCATTCAATACTGCAACATGCCCGTGCATAAACTCGCCGAATGGATATGCCATTACATTAAGGTAAGAAGTTTCTTTTATTTTAAGTGCACCTTCCTTGGCAACAGGGTAATATGTTTTATTCCCTAGAATAACAATATCACGGTATTTTGATATCATCTCAGCAGCTATTTTAAATCTGTCAAAATCACCGATAATTCTCTCCAGATATAAAGGCAGCCTTTTGAGAGCAAGAATCTCACTTTCTATACTCCCCGCAGTCGAAAATTTGATTTTTAAAATAATTAATAAAAGACAGAAAAGCTGTGCACAAAGTGCTTTTGTTGAGGCAATGCTTTTCTCTTCCCCTGCATCAGAGAGTATTCTGTAGTCACTCAAATTCCAGAGAGTAGAATTTTCGGAATTTGTTATACAAAGAGTTTTCCCACCCAGTTCTTTAATTTTTTTTATTGCCTGAAGAGTGTCTGAAGTTTCTCCTGACTGGGATATGAATATAAAAAGTGTCTGGGGTGTTACAAAATAATTTTTTTGCAGAATAAATTCACTTGAATATTCGTATTCACAGGGAATGCAAAGCAACTCCCGAAACAGAGGCGCCGCAATAGCAGCACAATTATATGAGGATCCGCTTGCTGAAATAACAACATTATTGATATTAAGCGGTATATTCAGCATTACCGTATCATCGGAATTTATACAGCGTTCAAACAACCTTTTCACAACAGCAGGCTGTTCAAATATCTCTTTTTGCATTACCGGCTTTGTTTCTTCATCATTTTTTTTGTTCATATCAATCGGAACCTCATTTCATGCTTATAATACAAAAAATTCCCTGATTTTTGCAAAACAAATCAATTTATTTCACGCCGGCACTCAATCGCACGTGCCAGTGTAATTTCATCTGCATACTCGATGTCAGAGCCTACCGGAATACCGAAGGCTATTCTGCTGATTTTTATATTAAAAGGTTTTATCAGCTTTGTCAGATACATACTCGTAGCCTCTCCCTCTACAGACGGACCGAGTGCAAGTATTACCTCTTTTATATCATTTCCGGCAATACGCCTGAGAAGTTCCTTTATTCTTATATCTTCTGCACCAATGCCGTCAATCGGGGATATCAATCCCTGTAACACATGATACTTCCCTTTATACTCATTTGTGTTTTCTATTGCGACAAGGTCTTTAGTCTCAGCACATACACAGATAGTCGAGCTGTCTCTGTTTGGGTCGCTGCATATTTCACAAGGATTTGTGGCTGACATATTAAAGCAGTTTTCGCAATAATGAATTGTTTCTTTTGCAACTACCATTGCATCAGCAAATTTTTGAACCTCAGCAGCAGGCATTTTAAGCAGATAAAAAGCAATTCGCTGTGCCGACTTTGGTCCAATGCCAGGAAAACGCTGAAAATAGTCTATAAGAACAGCCAGCGGTTTTGTGTACTGCATTAAAACAATCCCGGAATGCTAATTCCACCTGTCAATGATTTCATTTTTGCTTCTTTTGCTGTATTGGCCTGTTCAAGCGCACGCTTCATTGCGGCAGTAATTATATCCTCAAGCATTTCAACAGTATCATCGTCAACAGAATCAGGATTTTCAGGATTAAGAGCTTCTTTTGTAAATTTTATTGATTTAAAATATCCCTGCCCGTCACAAACCACTTTAACGGAGCCATTGCCGCCTTCCGCACTATATTCAGTATTTGCCAATTCGGTCTGTGCTTCCTGAAGCTTTTTCTGCATAAACTGAGCCTGTTTCATCATTTGAGCTATATTCATTTTATAAACCTCTCTCTTTTCCCATCATCTGTAAAAAAACGTATTGTTTATTAACCGGTAATATTAATTATAAAATAAAATATCATTTTTTTGCAATTTTATTATTAGTTTTTATAAAATTTTAAGTTTCCTTAATATAAAAAACGTGATACTATTAAAAAATGAAATTGAATAAACGCAATGCTTTTTCAACTCTTGAAATAATAGCTTCAATATTTGTTATTGCTGTTATTTTCTTTGTCTGTGTCACACCGATGATGCAGAACAGGATTAAAAATGATAATGTTTCGTTACTGAAAAAGTCATATGCTGAACTATTTCAGGCACTTCAAATGGCTGTTGGAGAAAACGGCGACATTAGCAGATGGGGCTTTACAGGGAAATTTGAGGATAGAAAAATAATTGAGCAGAAAATTGTGCCTCATCTTATGCTCTCGGAAAATTGTCTGGATAAAGCCGGAAAATGCGTCCCGTTAAGAAATTACCGGACTCTTGGAAATAAATATACAACAGAGAATTTAAGCCAATACCCTGCGTTTACACTATCTAACGGCTCCAGTGTAATTTTTGAATTTTTACACTCCTGTAGGAACACAGATAATGTATGCGCAAATGTTTATATTGACATAAACGGCAGCAACAAGCCCAACATTTTCGGTCATGATTTGTTTGTTTTTGTTATGGAAAATTCAAATTCAATTCTTTTACCATATAATAACAAACTAACTGCTGATGAACTTTTGAACGACAAAATTGAAGGCTGCTCAAAAAAAGCAATAACAGCAAAAAACTGTGCCGCATATATATATAAAAATAACTGGAAAATTACAAATGATTACGAATGGTAGTCTTGAAAAATAATACAGTGCTTACTATAATTTATATAATATACAGGAGATAATCAATGGATGAAAAAACAATACTAAGCTATATTCCAATGGTAATAGAACAATCTTCAAGAGGAGAAAGAGCTTTTGATATTTTTTCCAGATTGTTGAGAGAAAGAATAATTTTTCTCGGTGAAGAAATAGATGATGAACTTGCAAATGTAGTTATTGCCCAGCTCCTTCTACTTGATTCAGAAAATCCGGAAAAAGATATAATGCTATATATTAATAGCCCCGGAGGCGTAATTACTGCAGGTCTCGCAATTTATGACACAATACAGCATATAAGAGCTGACGTGAGTACAATCTGTCTGGGCGAAGCAGCCAGCATGGGAGCTTTTCTTCTTTCTTCGGGCACAAAAGGAAAAAGACTTTCACTTCCGAGTTCCAGAATTATGATACACCAGCCGTTAGGCGGCGCAAGAGGACAGGCAACAGACATCGAAATAGAAGCAAAAGAAATTCTCAGAATGAAAGCCATGCTGAATGATATTCTGGCATCAAACTGCTCGCAGCCCCTTGAAAAAATCAAAGAGGATACCGAAAGAGATTATTACATGTCCGCACAACAGGCTGTCGAATACGGACTTATTGATAAAGTTATAAGCAAAGTTTAAGATATTTTGGTTAATAAACACGCAGTTTCTTAACAAATCTTAATATTTCAAAAATTAAAATATGCAGTTTATATTTACAATCTGCATATTTTTTAAATATCATATATCTAAAAATTACCTGTAAAAAAACCTATATTATGTTCCAAATGCCCTCGCAACAAGGTTTTACACAAAAAAACTTCAATAATATTAAAGAAAAGAAATTTACGCAATTTCCAGTATCGAAATGTTTTTATATAAATGTAAGGTTAAATAGTTTGGTTATGGTAGGAGATTAAAACAGTGTACGCAATATTTACAATGCGAAAACTACAGCTGACACAGCGAATTAATCAGCTCCAGTACAGACAGATGCAGCTTGCACAAAGATTAGCTGACCTATCTGCATATGCCGGAAACATCGCTGATGGAATAATAACTCCTAACGAGTTTATGAACAGTCCTGCAAGCATATTCGGAGTACAGATGAATTACCTTAACAGCAGCATTCCTAAAGCACTGTATCAGGCAGGAACAGCCACTCAGATGTACATGACAAACATTAACAATATGAATACAATGTCAGGCGGACATTACGGAATGGCTGTCGATCCGAGCAATCCAAACTCTATATATGTAAATCAATACTTTGTTTTTAATTCATATCTTAAACAGGCACTTGAAGCAGCAGGAAAAGCTGAAGCTGCTAAAATTAAACAGATGGAAACTAATATACAATCAGAAAAATTACAGATAGATACACAGCTTAAAGCAGCAGAAAAAGAACTTGAAGGTGTTGAAGAAGCTGAATCAAAAGGTATAGAACGCTCAACGCCTAAATATGCATAATAAAATTACATAATTCCTCGATAATAATTCCTCATTTGTGTGAAAGTGAAAAAGTAAGCACCCCTATAAAAATAGGGGTTTTCTTTTGTTAAAAAAAAAGAGAAAAGACTTGATTTAAAGCAAAAAAAGTTATAAAATATTCAAAAGTAAGTACTAAATCAATAGTAAGATTATAAAATTCTGCATTGGTGGCTATTTACGTATTATTTATTTCAAAACAAGGAGAACTTAAAATGTACCAAGATGAAACACTCATCTGTGAAGATTGCGGAAAAGAATTTATGTTTACTGCAGGCGAACAGGAATTTTACGCAGAAAAAGGTCTGGTAAACAAACCCAAAAGATGCCCGGAATGCAGAAAAAGCAGACGCCAGCACAACAGAAAAAAAATGTTCGATGTTGTATGTTCAAAATGCGGATGCGAAACAAAAGTTCCGTTTAAACCTACCCAGGGAAAAGAAGTATTCTGTAAAGAATGCTATCAGGCTATGAAATCTGAAACAGAGTCAGAAACAGAAGTTCAAGTTTAATAATAAGAAAAAAGAAACAACAAAAGGCGTCCTAACGGACGCTTTTTTAATGATTAAAATCTTAGCACTGATGCTGTAGTAACATTATTTCTGTCTATGCTCACATTTGTTACACTCTGCATTGTTGTATAGAAAGAAATTATTAAAAGCAGCAAAGTTGCTATTAATGTATAATTTGCAATTCTTACTTCATTCATAAATACACTCCGTTTTTTCTCCAAGTCCAATAGCACCTCTATGCCATCAAGTTTAATGAATTTCCTGCAGCAAGAGAGCCGGCTGTTTCTGCGCCCTGCCCGAACAGTGGCTGCATTTCTTCAGGTTTTTTATTGTAGGCTAAAGATCCTGCTGTTTCCGGTCTGAAACCAAAAGCACTGATTGATTCAATGTTCATACTTTACTCCTTTTTTTATCTCACTTAACTTATTGCTTACTCTTTATACTCTTTATATCTTTTGTATCTCGTACTTATATAAACACATATAAAAATCTCTGATTTCAAACAGCGGGTAAAAATATTACATAACTTTACAAAAATAGAAATATTTCTTAACAAAACCCATGAAAAGTCAATAATACAAAGGGTTTTATTTTTTAAACAAAAAGCAAAAGTTAAGAAATTATTAACAAAACTTGAGTAAAGTTATTGATAAACTATAATATATGTATCCTAAAAAGATAAAAAAGGAATGTAATTATGGAGAATAACGATAATACATTAAATCAGGAAACAGAAGAACAGGAAACAAAAAGCAACAACCCCTTTTCTGAAGATTGTGTTCCTCAGGAAGAAGTAGAAGAAATCACTCAGGAATGCGACAGCAACATAGAAAAACTTCAAGCAGAGCTTGATAAATTAAATAATCAGTATCTCAGACTTGCTGCTGATTTTGATAATTACAGAAAAAGACAGATGCAGGAAAGAGAAGCTCTTCTTAAATACGGTGCAGAGGATACTCTGAAAAAACTGATAGAAACTCTTGATACAATAGACAGGGCAGTTGCTTCAACAGAAAAGCTGGAAGATGTAAAAGCAGTAAAAGACAGCTATAACATAGTTTTTAAACAATTGTTCGATGCGTTGAACAAAATAGGACTGGAAGTTATTGAAACAAAAGATGCGACTTTTGACCCGAATTTGCATGAAGCGGTTATGCAAACACCGACGTCAGAATACCCTGAACATGCAATTATTGCAGAACTGCAAAAGGGATATAAACTTGGAGACAGGGTGTTAAGACCTGCGCTTGTTAATGTCGCAGTAAGCGAATAGAGAGGGAAATGGCTAATTACTACGAAATACTCGGGGTCGAGGCAACAGCAACACAAGAAGAAATAAAAAGAGCTTTTAGAAAAAAAGCAAGAGAACTACATCCGGATGTAAACAAAGCACCGGATGCGGAAGAACGTTTCAAGGAACTGGGAAAAGCATACGAAACGTTGATGGATGAGCAGAAACGCTCACTATACGACAGATACGGCGAGGACGGATTAAAAAATGCAGGCTACGACAGCACAGGTCCGTTCGATTTTGGCTTTGGAAATATAAACGATATTTTCGAAACATTCTTCTCCGGTTTTACCGGTGGAGGCAGGCACACAGACCCGAATGCACCTGTGAGAGGGCATGATTTAAGACTTGATATTGAACTTGATTTTGAAGAGGCTGTTTTCGGTGCCGAAAAAGAGATTAAAATCGACCATCTGGAATCCTGCACCGAATGCAACGGGACAGGAGCAAAACCGGGTTCGAAACCGACGATATGTCCGACATGCCATGGCACAGGTCAGGTTCAACAGGTTACTCAAACTATTCTGGGCAGCTTCACGCAGGTTACAGTTTGTCCTAAATGTTCCGGCAAAGGTCAGGTTATAGAATCACCATGCCAGAAATGCAAAGGCGAAGGACGCATTGAAGCGGAAAAGACTGTAAAAGTCAAAATACCGGCAGGTATTGACGACAATTCAAAAATGCGTATTGCACACGAAGGGGATGCAGGTCTGAACGGGGGAAGCACCGGAGACCTTTATGTTGTGCTGCATGTACGTCCGCATAAAACCTTCAAAAGAGACGGATTTAATATTTATACAGAGGAATACATATCTGTACCTCAGGCCGTACTGGGCGATTCTGTTGAGGTAAACACCGTCCACGGTCAAAAAGTTCTAAACATTCCGGCAGGCACAGAATATGGAAAAATGATTACAATAAAAGGAGCAGGTGTTCCGGTACTGGGCTCGAATGACAAATGCGGCGACCATATTGTACTAATAAAATACAGAACACCAAAATCCCTGAATGAAGAAGAAAAAAGATTGTACAAAAGATTATTTGAAATATCGACTAATCGTAAATCAAATGATAATATAATTAATAAGTTCAAAAACGCAATTCATAGTTAGGAATTAGTATGAAAATAAAAAAGATACTGGCATTTGCGCTGGTTTACATGCTCACAATGAGTGCTTCATTTGCAACAAAACTGCCGGAGCCGATTGAAAAATACATAAAAAAAGAGATTCCTAATACAAGAGTCCGTTTTGACGGACTCATTACAACACCGAACGGGACAAATTATATTCCGGTGTTTCCTGCTGCAACGACAAGAACACCGACTGCCGCAGTAAAAGAGACCTATCCGGCGGGAAAAAAGTTCTCCCAGTATCCTGATGTAATACTTTTTGAGAACAATTTTGCTCTTTTAAAACTGATAAAAAATAAACAGGGCAGACTGACCGTTACAAATTCAAAAAACATTCCGCCTATAATCAAAACAGGAGTATTGCCGCAGGACTTGCTTGTACCTCCCGGAATGATACTGCCGGATGATATGAAGATTGTACTCGGAAACCTCAAAATACCGCTTATCAGCTCGCCTGTTAATAACTTTTTCCAGCAGGATTCTAATGCAAAATCAAAACCTGTTTACAAAAAAATAACACCGCTGCCCGCATTGAAGAACAAAACTCTTATTATAACAACTCTTGAATCGCAAAATATAAATATGGTGCCGACCGATTCAGCAGAACCGAAATTTGTGCTTAAACTGAACGGGCTGCCCAGATTTGTTGAGCCTGTTTCTAATGACAACTACCTTATGGTCGCAACATCCGGAAAAACTTTTATAGATATTGCTGACCTGAACCAGTCTGTTCTGGCAAAAAAAATAGATATATCCGCTGTTCCGTCAGAAATTGTTTTAACCTCCGGTAAAAACACCGCTTATGTAGGAGCGGCAAACGAAGAAGCTATTTTCATAATAGATGTACACTCCATGTCTTTACTGGAAAAAATCAAAATTACAGGAATACCAAAGCACCTGTATCTTGATGAAAAAGGGAAGATGTTAGGGTATCTGGACAAATCATCAGGAAATGTTTACACACTCACAACCAATATGCCCTACATAAATAAAAGGATAGCAAAAGTCGATAACGTATCAAAACTTCTTGTTAATGACAATAAAGTTTATCTGCTTTCACGCACGGAAAACAAACTATCCGTCTATGACACAGAACTTCAGGAGATGATTTTTGATATAGACACAGTTGTAAAACCTATAGATATTCTGCAATACAAAAATAAACTCTACATACTCTCCGGCACAAACAAACTCCAGATTTTCAACATGGATGATTTTATGATGGAAGCCACGATAACAATATCAGACAAGGGTTTTACAAAAGAATTAGTACCTGTGCCAAATTCAAATCTTGTTTTAATAACAAATATTGCAGGCAACAACTACTATGTTTTTGACCTTGCACAGAATAAAGTCATTCAAACTGTTCCGACGGCTTTGAATATAAATGAACTAAGAATAATGAATGTAAGTGTAAAATAATGGAAGAACCGGCTGAAACATTAGAAGAAACATTTAAAGCTCTTGAAGAAACACAGCATGAATACTGGAATATTTCGAGACAAACAGCTGTTTTTATCAGCATGCTTATAAAACTTTCCGGCACAAAAACAGCACTTGAAATAGGCACATCAAACGGATATTCGACACTATGGATTGCGCAGGCACTCTCTCAGACAAACGGTCATCTAACAACAATTGAATTCTGGGACAAACGTCAGAAAATAGCAGTTGAAAATCTGGAAAAACACGGACTCCTTGACTATGTTACACCTGTCACAGGGCGGGCACTTACTGTGTTGAAAGAACTTGAGATAAAACCGGATTTTGTTTTTATTGACGCAAACAAAGCGGAGTATGTGCAGTATTTTGATACAATAAAAGGCAAAATGCCGAAAGGAGCAGTCCTTCTGGCTGATAACGTACTTTCGCACAAAGAAAAAGTAAAACCATTTGTTGATAAAATAACGGCAGATACTGATTTTCAGTGTACAATACTCGACCTTCCAGCAGGACTCTTAATGGCGTATAAACTTCACTAATATCTACCTGCACATAGTGTCTTCAGCATCAATTTTTCCGTCATAGTCATTGTCGATACCGTCATAACAAGAATTAACAGAATTTTTACTCTCAGCACCCGGGTTTTTGTAAAGCCATTTGTCAGGAATGTTTTTCCATAAATGTAAAAAATGCTGTTTATAGGCAGAAGCAAAATTTTTATCCTTTATAAGTATAAGATTTTCATCATTGTAATTTTCACCGCTTTTCGAAAAATTCATGGAACCGACAATCAAATACAAATCGTCTATGACAATAGCCTTTGAATGCATTTTCCCTGCACGGTTCTCTATTTTTATTTTTAATCCGGCAGAACGCATTTCATCAACGGGAGAATACCTGTTTGCAGCACCTGTTGCGTCTGTCAGTATACGCACGTCAACTCCCCTGCGGCTTGCATTTTTCAACGCATTAACCAGATTTTTATCAGTAATTATAAAAACAGGGATATAAATATATTTTTTTGCATTCTGCACAAGAGGCAGTATTTTATTTTTTAAAGGTTTGTCCTGCGGGGAAAAATAAACAGACACCTCTGTACTTTCGAGTTTTATATTTTCATTATTCACTGTTTTTATTTTATCTTTGTGAAAAGCACCGGAATACATCTGCTCAAATTCTTTTTTGTACACAGATGCAACAACAGGAGACTTTATAAGAAGGACGGTATTTGCATTAAATCCGGAAAGATCAGTATCACTGATATTAGCAGAGCCTGTCCAGACAGAATTATTGTCAAAAATAAAAAATTTATTGTGCATAATAGAACCGGCATACCTGTTATCGACATCAGAACGGGCATTCGAAAGCTCGACAACAGTGTTTTTTGTATGTGAGTAAACAGAATTTCCGTTTCCGTCCAAATCATAAACCCATCGAACTTTCACACCCCTTTTCTTAGCCTTTTTTAATGCATTGACGATTTGAGGCTCATTATAAACACCGTATACTGCAAAATCAATTGTTTCTTTAGCACTGTTTATATTAGACAGCAGAGACTTGCATACAGCAGTCATACAGCGGTTGTTTGTAAAAAAATATTTAGTAAAATCTGTTGCATAAAGCTCAATGTATTTTGTCTTATAAACCGGTTTGTACTCCTCTGATATAAATTTAGGATAAATTTCCAGCTTTTTCTCTTTCCGGAGCGCATAACAGTGCTTACACTTTTTTGAATTAGCCGGCAAATTTTTTTCTTCAAGAATAATATTGTTAACACCGCTAAAAGCATGTTCACACTCCAGTTTGTGAAAAATACCGGATTTCTGATTGTAGCTCACAAGATTTAATTTTGAAGCAGCAGCAATATTATTTGTTATTTCAATCCCGTTTTTTATATCAGAATAGGGATTTTTTGCTATAGCTGTATTTGCAATCGCATAGCCTTTTCTGACAAGCATTTGTGAGTAATCCGCTCCGTCAAAAATTACGGTTTTTAATCTGTGCCTTTCATCAAACACAGCCTTAACCGGCTTATTTTGCAGTGTATTTACGGCATAATTATCGGCAAGATAAGAGAGTTTTGCACAGTCAACCGGAGAATAAGAACCTTTTTTTATTTTCCTGACATAATAAAGTTCTGTCAGCTCGTTTTCATCGGCAATTCCATTGTCATTAAAATCAATATAAAAAGCATCTGCCGAAATAATTTTAATAACTCTGTGCTCATCAGTTGTTTTCGAAACAGAAAGCACGATTAATACAAAAATAAAAAATAACAGCAGTATATAAACTTTTTTCATAAAAATTATTATAGTCGAAATTAACAACTACTGTAATAAGGTAAACTAAAGTTAAAATTTTGCAAAATTTCAAACAAACAAATAGAATGTTCTCATGAAAAAAGTATATGCATATATTCACACACACTGGGACAGAGAGTGGTACAGAGAGTTTGAAGAATTCAGGGTTAGACTGATTGAGGTTTTTGACGATGTATTGCAAAAACTAAAGACAGGCGAACTTGATTACTTTTATTTTGACGGACAAACAGCTGCACTTGAGGATTACCTTGAAATACATCCTGAAAAACAGAATGAAATAAAAAAGCTAATTGCAGAAAAAAAACTGAGCACAGGCCCCTACTACTGCTCGACAGACAGCCTGCTAATTGAAAGAGAATCGCTTATTAGAAATCTGCAATACGGTATAAATTATTCAAAAAAAACCGGCTGCAGTGATTTTATTGCATATCACGCAGACACATTCGGACACAGCAAAGATATGCCCGCAATTATTAATTATTTTAATATAGATTACGGTATATTCTGGAGAGGCTGCGGGGATAATCCATCTGAATTCATATTTAACGGACTCAAATCTACATATTTAATCGAAGGATACTTTCACGATGAACTTTCACAGGAACTCGATTACGAAAAGAAAGCGGCAGGGCTTAAACGCACTCTGGACAGAATTTCAAAATTTAGTTCCGATTGTATTCTTCTGCCGCTCGGTGCAGACCATCTTGCCGCTGCAGACAATATAAAGCAGCAAATCAACGAGATTAACAAATACCTCTTTGACTATGAAATTATTCTTAGCACCCCATTTGAATATTTTGAAAAAGTACAAAATAATTTTAAAAAAAGTATAAAAACAGAACAGAGAAGCTGCAAAAGGAATTTTATACTTCCCGGTGTTTACTCCTCAAGAATGGATTTAAAACAAAAAAACACCGGAACCCAGTGGGCTCTTACCGAAAAAACAGAACCGCTTCAGGCTCTTATGTCGTACCTCGGCAAAAGCAGAAACTTTCAAAAAGAAATTGACAACGCATACAAAACATTAATGCAAAACCACGCACATGACAGTATTTACGGCTGCAGCATTGATGCGGTGCACAGAGAAAATTCAATAAGATATGACAGAGTGCTTCAAACAGCGAACGCCGTACAAAAAAGTGTACTGCGTGACATAGCAGGCAATGAACTGACAGTCATAAATTTTTCACAATACCCGTATTCAGGTGCTGTAAAAATTCGTTCAAAAGAAAAATACAAGGATTACGAGCCTGTTTCTGTAAAAAAAGGATTCCCTGATGAAAATGTTTATCCGGTAAACAAAATACCGGTTACAGAGGACTATTGCAATATATATGAGTACCTGATAGATGTAAAAAACCTGCCTCCGTTTTCAATAAAAAACATTGAACAAAAAGATTTATGCAAAAAATGCACGCTGCAAATCACAAAAAACTCGATTGAAAATGAAAATATAAAACTGTTTATAAAAAATAAAAAAATCTGTCTCACAGACAAAAGAAAAAACAAAACCTTTGAGGATTTTATTAATATTACAGACAGAGCGGATATCGGAGACAGCTACAATTTCGGTGCACTAAAATATGACAGAGAAATAAAAGCAAAAATTATAAAATCAGAAGTAAAAGAAAATAACAAAATAAGATGCACGCTAAAAATTACAGCGGAAATTGATATACCAAAAAACTCAACAAAAAACGGCAGAACAAAAGAACTAAGAAAACACAAACTCGAAATCCTATCATCTCTGGAAAATCAGAGTGAATATATTGATTTTAAAATTAACTGGATAAATAAAGCAGAAAACCACATTTTACAGGTTAAATTCAAATTTGATAAAAACATTGAAACGACTTGCTCTGATGACCTCGTGTCTGATGTTGTACGAAAATTTGATACAGAATATGACATTTATAATCACATTCCGGCTCCAAAAGGCATAGAACTAAAATACAATACAGCACCGCTGAAAAAATACGTAATGACAGATGATGCAGCCATTATTACAGAAGGTCTGCAGGAATATGAAATTTCAAAAAATTATTTATGCATAACGCTGTTAAGAGCAACAGGCATAATCTCTAATCCGCAAAACCCGACCAGAGGTACTCCGGCAGGTCCGCCTCTTTTGACTCCGGATTTGCAGATGAAAGGAAAAAATTCAGCAAGATTCGCTCTTCTGTTTAATAAAAAAAATATTCACGAAAATACAGACAAATTTTTCGGAAAGACATTCTGTCTGTTTGCCGGTCTAAAAGACCTGATATTTATAAAAAACCGGAATTTTAAAATCTCAGCAATAAAAACAGATGAAAAAAACAATTTGATAATAAGATTTTATAATCCTTCAAAATTGAAACAACTATTCGATTTTTCAACTGAATTAGAATATTCAAAAATAGTTTATTTGAATGCAATGGAAGAAGAAATTTCAGATTTTTCAAAAAAAGAAATAGACTCCGGAAACTTTGTCACAATAAAAATAGTAAATAAAAAATAAAAATAAACAAAAAAGTTCTGTTAAAACAGAACTTTTAATGTTTAAAATAATATTTCGACACTCAACTCATACGCTCCTTTGAAAAGATTTTTATTAATTTATTCTTTCTGGAGCTTCTCCTACCCCGGCACCAGCAGCCGTATCCTCCAAATCCATACTTTTTTTGTTTAAAATTTACTTAAAAATTTAGTCCTTCCAATTCCTTCTAACTTCTTAATCCCCGATGCTTCACCATCACCCCTCTCTTAAATTCAACAAAATAATCATACAAAGATATGATTTTATTTACAAGCAAATTTTTGTAAAACAATTTTTACAATAGACCATGCCCGCTAATATTATTGAAAAAAATTTTTTTTTACAATCTTAATAAAATTATAGTATTTACTTTTCAAAATTTTTGTGAAAAAAAATAAAAAAATTTTTCAAAAATAATATTAAAACTTTTAATTATCAAAAAGCTGAAAACCTGCACTAAAAAAGCAATAGCAAAAAAAAACAAAATAAAGGAAAATAAAAATTAATTGAAAAAAATTTAGAATTTTTTAGATAAAAAAAATAAAAGCCGTGCCTCTGCCTATCGACAAATGAAAAAATATTTCAACTTCATACCTTCCTCCTTTACAGAATTCAATCACCCGAAAGTTGAATCTTAGTGCTGCTGCATTCCTGCTCTGACACGGTTCGACTGCTTTCGCCGAAAGAAACTGTAATATCAACGGAAAATATTCCGCATCCATACTCCTCAAAAGCCTCACAGCAGGCTCTGCACCCCGCATAAGCGTTCGGGTCGAGAGATCCGCTACGTCCCCGTGGAGCACGGCAATATTATTTTAACCTAAAAGTTTTTATTTGCAAAATTTCCAATTTACTAGGATAATATTTAATGTCTGGTACTTATTATTAGGAGAAAAAATGAAAAAAATAACAGGATTAATTTTTTTAGCGGCCATGCTTTTCGTTCCTAATACTCTGGCTAACGCAAATGAAGAAGAATTCTACGAAAATTTGAAGACATGTACTCCGTACAATGCATACTATCCAAACAACGGTGCCGGAAAAATAATTACCGGAGGAACTACAGACAGCTGCGAAGTTACCGTCATAAATTATCCGGACAAATATTACAAATGCACAATGACCCGGACCGATATAGAAAGAGCTATCTCAGCCTTTGAAGAAGGTCCGTCCAAAAATCGTGCAATTATAATTAAAAGAAAAGACGGCACAATCGGAAAATACAACGGATGGTCAGGTGCAGGAGTTTTCTGGAATGAACTCACAGAATATGATACAGTATGTAAAAAAGTTGATAAACAGGAGATAAGTAATGAATAAAAATTTTTTGTGGCTGCTTGCAGCATCTATTTTTTTCCTCTCTGCTAATGCATCAAACGCAGATGAAGAAGCAAGATTCTACAGATATCTGAAAAAATGCAAAACTTACAACTCTGTCAAAAAGAATGACGAAAATTTTAAAGCAGGCAGAATTATTTACGGCGGAGACGGACAGAACTGCAAAATCAGAGTAGTTATCTCTCCGGGGTATGATATGACCTGCAATCTTTCAGAAGCAGAAAGAAAAGTCGGTCTGGATGCATATTATGAAAGGAAATACGAAGGCTACCGTTCAGAAGACTACACAAACTGGGCACCTAAGCATATTTTCTGGAAAGAACTTTTGCACTCTCAGGCCTGTACATATAATTACGAACATACCGGTTTATAATAAACCGGTATGTCTTTATATATAAATTGATAAAAAATACACTATCTGTTTTCAGCCGGTCTTTATAAATACATACCACTGCCAATCACCAAACACCTGCGGTTTTTCATGATATTAACAATTAATCATGATTAAGAATAAACATCCGGAACCACGCAACATTAATGACAAAAGAGCCTGTATCTTTTTTCTTAACTAAAATACAAAAATGTTGTATTATATTATCGGATAGAAAAAGAAAGGAACTGATTATGTGGGAAAAAGATGTCAACATCAACCAGATTCAGGAAATCAGGGTTAAAACAAACGTATTTTTCGGTATCGGTGCTATCGAAAAAATTGATGACATAGCTGTTGACCTGAAGAAAAAAGGAATTGATAAAGTTATAGTAGTCAGCGGACGTAACGCTTACAAATCAACAGGTGCGTGGGACTACGTAGAAAAGGCACTAAAAAATAACGAAATCGGATATATAAACTACGCAAAAGTTACCCCGAACCCGACTACGGCAGCAATAGATGAAGCAACAACCGAAGCAAAACAGTTCGGTGCAAAAGCCGTAATCGCTATCGGAGGAGGGTCTCCGATTGATACGGGAAAAAGCGTTGCTATTTTGCTTGAATATCCTGATAAAACTGCTGCAGATTTATATGAATACAAATTTTCAGCAGAAAAAGCAGTACCGATTGTCGCAATAAATCTAACTCACGGAACAGGCACGGAAGTGAACAGATTTGCAGTTGCAACCCTTCTTGAAAAGAACTTCAAACCTGCTATAGCATATGACTGCATCTATCCGTCATACTCTATTGACGACCCGCAGCTAATGACAAAACTATCTAAGAACCAGACAATGTACACCGCAATCGATGCAGTTAACCACGTAATAGAAGGTGCAACCTCAAAAGTCGCATCTCCCTATGCCGTTACACTTGCAAAAGAAACAATCCGACTTGTTGCAAAATATTTGCCAGAAGCACTTAAAGACCTTGAAAATCCTGAGCCAAGATATTATCTTTTATATGCTTCACTGCTTGGAGGAGTCGGATTTGACAACGGCATGCTCCACTACACTCATGCTCTAGAACACCCGCTTAGCGCAGTAAAACCGGAGCTTTCACACGGTCTCGGACTTGCAATGCTTCTGCCTGCTGTTATAAAAGCAATTTATGCAGACAAAGCTGCAACACTCGCCGACATACTTGAGCCGGTTGCACCGGGTCTGAAGGGCACGTCTGATGAAGCAGAAAAAGCAGCTAAACTTGTCGAAAAATGGCTGTTTGATGTGGGTGTAACACAAAAACTCACAGACGACGGCTTTTGTGAAAACGATGTTGATAAACTCGTAAACCTCTGCTTCACAACTCCGTCTCTGGATTTGTTATTGAGTCTTGCACCGAACGAAGCAACGAAGGAAGTTGTAAAACGGATTTATGAAGAATCAATGACTCCTTACAACAAGTAATCAAAACCACTTTAGAAACAGCCGGCAGAAAAAGCCGGCTGTTTTTTTATGCAACCCGACAGACCCCTGCATTTTTCTTACTATTTTTTAATTATTAAAAATTTTTCCCGAAATTATAAATTAAAAAAAAAAAAAAAAAACAGATATTTTTTCACGGATTTTTTATACAAATTTTAAAAAAGCAGTTAAAATAAGCTTTTCGGGGTAAAGGATTTTCAAAAAAAATTTTTTTATATAGACAGTCGGGTAATAGACGACAGAACATTCAGCGAATTAATGTATAAGTAACGTTATTAATTTAAAATCTACCGTGTCATAAATAATAAAGAAACAGGGAAACAGGAATGACTAGTGGAAGAGGGATAGATGGGTAATAAATTTTTAGAAACAATTTTCTCTATAAAAAATGACTACAAAAGTGTATCACTGGGCCGCAAACACAAAGTGCTCTGTTTTTTGGGAATAAAAATAAAATTCAGAATCGATCCCAGACTAAAAGAAACAATAGCAGCAAAAAAAATTCAAAATACATACGATTTAAGCGTTTACATTAACGCAGAAAAAGTTGTTGTTTTTATAGAAGTAAATGCCGTAATATGCGGTGGGCAGATATCTATCTTTTCTTTATGTAAATATTCTAAAGCCATACTAGAGCCCAAAGTACCGGTACTTATGACAACAATGCCGGGAAAATATACATATGCACACAATGATTTTTTCATAAACAACATTGATGTTTTTCGCTGGGAACAAATTATTGAAATAATAAAAAATAAAAAAGAGGTTATTATTCATATCCCGGAATATTTAACTCCATTATTTTTAAAAAATCTGACAATAAAAGAAAAGAAAATACTAAAAAAAATTAAAAATTTGCAAATAAATATCATGAATCAACGTGTAGACATAATGCCACCTAAAGAATATATAGATGAATGTAAAAAATTAACAGAAAATATTACACAGACAACCGCACATGACAGATATTCAACACAGCAAATGAGTAACAAGTATAACATACCTTTACATAAATTTTCTGTAAATCTGGATATGCTTCAATACAGTCACCTGAGAACAAATAATATAGAAAAAATAATTTTAATTTCTCCTGACAACAGAACAAAAAGTTTTTGCATTAACTGCTTTATTAACAAACTCGGAAAAGAACTGCCTGATTATAAAATCATTCGTTTTTATAAAATGAAATTCTTAGATTGCATGAAACTTACCTCCAGATGTTTTTTTACAATATCAATGGGTGAAGGGTTTGACGGATATCTAATCCATCCTTTATTTGTTGGCAGGCTTGGAGCAGCAATTTACAACAACACTTATTTTCCGGATGCAAGCTGGCTGAAATACAGAAATATCTATGAGGATTATCATCAACTCTGCAATGATTTTGTAAAAGATGTCAGATATTTTGAAAACAATCTGGATGCATATCACGAACTTGTTAAAGAACAAAAAGAACGCATTATGAAAATCTACGACATGGAAGAATATAAAGACAATCTGCGCAGATTCTATAACAGAGAATATGATTTTTACCCGCAGACAGAAGAGGGGGCTAAAAATGCAATCCTCATTTAAACATGTAAAAATAACCGGTATTTCAACTGCTATTCCGAAAAAAGAAATAAATATCTATGATGAAGCGCAATACTACGGAAACAGCATAAAAAAAATAGACCGTATGAGAAAAATGGTCGGATTTTATAAAAGAAGAGTTGTTGAGGAAGGGACAACAGCCTCTGATTTAGGAATTTGTGCAGCTAAACATCTGCTGAACGGCATGAACATTAACCTCAGGGAAATAGATGCTCTTGTTTATGTTGTTCAAAAACCTGATTATGAAGCACCGGCAACAGCATTTTATATACACAATAAATTAGGACTCCCGGATACAGTTCCGGCATTTGATATTAATATGGGATGTGCGGGTTTTGTATACGGCATGTGGACAGTCAGCCAGATGATAGAATCAAAAACCTGTAAAAGGATATTACTTATTTGCGCAGACACACCTACACTTGACGTAGATCTTGCAGACAGAAATGTTGCACCTATTTTTGGAGACGGAGGCAGTGCCATACTGGCTGAATACAGCAAAGACGAAATCTTTTCTTTTTACAATATAGAAACGAAAAGCAGCGGATATTACGCAATAATAGATCCGGCAAAAGGCCACAGATTAAACTTACAAATCAGAAACACAAAAGATTTTAATTTGATATTAAAATATAAAGACAAAAAATTACAAACACCTGACGGAAGAGAAACAACATTCTTCCATCCATACCTGAACGGAATAGAAGTTTTTGATTTTACAATCTCCGTAGTACCGCAAAATATAAAAAAACTTCTTGACTATGCAAATTTAAAAGATACGGACATAGAAGCACTTTGCCTTCATCAGGCAAATAAACAAATAATACAGGCTATTGGAAATGCAGCAGGTTTTCCTGAAGATAAAGTTCCATATCATGCATTCGAAAATTTTGGAAACAATACAATGTGCTCTATCCCCACAACGATTTGCAGCATATTAAAAGAAAAAACAGAAAAAAGCTGTGTAAAAATTTTAGGCTCCGGATTCGGAAACGGTTTGACTTGCGCATCATGTATATTAACGCTGGATAATATATACAATTCGGGCATTGTTGACTATCAATTGTCCGAAAAAACAATGAGTAAAGAAGAATATATTGAATACTGGATAAAAAAAATTAAGGGAGAATAACAATGAAAAAAACTGATTTTTTAGTTGAACTTGAGGATATACTGCAAAGAGAAGAACCCTGTAGAGAAGAGGACGCTCTTGAAGACTACGAAGAATGGGACTCCCTCTCAAAAATGGCCGTAATGGCATACTATGACAAAAACTTTAATGTAAAAATTTCTCTTCAGGATTTTCAGGAAATAAAAACAGTTAATGACTTAATAACACTTGCAGGGGACAAAATCGAATAATGATAAGCTTTCAAAAAGAACAAATATTTATTGTAACTGGCGCAAGCTCCGGCATAGGAAAGGCTACCGCACTTTTATTAAACGAACTCGGCGCAACAGTTATTGCAATAGCCAGAAATACCGAACGTCTGACACAAATGAAAGCAGGGTGCAAATATCCGGAAAACACTTATATTGAAGTCAAAGATCTTGCTGAAAATATAGATGCACTTCCTGATTATGTAAAATCTTTAAAAGAAAAATACGGAAAATTTTCAGGCATGGCATACTGCGCAGGAATTACAGATGTTACTCCGGTAAGTTTCATTGATTTTGAAAAGTTACAACATATATTTCTAACTGATTATTTTGCACCGATTCTTTTTACAAAAGGAATAGCGGATAAAAGGAACAATTCAGGTACCGGTACATCTATAGTACTAATCTCTTCTATGTCCGGCGTCTACGCAACAAAAGGAATGACCGCATACTGCGGTGCTAAAGCAGCTTTAATAAACTCTGCAAAATGCATAGCAAAAGAAATTGCAAATAAAGGAATAAGGATAAATACAATATCACCTTCTGACATAGAAACGCCAATGACAATGAATGATAATATCAAAACACTGCTGGAACAAAGAATACATTTATACCCTATGGGAATAGGCAAAGCCGAAGATGCCGCAAACCTGACAGCATTTCTATTATCGGAAAAATCCTCATGGATTACTGCACAAAATTATATATTAGACTGCGGGAGTATATAATGAAGAAAATATATATTGTAGGCGGTAACGGTTTTGCACGTGAATGTCATCTGAGTTTATTAACAATTTTGAAATCAAAAAATGACATTACATTCGGCGGTTTTCTAGGTCACGGTGGTTACGGTCATACTGTTGATTACAAAGAACTGCAAAATTTTTACAAGGGTGAAGTTTCGGAATACAAATTCAATGATAATGAATATGTTGTAATAGGTGCCGGATATCCTGAATTAAGACAAAAAATTTATTACGAATTAAAAGAGAAAGAAATAAAATTTTTTAACTTGATTTCACCCAATATTACAATTTCAGAGACGGTAAGAATTGGAGAATCTAATGTAATAGCAGGAAACAGCTTAATATCAGTAAATTGCAATATAGGAAACGGAAATGTATTAAATTGCGATGTAAACCTAGGTCACGACTGCGAAATCGGAGATTTCAACTTTTTCGGGCCACGTTCACAGGCACTCGGGAATGCAAAAATCGGCAGTATGAACCAGATTGGTGCAAATGCAATTCTTCTGCCAAATTCAAAAATCGGAGACAACAACAAAATTGCACCGCTCAGCGCAGTATACAAAGGCTGCAAAAATAATTGTTACATGGCAGGCAATCCTGCACTGAAAATAGGGAGTATAGAATGACTGATTGTTTAACAACAAATGAACCCAATACAGTAGTATTAAAGCATAAATGTACAAACTGCATGGCATGCTACAACATCTGTCCGTCAGGTGCAATTGAAATGAAAGAGGACAAAGACGGATTCGTTTATCCGTTCATAAATGAAGAAAAGTGTACCCACTGCGGATTGTGCACTAAAAAATGTCCGGCACTAAACCTTGAAGAGATAAAATCATCAACTGACAGAACAGATGCACCGGTAATCTATGCCGGATATTCAGATAATGAAGAAATCAGAGAAAAAAGCACATCAGGAGGCGTGTTCTCAATTCTTGCAAAATACATTTTAGACAAAGGCGGATATGTCTGCGGCGCACGTTTTACCAGAGGAGGTATCTGCGAGCACGTTATTGTGGACAATTGGGAAGACTTAGCCCCCTTAAGAGGCTCAAAATATGTCCAGAGTAATATAAATAACTGTTATAAAGAAATAAAAAATCTGCTCGCTCAGGACAAATATGTTCTTTTTACCGGCACCCCCTGTCAGGTAGCAGCACTTTATGCAGTACTTGGTAAAGATTATGAAAAGCTTTTTACAATAGACCTACTGTGTCATGGTCTGCCGTCTCAAAAGATTTTCCGTGAATATTTGAATGAAATAACCGACGGTCTTGAAAATGAAGTTGAAGATTTTCAGTTCAGAAATAAAATAGAAGGATGGGAAAAACCGTCAATATCATACAGACTAAGAGGTAACTACTACTACTATTACTGGGATACAGCATATATTCAGGGATTTGTGAGAAATTTAACACTCAGAAAATCATGCACAGATTGTAAATACTCAAAATTACCAAGAAACGGCGATTTTACAATAGGTGATTTCTGGGGGGTAAATGCATTTGACAAAAGCATTAACGACAACAAAGGAATTTCTGTTCTGCTTTTAAATTCCCTAAAAGCACGCAATGCTTTTGCTGAAGTTAAAGATAAGTTTAAAATATTAAAACAACTAACACTTGCACAAACAAAAGTTGCAAACGAGTGGTCATTTTCAAAAGCACCGGTTCATCCGTCTCATTCTTATTTTATGCACAGATATTCAACAGGCAAATATTCATCAATCTCCACGCTGATAACAGAATGTCTTAACAAAAAAGACGGAATTGCTCTTTTGAATTTTGGAGATTCAAAAATCAATTACGGATGTGTTTTAACAGCCTATGCACTTCAACAGGTTATAAAACAGCACGGATATTTCCCCGTAAACATAAAATTCTACGATAATGAAAACATAATCGACCTGAATAACCTCGAAGATTTTCAGAAAGAGCATCTCGATTTCACTGCACCTTGCAGCAATATTAATAAACTCAAAGCACTAAACGAAAATATCAGAACTTTTATCGTCGGGTCTGACTGCGTATGGTTCGATTTTGCAAATAGCTCCTTTTTTAATGCTTTTAAATTTAACTTTGCAGATTTTTCAAAAAATATTTGTTCCTATGCTGCATCATTTTTGACAGATAAACTTGAAAAATGCAGAGCCGGAAAAATAGGAACATACCCTTACACTCCAGCCGAAAAACAGGAAGCCCAAAAGCTGCTCCGGCGTTTCTCTCACATAAGCGTCAGAGAAAAAAGCGGAGTCGATATATGCAGAGAAAATTTTGATATCAATGCAGAACTTGTTCTGGATCCGGTATTTTTGCTGAGACCGGATGAATGGCTCGCTCTTCAAGAAAAAAAGAAATATGAACAACCGGCATTTCATGAAAAAAACGGAGGTGCTGTCAGTTATATAATTAACTGGGGCAATCTTGATAAAAGAATACTTGAATATATCGAAAACATTAACAGTCTAAAAAAACTATACAATGGAGTTACTTACGGTGAACTAATACGCGATTTAAAAAAGAAAAAAGCTTATGGACCTACTGTTGAAGACTGGGTTAAAAATATTGCAAACTGTGATATTTTATACACTGATTCTTTTCACGGCATGTGTTTTGCAATAATTTTCAATAAACCGTTTATACTTTTTGGTGCAAGCGGCAACGGTTTTACCAGACATAAGTCACTTATGGATTTGCTTGGAATCTCAGACAGGCGGGCAAATAATGTTGACGATATTATCCGGCTCGAAAAAACACCTATAGACTATGTATCAGTAAACAATCGGCTGCATGAAGAAATAATAAAATCTCAGAAATATATTGCCAAAATGTTAAATTCACACGAAAATCCGGACAAAACCAGAATATATATAGAAACTCTGGAAAAGGAAATGAATGCAAAGATTGCCGGATGTGAACAGAGAATGAATGCAAAAGTTTCACAATTACAAGCAGAAATAATCAAACTAAAAGCCATTCCCCTAAAAGTAAAATGGGAATTTCTCGGAGTTCAGGTATTTAAAAAGAAATTAAGAAAAACGAACTACTGGTTCTATATCTTCGGTATACCACTTATTAAAGAAGTCAAAAAAGAACACAATACCTACTACAAACTCTTCGGAATCATCAGAGTCCTTAAAAAAGCAGTCAGAAGCTAGGAAATTTATATGACGAATACAGTATTTAAAAATGTAAAAATATCAGGCATTACCGTTGTCTTACCGGAAAATAAAATATCCGTAGACGATGAACTTGAGTTTTACAAAAACGATATAAAACTGCTCGAGAGAAACAAAAAAATTCTTGGCATAAAATACCGCTATATCGTTGAAAACGGAGTAACATGCACAGACCTTTGTGAAAAAGCAGCTGAATTACTTTTAAGAAATATTAATATTAATAAAACAGAAATAGACAGCCTGATTTTTGTATCAACCAGCCACGACTATAGCGCACCTGCTTCTGCATGCTTGTTACATGGCAGACTCGGGCTTGATGATACCTGTGCCTGTTTTGACACATCCGGGCTCTCATGTTCAGGATATGTCTACGGGCTGTGGCTGGCGCACTCTCTTATCTCATCAGGTGCTTCTAAAAAGTGTCTGCTGCTTGCAGGAGATACAAACAGCCTTCACTCTGACAAAAGAAACAGAATCTCAAATATGCTATACAGCGATGCCGGCTCTGCAACTCTGATAGAGTACACTAAAGAAGAAAACACTTCATACTTTAATCTTGGAACCAGCGGCAAAGACTGGAACAAAATTATTATACCCGCTTCCGGTTACAGACTTCCTGTCAGAAAGGATATTGCAGATATTGAGATTACTGACGAAAACGGAAATGTCTGGCACCTTTATGACGAAATTTTGAAAGGCATGGATATTTTTCGGTTCACCATGGAAAACGCACCTAAAAGTATAAAAGAATTATTAACTTTTTCTAAAAAAACATTCGATGATATAGACAGAGTTCTAATGCATCAGGCAAACGGACAAATACTGAAAACAATTGCCCAGCATGCAGCAATTCCGAAAGAAAAGACATCAGCTGAAACTTTTTCAAAATATGCAAATTGCGGTGCGGCATCCGTAGTAAGCGCAATTTGCGACCAGATGCACAATTCCTGCGCAAATAACGCAATGCTTGTCACCTTCGGTGTAGGTCTTTCCTGGGCAAGTGCTATTATTAATCTGAAAAAATGTCTGATAACAGATATTCAGTTTTACAAATGCAATGAAAAATCTATATCAAGACGAGAACAAATTGAAGAATGGATAAAATATTTTAAAGGAGAGGAACCGGTTAAAATATGAACAGAAAAAATGTTTTTATAACAGGGGCAGCCGGAGGCATCGGTAAGGCATTAATAAAAATTTTTGCGTCAAATAATTATAACATTATCGCACATTGCCGGAAACCAGATAAAGAAAAAGAAAAATATTTTGACGAAATAAAAAAAGAATTTGATATTGAAATTTATCCGGTGTATTTCGATATGACAAACTATATTGCAATGAAAACAGCTCTTTTAAATCTATTTAAAGAAAAAAAGAATATCGATGTGCTTGTCAACAATGCAGGCATTGCGCACGGCGGACTTTTTGCAATGACACCGGTTTCTAAAATAAAAGAAGTTTTTGAAATAAATTTATTTTCACAGATGGAATTAACCAGACTTGTTTTAAAAATAATGACAAGGAAAAAATCCGGATCTATTGTCAATATTTCATCAATTGCAGGATTAGATCTTGCAGCCGGTAACAGTGCTTACGGAGTTTCAAAAGCCGCACTTGCAGCCTGGACAAAAACACTGGCTGCAGAATTCACCGGCTCAGGAATAAGAATAAATGCAGTTGCGCCGGGTCTCACGGACACAAGAATGGCAGTATTAATGGAGGAAAAAGCAAAACAAGAAATGATATCAGCTTCGGCAATGAACAGACTTGCAAAACCGGAAGAAATAGCACAGGCAGTATTTTTTCTAACCTCCGATGCCGCTTCTTTTATCAACGGTCAAATTTTAAGAGTTGACGGGGGAGCAAAATAGTTTTATGCAGAATATAATAAAAAAATGTAATCATGCAGCAAACCGTATCAGACTTGATATAATAGAAATGACATACAGTACAGGCTCAACCGGGGCTCATGCCGGCGGTTCACTCTCAATGGCAGAAATTATGTCTGTTTTATATTGTGCTGTTATGAAATTTGATGAAAAAAATCCTTGCAAAGAAAATCGTGACAGATTGATTTTGAGCAAAGGACACGGCGTAATGGCGCAATATGCGGCACTAAAACATATAGGAGTGCTAACAAAGGACGACCTGAAAACATTTAAGAAAAATGGCTCATTTCTTTATGCACATCCGTCAATAAACCCTTCTATCGGCATTGAATTTTCGAGCGGCAGCCTTGGACAGGGTTTGTCACTCGGTGTCGGAACGGCTCTCGGCTTAAAAATAAAGAAAAACTTTTCATCTAAAGTTTACGTTGTTCTTGGAGATGGTGAATGCAATGAAGGACAGATATGGGAAGCTGCTATGTCTGCTTCACATTTTAAACTCGATAATTTAGTTGTTGTTATTGACAAAAACAGGCTGCAATACGATGGGGAAACAGACACAATTCTAGACTTAGAACCATTTGAAAAAAAATGGGAAAGCTTTGGCTTCAAAACACTTTCAGTAAACGGACATAATACGCAGGCACTATTTGACGCATTTAATACCGACCACAATAAACAGCCGATGTGCATTATAGCGGAAACAATAAAAGGAAAAGGCGTGTCATTTATGGAAAACCAAACAAAATGGCATAACTGTGCACTGAGCAAAGAACAATATGAGCTTGCAATACAAGAAATCGGAGGTGCGTTATGATAGAATACACTCCGCAAAACATAAGAATGTGGTCTTTGTTAGGCTCTTGCGGAGCATTCGGTACCGCAGCATCAGCATTGCCCGAAATTGACAAAAACATACTGATATTAACTGCCGATTTATGCTACTATTCAGGATTAACAAGATTTAAAGAAACCTATCCGGACAAATTAATTAACGTCGGTATTGCAGAACAAAATCTAATCGGTGTAGCTGCAGGTCTGGCAAAAGAAGGTTTTAACCCGTTTGTTACAACATACGCTTCTTTCGCATCATTACGGTGCGCTGATCAGGTTAAAGTCAATATGGGATATATGAAACTACCTGTAAAACTGATTGGCCTGACATCAGGGCTTTCTGTCGGAATACTCGGACCTACACACATGTGTACGGAAGACATTGCTGTAATGCGCTCAATACCAAACATAACCATTCTGTCACCTGCGGACTGTACCGAAACAGTTAAATGTGTTTTAGAAGCTGCAAAAATAAATTCACCGGTATACATAAGACTGACAGGCAGTTTTAATAACCCTGCAGTTTACAAAAAAGATTATGATTTTCATTTATACAGCGCAGATACAATAAAAAACGGCGACGATATTACAATTATCGCAACAGGCTCAATGGTTTTCAATTCAATAAAAGCAGCACAAATTCTTGAAAAACGAGGATTGAATAGTACCGTTATTAATATGCATACACTGAAACCGCTGGATATAGAAATTATTAAAAAGAGCTGCAAAACAAAATTGATAGTAACAGTAGAGGAGCATTCCATATACGGAGGTCTCGGTGCAGCAGTTTCTGAAACTCTTGGCGCAATAAACAGAAAACCAAAGCACCTTATTATCGGTATATCTGATGAATACAAACATGCAGGAGAATACAAATACCTTCTTGAACAGTATGGACTATCTCCGGAGCAAATAGCAGAAAAAATAGAAAAATCATATAAGGAGACATAAATGAACAATCTCGAGAAATACACAAAAGTTTTTACAGAAACCTTTGAAATACCCGAAGAAGAGGTGCAGAGCCTGAAATATCAAGACATAAAAGCGTGGGATTCTGTCGGACACATGGGGCTTGTCGCAAAACTGGAAGAAGCCTTCGACATAATGATGGAAACAGATGACATCATTGATTTAAGCTCATTTGAAAAGGGAAAAGAAATACTGGCAAAATATGATGTGGAAATTAAATAAATTTAAAAATAACACGGCCGTAATCACTGAAAGCGGACAGAAAATTACATACGAAGAACTCGATGCACACTGCCAATCACTGACAGACAAAATCGGCAGACGCTGTCTGGTTTTCAATCTTTGCAGGAACGAAACCGCTTCACTGGCAGGTTATACAGGATTTTTGAATGCAAAAATTGTTCCTCTTATGCTTAAAGCTGATTTGGATAAAGACCTGCTTAAAAGCTTTATAATAACCTATAAACCGGATTATCTGCATGTACCCTCCGATATGGCAGCCGCATTTACAGACAGCAGAGAAATCTATAAAAATCTCGGCTACAGTTTAATAAAAACTCCGTATAATAATGAATTTGAGCTGCATGATGAACTTGCGCTTCTTTTGACCACATCAGGCTCAACCGGCAGCCCGAAGCTTGTCAGACAGAGCTATAAAAATATAGAAGCCAACACAAAATCCATTGTTAAATACTTGAACATAGAAGAAACAGAACGTGCAATTACGACTCTGCCGATGAATTACACATACGGTATTTCCATTATTAATACACATCTTATGACCGGTGCATGCCTGATTTTAACAGAAAAAGGGCTTATGCAAAAAGAGTTCTGGCAGCAGCTCAAGGAAAACAAAGCAACCTCCTTCGGGGGAGTGCCATATACTTATGAAATGCTCGAGCGTCTGAGATTTTTCAGAATGGACTTGCCGTCATTAAAATATTTAACTCAGGCCGGCGGAAAGCTCTCCCCCGATTTGCATGAAAAATTTGCAAAATGGGCAATTGAGAATGATAAAAAATTTATTGTTATGTACGGACAAACAGAAGCAACCGCAAGAATGGCATATCTGCCCTGTGAAAAATCGCTGGAGAAATACGGAAGCATGGGGATTGCAATCCCCGGCGGCAAGTTTTCATTGATTGATGAAAACGGAGAAGAGATAACAACTCCTGAGACAGTTGGCGAACTTGTTTATGAAGGTGATAATGTCACTTTAGGCTATGCTCAATGCGGAGATGACCTGAAAAAAGGAGACGAAAGAGGAGGACGGCTTGTCACCGGAGATATGGCAAAATTTGACAAAGACGGATTTTTCTATATTGCCGGACGAAAAAAACGTTTTCTGAAAATTTACGGCAACCGTGTGAATCTTGATGAAACAGAACGTTTAATAAAAAGCAATTTTAAAGACATTGACTGCGCCTGTACAGGAATAGATGACAAAATGGATATCTTTATCACAAATCCACTTTACAAAGAGATTGTGTTAAAATTCATTTCTGCAAAGACAGGAATAAATCATAACGCCTTCACAGTGAATATCATTTCAGAAATACCGAAAAACGAAGCAGGAAAAACTCTTTACAAAGAACTGGAGCTGTCTTATGTATAACATAACAGAGCCTTTTTCACTAGACAAAGCACAAAAAGAAGCTGTTTTGCTGAAAAAATTGAAAGAACTCACAGGTTTTCATTACAAAAACTGCGAAAACTACAGACATATCATTGACAGACTCGGGATAAAAATCACTGATATAAAAACAGTGGAAGATATTCCGTTTATTCCTGTCAGACTGTTTAAAGAATACGATTTATACAGCATTAAAAAAGAGGAAATTTTTAAAACGATGACCTCCTCAGGCACCTCCGGTCAGGCTGTATCAAAAATATATCTGGATAGAGCAACAGCAGCTAACCAGCAAAAAACGCTTGTAAAAATAGTGTCTGATTTTACAGGCGCATCCAGAATGCCTATGCTAATAATTGACTCCCCGTCAG
Source organism: Candidatus Gastranaerophilales bacterium (assembly GCA_944323735.1). GTDB lineage: Bacteria > Cyanobacteriota > Vampirovibrionia > Gastranaerophilales > Gastranaerophilaceae > CALUPY01. The sequence continues at coordinate 43,791 of CALUTO010000010.1, forward strand.
TTATAAAAAACAGAGAGATGTTTTCTGCACGTGGAGCAGGTATACTGGGATTTTCCATATTCGGTGCCGACAGAACATATGCGCTTGATGAAAATATGAATATTAATCTTCCGGAGATTGAAGCATTTTTAGACAGACACAAAGGAAAAAAGATTTTGCTTTTCGGATTTACCTTTATGATATGGCAGTATTTTTATAAAGAGCTTAAAAACATCAATGCACAACTAAATCTTGAAAACGGAATATTAATTCATGGCGGAGGCTGGAAAAAATTAATAAACGAAGCAGTATCAAAAGAAGATTTTAAAAAATGCCTTAATGAGGTATGCGGACTGAAAAATATCCATGATTACTACGGAATGGTAGAACAAACCGGATGTATATACATGGAATGCGAATACGGACACCTGCACGCAAGTGCATATTCAGACATCATCACACGTAAATCACATGATTTCTCTGTTTGCAGCACAGGTGAAAAAGGACTCATACAGGTTGTCTCGCAATTACCTGAGTCATACCCCGGCCACTCGCTTCTAACAGAGGATGAAGGTGTTATTCTTGGTGAAGATGACTGCCCGTGCGGAAGAAAGGGCAAATATTTTGAAATAAAAGGCAGAATAAAAAATGCAGAAATTAGAGGATGTTCAGATACATATGAGCGGCGTTAATTACTTAATAGGAAATGAAGATATATTAAACATGCCGGAGGTTCCGTTCTCTGATGAGGTTTGTAAATTTTTAAACGACCTGTCAAAAGAGATTCTGGGCTCGAAAGAGGGGCGGCTTTATCCTGACCTTTCAGCACTAGCCTTCTGGTGCAGACGTGCAAACATACAGCATCTCAAATCATTGTTAGATAACAAACAATACCGGCTTGGAAGAGGACTTTGTTTTCACATTGCACCCTCAAATATACCTGTCAATTTTGCATTTTCGTACGTATTTTCACTGCTTGCTGGCAACGCCAATATAGTAAGACTACCCGGCAAGGATTTTCCTCAAGTAAAGGCACTGATTGAAATATTTAAAAAAATACTGGAAAAATATCCAAAAATTAAGGACAGAACGGCTTTTGTAAAATACAACAGAGCCTCTGATGCAACATCAGTATTCTCAAAAACAGCAGATGTCAGAATGCTCTGGGGAGGAGACAATACAATAAAGGCCCTAAAATCCTGCGAAACAAAACCCCGCTGCATCGACATTGCCTTCTCTGACAGGTATTCTGTGTGTATTATAGACGGGGCAAGCGTTTTAAAAGCAGATGAAAAGACAATAGAAAAACTTGCAGAAAACTTTTATAATGACACATACCTTATGGATCAAAATGCCTGTTCTTCTCCGCAGCTTATCTACTGGCAAAATGACAGCGAATACGCCCGTGAAAAGTTCTGGAGTGCAGTTTATAAAACAGCAAAAGAAAAATATAATCTACAAGATGCGATATGCGTGGATAAATACACAAAACTCTGCGAGGATGCAATAGACTATCCGGAGAAAATAAAATCCGTAAAACATTGTGGAAACCTTCTATACAGAAGCGAACTTTCAGCACCGGACAAAGACATTGAAAACCTGCGTGGCAAAGGCGGCTATTTTTATGAATATTCTTTAAAGGACACAGGTGAACTATACAGAATGATTGATGAAAAATATCAGACAGTCACATATTTTGGGATTAACCCCGAAAAACTTGTAAAAGAGATATGCATTCACAAAATATGCGGCATAGACAGAATAGTACCGGTCGGACAGGCAATGGATATAGACATAATATGGGACGGATACGACCTGTTGAATCAATTATCGAGGATAATAGATGTACGCTGAAAGACATAAAACAAAAATATCCATAATAGGAGCCGGTGCAGTAGGTTCGGCAATCGCATATGCGCTTATGCTCAGAGGGCTTGCGGATGAAATTGTTTTTATTGATATAAACGAAAAGCTTGCCAATGCAGAAATGCTGGACATAAAACACGGAGTTAAATGTATTCCTGATGTTGATATATTCTGCGGCGATTATTCAGATATAAAAAACAGCTCAATGATTATTGTGACAGCAGGAAGAGGAAGAAAAGAAGGAGAAAGCCGGCTTGACCTGACATACGACAATTTGAAAATAACAGAAGAAATAGCCTGCGGGATTGAAAAATATTACAATTGCGGCATAGTGCTGGTAGTTTCAAACCCTGTAGATATAATAACCTGCTATCTTGCAAAACGTCTGAATTTAGAAAGAGGGAAGGTATTTGGCACAGGCTGTATACTTGACACATCAAGACTTTCGGCCATAGTATCAGATTATTTTGAAAGAAAACTTGAAATTCCGGTCATTGGAGAGCACGGAAGCTCACAGTACGCACTCTGGAATATTTCCGGTGAGCTTGATTTAAGCATGCCGCAGAAATCAGCAATGGAGGCGGATGTACGTGCAATGGGTGCCGAAATCATAGCAGGCAAGGGAAAAACATTTTACGGTATTGCCACATGCGTATGCTCTGTAGCACAGGCCGTTATCTGTGATACCCCGGTAGAACTCTGTGTATCAGTCCTGCTGAACGGAGAATACGGAATATATGATGCAGCACTGAGTATACCGTGTATTGTAGACTCAAATGGAGCCAGAGTTAACGAAAATAGAAGGCTTCCGGATGAAATAATAACCTTTTTAAAAAAAACAGCACAGAATTTAAATAACACAATTCCAAATGCCTATCGATTATAACAGTATAAAAATTTTATTCGATAATCATTTCCATGCTAAAATTGAGCTATGCACAGGGTTAAAATATTTTTTCTAAACGCCGATACATTTTTATCAGCAATGAACACACAGTATCTGCTCGGTTTTTCAGAAGGCAGAGAATTTAAATCGGAAAAGAGAATGAAACAGTTTTGCCTCGGACGATTTCTGCTCAAATATGTTCTAAAAAAAATATATAAAATACAAGAGCCGGAAATAAGAGTAAAAAATGAAAAGCCGTATCTGGTAAACGGTGACATACTATTCAGTCTTTCTCACTCAAAAAATCTTATTATAGCAGCATTTGCACCGTTTGAGCTGGGACTTGATGTTGAATACATGAAGGGACGTGACTTTGAATCAATTTACAGATATCTGAAAAGAAAAAGCGACAATCCTGACACAGATACGTTTTACAGATTCTGGACAAAGTACGAAGCGGAAATAAAGCTGCAAAAAGAGCCCGCATCCTGGTTTTGCACGAAGCTGAAGGACAATTTTATGCTTTCTGTATGCGCAGCAGTAAAAGAGGATATTACTCCGGAAATACAGGAAATTACAAATCACCTTCTACATAATCAATAGGCGCACCCACAACTTTTTCAAGATTTGCAGCAGCAATGTTGTACTGCATAAGAGTATTGTAATAGCTCAACTGTGAATTTCTGTAAGTTGTTTCTGCGTCTTTTAACTCGATGGCATCGCCCATACCGACCTTATATCTGCCGCTTGCAAGCTCATACTGTTCTTTCGCAACCATCATTGAGGAGCGGGCAACGGGAACAGACTCCTGTGCATTCATTAAATCAATGTAAGCCTGTTTTACCTGCAAATAAACATTCTGCCGTGCTGTTTCATAATCAGCCTGATCTTTTTTATATGTCAATTTTGCTTCATCGAGCTGTTTTTTCAATAAATAGAGGTTTGTACCGGTGTAAGACAGTTGTGCACCAATCTGATATCCGTAGTCCGTATCCGGAGTTTTTCCGCCCTGAGTAAAGCTTCCAACCCCTCTTAAATCAGGCAGAAACGCATACTTGGAGGCCTTAATGAGTATTTTAGAACCTTCCATTTTCTTCTTTGCTGCAAGCAGCTCAGGACGCTGTTCAAAGGACTTATTTAACACCGCTTCAAATTCGACCTCGTATTTTTTTGAATCGAGTCTTTCACTTATATTGTAGTCAGAAAATTCCGGAACACCCATTGCATTATTCAGGTTTGCATAAGCGGTTTTTACGGTATTTTTAGCCTGAATTAGACTTAACTGAGCATTATCAAGGTTATATTTAGCAGTGGATACATCAATTTTTGCTTTTGTTCCAATATCATAGTAAGCCTGTGCCTGTTTAAGGTGAACTTCATAGTTCATTACCGTGTCCTCATACACATTCACCTGCTGCATTGCAAACAAAAGGTTATAATATGCAGTTTTTACCTGACAGATAATATCATTAATGTTTTCCTGTAATGTATCACCGGCAGCTTCGTATGTTTTTCTGGCGACACCTGCCTGTGCACTGGTTTTTCCAAAGTCAAACAACAGCCAGTCAAAACCGACATTAGGTGTATTATACAAATTGTACTGCTGCATTGGAAATCTGAAGTTAGTCACCATCATATCGTTTCTTGAATAGCTGACACCAAGATTCAATGTCGGAAAATAATTTGCCCAAGCCTGAGCAATTTTGTTCTGATAAATATCTTTGCTCATCATTTGAGACATGATTCTCGGGTTGTTTTCCAGTGCAATTTTGACACAATCGTCAACAGTAACAACCTTGTTTGCCGTTACTGCACCCTCAACGACCTGTTCCCCTTCAAAAGCATCTCTGGGCTGAATTGCCGGAGCTTCTTCTACTGTTTTGTTATTTTCTTCTTTTTGTTTTTTATCTTTTCTTCCAAACAAACGAAATTTTTTCTTTTCTTTCTCCTGAGAGGCTTTTGAATCTTCTTGTGCAGGCTTCAATTTTTCAAGGTCATCTGTACTGTCCTCCACCTGTACAACATCTATATCAGAACCTGATTGCACAATATTCGTTTTTTCCGGCTCTTTTTCTTTAGATTTATGTTTAAAGAAATTTAAAAATTTATTATCAGAATCTTGAGCAGTCTCAGACTCTTCATCAATATCTGCCCCTTCATCCAGTTGTATAAGTTTAACACTTCCATCCTCCGACTGAACACCTATGTCCGGAACAACTCTTGTATTACTCATAAAGCCGGCAACCCGCTCTTTAAAAGTAACTTTTGCGTCAGCCTGCTGTAAAAGACCGGCAGCAACCGAAAGAAATATAAGTGATGTTAAAAATCGTTTGTTCATAATTTATAAACTTATCCTCACAATAAAACCTTTATCCATACAAACATTATTAATCATATACTATTGTTTTTCTTCTGCCTGCGTTTTTTTCTTCATGACTTTGTATACAAAATGCTGGATTATAGTATAAAAAGCAGGTGTCATAATAGTACCGAGCGTACCTGCCGCCAGCATACCGCCAAAGACCGTACTGCCGACTGAAATTCTGCTGGATGCACCTGCACCGTGAGCAAGTACAAGAGGAATCATACCGACAACAAACGCAACAACTGTCATCATGATAGCTCTGAACCTGATTTTTGATGCTTCAACCGCAGCTTCTTCAATAGACATTCCGTTTTCTTCATGCAAAACTTTAGCAAATTCTACAATCAAAATTGCCTGTTTTGCCGCAAGACCGATAAGCATAATCATACCAACCTGAGAATAGAGGTCAAATGCCTGTCCCATCATCAACTGGAACAATAATGCCCCGACTGCCGCAAGCGGACAAATCAACAGAACAGCAAACGGTATAGACCAGCTCTCATACAATGCAACAAGGAATAAATAGACAAATATAAGAGCAAGACTGATAATTGTAGTGGTTTGACCGCTGGATTCGAGCTCCTGTTTTGAAGTACCGGACCACTCAAAGCCCATATCAGACGGCATAGTCTCGGTTGTTACCTGCTCCATCGCTTTCATAGCGTCACCGGAGCTCTTGCCCTGCGCAGGGCTGCCTGAAATCTGTACATTTCTGTACTGATTGTATCTCGTGATAGAACCTGCGCCAACACTCTGCTTTAATGTGATTACAGTGGTCACGGGAACCATTTTTCCGGCACTGTTTTTAACATAAATATTAGTCAGGTCACCTGCTTTTCTTCTGAATTTTTGCTCGGCCTGCAATTGCACCCTGAAAACACGACCCAGCTTGTTAAAATCATTAACATAATAAGTACCCAGAGTAGATGAAAGTGTACTGTAAAGCTCCTGCAGATCTATTCCCTGGGCAAGTGCTTTGTCATAATCAATTTCTACAATATATTGCAGCATGTTTGCCTGATACTGAGAATAAACGTTTGACAGATTTTTATTCTGGTTAGCCGCAGCAACAAGCTGATTAGCAAGTTTTTCCATATCCTGCGGGGTATGCTCGCCTTTTGACAATAGCTGGAACTCAAACCCGCCGAGCATACTCATACCGGAAATTGCAGGCGGAGAGAACACACCGATTCTGGCTTCTTTAAGTTTTCCAAACTCACTACGTATTCTTCCGAGAATTGCATTCAATGATAAGTCTGTTTCTTTACCCTGGATTTTTCTTATTAATTTCTGAAATATATTAAATTCACGTTTACTCCACTCTTCAAGTCTAATGACCATAAAAGCTTCGTTGGAAGGTCCCATTCCGACAAAAACAATTCTGCCTTCGACACCTTCTATATTTTCCAGTATTTTTTCCATCTTATCAGTCAGGTCTGTAGTTCGTGCAATTGAAGCACCGGCAGGAAGGCTGACCTGCGCCATCAGCACCGCCTGATCTTCATCAGGAATGAATCCTGTCGGGATAATTTTAAACAGAAGAAGCATAAGAACAATTATGCTGCCATACACAATAAGTGTAAGTTTTTGATTGTATACAAATTTCTTTACATAATGCAAATATATATCCGTCAGTTTCTGGAAATACACGTTGAATTCCATAAACAGCCACTTTATAGCAGCTGAAATCTTATTTGAGGGCTTTCTGTTTGGATCCTCATGTCTTAATATAATAGAACAAAGTGCCGGAGATAGAGTAAGCGCACATACAGCTGAAAGTGCAATTGAAACAGCAATACAAACAGCAAACTGCTTGTACATAAGTCCTGACAACCCGGGCATAAAACTTACCGGAACGAATACAGCCATAAGCACCAGTGCCATGGAAACAAGTGCACCGCCTATTTCTTTCATCGTTAGCTGTGTAGCTTCAACCGGAGACTTACCTTCTTCAAGGTGTCTTTTAACGTTTTCAATAACAACAATAGCATCATCAACAACTGTCGCAACAGCAAGAACCATCGCAAACAGTGTCAAAAGGTTAATTGACATGTCAAAAACAGGAAGCGTTGCAAACGTACCAATCAATGAAACAGGTATTGCAATCAACGGAACAAGGGTAGCTCTAGGATCGCCGAGGAACACAAAGATAATAGCAACAACGATTATTGATGTTTCAATAATCGTTTTTACAACTTCCTTCATTGATTCACGGATAAATTCCGTATCATCATGAACCATTGCAAGCTTCATTCCGTCAGGAATAGTACCCTCAATCTCCGCCATTTTCTTTTCAACTGCATTTACAATTTCTATAGCATTTGCACCCGGGATTTGAATAATTTGCATTAGAGCTGCAGGTTTTCCGTCAACTTTACCGTTTCTTGAATAAGTTTCGGAACCGAGTTCAACTCTCGCCACGTCTTTTATTCTTATACTCGAACCGTCAACATTCGAACGGACAATAATATTTTCAAACTCTTTAGGCTCAAGCAGACGGCCTTTGGTCCTCAATGTGATTTGAAAACGCTGCTTGTCAGGGCCCGGCTCCTGTCCAAGTGCACCTGCTGATACCTGAATATTTTGTGTTGTTATTGCTTTTTGTATTTCTGAAACGGAAACATTTAAATTAGCCATTTTTTCAGTATCAAGCCATATTCTCATTGAGTAATTGCCGGCACCGTAAACACCGACCTCGCCTACACCGGGCAGACGTGCGATTTCATCTTTAATAAAGATAGAAGCATAGTTGGTAACATCCAGCTGTGAATATCTGTTATCAGTCGATGCAAGGTTCAAAATAGCAACACCGGCACCTGATACCTGTTGTTTTGCAGTTACACCAAGCCTTTTAACATCCTCGGGCAATTTGGGTTCTATCTGCTGTATACGGTTTTGGACATTAACAAGGTCAATATTTCTGTCTGAACCGACTTTAAAATATATCTGCAATCTGTAAGATTCATCAGAACTTGTCGAAATCATGTACAGCATATCCTCGACACCGTTTACCTGAGATTCAATAAGAGAAGCAACAGAAGATTCGACAACATCAGCACTTGCTCCGGGATAGGATGCACTGACAACAATCTGCGGTGGGGTAATATCAGGATATTTTTCCAGCTTCAGCCCCATCATGGCAATAAAACCGACAAGAGTAATAAAAATAGAGATTACTATTGCAAATCTCGGTTTTCTTATAAAAAAGTATAATTCTTCTTTGTTCTGACTATTCTGTTCATTAGGATTACTTTGATTGTTCTGCATTTTCATCTGTACCTTTTTGTGCATTGTCTATAGCCGGAGGTTCAGGTGCAACGGTAATTCCGTCTCTGAGTGTCTGAAACCCTTTTGTGATAACAGTCTCACCTTCGGAAAGACCTTCCTTAACTATCCATTTATCCCCCTCCTGATTGGATATCTTTATAAATTTTTGTTTTGCCACATTGTTTTTATCCACAACCCAGACATAAGTTCCCTGTGTACTTTCAGAGACAGCAATCTGTGGAACAAGAAGCACCTGCTTTGGTTTTGTTGCTTCCGCAACAACATTTACAAAGTCGCCGGGAACAAGAAATCTGTCTTTGTTATCAAAAGTCGCTCTCAAAGAAATCGTGCCGGCTGTCGGATCCACTTCGTTGTTTACAAACTCAAGAACACCTTCTTCGTGGTAAATAGAGCCGTCTGAAAGTTTTATAAATACTTTAGTATCTCCCAGATCATCCTGAGCTTCGGCCTCAGCCTTTTTAAATTTCAAATAATCTTCACTTTTCAGATTAAAATAAACATATATCGGGCTGGTTGAAACGATTCTTGCCAGAGTTCCAGACTGCGCATTCACAAGGTTGCCTTCGGTAATTATAATTTTTCCGATTTTACCGTCAACCGGAGCTTTTATCCGGGTATAAGAAAGGTTAAGTTTTGCATTTGCCAGACTGGCTTTGTTTGCATCAAGCTGCGCCTTGTTCTGGTCACGGGTTGCCAGTGCCTGATCAAAATATGACTTGCTCACAAAGTCGTTTTTCACAAGCTCACGTGCTCTTGTGAGTTCTTTTTCTGCATTTACCAGAGCAGCTTCAGACTGTCTGACAGCCGCCTGCGCCTGCTGGACTGCAATCTCGTATTCATGCGGCTGAATCAGGAACAGTGTCTGACCTTTTTTTACATAATTACCTTCTTTGAAATAGCTTTTTTGAAGCCATCCGTTTATACGGGCAACAACATCAACAGAATATTTTGCTTCTATTCTGCCGACAGATTCGGTTTTTGGGTAATAATCGCCCTTTACAACAGTACCGACTTCAACAGCAGGAGGTTTTGCATTCATTTTCGCCATTATTTTTGAACTGACAAAAGTCATCACTTTATTAGAGATAATCGGAAGCACAATAATTGCAATTATAATTCCGGTAATCAGTTTCTTTTTATTCATATTTTCTAATCCTCAAGGTTCCGGTCATACTTAAATTTTAACTAACTGCAAAACAGTTTTTATTATTCACAAAATCCAAATAGCAACTGTCATTTCAATCTGAATCTTATTTGACATGTTATTATAATAACATTAATAATACACTATCAAAAAATTTACAATAGTATACATGGTTGATGAATTTTTTTCACATGCCGGCAAGGAAATGGAAACATGCCGGCAACAGAACTCAATTTTTCTCCCACTCAAAAACCCTGTTTTTGCCTGAAACAAGATGAAAATCATTAATTATGTAGAAAGGACAGGCTGACGGAGCCGATTTTACCAGTATATGTGAATACAAATTTTTCAACCCCTGAAGCATTGCAGAACCAATCCGTTTAAAATACGGCGGATCAAATGAATATATATACTGCGGATGAACCTGCAAATATTCAAGCTCTGTTTTGCTGTCTGAAATTGCTGATGTCATAGCTATACCGAGCACATTATCAGGATTCAGCCGCTCAAATTTGTCATTTTGTTTTGTCAGAGCGAAAAAGCAGCACTTGTCCCTGTCAGAGTCAGAATTTTTCCGCACAATTTTTGCAGCAGCGTAAATATTATTTGCAAAGCTGTCTGCGCCGAACTCATCAGCAACTCCGGATATTGTGTGAAAATCATCTGGATTTTCAGGAGCCAGCTGCACGAAATTAGCAGATGATGGAATATATTTTTTTTCAGTATATGAATATTTTTTTAGCGGAACTTTTTCTATAAAAGAAGCACCGAATGAGACATTACTTTGCATACATTATACAAAATACGTAAAAAATAAAATTGCGTTTTCATCTGACATAAAAAAATAAAATTTACAAAAATTTAAGACTTTTGAATTTCAGCTATAAGTGACTGTATATCAGCATTATCATTAAATGCCTGCGCCTGTTTTGCGTATCTCAGGGCATCCTGTTTTGCGCCCATTTCCATATGCAGTACAGCCATATTATAATTTACAATGTACCTGTCAAAATCATTTTTTGCAACACTCATGCCCTTATCAAGAGTATATTTCGCACTGCTGTAATCTTCTGCTTTTGCATACAAAACTGCCAGATCAACATACCCGCCGATTTGAAAAGGTGCCTTTTTTATATAATCTTCGGCTTCGATAATTTTTTCCCTCAGTATATCCTCTTGAGAACCGAGCACAACCGGAGAATAGATAAGCCCTTTTGTATTTATTTTATCTGTATTTGTGATATCCGGAGACATATTATACAACAACTTAAGCGTATTTAAATCATCCTTACTGAGCGACGGTTCAATCCCTGTGACTACAGCCGCCATATTGGACATATACATCAAATCGTTTGCGTTCTGGCTGTGGCCCATCATACCAAGCGCATGTCCGATTTCATGCAAAACAAATGTGTAAACAGCTTTCTCGGGATAATACCTTCCGAAGCGGTCTCTGTCATGCACAAATATAGTCATTTTTTTAAGCTTATTGTTTTTTATATCCGGCGCAGAAAAAGCAGGATTCCCGAGATGACCACGTTCACCGCCGGATGAAACATTAAAAGGGATAAATCTAACCTGTATATCCCCGTTTGAGTCCGCAAATTTAAATTTAAAAAATCCTCCTGACTCTTTTTCCCACGTGTCAAAAGCCAATCTGGAGCGCATTAGATAATACTCAGGAACATCAGTATCCTCAGAAAAACTAACACTTAAAGGAAAAGACTCACGGTTCCACCGGATAATTTTAGTATCCAGAGGAGCGTTTTTGATGTAATTACTTCCGGTTTTTTTCATCGCAAAATCACGCCACTCTTGTATTTTGTTTTCAGCTATAACATCTGCTTCGTCTTTGTATTTTGAAAGTGTAAATTCAAATATCTCTTTTTGAACACTAAATGACGGAGGAAGTCCGCAAAGTGCCCTTATATACACCAATCTGGAGGCCTTATTGTCAGGTTCAAGAAAAACCGCATTTTTTGCAAGTTTATATGCACTTTTATAATTATTGTTGTCCAGATACTTTAAAGCCAGCAGTGTAAAAAGCTCTGCACCAAAAAAACGGAGCCCGAGAACAAAAATTAGTGCACAACAAAGCGGTATGATAAATCTTTTACGAATTTTTGCCATACGGGGAATTATACTGTATTTTTTAAATTTAGTACAGTAGAGACAGGAAAAATTTGTTGAATAATAATATGAAGTTTTTTGAAATCGTGGACATGTTTTTTACGTGTAATATGATGTTTATATGTTCAAAAAATTTTTAGTATTACTTTTTATAATATTAAGCACCTTTGTTTTTACACACTGCTGTCTGGCGCAAAACTCACCGCAGCCGATTAAAATAAACAATATTTTGTTTGACAATTCGGACAACATGATTTTTCTCGGCACAGATGCACCTTCCGGTTATAATCAGCCGATAAAGCTCAAAAAATTAAGCGACAGAGGCTATTTTGACATAGAAAATGCAATACTCACACGCCCGAATACAAGCTGGACTTTTAAAAACAGTGTCATAAAACAGGTTAAAATTTCACAGTTTTCTACTAAACCGGATGTAGTAAGAATTGTTATTTTATACAACAAAGGTTTTAAAACAGGAGATTTAAAACTTCTTCAGCTGGACAATAATTTTATCCTCACATACAAAGACGATTTCCTTGATACAAACGGTGAAACAACAGTATACAATGATGAACGGCTTAACAAAGAAGGCTATTATGAATACACAACATTCAGCGAAGACGAAAAGCCGGCTGAAACCGGCGCAAAAAACAGTGTAATCAGTTCAAATCCTTCTGCTGCAAAAGTTTTAAACAATGTAGAGCAAGAAAAACACGACACAAAACTTAAGTCAAGATTTTATGTAAACAGGATAGATGTAAAAAGAGGAAATGCACTTGTTCGAGGCATAGGTCAAATTGCAATAGAAAATCCTCTCATTTTAACAGAACCGTCCAGACTTGTTTTTGATCTTCCAAACACATATGTTGCTCCGGAAATCAGAAACATTGAATATGTTCTAAGCGAAAAAGAAACAATAAAAATCGGACAGTTTGAACCCACTAAAGCTCGTCTGGTTATAAAAAGCGAAGATGTGGACAAATTCCGCCCCGTATATTCTTATGACGGTCAAAGCATCTTTTTTGCCCATGACAACAGACTGGCAGGACTTTCGCTTTTTCACAAAACAGCAGCAACAACGGCATATAGTGCAAAAAAAATAAATAACAAAACAGATGAATTGAGTTTTTCATATACAAATCCGATTATACATTCAATCCACAGAACGGCAGATTCCGTAGAGCTTAATCTTTACAACTCATCAGGATTTGACAGGACTGCATTTGTAAAAAATTTAAAATCTGAAAAGCTTGCCAATCTCAGAACAGAAGCTATTGTACCTTATGGAATAAAAATAATTCTCCCTGTAAGCGGGATGTCCGTATTAAAATACGATGAAGGCACAGACTGCAAATCACTAAAACTTACAGTCACAACACCAGATGAACCAGTAATAAAAACAAAAACTCCGCCTGTTATTACAAAAGGCAGAGAAATAAGGGTTATTGTCGTAGATGCCGGCCATGGCGGCGCTGATGTCGGTGCAACACGTGACTCGATTTATGAAAAAGATATTACGCTTGATATTTCCAAAAGACTTGCTGACATTTTAACAAACAAAGGCTACCATGTTGAAATGACCAGAAGAAGTGACGAAACTGTTTCTTTAAAAGACAGAGTACAGTTTACAGAAGAAAAAAATGCAGATTTGTTCGTCAGCGTGCACGTAAATTCAAGTGTAAGCGAGGAGCCGTACGGAGTAGAAACTCACTATTACACTGACGAATCATACAATTTTGCACAGGAGGTGCACAAATCTCTGGCGCAAAAAATAGATTCAAAAGACAGAGGATTGTTTAAATCAAAGTTTTATGTTATCAATAATTCTATAGCTCCGTCTATACTTGTTGAGACAGGCTTCATTTCCAATACGGAAGAAAGAACAAGTCTCATCACGGAGGAAAGAAAACAAAAAACAGCAGAGGCTATTGCAGACGGAATTTTGAATTATATAAAAAAGAATAAGTAATTATGGATATTATAAAAGACAGACCAATAGGTGTTTTTGATTCAGGAATAGGCGGTTTGACTGTTCTTGAAAAGCTGTATGAAGCATGCCCGCATGAACATTATATCTATTTTGCGGACACAAAAAATCTTCCCTACGGTGAAAAAACAAAAGACGAACTTATTTTTGCCGTGCAAAAAATATTTGACTTTTACGCATCACAGGATGTAAAAGCTGTTGTTATGGCTTGTAATACTTCTTCTGCACTTGTTTATGAAGAACTGAAAGAAGACTACGATTTCAAAATATACCCGATAATTCAAATCACGGCAGAATGCGTAGCGGATATGGGATTAAAAAGAGTCGGAGTTCTTGCAACAACAGCTACTGTGGAATCACATGCATATTTAAAGGCACTTGTGGAATATGACAGACACATGCTGATAAAAGAAAATGCCTGCCCGCTGTGGGTTTCTATGGTGGAAAACAGAAAAGAGGACTACGAAGACGAGGATGAGGATGCAATTATGCTCGACTATTTAGAACCGGTACTGGATTTCAGACCGGAAAAGATAATTCTCGGCTGTACACACTATCCTCACCTTATGAATAAAATAAAAAGATACGCAAGAAAAAGCCTTTTTATAAACCCGGCCGAGTGTTTTTCGGAATACATAAAAAAAGACCTTGAACAAGCCGGATTGAGAAAAACTTACGGAGTTCTGAGAACAGATTTTTATGTAAGCTCAGACCCTGAAAATTTCAAAAAAAATGCCTCTGTCTTTATTAAAATGAAAGATTTGCCTGAACTGCTTGAGCTTTGATTTTCGGGAATTACATCAAAAGTATGCTGAAAAGTATTCGTCTTTATGCCTTTCTTCAAGCAGAAATTTATCAATGTCAAATTTCAGCTTGCGTGCAATATATTGAGCACAGCTCACAGTGCCTTCTGCATCGTTAACGGCTTTTTTGCAAAGAGCTTTAAAACGCCCTGCATCGCCGTCAAAATGACGTTTGAATGCAAAAAGTGATTCATTTGAATCAGAAAAGTTTTCTGCAGTTTCTGACATCATTTTACCCGAGCCAAGCAGTGTAAAAAATTTTTGTAATTTTTGAAAAACCGGAGCCGACTGCCGGTTTAAATTAATTACATCCCCGTTTATCCCGTAAACACGAAATGTCTCACGGTCAGTTGTATATTCATCAAGTGTAAAATTCAACGCATTTTGATTAGTTCTGTTTTTAAACACATTTAGTACCGGACTAAGCCGTTCAAGGTCATTAGAGTTTTTATCAGTAATCTCTGCCTGCAGCGTGATATGTCTGGAAGCAGGCGCAAGTCCGTATTTTGTCATTTTAACATAACCGCTTTCAGTTTGAAGAGCGGCTGCATTTTTTACTCCGTAAAAATTTATTTTCATTTATTATCTCCGTGAATCAGATAATGCCAGCAGTAAAGCTGACTGCAACATCAGGCAGGTTTCTTTTATTCTTTTGGGATCTAAAAATTTTTCAATAGTCATTTCTGCCATTTTTGGATTGTTTCTATAGTAATTATAGAAGCTTGCATAAGAATCTCTGCAGTTTTTTGAACCTATGTAGTTCTTTGTATAAGTAAGTTCGTTATTCTCTGCTCTTTTAGTAATTTTTTCAACAAGTGAATAAATTTTAGCAAACATTGGATAATTCTTATGATTTATATCGAATTTTTGTCCGTTTATTACACAAATATCATTTTTCAATTCATATTTCATATCAACAATCTTATATGAACTGTCCATTACAAAATCAATTACATTTCTTCGGCCGTTGCGGTTTGGAAAAGCTTTCAATATATCTCTGAACTCATCGAGGTCGTTTGTACCCGTATTATTCAGTTCACAATGAAGTTCAAAAGTTTTGCCCCGTGGTATAAACAGTGTAGATGTTCGACCGTTTTTCTGATTTTTATATTGCACCAGTCTGTGTTCGGGTCTGTATTCAAAATCAGCACCTGCATTTTTTATTCCATGAAAACTTATATTCATAATTCACCTATGTGTTTAGTAAATATTTTGTGAGTACGTTTGATAATTTTTCCGAGAGATATTTTGCACCGTTTCTTGCAAAATATTTGCTGTGAGCAATCTCAAGAATTCTGCCGAAGTCTTTTTCCGGTTTATAGTATCTGTATGGAAAAAATGCTTCACTTGCTTCACCAGAAAGGAAATAATTTCTGTCTAAAACCAGTTCATCACTTTCAGTTGTCGCAATTTTTTTCATTAAATTATACAGTTTTATAAAAATACGAAGGCTGCCGTCGTTTAAATCCACATCTTTGCCGTTTATAGAAAAGATTCTGTGTTTTTTATTTGTTTTCAAATCACTAAACGAGTCATAAGAAAAATTCAGAGCATTCGGGTTTCTTTTATTTGGATATTTTTGCAGAATGCTTCCGTATTCTTCAAGGTCATTGCCGTTTGTGTTTGTCAGTTCAACATGAATATTAGTAAAACGGCCTTTGGGTATTTCCAATACATAGTTGCCTGACCTGATTCTTTCAGGCGTTTCTCTGTCGTAAAAATACGACCCTATGTTTTTTATTCCATGGAAACTTATTTGCATTAAAATCTCCGGCTTTTTTGTATAAAAATACTGCAATACAAGCATAAAATCCAGTAATAAATTTTTTTTGCTATATTCAAAAAAACGATTAATTATTTGTTACAAATTATTTCCACGGGTTTGTGAATATTTTTTTCCCGAATGCAGCGCAGTGCTGGCATTCTGCAGTCTCAAGGTAACATTTTTTACTGAAATTTTTTATACTGGAGCCGCATCTGCCTCTGTAGTCATTCGAAAGGACGGGACAGGAATAAATTCCGTTTTTAGTAAGCAGCCTTCCGGTCATACAATCCGGCTCAAAATCAACAGGGGCCTCACGCAGAACAGCGTCTGCAGCTAAATCAGGAATAATCTGCAAATTTATATCCTCTGTTTCAAACCGGAATTTTTGTCCCAGTTCCCTAAATCCGCTCAAAAGCTCAGCCTCCGTAGCAGATGTAACATTTTTTATCATAAGAATCGGATTAAATCCGTATTTATTCAAAGATGTAACGGCATGCAGCGCATTTCTGAAAGCACCTCTTCCTGCTTTTTCATCGTTTGTTCTCTCGTCATAGTGATTAATAAAAATTTTAAAAATAATTTCGTTTACCCCTTCATCTTCAACACGCTTAAGAAAACGTGCCTTTTTGTCATTCAGACATGTACCGTCAGTGTATATTGTTACAGGGGTAAACTGCAGACACAAACGCAATATGCTGTTAAAATCAGGATGAGAAATACAATCCTTTCCTGTGATATAAATATATCTCAGCTGTTTTATATCTAAATTCTTTAATGTTTCTTTTATCTCTTCTAATTGCAGATAATTTTTATGTTTGTGGTTAAAACTTCTGCTCCTGTACAAGGATATGTTTTTGCTAACCGATTTATTATACTCAAGGTTTAAAAACAGATGATTCAATGCCTTGAGCGTAACACAGCGTGCCTGTACAATAGAATTATGCATTTGTCCTCCTTTGATTGACTAAAAAACATTTTACTGCTGCTGATTTTCGTAAAAACAAAAAATCAGAACAGTTCTTGCAGAAAAAGTACATTTTTCTGTTTAAAAAATTTTTATCCCTTCAGCTTGTATAAAGCAAAAATTCATCTCTGTCCTCTGTGATATTTTGTTGATAAAATATTAATTTTAAAACCGGCTTAAATAAATTACTCTACTGTATAAAATTTTTATACACAAAGGCGGTATCTGTCCGGAGAAAATATTTATATAAATTTGAAAGAAGATTTCTAAACCCTGATGATGATATTTCTAAAGACAAAAGAAAAGATTCCGATATAGAGAATATAGGAATTGTGACAAAAAACGGATAAATATCCGTTGATGAGTCACTGGATAAGGTGTAATATGGCAAACATAATTGAAAATTTGTACGGCAGAAGAATTATCAAAATGTCAACAGACGATGTTATCTCCATTGTGCGTGAATATCAAAATACAGCAGGAAGATATTCAACATATAAAGAACTCAGAAAAAAACTTGATAAAAAAGATTTTTATATTCCCGAAGACCCCCTGTAAAAAAATTAAAATATTTTAACATTTGATAACTAAATATTTTTTTTGAACTTTATGCATGATAAACTTACTATAGTTTAGAATAATTTTTTTTGCAAAAACCGCAAAAAAGAAATTGGGGAAGAATGACTTACCTTAGAACTACATCGCCGAAACTGCTATACAACAAAATCACCGCAGAAAAATCCTGCGGGAACAACAAATTTTCAGAGTCGGGTATTACTTTTTCCGATAATTCATACAATAATATTCATAGAAAGACCGCCGGAGTCAGCTTTGGCGGTCTTTCTAATATCAGCACAACTGCAAAAAAATCCATCGTAAACTCAAACGGCTGGGCCTTTTCAAAAAATAAAGGAGTACTATGGTTTATCAATAAAGCTGCAAACAATCAGACAGTCTTTGATGCCCTGTTTGCACTGGGAATAAACTGCGGTATCAGACCGGCTGCTATTATGCTGCAGGGAGGAGAAGAAGATTACCAAAAAAATAAAAAAGCAGCATCTCACTCAATAACATCAGGGCTTGTCGGTTATGCAATGGCAGTTGTACTCTTCACTCCGATATCCAATGCACTGAAACTCATCAAAAAAGATGCGCCAAAATATGCTAAAAAAGCTGTAAATTTCCTGACCTTTAACAATACAAAGAAAATCAGTGCCTCAAAACGCTATCAGACAATGGTGATGCTCTTTAACTATACCCCGCAGCTTCTCACCTCCTCTATGCGTTCCGCTGCAACCATTGCAATGATACCCTACATAGACAAATACGTTATAAGCAAACTGTTTAAACCCAAAAACAGCAATATAGCCCGACAGCAGCATAAAAAAGAACCAACGAAAAAAGAATCTTATGACGAGTTCCGTTTTCAGTATTTGAATTTTAAAAAGAATATTTTTCAGAGTTTTATGGGAGGGATGAAATAATGAAAATATCCAAAATCTCAGCAGCACCCTCTTTTAAAGCAAACACACCGACAGTTCTTGAAAGAAAACTCGCAGCAGGCATAGGAGAGCTTGCCGGAACGAAGCCGGTGCAAAAAGTTGTTGATTACCTTAAAGATAAAAACTACCAGCGTCATATACCGGCAGCTGTAGGTGTAACCCTCTCAAGTTTTTATATGCTGGATACAGCCCGTTCAAAAAAAATTGAAAGCGATCAAAAAATGCCCCTTATAATAAATCAGGGTGCAGTAGTCACTGCTTCAACAGCCGGAGCCTATACCATAAACATATATCTGGACAAAAAGCTGGACAAACTCGGGCAGACATTTGCTATAGCAAATATGGAAGATAAAAAACTTCAAAAAGCTTTCATAAAACTAAAAGACAATCCTGAATATATAAATGTTCTGAAAAGAGCACCACAGCTTTCTGAATTCAGAGAAAAGCTGAAAGAGGAATTTGAATATTCACCGAAGCTGACAGGAATACTTGAAAAAGAATTAAGGAAAAATCCGGAAGACAATGCTGTTGCTGCCGTATTAGATGAAGTCAAAAAAATTGACAAAAAAGATATTCACAGATTTGACAAATCAAAAGACATTTTTTTGAAACACTTGAAAAGCAGCAAAATTCTTGAAAATATATTCGATAAACAGTCCGTAAAAAATGCAATAAATCTGGTTGCGGAAACAGAAAAAAATCTTCCTGAAAAAATGTCCGGATTTAAAATTTCGAAATCTCTTGTCGTTTTCGGACTGATGTACAGATTTTTCACCCCGGTTTTTGCCACACCGTTTGCAAATAAAGTCAGCAAACATATAGAAGAAAAGAAAAAAATGAATATCAACGGGTAAGCATCGTTTACAGGTGTTTTTAAACAAATGCATAAATTTAGTATTAAATTAGTAATTTATGCAGTGATTAGCTCTGCATACATCCATTTAAAAAATTAAAAAAAATTTTTCAAATTATACCCGATATAATAATTGACAAGTATATTACACTACAGATAATATATACGAAAGGAGTTAAAAAATGCCTTTTGAATTTGAAAAAACACAGCTGCCTGATGTTATTCTTGTAAAACCCAAAATATTTGGCGATGCAAGAGGCTTTTTTATGGAGACATATAAAAAAACCGAATTTGCAAAAAACGGAATTGATATAGAGTTTGTACAGGATAACCACTCAAAATCAACAAAAGGTGTATTGAGAGGACTTCACTACCAGAAAGAGCCAAAAGCACAGGCAAAGCTGGTAAGATGCCCTTACGGAAAAGTGTTTGACGTAGCTGTTGACATAAGAAAAAATTCACCTTACTTCGGGAAATGGACAGGGGCAATACTTTCAGCAGAAAACAAACACATGCTCTATATTCCTGAAGGTTTTGCGCATGGTTTTGTGGTTTTAAGCGATGAGGCGGAACTTTTTTATAAAGCATCTGACGAGTATTCTCCGGAGCATGACAGAGGAATAAAATGGAATGACCCTGATATAAACATAGACTGGGGTATTGACTTTAAACCGCTTGTCAGTGAAAAAGACGACAGGCAGCCATTATTAAAAGAAATTGGAGATTTATAATGAAAATACTGGTTACAGGCGGAGCAGGATTTATAGGAAGCTGCTTTGTCAGACATATGCTAAAAAATCATCCGGGATACAAAATAATAAACCTTGATGCACTCACATACGCAGGAAACATAGAAAATCTCGATGATATAAAAACAAATCCGGGATACAAATTTGTACACGGAAATATTTGCGATAAAAAACTTGTAAGAGAGCTTGCTGAAGAATGTGATGCGATTGTAAATTTCGCAGCAGAAAGCCATGTAGACCGTTCTATTAGCGGGCCTGAAATTTTTGTTGAAACAAATATTAAGGGAACGCTTAACCTGCTGCAGTGTGCAAAAGACTCAGGAATACAACGCTACTTACAGGTTTCAACAGATGAAGTTTACGGAACACTCGGCAAAACCGGATATTTCTACGAAACGACACCGCTTGCGCCGAATTCTCCGTATTCAGCCTCAAAAGCAGGAGCAGACCTGCTTGTCAGGGCTTATTACGAAACATTTAAACTGCCGGTGCTTATTACAAGATGCTCAAACAACTACGGGCCTTATCAATATCCGGAGAAACTGATTCCCTTCTTCATATCTAAACTTTTACGAAATGAAAAAGTTCCCGTATACGGTGACGGAATGAATGTCAGGGACTGGCTCTACGTCTATGACCACTGCAGGGCTATAGACACGGTTCTTCACAACGGAAAAAACGGCGAAGTCTATAACATAGGCGGACACAATGAAAAGACAAATCTTGAAATCACAAAAATCATACTATCGGCGATGGGTAAAGATGAAAAAAGCATTGAATATGTAAAAGACAGACCCGGACACGACAGGCGTTACGCAATAGACAACACTAAAATCTCAACAGAACTCGACTGGAATCCGTCAGTAACTTTTGAAGAGGGCATAAAACTCACCATTGACTGGTATTTAAATAATCAGGAATGGATAAAATCAATTGAAAACAAGAAAGCGGGACTGACTGTATGAATGTGCTGGTAACAGGTTCGAACGGAATGCTCGGACGGGATTTATGTCCGCTGCTTGACGACAGGGGATGTGAAACAATCGAGGCAGCAAGGTGTGATTTTGACATAACTGATTTTTCTGCGGCAGAAAAATTCATCGAAAAGAACATGCCAGAAATTTTGATACATTGCGCAGCATACACTAATGTCGACAGGGCAGAAGAAGATGAAATGTGCATGAAAGTAAATGCGTATGCCACAGAAAATATTGCCAAAATTTGTTCAAAAAACAACATAACAATGGTTTATATCTCAACAGACTATGTTTTTGACGGCACAAAAAACTCACCGTACCTTCCATCTGATTCAACGAACCCGTTAAACAAATACGGACTTTCCAAACTCAAGGGTGAAGAAGCTGTAAAAAAATACTGCGAAAAATATTACATAGCAAGAACAAGCTGGCTTTACGGACACCATGGAAATAATTTTGTTGAAACAATGATATCATTGAAAGATAAGCAGGAACTAAAAGTCGTAAACGACCAGACCGGCTGTCCGACCTGGACAGCCGACCTGTCAGGCGCAATTGCGGATTTAATCGAAGAAAACGCAGAATACGGCATATACCATCTTTGCGGCAGCGGAAAGGCAACCTGGTTTGAATTTGCAAAAGAGATTTTCAGACTTTGCGGAATTGAAAAAGAAATCACCCCCTGTACAACTGCTGAATTTAAGAGACCGGCCAAAAGACCGGCTTACAGTGTTATGGATAACCAGAGCCGGTGCAGAGACTGGAAGGCGGCACTAAAAGACTATATAGAATTGAGGGCATAATGAAAGGAATAATACTGGCAGGCGGTGCAGGAACCAGGCTTTATCCGAGCACAATAGCAGTATCAAAACAACTGCTTCCAATATATGACAAACCTATGATATACCACCCTGTTTCAGTTCTTATGCTGGCAGGTATACGGGATATTCTAATAATTTCAACCCCGCAGGATTTACCCAACTTTAAAAAACTGCTCGGCTCCGGTGAACAGTACGGAGTAAAATTCAGCTATACAGAGCAGCCTTCACCTGACGGACTGGCGCAGGCTTTCATTCTGGGAGAAGAATTTATAAACAATGACAAAGCCGCCCTGATTCTGGGGGACAACATATTTTACGGCAGCGGTTTTTCAGGACTTTTAAAGAAATGTGCTGCAAAAAATAACAGAGCAACGGTTTTCGGCTATTTTGTAAAAGATCCGGAAAGATTCGGGGTTGTTGAATTTGATGCACAAGGAAAAGCACTTTCCATTGAAGAAAAGCCCCAAAATCCAAAATCTAACTATGCCGTAACAGGATTGTATTTTTATGACAAAAATGTTGTTGAATATGCAAAATCCCTTAAACCTTCCCAAAGAGGCGAGCTTGAAATTACCGATTTGAACAGAATATATCTTGAACAGGGAAAACTTGATGTCGAAATTCTCGCAAGAGGTTTTGCATGGCTCGACACAGGAACTCATCAATCACTTTTGCAAGCAAGCCAGTTTATACATACCATAGAAGAAAACCAGGGCATAAAAATTGCATGTCTGGAAGAAGTTGCATACAGAATGGGGTTTGTAACAAAAGAATTTTTGCTGGATAATATAAAACAGTTTAAAAACAACGAATACTTCAGCTACATTACACGCATACTGGAGCAGAATTAAATGGTTAAAAAGCCGGACATGTCAATAATACTGGTAAATTACAACACCAGAGAACTAACCAGAAACTGCATTAAATCAATATATGAAAAGACACAGGGATTGGAATTTGATATATGGGTTGTTGACAATGAGTCAACAGACGGCACATGTGATATGCTCAGGGATGAATTTCCACAGGTTAATATTATACAATCAGGAGGGAATATAGGTTTTGGACGGGCTAACAATCTTGCCATAGAAAAATCAAATGCAAAATATATTCTTCTCCTTAACACTGACACCGAACTGATAAATAATGCACCTTTGCTGTTTTTTGAATTTATGGAGAAAAACCCTGATACCGGTGCTTGCGGTGGAAATTTATACAATGAAAAAGGCGAGCACGTCCACTCATACGGATATTTTTTAGATATAAAAACAAAAGTTATACGAATGTTGCAGCTTAAAAACTTTTTTCCCGATATAAAACAAAGAATAGATGACAAAGGTAATAATGAAAAAGATGAGTTCAAAAAAGTCGAACTGATTATTGGAGCAGATTTGTGTATAAGAAAATCCGTTCTCGATAAAATCGGATATTTTGACAAAGACTTTTTCCTCTATTTTGAAGAAAGCGAACTCCAGTTCAGAATGACAAAAGCAGGCTACAATGCCTACATTCTCCCGCAGGCAAAGCTGTACCATCTTGAGGGAAAATCATCGAAAATTAAGAAATATAAAACTGAAGCAAAACTTAAAAGCGAATACCTTTTTTGCAAAAAATGCTATAATATAGGACGCTTTTCGCCATACAAACTGTTATTTATTGTATCACATATAATTAGACTTTTTGTGACACCTTTGATAGTATTAAAAGTATGGGGATTTATTTTAAGGGATTAAGATGAAAAAACGGGAATACAAAAAAATTCTTATAATCCGTTTCGGTGCTATAGGTGATGTAGTGAACAGCCTTGTTATACATCAGGCCATTAAGCGGAAACACCCTGATGTTGTTATTCACTATCTCACACTTGATTACATAGCTCCGCTGCTAGAAAATGATCCGCAGCTGGAAAAAGTTTTTTACATTGAAGATAAAAAAAAGAAAAATCTTTTTTATATTGCAAAAATTGGATTGCAGCTTCGCAAAGAACGCTATGACGCAATAATCAGCCTCTCAAATTCAATCAGAAACAAACTCATAAACCTCTGTGCCAATCCAAAAATTGTTATGAACAGAGGGATTACACACAGATACGGGCACTCGGTGGAAGCATTTCTTAACAGCGCAAACGGATTGTTTAATGATTTAGAACTGCCCGAACGGGTTATTTTATATCCTGATGACAGCATAAAAGAACAGGTATACAGCAGAATAAAAAATTATCCGAAACCCTTTATTTTTTTCAATCCCGGCGGAGCACATGATAAAGAAAGAAAGGGACGAATCTGGCCTGCGAAATACTGGATTGAAACAGGTAATAAACTTGTTGAAAAATACGGCGGAACTGTGTTTATAGTAGGCTCAAAATCCGAACGAGAATCGCACAAACCGCTTTTATCCATCAAAAACTCGGTGCTGTTCTCCGGGGAATTTTCTCTAAAAGAATGTTGCAGCTTATACAAATATTCAGATATATTTCTTAGCGTTGACTCGGGGCCGCTTCACATAGCAGCGGCACTTGGGGTGAAATCACTGAGTATAATGGGCTCGACTAAAGGCACTTCCTGCGGACCGTTCGGAAGCGGAGACTTTATAGATCCGCCCTATGACTGTTCCGGATGCAACAATACAAAATGCAGCAGAATGTTGGAAGGACAGGTCTATGCCCCCTGTATCTCTGCAATAAAACCTGATATGGTTTTAAAAAAAATAGAAACAATGTACTCTCTCCCTTGCGCCCAAAGCCTTGAAAATACAAAGCTATAAAAAAGTGCATAATTTTCATTAACAAACTAAATCTCACAAACAGCAGAATCTCTGAGTATAAAAAATATACACAAATTTTGTATTTAAAAAAGCTTTGAAAAAGAATAAAACAAAAACACCTTCAGACTTTTGAATATGAATACTAAAGGTGATTTTGGTTTATTTATCTGTATTCGGCAGATTTATTGATAAAACTGCCACTCCTCCAGATTATTTCTATAGAACTCCTCCATCTTCGGATAATAGCTTTTTATCTCATCAGATTTGTTTTTTATTTCAGCCTTCAGACGGGGGATTTTTTCTTCCGCCGTTTTTATACTGTTTTGCGAAACTTCCTTGCAATGTTCTAAATGACTGATTTTAAGCGCAATTTTTTCGAGCTTGTCTTCCCAGATTTTGATTTTTTGAGAGAGTTTTTTACTTTCATCTTCTGCAAACTCCCTGTCTTTTTTATCATATTCTTCTTTATCTCTTCTCGAATAATAATCTTTTTCGCTGTCATAATTTTTAGCGGGAGAAGATATTTTTTTGTCGTTTATTGCCTTCCATTGTTTTGCGACTTTTATTTGCTCCAGAATCTCATCTTTTTGAGAATAGTATGTTTTTAAATCAGCATCATACTCTTTTATTTTTTTTGAATCATAGTCAATTGTTTCTTCTGCATCGGATACTTCTTTTCTTTTTTTATCCCTTTCCATAAACATAAGACCTACTTCATCAAAGATTTTAAATGCCTGAATTGCTTTTCGCTGCTGCATTTTTGAATAATTTACACGGTCGCTGTAATAGCCGATTTTTTGGGATAAATCACTGTATTTGTTTTGATTTATATGATAAAAATAGTCAGCTTTCTCTTTGTCGCTGTCTATTTGCGGGTTTTCCCACGGACATTCATTCTTTTTGGCATCAAGCTCCTGTTTGTATTGTAAAGAATTTTGATATTCATTTTCAAAATCAGCTTTTTCCTTTTTCAGTTTCTCGAGTTCTTTTCTATCAGCAGCTTCAAGACGATAGTAATATTCGGCTATTGTTTTAAAATGCTGCCCGAAGTCCTGTGCATTGTCTCTGCTCGGCCAATAATAATAATATTTTTCAAGAGGAATATAATCATAGTCAAAGTAATTTTTCTTTACATCCTCAAGCCTCGGGTAAACAGGACGATTGTCATAAACAATGTAGTCAAAGTCTCTTCTGGTCTGGTCAAAGACAACCTCCTCGGGATCTGCGAAATATACTCTGTTTGTTACATAACCGGTACGGTATCTGTCTGTATTTTCAATGGATGAGTTGGGATAAAATGAAGAGGAATTTTTTATCAGAGTCTTATTTGCCTCATCCTGACTGGAACCACATGCCGGTACAGTGTGAGTCGTTAAATCTTTTTTAGGGTCTGTTAATCTTGTATGAACAGCTCCTGAAGTACCGCGGATATAATAACGATCTTTTCCATCGTATTGATACCGGGGTTTCGGTATTTCTGAAAATTCCTCCTGATGTCCACGGAATGACACATTACTCAAAAAATTTACTTTTATTGCATCAGCGGATTTTTGATTTTGTGAAGAAAAATTCTGCTCTTTCACATTAAAGCCGGTTAAATCCTGTTTGGTTTTAGTGTTACGTCTCGTTTTGTTTATCGAAGACTTGTTGGATACTGCCTGAATTTTCATATACACCTCTTTCTAACTGCTTATTTTTAATAAATATTTGTTGTGCTCAATAAGTATTTGAACAAATCCATTCCCATATAATATAAATACTCGTCATTTCGTTCAGAATATCTGAACATCGCCTTTTTAATTGCATTAGACAGCCCGTTATGTTTGTCATCCGGACTGTTTATGCAGGTCATTATATCTATGTTTTTTGATTTTAAAATCCTGTCCATTTGTTTCAGGTGTTTCAGATTAGGACTGTCCCCTACGATTATCAGCTTTAACGGCAATTTATCCAATGCGTCGAGGACTTCTTTATTTTGCAAAATTTCATTTACTGACCGGTTTTTATCAATCTTTACACCGAAAATATCTATATAATTTAAGGGATTCAGCATTTCTTCGTCATTTATTTCATCACCTGCAGCGATTACAAAATCGTTAGTATCATTGTAAACAATATTTTTTACCGCTTCTTTAACATCAAAAAGCTTTGTAAGAGGAGAGTTTTCGACTTCCGGTTTTATAACCATTTTATTACCCGGCTCGTAATAGACCACACCTTTATCATACTGGGGTAAATACGCATTTTTATCCTTCGGATAATGATTGAAAACAGCGTGTATTCCCTGATTTTTCAAATAATTTTTAATCAGCGGCTTTAGATTGTCTACGGGGATTTTATTAGCAAATGCGATTTCAACAATATTATCTTCATTCTTATTAAAAGAAATATAATTTTCTATGTTTGGTGCGTTTGTTTTTTCAAGCACATCCTGCATGGAAATTCCGGGATAATCCCATTTTGTCCTGTTTACCGGTGATTCTATAACCAGTGTCCCTGTGGTATTTTGTGAAATAATTTTTTTTAAATCTGACCTTATTTTCTTGCCGTTCCAGCCGGATGATTTTTGCTGAACAGTTTTGTTTTTTATTTCATCCTTTATCCAGTGCCCGTCTTTTCTGACAAAAATATCAGCCCCGTTGCTTGTAACAAGTCCATCCGGAGAAAAATAGCCCAGATTTTGTTCCTTCAATGCATTTTCAACAAAAATATATTCTGCGGCATTTCTGCCTGTTGTAATTATTAAGGAAAACTTATCTTTTGCTGCGTTTTTTAAATTTTTAAAATTTTTGAAATAATTATTAAAACAATCCCTTTTGTTTTTATCGTTTACAAAAACAGACTTTCCGCACATATCATTGTGTGAAAAAGGAGTGTATGTGCTATCAAAATCAGCGAATACACAGGTTTTTCCTGCTTTAAAAGAAATAGTAGAAACCGATGGAGTGATGGGTATAATAGACACAAGAACCTCAATCTAATAAGTTTATTTTAGAAAAAATTAATATTAATAAAAAGGATATTTCTACTGGATTTTACAATTCGTAACAGGGCTAATATACAATATTCAAAAATTATAATATAATAATAGTAACTAATGGAGGTTTTGTGTTTATTACTATTTCGCCATATAACAGGAGAGTAAATACTTTAGCGGCTGCTCCTGCAAAAATTGATACATACAGGGCAATAAACATCACTAAAAACCCGCTGTATTCAAATAAAAAAGATGTATTTGTAAAATCCAAAAAAATATCATTCGGTAGTGCCGAATACAACAGACAGGCAGCAGAAGAACTGATAAACGACATTGCAAACAAAAAAGTTACAACAAATAAAAGAGGCTTTCAGGCTGAATTTTTTGCTCTCGGTGAAAGATTCGGAATAAAATCAATAAACCCGCTCGATAAAACCGCACAATCTCAGGATTTACACGGAATAAACAATCTACGGGAACATTACATTTTAAATGTCATAAAAAACATTAATCCGGAAATAGCAACTGAGCCTGTAGATTTAATTCAAAAAGATAACAAATATTTTCTTGTAACGGAATTAGTTAAGGGAACTCATCCGTTTGACACCGGCATAAACAGTAATCAGATAAAAAACATACTAAAAAATGCCTTTATTCTGGATATAAACGGGATTGTACACAGCGATTTGCAAAGCGGAAATATATTTCTGCTCGATAATGACAAAGTAAAATTCATTGATTTCGGAGCATATCAACTGCTGTCAAATAAAGGCTCTTATGTTTCTTCTGACAGTATTGGAGAGTACGATATCAAAAATTCTACTGTAAAAAATCTGCATAACTCATCTCTTGAAGGCAAATTTCTCGCAACTTTTTACAACCATGAACCTGTAACACACATTATAAGCTACTGTGACAATCCGTATTTAAAAATAAAATCAAATGCAGCAAATTTTGAATACAGAATGATATATGACTTTCTTTCTCACAATAGAGCAGAAAACCCGAAAGAGTTTTTGACCGGCTATTTAAAAAATAAAGCACAGTATTACCATAAGCCGCTTGCCGGGTTTCTTGAAAAACTCGAAATATCCCCGCATGATACCGAACAAATAGCACAGAGAGACAGCGCAAAACAAACGGAAAAACTTTTTGCCGGCATATTTTCAAACCCGTCTGAAAATGTTCTGAAATCAGAGCTGGAGAAAATTCAATTAAAATGGCTAATGAATGATTATCAGGGCGGAAAAACAAAAGCTTTTGACTGTTATGAAAAATATATTGCAAATCTTGAAAAATACTCGGCTCAGGCAGCAGAGTCAGAAAAGCAATATTTCGATATTATGAAAAAAGTTCTTGAAAAATACAAAAGCTTTCTTAACGTTCCCGAATACAAGGGTGATACACTTGATGACAGCCAAAATCCGGTGAAACGCATTTTTGAAGAAAGCAAAATAAACCTGATAAAACAGAAAGATAAAATAATAAAAACAACAAAATCGAACAACAAAATTGCCCTGCTAATAACCGGACTCACAGCAGCGGCATCTGTCTTTGGTTTATGGCATTATAACAACCACAAAAAAGCAGGTTAATACTAACCTAACAAAAGCAATATTTGTTTTTCCGCAGAAACAATATCTTCATCCGAAAAAACAGGATATGCTTCAGCTAAATATTTATTTTCTGCAGTTTTTTGACCGGCAATTACAATTTTTGGTGCGGAAACCACATAGTTTATAGAAGAAGGAAAGAGATATTTTTTGCCTTTATAATCTAATTCCGCATTGTCAACGACCAGAAAAGCATCGAAATATTTTTTCAAACAGGAGCTGCAGTGTTTTAGATTTTTCTCGCTAACAATTTTCTGCCTAACTTTATCTGCTTCACTGTTATTCCATATATCCAGTAAACTCTGATTTGATATATTGCCGATTTTATTATATTTACAGCAATATACATCTCCGCTGCAATCAATGACCGGATTTAGCCATGCTGCAGCGCAGGTTAAAAATTGCCTGTTTAAAATATTATGAGCAAATTTATCCAGTTCATATTCTGTCATGTAAGGCTTTAAAAAAAGATTTTTTATTTCAAAATCCTGTTTTACTTTATTCAATTCGGCTTTCTGTTTTTTATCAAAACCTGATGACGGCACAAGTACAAGGTTATATGCACGATTTTTATGAAGTCTGATTTTTTTATACAGGTCAGGAGTGTTTAAGGGGAAAAGAAGGTTTATACTCTCACTATCAGGAAGTTTTTTTAATTCTTCATTATAGTAAAAATTTAAAACAGCGTCTACGCCTGCATCTTTTAAAAAGCCTGATATATTTTCATAATAGTCAATATTATATAGAAATATTTCTAATACAGGACACGGTGATATTTCCCGCATTTCAGAAAGGAGTGTGCAAAAAATATTTTCATAGAAACCCTCATCCTTATTAATAACAAAGTCTATTTTCAGGGTAAAAGGCAGCTCTATCATAAATCCTCCAGCTTCCATAAACAAAAATATTTACCCTCCTCTGATGGCAGTTCCTGTATAATATCCTTCGGTGCAGGAAAATTAAACGGAGGAAGGAGAAGATTAATTTTTCTGAACTGACCGGCTAAAACATCTTCATTGCGGCAATTATCGTAGCTTGTTAACATAATAAACCCGGCCCCGCTTTTTTTAAAATTTTCAAGTGCTTTAAAAATCTGTTTAAACGTGAGATGAATAAAACAATCCCGACAGAATATCAAATCAGAAGAAGGGATATTATAAGCCAAAATATCTCCGGCAAAAAACTTTACTCTTTCATTTTCGTATTTTTTATTTTTTTCGATGAGTTTTTGTACAATATCTATACCTGTATATTTTTCAAACCTGTAATCAAGGTGCAAAATCCAGTTATAATCCCCGCAAGGCGCATCAACTACTGTTTTAACATTATATTTTTTCAGTACTACGGGGAGATGCAGGAGTAAATTTTGTGCGAATATCAATTCAGAACCTTTACCTGATACAGTTTCAGAACTCTGCCAGAGATTTTTTTCGTATATTCTGTCAAAAATTTCTTTAAGACTTTCATCTTCTGCCCATATAATATTATCTGTAATATGTCTGTTCAAATTTTCTCCTTATCAGCCGTTTATATTATATACTACACACTCTCCGATATAGATATTCTCTATTCTGAATTTATTTGCTCCGATTTCAATGTTTACAGAAAGCTCGCTATATCTTGAATTTGTATATATAAGCTCCACACTGTTTACATTATCCAGCCCGGTCAGTATAAAATTTTTATCAGGATTTAAATTTAATGCGAACAAAAGTTTTTGATTATTTTCCAATTCATAATACCAGCACAATGACTTTTTATCATCACATGATAAAATCACAAGTTTTTTTGTATCTATTATCTCTCTTATATCCGAATATAAAGTTCTCATATCTGAAATTACATTAAACAGTTCAGTGTTTTTGCCGAATAAAAAAGATTTTTCCTGATTTTTTACATACGGATTTGAATACTCACGAACATCCCTGCAATCATGATTTCTTATCTCAAAACCAATACCCGTATAAGAAGGCAGATTCAAGAACATCGATACAAAATACCGGCATTCGTTTGCTTCTTCGGACTTATATAAATTATCATGTTCCGGCAGGTCGCCGTCATTAGTAAAAACAGTGACGCAGGGAAAAATTCTGTATTTTTCTCTGTAATCCGTCAGGAATTTAGTCACACATCCGATAAAAGCATCATCCAGATACATAAAATTGTTCTCACCAAGGACTATATCAAACTTTTTATTCAACATATCCTGCATACCAGAGATATAATAATTTCCCCAGAATGCTTCAGCAAATGTGGCAAAATATGGTTTTTGCATATGTATTCTATCTTTTACCAATGCCCATAGCTCGGTACATTTAAAATCTTTGTCCTCATTATGACTGTGTGAAATCTGGTTATGAGCCATATCAGCTCTTAAAAAATCGAAATTGTATTCCTTTTGAAATTCAAATATTTTATCTGCGAAATAGTCAACTACTTTTTTATCAAAAGCATTTTTTACAGGGAAACCGCCTTTTGATTTATAAAATTTATACGGAGTGCATGAACCAATTATCTTTGCAAATTCTGACTTATTTTCTATCCTGAAAGCAGCCCAGCTGTCACCATTTGGAGAATATTCCATTTTATCAAAAACAACCGGTCTCATAGGAGCGTGTTCTACCACCGGAATTGGTTCATAACCGGCTTCACGGATTATACTCCTTATTTTCATACGTTTATTAAATCTTGTATTTTTATCCGGAAAAAGAATATTTTTCCTTTCATCTTCTTTAAGAGAAAAAAAATCAACCGGAAGATTTAGCATTTTTATCAACAGCGTTTCTATTTCTTTTCCGAGCATTTCTGTTGCAACTGAAAAATCCTGAGACTTTTTGTCCTCTGCAAGCTTTATCCATTCAAAATAAGAGGGGTTTAAAATAACTGTTTCAGAAAAATTGTCAACATGTGCAAGTGCGTCAAATCCAACAATTTTACCGAGCGCATGCAATATATTTACAACAAATTTTAACTGTTCTTTTGATGTTTTAAACCCGTAATCAGCAAGGTCTTTATCAAAAAATTCATCATTTAACACCCATGAATTTTGCACATAAAGACTGCCGTCTCCGGTTTCAAACAGAGGCATAAGATGAATACCTTGTTCGGGAAAAGTCATTGCATATTTTACAATGCCCCAGTATGTTCCTGTAATTCTCGGATTTATCCCAACAATTTTAAGAGTCTGCGCCCAGTTTGTATTTTTTTTCCCCGCCAGCGGAGATACAATTTGAAAATTTTTAGCTGCCTCTAACTGCTCAATACCTATCAGATTTTGAAGCATCTGCACGGATTTTTCAAAATTAAGCTCTAAACATTCATCCGGTGCTAAATTCCTAATATATTTTACATTATTGTATTCCATAACAATTAACACATCTATAAAGTTATATCTTCAAAATGACACAGAACTGTTTCATGCTTTTCTATATTCTCAAGCATTTTCTGCGAATGAACTTCTACAGGGTAAGCATGCAATTCGGCCTCTGTACTTATTGTTTTATCCAGAATCAAAACCCCGTCTTTTGACTGCTCCAGATAATTGAGTTCATCCGGCAGAATATATTCTTTGCCTTTTACGTGAATTTTTCCGCCGGGAGCATACAAAAAACAGCTTTTGTAAAAATTACAGCACTTTGCACACAACGTGAAATTACCGTGTTCGCAGAGAGACTGTCTCATTTTATCAGCTTTTTCATTGTTCCATAATGTCCAAAAATTTTCCTTTGTTATATTTCCGATTGTATTTTCGATACAGTTTGAGACATCCCCGTTTGCACCTACAAAAGCAGTAAGCCACGGTGTAGTGCACCGCATATAGGGTCTTATTGTATTCAGGTCTTTTTCAAAATAGTATTTTTCAATCTCGTCTTCATGTAAATAAGGGAAAATAAAGGTTTCGACCCCGCATACAGGTGCAATTTTATTAAAAAGATTTTTTAGTTTATCTGTATAAGTTTTATCAATATTGTATTGCTTTTTCGTTGTAAAACACTCTCCATACTGCTGTTGCAAACGATTTTTCCATTCTGTTTTTGAAATTTCATCAATTTCTTTCGTTGCAAACTGAAGATGCTGGAACACAACCTGATCAACATTTTCTTTTTGAATAACCTGTATAAATTTGTCCGAATCATCTATATTGTCCGGCAGCAATACCGAATTTACATAAATAAAAATATTCGGATTTTTCTTTTTTAACTCATTTAATTTTCTTATATTTTCTATAGCTTTTTGAAACGTACCCTCAACGCCCCTTATCCTGTCATGAGTCTTTTCCAAACCGTCTATACTGAATGTAACGGTAATATTCTTACATTTTGAAATAGCAGAAAGATGATTTCCTACAAGTGTTCCGTTTGTTACTATCTGAATATAAAAGCCGCATTCATTCAAATATTCAATAACATCATCAACATTTTTATATAACAAAGGCTCACCGCCCATAAGCACAATTTTGGGTTTTGGAACAACATCGCTTATAGAAGCGAAAAACTTTTTCCATTCCGAAAACGGCAAATCAGGACAGGCAAATTCCTTATAATTCTCACCGTACTGCGAACACATCTCGCACCGGAGATTACATCTGTTTGTTAAATAAACAACAAATTCCATTACAAAAGGCAGATTTATAGTCATGTTAGTCCATTCTTTTTTCAAAAGAACACATCTGATATATTCTCAATTTATTGTAAAATTGAAAACCGATTATTTTGCTATTTTTTATTTTGCATTTTACAAAATTTTACAAGGCTTTGATAGTAATTGTAAGGCAAATCACCGGTATCAAATTTTAAAAATACTTACAATAGCAAAATTTCTATTTACGTGTTTTACAATAATCGTTAAATACTATACAACTGTCATGCTGAACTTGTTTGACAAAGCGAACCTCTGAAACACAGGATGATTAAAGGCTTTAGCCTGTTTTTTAAAATTTTAGGTTTTATTCTTTTTTTTTCGCAAATAGTGTAAACATGCAATAAAAGAGCCTTCTCGGCTCTCTTTTAAAAATGGTGGGCGATACTGGACTCGAACCAGCGACCCCCACAATGTCAATGTGATGCGCTACCAACTGCGCCAACCGCCCATTTATTT
>CALUTO010000011.1 GCA_944323735.1 Candidatus Gastranaerophilales bacterium
TAAAGACTGCTTGCGGCGAAACTACTTGGCGGGGGACCGCCTGGGAAGATAGCTAGTTGCCAGAATCTAATTTTAGCAAAAAGGATTTTTTGAGATATTCAAAGAATCCTTTTTTGTTGCAGGAATATTTAGTTTAGAAGTATGGGGCTCGTAAAAAACTGAAAATTTGTCAGTTTTTTGCAAAATTATCTCGAACACGGTCGTAAAGACTGCCTCCATTCAAAACTTGACATTTAGTCAACTTTTGAACGGAGTCCTTGGCGAAACTACTTGGCGGGGGAGTGCCTTGCGAAGATAGCTAGTTGCCAGAATCTAATTTTAGCAAAAAGGATTTTTTGAGATATTCAAAGAATCCTTTTTTGTTGCAGGAATATTTAGTTTAGAAGTATGGGGCTCGTAAAAAACTGAAAATTTGTCAGTTTTTTGCAAAATTATCTCGAACACGGTCGTAAAGACTGCCTCCATTCAAAACTTGACATTTAGTCAACTTTTGAACGGAGTCCTTGGCGAAACTACTTGGCGGGGGAGTGCCTTGCGAAGATAGCTAGTTGCCAGAATCTAATTTTAGCAAAAAGGATTTTTTGAGATATTCAAAGAATCCTTTTTTGTTGCTGAATATATAATTTAATGCTAACCTGCTGACTCTCAACAAAACTAATATTCAGCTAACATTTTTGTATTGCTATCTCCGGTACATCCGTAATGAAAGCCAATTCAAACATGAAATTGCTACCAAACTGATTTTGTATAAAGATTTTATTAAAATTTATCCATTTTTATTGACATAATGTTATGAAAAAAATATGCTAGAAGAGCAAAGTGTTTGGAGAGATAAAGAAATAGCCGATGTGTAGAATAGGTGCCATCAAATCAAAAAAATATTTTCATCCGGTAAAAACGCTCGAACTTATGCGTTCACAGCAAAAGGGTCATGACAATTCGGGTTTTGCATTCGTAATGCAGGATTTAGGAGGAATTTTTGAAGGATATAAAGATTTACCAACTCTGTCTATGGCATGTACAAACGATGGTATGCACATTGCTGAGGATATTTTGCATTCAATCGGATTTGTCAGGGTAATGCAATGGACACCGGATATTCATCCTGATATCGAGGGGTTAAATATAAAACCTATGCCGAATTATGTTTTTGAGGTGTTTAATTATCCCCGTTCGTACAAATATGCACCACAGTCAGAAAAAGAAGATTTGCTGATAGATACAAGGCTGAAACTCAGAAAGGCACTTGAAGAAGCTGATGAAGGATATGTATATTCATTCTGGCCGGATGTTTTAACCTTGAAAGAAATCGGTGACCCGAGAGATATCGGTACATATTTTGGTTTGTGGGAAGAAAACTCTGACTTTACGGCAAAAATTATTACAGCCCAGTGCCGCCAGAATACAAACTATGACATTGTACGATATGCTGCTCATCCTTTCTTTTTACAGGGCTATACAGCTCTTGTAAACGGAGAAAATACTTTTTATGAAAAGAATAAGCTTTTTCAGCAGAGCCTTTATAAAGGGTATATAGGCTTTGAAAGTGATTCACAGTGCTTTTTGTACACACTGCATTATATAAATAAAATATTGAAATGGCCGCTCAAGTATTTTAAACATGTAATTACTCCGCTGCCATATGATGAAATTACAGAGAGGGCAGACAGAGATATTTTGTTGAAAATAAAAGCCTCATTAGCTCATCTTGAAATCAACGGGCCTAACGCAATGATAGGCGTCACTCCTGA
This sequence comes from Candidatus Gastranaerophilales bacterium, assembly GCA_944323735.1. GTDB lineage: Bacteria > Cyanobacteriota > Vampirovibrionia > Gastranaerophilales > Gastranaerophilaceae > CALUPY01. Next base: position 1,752 of record CALUTO010000011.1, read on the forward strand.
CGGTACACTGTTTACGGTCTGCGATTCCAAAAAACTGAGACCGGTTGTTGTAGGCGGTGATGATGATACGGTTATTATTACGTCAGAAGTCACCGGTATAAATGAAGTTATTCCGAACCGTGATATCTCTTGTGATATTTATCCAAATGAGCGGGAAATGGTTGTTATAGACAATAATTTGAATATTGAAAGGTGGCAACAATAGATACACGTATTGTAAAAACAAATGACATATCAAAAGACGACTTGATGTGGCAGATAGAATATAATCCTCAAAGGTGCACACTCTGCGGAAAATGTGCTGCTGCCTGTACATTTAACGCTATAAAGCCTGACGTTGAAAGACGAAGAAAGGTATACAGCGAAGGTTCAGAGCCGAAACCGAATGTAAAATGGATAACAGAGCCTGTTATAAAACAGATTGTCAGAACAAATAAAAATTGTGTCGGCTGCGGCATGTGCGCAAAAGTTTGTCCGAATGAGGCGATTAAGCCTGTTTATAATGATAAACACCGTATGAATGTAAAATACAGGGCCGAAAATGCGGATTCTCCAAAAAGAGGCGGCCGCACAAACCTCCATACGGAAGGCCGCACGCTTGATAAAATAAAAATCGGACGAATTTCCCAGATGACTGACCCGTCTTTGGATGCACAAAGACATACGTTTGACCTGCTTGCGCCGTTTGGACGGGTGCTTCCTCCGGAACAGCTTCCTTTCGTGGTAAAAGACGGTGAGCTTAAAATCTCGCAAAACGGGCCCCAAACAAGATGGATATATCCGATTATAATAGGTGATATGTCAATCGGTGCTTTGTCTACGAGAATGTGGGAGGCTGTTGCGATTGCTACTGCATATTTAAATGAAGTTGTCGGACTTCCTGTCAGAATGTGCAGCGGTGAAGGCGGAATGCCTTTAAAACTCCTAAAATCAAGATATTTAAAATACATGATTTTACAGATTGCATCAGGTCATTTTGGCTGGGACAGAATTATAAATACAATGCCGGAAATGATTGAAGATCCGGCAGGTGTTCTTATAAAAATTGGACAGGGAGCAAAACCAGGCGACGGCGGACTGTTGCTTGCAAAAAAAGTTGTGCGTCATATTCAGGAAATCAGAGGCGTTCCAAAATCGGACTTGTTGTCTCCTCCTAATCATCAGGGGTTGTATTCCATTGAAGAAAGCGTTCAGAAGATGTTTCTTTCGATGAACTCAGCTTTTAAATTCAGAGTACCTGTGGCAATTAAAGTTGCAGCCTCAACTACCAGCGTAAGCGTCTACAACAATCTGCTGCGCGACCCTTATAATATTGTCGGTGGATTTTTCTTAGACGGTATTGCTGGCGGAACAGGAGCTGCGCATGAAGTGTCTCTTGACCATACCGGTCATCCTATTGTATCAAGGCTTCGTGACTGTTATCTTGCTGCAGTTCATCAGGGCAAACAGGGACAAATCCCGCTCTGGGCTGCCGGAGGTATAGGAATGAACGGAACGCTTGCTGCGGATGCGTTTAAAATGATATGTCTCGGTGCAAACGGTGTATTCACCGGTAAATTGATACTTCAAATAGCAGGCTGTGTAGGCAATGACTACGGAAAATGCAATGCCTGCAATACAGGTTTGTGTCCTGTCGGCATAACAACCCAGAACAGAACGCTTGTGGACAGGCTGGATGTTGATAAAGTTGCCGAAAATATTGTGAACTATTTTATTGCGACTAATACCGAATTGAAAAAGCTTATGGCACCTATCGGAAATAGTTCTCTGCCGGTCGGTCGTTCGGACGCACTTGTCACTGTTGACAAAAATGTTGCAACAAGACTTGAAATTCAGCATGTCTGCTAGGAATTAAATATGAGTAATAAATTTATAATAAACAGTTTAATGGACAACAAAAGGCTCTCAACACAGGAGCTTCTGCAGCTTATTTATGAAAAAATAAATGAAGGATTTACGGAATTTGAGATAACAGCTTCAGGACAGCACAATATTGGCGGGCCATTGTGGACAAATGACGGTTCTCCTCTGGAATTTGATGTAAAAAATCCCGGTCAGCGTGTAGGTTCTATGGGAATGCCCGGTACAAAAATTGTTGTGGAAGGTTCTGCGCCTGCAGATGTCGGCTGGTTGAATTCCGGTGCTGAAATTATAGTAAAAGGAGACGGCGGAGACACTACAGCTCACTGCGCCGCAAGCGGAAAAATTTATATAGGCGGACGTGTAGGAGCACGCTCCGGCGCATTAATGAAACATGACCCGAAATACCCGGCGCCGGAGTTCTGGGTTTTAAAAAACACCGGTTCTTTTTCGTTTGAGTTTATGGGCGGCGGTACGGCTGTTGTTTGCGGTGCGGGCTGCGAAAATTTGGAATCTGTGCTAGGAAGCCGTTCATGTGTCGGTATGGTCGGAGGCACTATTTATTTCAGGGGTAAAGTAAAAGACCTGTCATCCGATGTGTATATTGTTGATTTAGATGACAATGACAAACAGTTCCTTTTTGACGGGCTTGTTGATTTTCTTGAAAAAATAGACAGAACGGATTTGCTGGACAGTCTTTCAGATTTTTCCCAATGGATGAAAATAGTTGCAAAATCTTATGACGAAAGAAAATCAAATCATCTTATTCCCATAAAAGATTTCAGAAAAAACAACTGGGTTGAGGGCGGTATATTTTCAGATGTATATGAAGACGATTTTGAAGTTGCGCCCATTGTTGCAAAAGGTGTGCACCGTCTGAGATATCCGGTCTGGGAAAATTCAGCAATGACTGCTCCGTGTGAAAACCATTGTCCTATCGGTATTCCCACACAAAAAAGAATAGATTTGATTAGAAAAGGAAAACTTAAAGAGGCGATTGAGCTGGTCTTTAACTATAGTCCGTTTCCTGCGTCGGTTTGCGGAAAATTGTGTCCTAATTTGTGTATGGAAGAATGCAGCAGAGGATATGTCGACGAGCATATAAAAGTTTCTGATTTAGGCATAATGAGCCGTGATGTGATTGCACCGTCTTTTCCTACCACAAAAGCAGAAAAAGTTGCGGTAATCGGTGCCGGTGCAGCAGGGCTTGCGGCTGCATGGCAATTAAAAATGAGGGGATACAGTGTACAGGTATTTGATGAGGATACGGAAATCGGAGGAAAACTCCGTCAGGTTATACCCGTTGAAAGGCTACCTAAAGAATATCTCGACAAGGAACTCGGCAGATTAAAAACCTCCGGTATAAATTTTACACTCGGACATCGTGTTGATGCAGAAGTCTTTGGCAAAATAAACGAATATTTCGATGCAGTTATTATTGCCTGCGGTGCACATAACCCTGTTGTTATTCCGTTTGAAGGGAACGAAAAGCTGGTTAAAGGACTGGAGTTTTTAAAACGGATTAACAGAGGTGAGCATCCTGAAATCGGGAAGCGTGTAGTAATAATCGGAGCAGGAAATGCAGCAATGGATGTTGTTACAGGCGCATACAAAATGGGAGCAGAGCATGTAACTGCAATAGATATTCAAAAACCGGCGGCGTTTGATAAAGAAATTGAACACGCAAAATCACTGGGTGCGGAAATTTTATATCCCTGCTTTACTGAAAAAGTTACTGATGATGGCGTCTATTTAAAAGACGGAAGATTTTTGCCCGCCGATACCGTAATAATTTCAATAGGCGACAGACCGGACTTTGGATTTTTAAATCCGGAATACCTGGATGAGCGTGGTTTTGTAAAACTTGATGAATACAAAAGAAGTGAAATAAATCCAAAGGTTTTCCTTGCCGGAGATGCTATAAAACAGGGGCTTTTTACAAATGCAATTGCAGAAGGCAATCATGCGGCAGAAAATGTAGTACACATGTTTAAAGGGGAGTCATTGGATACATTTACAAAAGCCCCCCAATTACCTAGAGACAGGGTAAAAACAGAGTATTATCAGGGGCTTTCTGCTCCTGCCGTGCAAAAAATAGAAGCGTGGGATGAAAAAGACAGGTGTATGAGCTGCGGATTGTGCAGGGATTGTGAATTTTGCCTGAATGCTTGTCCGGAGCAGGCAATTTCAAAATACACTGATGCAAACGGAAACACTATATATGTATCTAACGAAGAGAGATGTATCGGCTGCGGAATATGCGCAGGAGTCTGTCCGTGCGGTATATGGACAATGAAGGATAATTTTGAGAATATAGATGAGCTTGCAAGTATTTAAAAAAAGTTTGCACATATAGTACATTGATGTTAATATCTAGAATTAGACACAATCAGTTTGACTCAACCGGTAAATAGAAATTTCAGATGGCAAGAAAAAGTGCAGCGTTAGAGAAAGACGCACAGGAAGAAATTAAACACGAAAAAAAGAAAACGTCTAAATCAAAGACGGCTTCATCAAAAACAAACAAGACTTCTAAAGGGAAAGTGCTTGTTATTGTTGAGTCTCCTGCTAAATCCAAAACTATAAAAAAAATACTCGGCGATGATTATCAGATTGAAGCAAGTTACGGTCATATAAGAGATTTTCCTCCTAAAGTTTTGGGGTTTGATGTAAACAAAAATTTCGAGCCGTCTTTTATTGTTATTCCTGAAAAAAAGCTGGTTGTGAAAAAGTTAAATGAACTGGCTCAAAAGTCTGACAAAGTCTATCTGGCATCCGACCCTGACCGTGAAGGAGAGGCGATAGCCTGGCATGTGAGACAGGTTCTTGAGGTTCCGGATGATAAAATTTGCCGTATTGAGTTTAATGAAATTACACCCAAAGCAATTAAAAATGCCGTAGAGCATTCACGGGATATAGACATGCAGCGGGTTAAGGCACAGCAAACAAGACAAATTCTGGATAGGCTGGTGGGTTATAAAATCAGCCCTGTGCTCTGGGAAAAAATGAGAAATTACAGATTGTCTGCAGGACGGGTTCAGAGTGTTGCACTGCGGATGATTTGTGAAAGAGAAGATGAGATTGAGGCATTTGTTCCCGTCGAATACTGGTCAATAAGTGCAGATTTGAAAAAGGGCAGTACTTCTTTCAGTGCGGAACTTCAAAAGTATAAAGACAAAAAAATTGAAATAAAAAATGAAGAAGAAGCACAGAAAATAGTAAACGAATTAAATGATAAAAACCTGAAATACGAAGTTTCAAAAGTTGCATACAGGGATACCCAGCGCAAACCTTCAGCTCCGTTTATTACTTCCACTCTTCAGCGAGAAGCATCAAGCAAGCTTGGATACGGTGTTTCAAAAACCATGCAGATTGCGCAAAAACTGTATGAAGGGGTTGAAATCAACGGTGAGCCTGTAGGGCTTATTACATATATGAGAACTGATTCTGTCAGAATATCAGATGATGCGGTTGCTGCGGCAAAAGATTTTATAGTCTCTGATTTTGGTGAAAATTATTATCCTGAGATTCCGAACAACTATGTAAAAGGTGCAAAAGGTAAGAATGTGCAGGATGCTCACGAGGCTATCAGACCTTCATATATAGAACGTACTCCTGACAGCATAAAGCAGTATCTTTCACCTGAACAGTACAGATTATACAAGCTTATCTGGGCAAGATTTATTTCGTCACAGATGGCAAATGCGAAAATTAAAAATACATCTGTTGATATAACAGCAGGTGATTATCTCTTTAAAACAGGTACAAGCAAGGTTGTGTTTGACGGATTTTTAAAGGTTTATAATGAGTCTGACGATGAACTTGACCAGAGTAAAATTCCTGATTTGGCGCAGGGTGACTCACTTAAGCTTGAAAAAATTAATCCAAAACAACATTTTACACAGCCTCCGCCGAGATTTACCGAAGCATCGCTTGTTAAAAATCTTGAAGAATACGGCATAGGTCGTCCGAGTACGTATGCTCCGATTATATCCAAAATTCAGCAAAAAGGTTATGTTGAAAAAATAGAAAAAGCTCTTGCGCCGACACTTCTGGGGCGAACACTGTGTAAGCAATTGATTGAGTATTTTAAAAATATTATGGACTATCAATTTACTGCACAGATGGAAACGAAGCTTGATGATATTGCAGAAGAAAAAGCAGTATGGGTTGATGTACTGAAAGATTTTTATGAACCGTTTATTAATGTTGTTTCTTCTGCAAAGGACAAAATGCCAAAAGTCCTTATTGAATCTGATGTTACTTGCCCGAATTGCGGAAAGAAAATGGTTGTGAGAACAAGCAGATACGGAACACAGTTTCTGGGATGTTCCGGATATCCGGAGTGCAAAACAATGATGCCTCTCTCAAAAGAAGGAAAACCTGTTCAGGTAGATGAGAAAAGTGATGAAAAGTGTGAAAAATGCAATTCTGAAATGATAGTGAAAATCGGTCCATACGGAAAGTATTTGCAATGCACAAATGAAGAATGCAATCACAGAAAAAGACTGCTCTTAACAACAGGCGTAAAATGCCCGAAATGCGGACAGGGAGATGTTATTCAGAGAAAGTCAAAATACGGGAAAGTTTTCTATGGCTGCAGCAAATATCCTGACTGTGACTTTGTTTCCTGGAATGAACCTGTAGATGAAAAATGTCCTGAATGTTCTTCGTATCTTGTTAAAAAAATTACAAAAAAAGAGTCAATGCTTCAGTGCTCTAATCCGAATTGTTCATTCTCAAAACCGCTGGAGGCTGAGAATAATGATTAAACTTGCAGTAATAGGTCATCCGATTGTCCAGTCTCTGTCTGCTGTTATGCACAATGCAGTGCTTAAAGAAATGGGGCTAGACGGAGAATATGAAACTATTGACACTGAGCAGTCAGATCTTGTGGACAGAATTAAACAGATGAAATCGCAGGGGTATACCGGTTTTAATGTCACTATTCCTCTTAAGGTTCCGATTACTCTTTTTATTGATGAAGTAGACGAAATAGCTGATATCGCAGGTTGTGTGAATACAGTTAAAATTATGCCTAATAAATCGCTTTACGGGTACAACACCGATGTATACGGCTTTATGTCTGCTATACCGGAGGATGTAAAAAAGAGTTTAAAAGGTGCTGCTGCAGCAATACTGGGAACCGGGGGAGCTGCAAGGGCTGCTGCAATAGGCCTGTGCAGGCTGGGGGTAAGCGAAATAAATTTTTATGCAAGAAATGTTATTAATGCAAGTAAAATGGTAAATTTTTTGCGTGAAAAATTTTATGATGTGACTTTTAATTTAAGACAGCTTGAGAGTATGGATACGCTGGAAAAAAATGTAATGCTTGTAAACACAACTCCTGTCGGTATGAGAGGACATGGCATGGGCTTGAGCCCTGTTGATGAAAGTTTTGTTAAAACTTTAAAAGAGAGTGCGGTTGTTTATGATATTGTGTACAATCCGCTTAAAACTGAACTCTTAAGTTATGCGCAAAAGAACGGGTACAGATTGATTACCGGACTCGATATGTTTGTTCATCAGGGCGCAAAGGCTTTTGAAATATGGACAGGCAAAAAGCCCAAAATTGAAATTATGAAAATTGCTGCTCTTGAAGCTTTGAGCGGTCTGTGATAAATAAAATTTCTTCCGTTTATGCCTGCAGAAGAGATAAAATGTGTGAATTGTAGTCAGGAAATGGAAATTTGGGCTAGTAAATTATCCTTTTATATCAAAATTTCTTTTGGGAGAGGAATTTCTTAAAATAGCCCCGGTATTATATGACATAAGATTGTATTTTTCTATTTCTTCGGCTATGCTGCCGTTGAAAACCTGTTGATTTTCCTGAATAAAGTTAAACAGCGGCTGCCAGACACTGTTGACTCTAGTTGTGATAGTGTCTTGAGACTGTTTGATTGTTCGTTTTGGAACTTTGATATTTAAACCGAATGGTTTCATCTCATCTGCCATTGTTTTTACTTATACTCCTTAAGTTTTTATCTTTATGTTATATATATCGGATTTCATGCATAATAACTTTAATGATTTTAGCTCTTTTGTAAAGAAATGTGACGTGACTTATTGTAACGTTTTGTAAAAACAACTTTTTGCAGCTTTTTTAGCGGAATAAAATTTGAAAAATTCTTTATTTTGGAAATTTTAGAAAAATATTTATATTGTTAAATAAAAAATCATTAAAAATAATTGTAAAATATAATTTTAACAAATTTTAACAGCAAAAAAAATTTTTACGTGATTTGTATTTATATAATGACTTGGTATGATAGAAACAGTACGATGTTATTGTATAAATTTATTGATTAGTCGTCACATTTACTATTTTACACAGTCTGCTTAAAACATTAGAGATTATGATGCAAAAAGTTAGTATACAGCCGCAAATAAAATATCAATATAACAGCCGTGATGCTCAAGAGCCAAAAAATGTTTATTCACGCCCGCAAAATGCAATTTCATACGCAAGCAAAAACAGACCAGCCTTTAAAGGTGTTCAGGATATTCTGTCCGGCGGTGCGAATTCGCTTATTAGCGGCGTTACATGGGTTTTGCAGCAGTGTAATGTAAATCCAATGGTCAGTGTTTCTTTAATTGACTGTCTGACCGCCATTTTTCCGAGAACATGGGTTGATGCAAAAACAAACGGTTTTGCCGCAGCTGAAACTTTTCGAAGAGAATCGTCAGGGCTTATTGTCAACTGTCTGATACCTGGATTTATTGTTTTGGGTGTTGCAAAAGTTCTTGAAAAATTCGGAAAAGACAATGGCGGTTTATCCGGCTTATGGGCAAATCAGCGCAGTACTGAAACTTTATCAAAATACTTTGCTGATGCAAACGGAAATACTGCTGATTACATCAAAGGTGTGTTTGGTGATTTAGAGTTTAATTCCGGTAAAAACTGGAATAAACTTGATTTAAATAACGGGGATATCAAGAATGTCCTTAGTAAATATCAGGATATTGTTGATGGTAAAATTACCGGCAAAGAAGCGAAAAAGGCATTAAAAGAAACTGAAATGGCACTTCTTGCTCATACGGGCGGTGCTGAAAATATCAGATTTATTAAAGACAAGAAGCCTCTGGGTCAAAACCTTAGTCTGCTTTTGCGTGACATGTCTGACCTGAAGCCGTTCTTTGCAAAACATATCGGTGATTTAAGTAAATTTGAAAAACAGATAGAACGGTTTGTAAACAAAAAGAGCCTTATCGGGCTGGCTATTGTTATTCCGCTCGCTGCTTCGATGCAGTCTATTAACAGATGGATTACGAGAGTGCGTTCCGGTCAGGACGGTGCTCCGATTTATAAAGATTTTGTGACAAAAAAGAAAACCCGTGAAATGACAAACAGCGAAAAATCAAAATTCTGGCTGGATAAAATCGGTGCTGCTGCACTGATGGTCGGAGTTGCATATGCATCGCTGAAAGATAAATCAAGTTTGAAGAATATATTCAAAGGTCTCCAGTTTACAAAAAATATGCCCACAATGGACCAGTGCAGGTGGATTGCTACAGCTACATTCGCCAGCAGAATGCTTGCTTCTGAAGATAAAAATGAGCTAAAAGAAGTAAAATGGAGAGATCTTGCTACATTTATGAGTTTGTATATGCTCTGCGACTATGTTCCAAAGGGTGTTGCTACTCTAATTAAAAAAGTTTCAAAAATAGATCTTTTGAATTATACTAAAGAAGCACCTGAAAAAGTTCAAAACAGATTTAAACAGGTCTGGAAAAATTTCAGTTACTGGGTTAATGATACTCACCTGAAAACATTTGATGAAACAGCATTGCTGTTGAAAAAATATCCTCAGGCTAAAAATCTCAGATCAGTTTGTGAGCTTAGCAGTTTAGGATTTTCGATGTTGATTTTGGGAATGTTTGTTCCGTGGTATGTGAGAAAACAAACTGAAATTAAACACAAAAAAGAAATGGAAGCCAACCTGAATAACTATCACCTGCGCCCCGTAATCAATATAGACAGACCGTCAGCAAGACGAACTTTTCAGGCATTCGGAATGATAGGTTTTCCTCAAAAACAAGGTAAATAATATGTATATTTCTAAACTTACTACGCCAATTGCCGATAACAAAAATAACAATTTAAAAAAGTCAAATACCGGAAAAGTTAAACACAATTTTAAAAGCTTGGGCACTGCCGGTACTCAGGCTCTCAATTACCTTGCGACAAATCCTGCTATTGGAGCTATACTCGTTGATGTCGGGTTTATGGGTGCACCGAGAACGGCTGTTGATTTTTCAAGAGGTGTGGATGCCGGTATAGAAACAGGAACAAGAGAGTTCTCAAGCACGCTTAATCACGCTGCAGCAGGTTTTGTTGGACTTGGTGCCGGTTATTTGCTTTCGCACGCAATAAATAAATCAAACGGTGTTAAAGCTCATTTGATGTTTATTAACGATGAAGCAATTGATTTATTCAGTGACTTTGTGGATGATACAAAGAATTCTGCATCTGATTATTACAGAAAATTTTTTGAGAATATGAAAGGTCTGAACGGTTCACAGTGGCGGAGTCTTAATCAGGGAACTGTAGAAGAAGCAACGAAGCTTATGTCTGAAATGGGCGAGGATTCGTATAAAGTCAAAAAAGATGTAATGGCAAAGATAAAATCGCTTGTGACCGGCGATATCGGTGCAAACTGCGATATCAAAGTTTCAAGGGGTGAACAGTCTGTTTATAATTCTCTGGAAAATCATGTAAGCAATGCTGTTGCAATCAGAAAGGCATATCTTGATAAAGCGATACATGATGCAAAAGAAGGAGTGAAAGCTATACCTGCTGCAGAATTCAGGTCTGCTCTCAAGAAAACAAAAGGTGCTACTGCTCTACTTGGACTCGGTATTACGTCTGCAATCGGAATGAGCCTTCAGCCTATTAACATGTACTTAACCAAAAAACGCACGGGCTCAGATAAATTTGTCGGTGTTGATACTCCGCCGGACAAATCATTGAAATTCAAAATCTTGAAAATTGTCATGGCTCTCGGTATTGGTACTGCAATGATTTCTACTATTACCAAGAAACCGAAAGAAATGCTCTCACTGCTTCAGTATAAAGGTATAGTTCCGACAATAAACCAGTTTAAGCTGGTTTATGCGTTGACGATTATGAGCCGGCTGGTTGCGGCAAGAGACAAAAATGAACTTAGAGAAAGCTCTATAAAAGATTCATTAGGATTTGTAAACTGGCTGATATTAGGCGGATTTGTTTCTAAGCTTGTATCAAATGCATTTGATAAAGATTTAATTAATCTAGATAAAAACGCTGCTAAAATGAACAAAGGCAATGCAATTTCAAAAGGCTGGAAATGGATTACAAAAGCAGCAGAAAAAACGCACGATGAATTGATACAACCATTACTGAAAAAAGCCGGTATTGCTGTTGTTGATGAAAAAGGCAAGATAAAACCCTACAGAGTTCTTCTCGATGAGCTTTACAAAAAAGCACCAAAAGATATGGAGAAAGATATTAAGCTGCTGCAAAAACGTATAAGACAGAAAAATATTGCCCAGCTTCTCGGTTATGCATACTCCGGTATTGTACTCGGATGGGGTATTCCTAAATTGAATATTGCTATTACAAAGGCCGTTAATAAGAGTAAAAAGAATAATGAGCAGCAGATACAACTATCTCAACAGCATACACAGGGTACACTTTTGAATCAGTATAACAAAACATTCGGTGCTTTTTTGAAAGGGATGTAAATGATAGATAAAGTCAGGGGAATGTTTAGAACGACACTTTCTAAACGGGAAATTATGGAAAAACAGATTGCTGAGCTGACGGCAAAAAAGGCAAAAAAAGCGGCAGTTGCTGCTTTACTAAAGTCAACAAATGATTTACAAAACAGTGATTTGTATAATTCGACAATGAGGGAGCTGGCACTGATAAATTTAAAACTGGATGATGTTGTAGATGAATACAAAAGATTTGTTGCAAAAGAAAATGCAGTTCAAAGAGCCTTTGAAAGGTTGAACGGACTGGATAAACAGTGATGTTTATAATAGAACACGGTTCTACTGTTTTAATTACTGAAATAAAGATAAAAAAATGCGTTTCTGATAAAGAAACGCATTTCAATTTCGAATATAAATCCAATCCGGCTTATTTTGCAAGAAGCTTGTTAGCTGCAACAGTAAGTCTGGATTTTTTTCTGGAAGCTGTATTTTTGTGCAAAATACCTTTTGAAACAGCTTTGTCGCAAAGTTTGTAAAGATTGCTCAAAGCGGGTTTTAATGCTTCTTCGTCTTTGGCCTGTGCCAGTTCGAGAACTTTTCTTGACGCAGTTTTAATCGCAGATTTAGCAGCAACGTTTCTTAATCTGTTTCTTTCTGCAACAAGTATTCTCTTTTTTGCGGATTTAATATTTGCCATTGTTTTTTCCTTTCATATGCATTTTCATCTGCATTGAGGATGGTGAGTAACCTGATTATAAAACATACATATATGAAATTCAAGCTATATTAACTTTTTAGAAGCAATATACCCATCAATGAGTCTGAATATTTCTGCTAATCTTTCTTTGTTATTCAGGTGCCAGTATCCTATTAAAACCTCAAATCCTGTTGCTATTCTGTGCAGGGACTGATTTATGCGTCTTGCTGAAGAAATCTGGATATTTTTTCCTCTTCTGAACAGGTCTTTTTCTTTTTCATCCAGATATTTGTATAAATAATCCGCAAGTTCGCACTGAAATGATGCACAGACAAATGATATGGTTAATTTATGCAGTTTCGAAAGATTTGATGTGACCTGAATAATTTTTTCTCTGATAAAAACTTCATAAACAGCATCACCGAGGTGCGCATAACATTTTAAACTCATCTTTTCCATTTTATTTATTATACCGTAACAGCAATAGTTTACAGGTGATATGTTAAGATATATTACAAATCGCATACAAAATATATACAAAAGTGGCAATTTTTATTTCGGTTTTGCGTTTATATAAGTACGAGAGATACAAAGAGAGATTAATTAAGCCACAGGAGGAAAAAATGTCAAGAGTACTTATTTCAATGCCGGAAAAATTTTTAGACGAAATCGACAAAGTTGCAGGTGCTGAAAATCGTTCACGCAGTGAACTCATTCGTGAAGCACTCAGAACTTACATTCACAGAAACAGGATTCGTGAAAATTCAATTGCAACAAAAAATGCAGCTATTCTTGAAGCACTGCTTGATTAGCGTAGAAAACGGTTACTGATTTGGGGAAATCAGAGTAAAAAAAACACATGGCAAAACTGGACTTGCCGGGGGATAATGAGAGATAGAGTAAAACGGATAAAATTTCAGTGCAAAACTAGACTAAATATGAAATGATTATAAAAGGCGTTTAGGGTAACTAAACGCTTTTTTATTGTTGTTTGTTTCTGTATTTACTGCATAAACGATTTAAAAGCAGGCGGAAGCTGTTGTTTTTCTTGTATTATCCGGTTTTTACCCGTATTTGACTGCTTTGCTTTTTCAAATCTGTATTTTGTAAACACATTAGAAATTCCGGCAACAAAAAATCCCATAAAACCTATGCTAAACAGGAATGGAACTCCTGATATAAGAGTTTTTTGCTTTGCAAGTTTTTTAAATTCATCAGCGGCTTTTGTTCCGTTTTTTTGTGCATATGTTTTGGCCAAATCCCCTAGTTCTTCAAAAGAAGGAACCTGCAGGTTTTTACCGATAGTTTCTTTGCATTTACCGGCTTTTACAAGCAGTTTTTTAAATCCTTTTTCAAATAATTCACTGCCTGTAATAATGTAAAAACCGACAACCGGGAATCTGAACAGAGTTTCGAGAAAGTTCTGTTTGCCTCTGTCTTTTGAGGCACCGAAATATCCGGCTCCGCCTATCAAAACACAGGAGGTTAACTGTCCTTTGCTTAAAACAAGTTTTCCGTCCTGTTGTGCAAAATCAATACTAAGATACTTGTTGAAGAAGTTTTTAGCTTTTTCATTATTTTTAAATAATTTGCTGCCCGGTGCAAGAATAAGCTCACTTAGGTTTTGTAGTATTTTGCTGGTGTTTCCCTTTTTCGCTATGAGTGTACCCAGTCCTAAACATCCTGCAAAGACAGAAGCTGCACCGAGTATATGCTTTTGAGCACTTTTTTCAACTTTTTTCTGGAGTTCTTTATCTTCTTTTTTGTTTTCAAGAGCTGCAATATTATTAAAGTCAGCTTTTTTAAATGTTTTTAAGGTAAAAATATTTTTGAAATAATTAAGTGTAAATTCTGTAAGCGGTATAAACATTGCGCTCAGAGCAATAGCCGCTTTTACGGGAAGTATTTGCTTGTTTAGCGGATTTTTTTGCTCCAGCAATTTTACCGCCTGAACAGAAACAAGTTCTTTTGCACTTTTTTCAAGCTTTTTTGAAAATATCTTTCTGGATATTTTTTCTCCGATTAGTGCAGGTACAAAATACACAAGTCCGCTTTCGGTCAATTCAAGAAAAGAATTTTCAGCAAGGTCTGCGGCACTTCTGGAGAATACAGCTTTGGGCAAAAGGCATGTTCCGGTATCCTGTATAAAACGTGAGGTTGAAAGACCGGAAGCCTGTTCCTGATGGTTTATAAACTTTGCTGCTGTTTTTAGCGGCTGAGCCAGTGTATTTATTAATGTGACGTGCATATTTATTACCTTCTTTAAACTAAAAAACCTGTACATAATTTTTTTAGTACAGGTCTTTTATAAAAATATACGTTATATACCTGTACTTTCTACAGGCACCACCAACTTTTATTCAAGTTTAAAGAATTCAGTTTATTCATAGGTGCATATTAGCAACAATATTTTTATTAGTCAATACTACCTTTATAACAATTTACAATTATTCTGACGTGCTGAAAAATAATTTTAAATAGTGAGTTTAATTCTTGCAATAATACTAAAAATTTTTTTATACTTGTTGTATAATAATTCTATACTTCCGAAAGTACATCAGATAGGGTCTATATTATGCTCCAGATATATAAAACACAAGATGACAAAACCCTAAAAGAGCTCACGATAGGGGAGTTTGACAAAGGAGCATGGTTTAATATGATTAAACCTACGGCGGATGAAATTAAAGAGGTGGCCGGAGCATTAAATATAGAAGCTGACTTCTTAAGGGATTCTCTGGACTCCGAGGAGCGTTCACGTATAGAAATTGATGATGATAAACTTTTGATAATCACAAATGTTCCGGTTATGGAGGATGAGAACAGTTTTGATACATTGCCTTTAGGTATTATTATGACTCCTGATAATATTGTTACGGTTTCTTTAAAAGAAAACAGGATAATATCGTTTTTTAATCAGGATACTGCTAAACTCTTTGATACAAAAGACAAAACTAGATTTATGTTCCAGATTCTTTTCCGTTCAACAAAATTTTACTTAAGATATCTTGAGCACATAAACAGGCATACGGAAAGAATTGAAGATGAGCTCAGAAAAACAATGAAAAACAAGGCATTGTTTCAGCTTCTGGCAGTGCAGAAGAGTTTGGTGTACTTTACAACAGCTCTAAAAGACAACGGGCATGTATTAGATAAATTGAGCAGGTTCAAAAAATTTCCGAGTTTTAGTACATTTATGCACTACAATGAAGAAATTGAAGATTTAATGGAAGATGTAATTGTTGAGAATAAACAGGCAATAGAGATGGTTGAAATGCACAGAAACATTCTCGAAAGTATGATGGACGCATTTGCATCTATTATTTCAAATAATCTGAATATAGTGATGAAGTTTTTGACTTCAGTGACGATTATTCTCGCTATACCGACTATGGTTGCCAGTTTTTGGGGGATGAATGTTGCTGTTCCGCTTGGACATGACCATTATGCATTTGTTTTAATATTACTGCTTTCTCTGTTTTTTGCTGCAATTATCGGTATACTGCTTGCGAGAAAAGGTCTGTTTTAAACTAATACAAAAATACTTTGACCCTTATTCGTCTTTAGTATAGAATTATTACTATATAACAAGGAATAGAGGGAAATATGACAGAAGAATATAAAGATTCGCTTAATCTTCCGCAAACTACGCTTCCTATGAGAGCAAATGCGGCTAACAGAGAAATAGAAATCCAGGAATTCTGGGCTCAAAACCAGATTTACAAAAAGAATTTAAAACAAAGAGATAAAGAGAATAAATTCGTGCTCCATGACGGACCGCCGTATTTGAGTTCAGACAAAATCCATATAGGAACTGCATTAAACAAAATATTAAAGGATATTGTTGTAAAATACAAATCAATGTCCGGTTATTATTCTCCTTTTGTTCCTGGGTATGACGGACACGGACTGCCGATTGAAAACGCTGTTGTGAAAACAATAAAAGGCGGGCGCAATGCTGTTTCTCCCTATCTTTTAAGGTTAAAATGCAGAGAATTTGCGTATAAAAACCTTATGGGACAGGAGGACAATTTTAAAAGACTCGGGGTCTGGGGAAACTGGGGCAGGCCCTATGTGACTATTTCGCCTGAGATTGAGGCTGAACAGGTGAGAGTATTCGGTGAAATGTACAGGAAGGGATATATTGAAAAAGGATTAAAACCTGTTTACTGGTGTCCTGAATGCGAAACAGCACTTGCTGAAGCCGAAGTTGAATATGCAGATCATACCTCAACTGCAATTTATGTAAAATTTGAATTTGAGGAAGGGGCAGCCAAGCTTGCTTATTCAAGAGCCGGCGTGAATTCAGAAAAACCTCTTTATGCGGTTATCTGGACGACAACCCCGTGGACAATTCCTTCGAACCTCGCTATCTGTTTGAATGCCAGACTTGAGTATTCTCTTGTTGAATATGAAGAAGAAGTTTTTGTAGTGGCTTCTGATTTGTTGAATTCGTTTATTCAGGACAGCGAACTTGAGCCGGAAAAAATAAAAGTTCTGGGCACACTTCAGGGGGCTGAACTCGAAAATCTTCGTACTGTTCATCCGCTTTATGACAGGTACAGCCCGATTATTCTGGGAGACCATGTTACGACCGATGCCGGTACCGGCTGTGTTCACACTGCTCCCGGACACGGTCTGGAGGACTGGGAAGTCGGTACGAAGTACGGTCTGGATGTTTTGTCTCCGCTTGATGCAAAAGGTTACTGGACAGAGCAGGTGCCTGACCTTAAGGGTGTAAAATATACTGATGGGAATAAAATTGTTATAAACAAACTGCTTGAGCATGATGCGCTTATTTCTCATAAAGAAATAACTCACAGCTACCCGCATTGCTGGAGATGTAAAAATCCTGTTATCTACAGAGCTACGCCGCAGTGGTTTGTCAAGGTAGATAAGTTTAGAAAAGAAGCACTTGATGCTATTTCAAATGTTCAATGGATACCGGCATCAGGCGAGCAGCGTATTTCTAATATGGTTGCCTCAAGAAGCGACTGGTGTATTTCCAGACAGAGAACCTGGGGGGTTTCTATAACTGTTCTTTTTTGCCAAGGTTGCCGGAAGGTTATTGTTACGCCGGAAACAATCGAGCATGTTGCAAAAATCTTTGATAAAGAAACATCGGATGTCTGGGTTAAATATGATGCAAAACACCTGCTTCCACCCGGATTCAGATGTCCAAAGTGTCAAAACCATCACTTTTTAAAAGAAAAAGATATTATGGATGTATGGTTTGATTCCGGCATAACTCACAGAGCTGTCGTTGAAAAAAGACATGAAGAGCTCGGTCATCCTCCTGTTGATTTGTATCTTGAAGGCTCAGACCAGCATCGGGGCTGGTTCCAGTCCTCGCTGCTGACTTCTGTTGCCACAACAGGGATTGCTCCATATCTGACGGTATTGACTCACGGGTTTGTACTGGACGAAGAAGGCAAAAAAATGAGCAAGTCTCTGGGTAATGTTGTTGCGCCACAGGATATCATAAAATACTATGGTACGGATGTACTTAGACTCTGGGCTGCTTCTGTTGACTACAGAAACGACGTTAAAATAGGAGAAAATGCTGTTAAACAGATGGTTGAAATATTCAAAAAAATCAGAAACACCTCACGTTTTCTTCTTGGTAATATATATGATTTTGATCCGGAAAATGATTATGTCTATTACAATGATTTGAAAGATATTGACAAATTTGCTCTGCACAAGCTAAACGTACTTATACATAATGTAACAGATGCGTTTGAGGCTTATGAGTTTTATAAATACTTCCAGTATTTACAAAATTTTGCGGCTGTAGATTTGAGTTCGTTCTATCTCGATATTGTTAAAGACAGACTTTATACCGCAGGTAAAAAATCACTCTCAAGGCGAGCCTGCCAGACTGTTCTATATGAAATATCACAGGCTCTGACAAGAATGATTGCGCCGGTAATGCCGCATCAGGCAGAGGACATATGGCAGCATACACCGGAACTGCAAAAATCCGGACTTGAAAGTATTTTACTTGCAGACTGGCCGATTTCGAATGCAAAATGGCATAATGACGAGCTTGAAAAAGAATTTTCGCAAATCTTAAAACTGAGAGAAATCGTAACCAGAGCCATTGAGCCATTAAGAGCAACAAAACGTGTAGGAAGCTCTCTTGAGGTTGCTGTATACATTCAAGGCGGCGACAAAAAACTTCTGAATTATTATGCTGATGAGCTTTCTAATATATTTATCACCTCACAGGCGTTTGTTGTTGATGAGGCTCCGCAAAATGTTCTCCAGACATATACAGAGGATGATTACACCATCTTTGTAACTAAAGCTATTGGTGAAAAATGTGAAAGATGCTGGAAATATAGAGAACTAGGTACTAACGGTTCTCATCCGACGCTTTGCTCAGAATGTGCCGAAGCACTAAATGAAAGATAGATAGAAAAAGCCCCGTTACGGGGCTTTTTGGTGTTTAATTTGCGCAGCTCTGATATCCCAGAATACTGAAAGCTGCAATTTTCTCTTCGCACACATTCAGCCATTCATACATCGGACTATCAAGGCTGCAGGAGCATTCATCAGTGTGTTTGCAAATTGATGCATTTTTTAGTGTAAGAAGGTGTTTGAGATTGTTTTTGTCATCGTTTACAAGTGAGCCGAAAATTTTAAAGTGGTCGGTAAAAATTACGACTTCATTTACACCGCCTGCCATTTCGGATACTTTGTAGATTTTTTCTATAATGTCGTTGCTCATTTTGTGTCTCCCGGTTTTCTGTAATCACTATAATTATTGATTTAAAAATAAATTTTTTTATCAACCTTCTCTACATATCCGGCTGTATTTAAAAATTTATTCTTATATTTGATATCTGCAGAATTTTAATATTCACTGATAAGCAAAATATATTGAATCTTGTTAATTATTTTTCTTTTTAGCGGAACATTTTGGTATATTGCTGTCAATAAAGAACAGCAGCGGGATTACAATAACTGCAAGTATTCCGAAAATTCTGAAAGCATCCATGTATGCTAAAAGGTGAGCCTGCTGTACCATTTGTTTGTAGAGTGTACTTTGTGCCATATAATTAGCAACTGAAGGGTGCGTATACTGTGAAAGTGCAGCGGCAATCATTTGAAGTTTATCAGTAAACACAGGATTTAGTTCTGTTAAATTGTCAACAAGATAGTGCTGGTGAATTTGTGAAAATCTGGAAATTGCTGTTGCGACAAAAGAGGTTCCGACGGCAGAGCCTATGTTTTTTAACAGGTTCTGCACTCCGCTTGCGTTAGTAAGCTGTGAGTTTTGAAGCGTGTTGTTTGATAATGTTATAAGCGGAATCATTGCAAATCCCATACCCAGACCGTAAAAAACATTCGGAATAATAATGTTGACCGTTGATATTTGCAGATTAAGATTACCAAATACAAAACCGCCCAGCCCGATGAAAAACAAACCTGCTGCAACAAGTTTTCTGTTGTCAATTCTGTCTGCAATTGCAGCGCATATAATCACAGATACCATACACCCGAGACCGCGCGGCATCATGGAAAATCCGCTTAAAAACGCAGTATAACCGAGCATTACCTGCAAAAATTGCGGTAATATTGCGAGTGCTGCATAAAGTATTAAATTTATCATTACAAGAATTATTGTTCCGTTTAAAAAGTTTTTGTCACGAAATACAGACAGGTCAATTAGAGACTCTTTGTTTTTAAGCTGTGATATGAAAAATGCAATACAGGCCAGAGCTGATACAGCCGAAGTCCAACAGACCCATGCCGCATTAAACCAGTCTGAATTGTTTCCTTTGTCCAGTACTATCTGTAATGTCACAAGCCATATTACCAGAAAGAAAAAACCAGCTCCGTCGGTTTTTACATTCTTTTGTTTACTGGCATATGGCGGATCTTCCAGAACTGAATTGCAAATAATTGCTGCAATTATTCCGAAAGGCACATTTATGAAAAAAATCCACGGCCATGTCCAGTTGTCAGTAATCCAGCCGCCTAGAACAGGTCCTATTATCGGAGCAAGCAGCACGCCCAGCGCAAACATTGCCATAGCGGCGGGACGTTTTTCTTTTGGAAAGCTTTCCAGTAAAACTGCCTGGGCAATAGGGATTATTCCTCCGCCCCCGATGCCCTGAAGTATACGGAATATTACCATTTGCCCCAGAGACTGCGCCATTCCGCAGAGCATAGAAGCCAGCGTAAATATGATTACGCTGATTATCAGAAAATTTTTACGTCCGCAAACTCTGCTGAACCAGTCAACCATCGGGATGATTATACCGCTTGCTATCAGATAGCTTGTCAGTATCCAGGTTGATTCGTCATGGCTTGCTGAAAAACTTCCTGCCATATGAGGCAGTGCAACATTGGCAATAGTTCCGTCTATTGCAAAAATGATTACCGGCAAAAGTATTGCCGCCGTTATAACCCACGGGTTTCGTGATGGTTTCCATTCTTCTTGTGGTATAATATTTTCCATATTGAATTTTTCTATTGAACGTTTTTAAAAAAAAGCACCCTCCCTTTAAACAGCAGAAAGGGTGCGGAATGTTAAGATAGGGTTATTTTATTTGACTTTTACTTTCGGTACTACCGACATTCCGGGTACTATCGAGTATTTTTCTGTATCTATTTTTTCTGTAAATATGATTTTAACAGGTATTCTTTGTACAATTTTAACAAAGGAGCCAACTGCATTTTCCGGTGGAAACAGACTTGATTTTGCACCGGAGCTTCTTTGTATGCTGTCTATTTTTCCTTTAAATACTTTATCCGGATATGTATCCACTTTTATGTCTACCGGCTGTCCTGGTTTCATGTGTCGTAGCTGATTTTCTTTGTAATTAGCAACAACCCAGACTTCTTCAGGCACCAGTGTAAATAACGGAGAGCCTGTTTGTACATACATACCTTTTTCTACTCTTCTGCTTGAGACAGTTCCGTCTTGCGGGGCATAGACATTTGTGTATGAAAGATTAAGTTTTGCCTGATCTCTTAATGCTTTCAGTGCTTTTATTTCAGCATCGGCAACTTTAGAATTGTTTTGAGAGAGCAAAGCCTGTTCTGACTGCGTTAACTGTGCCTGTGCCGCATCATATTTTGCCTGTGCCGCATCCAGCGTCTGTTTGGATACAGCTCCTTCATTGTAGAGGTTTTCGTATCTGATTAAATCTTTGCGGGCTACATCTATCTGTGTTTTTGTTGCTGCATGAACTGCTCTTGCGTTTTTCTGGTTTAATAACGCCCTGTCGTAATTTGCCTGTGCCTGTGCAAGTTTGACTTCATAGTCTGCGGGATCGATTTTTGCTACGAGTTGACCTTCTTTAACGTGCTGGTTGTCTTTTATATAGACCTCTATAACCTGCCCTGAAATTTTAGGCGAAACCTGTACTGTTGTGGTTTCAACATAAGCATCATCTGTTGTCTGATAGTGAATTGCTTCGTATATCAAATATCCACATATAACAGCAAGTACAAGACCAACAGCTGCGGCTATATATCTTTTAAACGGTTTTCTTTTCTCTTCCTGTTCCGGTGTTTGTTCTTTTGTTTCGTTGTCGCTCATCTCTTACCTCATACTTCATGTATTTTTCTGTTCAATACATTATATTTGTTTTTCTATTAAATTTTCTATTCCGTCTCTCAGTTTTTTTAAAATATCTCTTACCAGTCGTTCTTCTTCTTCTGTAATAATTGTATCTATCTGTTCTTTTATGGGAAGAAAATATTCAGTCGCTTTTTGTAAAAATTTTTTACCTTCTTCTGTTATTTCCATTTTCCTGACAAGTCTGTTATTTTTGGTATCGTTATATCTGTGAACAAATCCTTCTTTTTCAAGGATATCCAGAGACCTTCCGGTGTTGGCTCTGTCTTTTAATATCAATCTTGCTAAATCTCTCTGGCAGATTCCGGGATTGCACGAAATTGTATCCAGTAAAATAAAACAATCAATCGGTATATTGGGTTTGAATTTTTGAAATACCTGAATTCCTAAAGTTTTTGTGTATTTTCCGGTCAGTTCCAGATCATAATGTAATGAATCTATGTAGTGTTTTGTTTCATTATCCTGCATTTAGCTTTTTGATTCCTTTGTGTGTTAATATGTTTTGTAGTTACAATAATGTGTTGCAAAAATTACATGTTGCATTTGCAACATAGTTATGCTAACATACGAACATAAAAATTGCAAGCTTTAGAAAATTCAGAGGGAAGAAAATTGAAAAAGGTTATTATATTAGCGATTATAACTTGTATTCAGACAGGTATGCTTGCTCCGCTGGCTTTTGCAGCAGGAGATTCGAAATCAGACGCACAGCCAAAGCAGTTTAAATCTTATGCATCAAAAAGTAAAAAAGAAAAAAAACATTCACAGGAAAATAAGTTTGAGTATTTAAATATCGAATGGTGGGAAAATTTCAACGACCCTGTCTTGAGTGATTATATTTCACGTGCAGTACAGAATAACCATGATTTGAAAGCGGCAACACTTGCTGTTGAAGAGTACTACCAGAATGTAAAAGCCCAGTTTTCAAATGAACTGCCGCAGATAGGTGCCGGTTTTTCACCGAATTATATAAAAATGCCCGGCTCTACATCGTCAGATTGGGCTTTTGCAATGCCGGTTTTTGCCAGTTATGAATTGGATTTATTCCTGAAAAACAGAGACAAAACAAAATCAGTAAAAAAATCATACGAAGCATCGAAATTTGATGAGCGTGCCGCATATATTGCCGTAGCAGCTGCTGTCGGAACTACATACTTTAATGTTGTAAAACTGGATAAAATGATTGAATTACAGGAAGAAATAGTAAAATCAAGAGAAAAAATTTATGATTTGATGTTGAAACGCAACCGTGAAGGTTTGACCTCCACAGCTGATACAATAAAAGCTAATAAAGCACTTGTGAGCGGGGAAACAGAGTTGATTGAGCTGAAGAAGCAGAGAGAAAAAGCATTGAACCAGCTGGCTGTGCTGGTAGGAGAAAGTCCTGCAAATTCTGCTTCATTATCCAGAACATCTCTTGATGACCTTGCTTTAAACAGCAGAGTACCTTCGGAAATTTCATCAGACATAATTATGTCCAGACCTGATTATTTAAAAGCAGAAAAGATGGTGGAAAAAGCAGGAATAGATGTGCGGGTTGCAAGAAAAGAGTTTTTGCCTTCTATAAATATTCTCGGACTTGCGCTTTTTAACACAGCGAACTTCGGCAGTCTTTTTACGACAAGAGATATGCTTACGATGCTGGGCGGGGGGATAATGGCACCTTTGTTTACCGGCGGTCGCAGATTTGCAAATCTCAGGCTGCAAAAAGCAAGGTATGAAAGAGTTTTGCATAATTATTATCAGACAAACCTTACGGCTATTCAGGAAGTTAACGATTCTTTGCTGTCAGTAAAACTGGATAAAGAAAAAATGGAAAGAACCATAAAACAGTTTGATTTAGAGTCAGAGGATTATCGCTATAATGAGCTTAAATACGAGCAGGGTACTATTTCACAGCTGGATTTGATACAGTTTAGAGAAAATCTTTTGTCCATAGATAAACTTGTTGCGCAGCAGAAGGTGGAATGCATGGTGGATTCTATCGGTCTTTATAAAGCAGCAGGAAGCAAGCTTTAAAAAAAATATAGATTTATGGCTGATAAAGTGTAAAAATGCCAATAAAAACAATAATGCCAATAAAAAAGAGCTGATTTCTATCAGCTCTGATTTGGTTTTTCCAAAATCTCCTCCCCAATATCTAATATCGAAATTTTATCCGTATAATTTATATTATTATTAAACCAGATAATGCATTGCTTGTGAAGAGTAAACAGGGAATTTTCTTTATTTATTAATTGTACAAAATACGCATATTCAATAATAATCATGGTTTAGCATGATAAATTGATTTTAATATTTGTTTACATATTCAGTATAGATTATTTTAATACTTCTCCTATCCAGTTCGCAATATAGCCGGACATAGCCGGATTTGCCTTTAGCATGAGCATTCCTGCACCACCCAGCGGATATATTTTTTCATCATATTTTCCCTGTGCAAATTTTTTGAGCTCTTGCAATTGTTTATAAGAATAATTATCTCTTTGACTGGCAATTGCGAGAATAGGTGTTGTGCCGAGATTTGTCATCGCAATAGGTGTATATAGTCCTTTAAATTTTATAGAAGCCGAAATCAGTACAAGTCCTTTTGGCTTTACTTTAAGTTGTTCGGCTGCGAGTATCGCTGTGTTTGCGCCAATATCCGCTCCGATTATTGCATAATCCTGTGCTGAAATATTTTTGTATGCATATAATACATAGTTTATCATTTCTACTATGTCTTTAGGATATTTGCTAAATTGAGAATTTGTATATTTAGTCCAGTAATGTATCCGGAAATTTGAGTCATATAAGCTTTTTCCGTGTCCTCTTAAATCAATAAGCAAAACAGCATATCCTTTGTCATTCAATAGTTTTGGCAGATTTGTCCAGTATGAACTGGAGTATCCGAGAGAATGGAGCATAATGACAAGAGGGTATTTCTCTTTTTTTGCTTTTGGATAAATAATTTTTGATTTTATTATGAAACTGTCTTTTGTTTCATATGTGAGAGTCAGAGTGCTTTGCTGTTTTTTAGGTGCGGCAAAACAAGCAGCCGGAAACAGCATAGACATTATTATAATAAATATAAAAAATTTTTTCATGTTAGCTCTGTCTCTCATTCATTTTTTCGAGATAAAATCCTATTTTTGGTTTAATAAATGTACGAGTGCATTTACGAGTACAGGATCCCATTTCGATTCGGCTTCCTGCTGCATAATTTCAAGGGCTTTTTCTTTGCTCATAGCCTTTCTGTACGGACGGTCTTCAGTTAGTGCACAGTATGCATCTGCAATTGCAATAATTCTTGAGCCGAGCGGTATACTGTGACCTTTGAGACCTTCAGGTTCTCCTTTGCCGTCCCATCTTTCTTTGTGATAATGTATGTAGGGGATAACTTCCGAGAGAAAGTTAATACTCATAAGCAGGCTGACTCCGACATTCGGGTGGTTTTGCAGCTTTTCCCATTCATCTTTCGTCAGAGCGTCTTTTTTATCAAACAACTCTGATGGCAGTGTTATTTTACCGATATTTTGCAGCAAACCTGCATAGTATATCAAATCTTTTGTTTTTTCATTTAATTCAAGAAAATTGCACAGTTCTTTTGCGAGATTAGCAACATTCTGTGAATGGTTGTTGCTGTATTTACTTTTGGCATCAACTGCTTTTGCGAGCATTTCTACAAACTGCTGCTGCTGCTCTCCTAAATCTCCTATTGTTGCAGTAAGCTCTGCTCTGAGATGCTGT
The DNA here is from genome assembly GCA_944323735.1 of Candidatus Gastranaerophilales bacterium. Classification (GTDB taxonomy): domain Bacteria; phylum Cyanobacteriota; class Vampirovibrionia; order Gastranaerophilales; family Gastranaerophilaceae; genus CALUPY01. Next base: position 27,329 of record CALUTO010000011.1, read on the forward strand.
AATTCAGAGCTTGAGATAACCTCTGCTGTTATTGTTTTTGCAGTTTCTTCAGTTAGTTTTTGCAGCAGCATTGATGTTGCAAAAAGTTTAGCTGTTGTTTTTACAAGCATTGCAAATTCATTAGACAGTGATTTTTCTGAAGAATGCTGTAATAGCACAACACCTACCGACTCTGCATTATTATGCATAGGAATAGCTGTAAATTCTGATTTTTCCATATTTTCTGTTGTCAGTTTATTAAAACATTCAGGCAATTGTCTTGCAGGTATCATTATTGTTTTTTTCATTTCATAGGCTTCGGTCAGAAAATTTTCATCATTTGTGCTGCAGCCGATTTTAAATGAGTAGATATCATCGTTGAAATCAACGGAGGAGCCGACGAGAACAATATCTTGATGTTCTGATTTTAAACCTTTTGCATATTCTTCCGACAGAAAAATATGACATGCTTCTATATCAAGCATCTGTACTATTGTTTTGGCAATAGAATTGTATATTACGTAATCTTCTTTACTGCTAAAGCCGAGCACGCTGAGGGTGTTGTTAATTGAGTAAATCGAAATCAGCTCTTTAAGCTGGCGTTTTAAGCCTTCTGCTTTGTCATTAGCATCATGTTTTTTAATTTTTTGTGCCAGTTCTTCTGATATTAAATGTTCGGTTAAGAAATCACCAAGATTTAGCGCAAAAATTTCTTCTAATGGATCTTCTCCTAAAAGTTCTGTTGTTCTCGAGAAAACTGAGACCCCGTTTTCCAATTTTTTTTCTGTCATACTTACTTCCTATTTGTATTTGTATTTTTATTATCGGCACAAACCTGAAAAAACTTTATAGAGTTTTACAAAAGTTTATACTTTTGTTTAAAAAAGTTTATATTTTAGTTTCAATTTTCAAACTTTAGTTCATAATGTAGTTATGGGAATAGTAAAAAGGTTTTTTCTCTCTATATCCGTGTCTGCGGTTATATTCATAAATAGCGGTGTCTGTTATGCAAAACAGACTATTATCACTATTCCGTCATCGGATGTACTGCCGGGAGGCGAGGTTATACTTAAACAATCCAATCGTTTTTCTACATTTGGAGCCGGAAAGTATGTTTCACTGACTCCGCAGATTACTATAGGAACCGGTAAAGACACTGAGATTTCAATAGGTGCGGGAACAAATATTGATAGTCATGACACGGATGTACGTTTGAATCTTGCGGCAAAAAAGGTTTTCAGGATAAATCGGGCGGCAAGGCTTACAATAGGCGGTGAAATAAATCCAACGTTAACTGCCGGTGAAAAACCTGAAAGCATGGTTTTTTCACACGGTTCATATCTTGTCAGGAAAACGAGAACTACTCTCACATCGGGTGTTTATGTGTCAGGAGACCAGCGTTTGCCTAATCATACAGGAGTTATGCTTGGCATAGATCAGACTATTATTCCTAACAAATTCCGGTTTGTGGCTGATTGGATGTCAAGAGGTGATTCCGGCTGTGCGTTTGCGGCAGGTTTTAAAATACGTCCGGAAGCGACAACTTCCATCACTACGGCGGTAATTATTCCCAATAACAGTGAGGATAGAGTTGCTTTTTCAATATCTATTTCAAAATATATAGGAAGTATCCTTCCTGAAAAGAAAGATAAGGAGTCGTTATGAAAAAAAGGTCTCTGTTAATTTTTTGTATATTATTAATTAGTTTTATATACACAGGCAGGGGGATTGCTGTTGAAACATATACAATGCAAGCATCTTCATCACAAAAGACTTTTTCCGGTGCTGATTTAGAGGGACATGATTTTTCAGGACAAAAATTAAACGGTGCTGATTTTAGCAATGCGGATCTGGATGAAGTTAATTTTTCCGGTGCTGACTTAACTGGTGCAAATTTTCAGGGTGCGGATGTTGAAAATTCAAACTTTATTAATGCAAATTTAACAAATACAAATTTTAAAGATGCAGATTTAGAAGAGGCTAATTTAAAGGGCGCAAAAATAGAAGGTGCAGTGTTTAAAAATACTGAACTGGAATATGCAATCTGGGTCGACGGAAAAATATGCGGTGCCGGTTCTGTGGGGTCATGCTGGTAGCCGGCAGCTATTTTGCCTTTTCCGGATTGTTATTAAAAAAGTCAAATACTGCTTTTGCTGCACGTTTGCTGATAACAAGAGACAGTTCTTCTTTTGTCGCCTGTGATATTTTTCTAATATTTTTGTATTTTTTAAGCAGCAGTTCCCTGCCTTCGTTACTCAATCCGTTTATTTCATCGAGAACGGACTTTGTTGCACTTTTTTGTCTCAATTGTCTGTGGAATGTTATTGCAAACCTGTGAGCTTCATCTCTTATACGCTGAAAGAAGTATAAAGCCGGTGAGTTAACAGGAAAGATAACAGGATTTGAACGGTATGGAAGAAAAACTTCTTCAAGTCTTTTTGCGAGTGAGACAATATCGTCCTGTTCAATGCCTTCTTCTTTAAATGTTTCCATAACGGAGGAAAGCTGACCTTTGCCGCCGTCTATTATTATTAAATCAGGTTTTGTCATTGTTTCTGCTAACTTTCCTTTGTATCTGCGTTTGACTGCTTCCTGCAATGATTTAAAGTCATCAGGTTTGGATTCTGTAGATTTTATTTTAAACTTCCTGTATCCTGATTTTTTAGGCATGCCGTTTTCAAACCTGACCATTGAAGCTACTGTATTTGTGCCCTGAATATGTGAAATATCAAAACATTCAACAACATGAGGAAAGTTTTTCAATCCCAGTTTTTCCTGTATATATGAGCCTACTTCATTGTAGTCCCGTTGAATTTCCGTAAGTGTTTGCAGCTTTACTTTTTCAAAGTAAAATTTTGCATTTTTTTCGGCTAAGCTTTCCAGCTCTATGTTTCTTTTGCTTTTATTTGTAATAAATTTTACTTTTTTACCGGCTCTTGAGGACAACCAGTCTGAATAAAGTTCTGTTTCTTCTGTATCAAGAACATCAGGTATAAGAATTGTTGATGGAATTTCGTAGTCAGAGCACATTGTATAATATTCTTTTATAAATGTATTGAGAACTTCATGTTCGGAGCTGAGGTTAAGATTTTTAAATTCAAAATCTTTTTTGTCCGTAAGTCTGCCCTGTCTTATTTGTAATAGCGATACAACGTATAAATTTCCTTCAAAGTACACTGCTGCTATGTCTTGATTTATTGAGGTGTTTTCAAAGACAACTTTCTGTTTTTCCATGGTTTTTTGAACATCAAAGTAGCTGTCTCTGTAACGTGCTGCTTTTTCATATTCTTCACGCCCAGCATATTTTTCCATTTCAAGCTTCAGCTGTTCGACAAGTTCCTGCTGTTTGCCGGTCAGAAAGAGTTCTACGTTTTTTATAATCTCTTTGTATTCTTCAGGAGACACCAGCCTCTGGCATGGTGCGGAACATCGGCCTATTTGATAATACAGGCACGGACGGTCTTTGAATTTCGGGGTCTTGCATTGTTTTAGAGGGAAAAGTTTTTTTAGAAGGTCAAGAGTGGAGTACATTGCTCTCGAGTCGGTGTAAGGACCGAAATATTTTCCTTTTATTTTATTCCTGTTTGCTTTTCTTGCAACAACTATTCTCGGGTATTCTTCATCTGTAATAACAAAGTATGGAAATTTTTTGTCATCTTTTAAAAGAACATTGTATTTTGGTTTGTATTTTTTTATAAGGTGTGATTCCAGAATAAGTGCTTCTACTTCAGAGTCTGTTATTATAAATTTTATTTGTGCAATTTGAGGAACCATTATCTTGAGCTTGGGTGAGTCATGCTTTTTGTTAAAGTAGCTGTGAACACGTCTTTTCAGATTTTTAGCTTTTCCGACATATATAACTTCACCGGTTGCGTCATAGAATTGATAAGATCCGCTTAGTTCTGGTATAATGGACAGAGTTTGTTTAACATCATTCATAGTATCAAGTATATCATTATTATTGTATAATGTACTAAATATAATATAGGGTTATGTATGAAAAATTTATTAAAAATTTTATTGGTTTGCTGTATAAGCTTTTGTCCTGCGTCACGGGTATTTGCGTCGGAAGGCTTTTCTGAACTGTATTTGTTGAAAAAATCCGATTCTGATTCTGTCTCAGGAATAATCCGTGCAATGCTGAAATCAAAAGGCTATAAAGTTTATGGCTCGAAAAAAATGTATGTTGTTCCGGAAAATGTTGATGTCAGGGTTCCTAAATATTATATTTTGTTGTTTGAACAAAATAAAAAAGACTGTTATTATTATAATTTTACCAGTGAAAATTATATGCTCAATGATCTTGTTCTTGAGGAATTTGATAAACGAAAAATTAATTATAAAACGAAAAATAATAAAGATTTAAAAGAATTGTTTGAAGAATCGGCAATTGCTTTTAAAAGCAGAGCTGAAAATTTCAATTTGAATAATCAAGCAGATAAAAAACAATCTCCGGTAAATATTAAAATAAATCAGCCGGCAGATGAAAGCAGCAATAGTGATACTATACAAACAGCAGTAAATGTATTTGATGATGTAAAAAAAATATCAATGCGTGATTTAAACGGTCGTGTTGTTACAATTCCAGCAGGAACTGTCATAAATCTAAAGCTCCAATCTGATATTAATACGGTAAGTTTGTCAAAAAATGATACAGTAACTGCAGAGTTGCGTAGTGATTTGATTTATGATGATGTTCTAATTGCACCGGCCGGCAGCATACTGTACGGAAAACCTATAAATATCAAAAGGGCGGGATATAAGTACGGAAATTCAAGTGTGGAGCTGTCTTTTAATGAACTTATGACCCCTGACGGAAAGAGTTTAAACCTGTGCACGGAAACAATAAAGCTGAAAACAAACATAAAAAATCCCGGAAAAATAACCAGAGATATTGCATTTGGTTCTACAATAGGACTTGTCGGCGGAATAGCTGCAGCATTGATAGGAGTTGATATGAGAAACTCTGTTATCTGGGGATTGGGTGAAGGTGCCGGTTCCGGAACAACACAGGCAATCCTGCAAAGAGGTGAAAATGTTGAGATTCAGGACTATATGAATATGTATATAAAACTTGTTGAACCTGTGATTGTTGCAGATTAATACAGTCCGGTTAATCCGGACTAGTTGTTTTGTAATTCCAGCAGCTGTTTATACAATGCAATTTCTTTTTCTGAAATATCTTTAGGGATATTTAGACTTATTTTTGCATTTAAATTTCCATACCCTCCTCCTTTTTTAGGAAGACCGAGCCCTTTAAGTCTGAGAGTTGCTCCACTGGATGTTTTTGGAGGTATTTTTATATTTATATTTCCATGCAGGGTTTTTATTTCCTTCTGGCAGCCGATAACAGCTTCTGCAGGGGTTATTTCTACTGTCTTTGTCAAATCTGTTCCGTCGATTTTGTATTCTTTGTCGTTAAAGTGGATAATAAGATACAAATCACCGTGCTGTCCGCGTGAAGATGTTTTTCCTTCGCCTTTGAGTCTTATCTTTTGTCCTTCTTTTACTTCCGGAGGCAGTTTTATGTTCAGACTCTTTGTTTCGCTGACAACACCGGCACCGCCGCAATTATAGCAAACAGAGCCTACTCCGTTGCAATTCGGACATTTTTCTATGCTGTTTATTTTTACGGAAACAGGTTTTTGATCAAAAATGTTTTTAGCCGTTATATTAATGGTTTGTGTTATGTTAAGCTCTGTTTTTGGCTCTTGCGTAGCTGTTTTTCTTGTTGTTCGTCTGCTTGATGTACCCATACCTCCCATATTGCCGGGGTCTTGATAAAATCCTCCCGGGTTCTGTCCTGTATATCCGCCGAAAATCGTTTTGAAAAAGTCGGAAAAACCGCCTAAGTCCTCGAATCCGCCGGATGTGTAAGTTGCACCGCCGTAGCGGCCGCCGCCAAAACCGCCAAAATCAAAGTTTATGTTTTCAAATCCCGGTGGCGGGGTGAAATTTGCACCCTGCTGCCAGTTCGAGCCAAGACTGTCGTATCTTGCTCTCTTCTCTTTGTCAGAAAGCACTTCAAATGCTTCGTTTATATCTTTAAATTTATTTGAAGCTTCAGGTGTTTTGTTAACATCCGGATGGTATTTTTTCGCAAGTTTACGGTAAGCTGATTTTATTTCTGCTTCAGTTGCGTCACGTTTTACACCTAAAATTTCATAATAATCTTTATATTCCATAGGTTCACACCTTCTTTGTATCTCTTTTCTTTTATAATAATACAAAATCTGCACTAATTAGTTGATTTTAATTATTTATTAATAAATTATTCTTGAAAGTAGCCGTAAAATATAATAAGAATATATTCAAATAAAGTAGCTATATGAAAAAATTATTCGCTGATTTATTAATTATTGCTTTCTTAACCGGCATGTTTTGTCCGTGTGCACCGGCAGCACTTCCGCCTGTTCCCGGAAATAGCAGCCAGCCGGCTTTTGAGGGTATACTAAAACAATCAGAGATTAAGATAGACAGTATCGATCCGCTTTCTGATCCGTCTTTTACGGGTAGATTTTTTCCTGGCGGCAGGGGTTCAAATCAGCTTATTATTTATACAAAAAATTCAGGGTTGAGAACAGGTACTAATGAATTTGGCGCAGAGGCGGTTGTTGTAGACAATACTGTAGTACAAATCAGCGGTGCAGATTCGATTATTCCATCGAATGGCTTTATTATAAGCGGACATGGCAGGGCAAAAAACTGGATAAATGAAAATCTTCTTATAGGTACAAAAGTTTATGTTGATTCACAGAATAAAAAACTGACAGCATATCTTACAAATGACAGCTTTTTATTTGCAACCAGAGAAAAAATAAAAGAAGTCGGCCAGATAATAAATTATTACAAAGGAAAAGATACTTTATACAATGATTATTTTTCAAAATATTATATAGATAAAGCTCAGGAAAACCTGCAGCAAGCTGCAAAGAAGCCCGATGATACCCAGAAATATTCTTCTCAGGCGATAAATTGTGCCAACAAAGCATTGCAGCATGCTATACCGTATTACGAATCCGAGTTCAAGGGTGTTTGGCTCAGACCTGTTGAAAAAACACCGGAGGATATAAAAAATACCTTAGACAGAGTAAAGAGCTTTGGTATTGAAAATATATTTCTTGAAACTTATTTTCAGGGTAAAACTATTTTCCCGAGCGAGACTCTTGCCAGATATAATGTGCAACAACAAAGAAATGAGTTCGTTGGTTTTGACCCTTTAAAAATCTGGATTGAGGAAGCACACAAAAGAAATATGAAAATTCATATCTGGTTCCAGACTTTTTATGCAGGAAACGAAAATCCGAATAAAAATCCGTTGAATGTTGTGCATGTTTACCCGCAGTGGGCGAATGTAACAAAAGCAAAATATAATTCGTCCATTCCTGTTTCATCTCTTTCCGAGCACAACGGATACTTTTTAGATCCGGCAAATCCTGCTGTTCATACTTATCTGCTTGCTTTATTAAAAGAAATAATAGAAAGATATAATCCTGACGGCATAAATCTCGATTATATCAGGTATCCTCAGAGTATCAGTGCAAAATTTGCCGGATATGAACTTTCAAACTGGGGTTATACACAGTATGCACGTAATGAATTTAAAAACAGGTACGGAGTTGATCCTGTTGAGCTGGTTTACGGCACTGAAGAGTGGACATACTGGGATAAATACAGACAGGATAAAGTCACGGACTTTGTGTACAAGGCAAAACTAATCACATATAAGAAGGGTATACCTCTTACTGCGGTAATTTTTCCTGACAGACTGAAAAGTATGGAAGTCAAAATGCAGGACTGGAAAACATGGTCTGTTTACAACTATGTTGACGGCTTCACGCCTTTGATTCTCACGTGCGATAAAGACACGGCAGACTATCTTATTCGTGATATCAGAGTAAATTCCCAGCCTCAAACAAAAATTTATCCGGGGCTTTTTGTGCCTTTTATGAATGGAAATCCTGATGATTTACTAAGACAGATACATCAGAGCCGTAAATTAAAGGCATCCGGTGTTATTATGTTTGATTATGCCCATATGCAGCCGAAGTATACCGATGTGCTTCTTGTGAGTGCATTTACAAAGCCTGAAAAAATGAAGCTCAGAGGTATTCCTCTTTCTGAAAAACGTAAAGCAAAGAAAATTATAAAAGAAAAAAATAAACAAAATGACAGTGATAAAACAAAAAAGAAAAATTGATTTGATGAATTAAAGTATTGTTTTTTCGAATATTCCGGTAATGATTAAGCGGGGCTTAATAATAACTTGTAATTTGGTAATTTTTTGTTCATTATTGTAATATGAAAAACTCTAGGAATGGTGAAACTTTCAGGCTGAATAAATATATTGCTCAAAGCGGACTGTGTTCCAGAAGAAAAGCTGATGAGCTTATAGAAGCAGGTGTTGTGCAAGTTAACGGAAAAACCGTAACAGAGCCGGGTATGGTTGTTTGTGCAAAAGACAAAATTTTTGTTAACGGAAAAGAAATAAAAAAAGTTCAATACACTTATATAAAATATTACAAACCTGCAGGTTATATTACGACTATGAGCGATGAAAAGGGCAGAAAAACTATATATGACCTGCTGCCTGACGAAATTAAAAGGCTAAAACCTGCCGGCAGACTGGATAAAGAGTCAACAGGCTTGATTATTTTGACGGATGATGGTGATTTGATATACAGATTGACACATCCGTCGGTGAAAATCCCGAAGGTATACAGGGTAGTTGCGCAGGGTAAGTTGAACATAGAACATTTGAAACGTATGGCGGAGGGTATTGAAATAGAAAAAGGCAAAATTGCTTATGCTGACGCAATGATTCTTGAATATGAAGGCAGGGATACAGTTTTGCAAATCACTCTTTATCAGGGTTTAAACCGTCAGATTAGAAAAATGCTGGACTTTCTTGCCCATCCTGTAATATCATTAAAACGTATAAGTCATGGTACGATAAACATTCAGGGAATGAAAAAAGGACAGTTTAAGTATATTAAATCAAGAGAACTTAAAGAGCTCTTGAATCAGCTTGCAAAAGCCGAAAAACTGGCAGAGCAGGAGAAATAAAATGCATATTTTCGTTACAGGTACAGATACAGATGCAGGAAAAACAGTTGTCACAGCGGGTATTGCTGCAGTTATGCAGTCTCTCGGTTATCAGGCAGGTGTGTATAAACCTTTTCAGAGCGGAGCAATTGAGCGTAACGGCTTTTATATCTCTCCGGATCTAGCTTTTGTAAAAAAGATGGATTTTTATATAGAAACATTGTGCACATATATCCTGAAGGAGCCGGCAGCACCGTTTATTGCAGCAGAACTTGAGCATATAAATATCGATATGGAAAATATAACAAAAGACTTTAACCTGATAAAAAGAAAATGCGAGACGGTGCTTGTTGAGGGTGCCGGCGGGCTTTTGGTTCCTGTCAGCCAGAAAGAGACAATTGCGGATGTTATTAAACTTCTTGATATTCCTGCTGTTATTGTTGCCAGACCTGATTTGGGAACAGTTAATCATACTCTTTTGACGATAAATCAGGCAGAGCTTGCAGGGATAAAAATTGCCGGGGTTATAATAAACAAATATCCGGAAGATAAAGATGATGTCGCTATAAAAACTGCTCCGAGACTTATTGAGGACTATTCAAATGCAAAAATACTCGGAATAATTCCTGAAATCAAGAATTTTAAATATATTAAACCCGGTGATTTGATTGATATAATGATTAACTGCGTTGATATCGAAAAAGTATTCGGATTAAAGATACCCAAGCTAAATCTTGAGTATTAGAGAAACAGAAGAAGGATTTTTCTGCCGAAAAGCATTGCACCTATGAGTATAGTCGTTGTTGCTGCAATCAGAACAACTCCTGCTGACAGGTCTTTTGCCATTTTGACCATTGTGGAATACTGGTTTTTAAAATATGCATCCAGTGTGAATTCAATGACTGAATTGAATAGTTCAGCTGTGATAACAAAACCTATTGCGAGAATAAGAACACAGTATTCAATGCATTTAAAATTCAAAAGTATTGCAGCCAGAAGAGTTAAAAAACCGGCAAGCAAATGGAAACGGTAATTTCGCTGGCTTTTGTAAGCTACACTAAGTCCTTCTATTGCATTTTTCAGACTTTTAAAAAATCCCGTGGAAGTATATTTAGACATTTAATACTCCTGTCATTTCTTTTTGCATATCCCACATTTCATTTAGTGTTTCTTCTGTCCGGTGGTCGTATCCTGCAAGATGAAGTATTCCGTGGGCTAACAGAAAATATAATTCAACGTAAAATCCGTGGTTATTTTCTTGTGCCTGCTGTTTTGTCTTTTCCAGTGAAATAATAATTTCCCCAAGATTTATTTCATTGTCAAAAACGAATCTTTCTTCAGGCTCGCTATCTGCAAATATAGCAAAAGAGATAACATCTGTAGGACAGTCTTTGTTTCTGTATTCTCTGTTGATTTCATGAATTTTTTTGTTGTCGCATAAAACTATATCAAAACTGATAGTATCAAATTCTTCATTTTTCAGGCACGATTTTTCAATCCAATTTTGGTTGTTCAGAAAAAATTCCAGCATTTTTTTTGTATTATCTGTCAAAACACGCAAATCAACAGAAGGCTCAAATTCATTACATATATTTTCAATAAATATGTTGAGTTCTTTTTTATTCGTCATCATTTGTTTTGTTCAATCTTTTCTGGATTTTCTTTTCTACCTTTTCTTCATCGGAGGAGAGAATTTTTTCCGGTGCAACGAATTTCTTTTTGGCTTTTACTTTATCTTCAAGCTCCTGAATTATATTTTCGTGATATTTGATACGCTGATGGTGCGCAGCTCTCAGGTTTTTGCTAAATGTTGACGCTATAGTTTTTAAATCTTTCAGCGTCAGAGGACTGTCAGAGAGCTGTCCGTCATTGAGTCTGTCTTGAATAATATTGTTTATCATATTATCGAGTTCTTCAACGCTGTGGTCTTTTAATGTTCTTGATGCAGACTCAACAGCGTCTGCAATCATCAGAATAGCAGTTTCTTTTGTATTTGGCTTTGGACCTGAGTATCTGAACTGTTCTTCTGTTACTTTTTCGTCGCCTTCTTCCTGTTTTGCCTGATTGTAGAAATATTTAGCCAGAGAGTCTCCGTGGTGCTGAATTATAAAATTTTGAATAACCGGGGGAAGCCCGTATTCTTTTGCGAGATCCAGACCGTCTTTCGGATGTGCGGTAATAATCATTTTACTTAATCTGGGATTCAGCTTTTTATGAGGGTTCTCAATTCCCAGATAAGTCTGGTTTTCAACAAAGAATAAAGGGCGTTTTAGTTTTCCTATATCATGGTAAAGCGCACCTACTCTTGCAAGCACAGGGTCTGCACCAATTGCTTCAGCTGCACTTTCGCATAGGTTAGAGACCATAAGACAGTGGGCAAATGTTCCCGGAGCATCCATCTGCATACGTTTTAACAGCTTCTGATTGTGATCTGCCAGTTCTGCCAGTCCGTAGGGTGTAACAATTTGGAATATGCTTTCGAGTATAGGTATTGTACCGAGAACAATAACACCGCTCAATATACCGTTTATAAATCCTATTATGGAGTCCTTCCAGATAAGTATGGGATTTATGTCTGTTACATTGTTTTCAATTATATAAATATCAAGTATAAGGAAGAACATCGCAAGTGCGATTTCCAGTCCTATTTTTATCAAATCAAATCTGCGTGAATATCTTATTTTTGCCGTTGCAATTGTAGAGATAAGAGAAGCTATTAAGAATACAATTGCGTACTGTATGGGCAGCTGCATGGCGATAGATATAACGGAAATAATAATTGCGCTGGAAAGGAAAGATATTCTGGGGTTTGTAAAAATTGCGAGTAGTATTGCAATTGCAGGGAAAGGAAGATAGTAAAATGATGCTTCTTCAGGCAGAAACATTGCCGTCAAGCTTATAACTACTGCCATTAATCCTATTACTGAAAGGTAATTTTTTGTTAAATATTGTTTTTCAAAATATTGCAGGTAGTATAAAAGTGAAATCATTCCGAATACGACAAGAACAAATATTCCCGCAACACCGACATAGTCAAGTTCTAGCACATTGTATCCGGATTTTATAAGAGCATCTCTTTTCAGCTTTGTGATAGGTTCACCTTCTACAACAATGTTTTCACCTTTATGAAAAGTAACAACTGTTGGGGACACAGAATTTAGCGCATTTTTCCTTGCAATTTCGGTAGCGTACTCATCAACTATCATGTTCGGAACTATTACCTGTTCGAGAAGTGCGCTGATTACTCTGAGTTCACCTTTAGACGCTTCAAAATGCGCATTTTTTAAAACTGCATTTGCAATATTTTTTGACTCAAAGTCTTTTTCCGTAACACCCTGCTTTAAAATGCCATCCAGACTTTTTTCCGACTTTTTAAACAGTGTAGCGAGTTTTTCATCTTTTGCGTTAATCAGAAAGTTTAGAACATATGAGCGGTCATAGTTGTTGTCTATATCAAAAAGAAGATTGAGTTCATCTCTTTTTGCATTGTAATCTATATTCTTTTTTCTTATTTCCGTTATGTTTCGTTCGAGACTGTTAAAATTATTTTTTATGTATGAGTCCTCTGCAGGGGTGAGAACCGGTTCAATTTTTTGTGCTACTTCTTTTTTTGTTTGTTCTGTTTTAAAAGTATCAACAACTTTTATTGTTTTGTAGGCAACAATATTTTTTTTGCTTGTATTATCGTCATTGATTATACTCTGGAATAGAAAGTATTTTGCAGACAGGATTGCGGTAAGCATTATTGCAAAAAACAAAAATATTAAAAAATTTAATATTTTCGATGAAGAAAATGTATCTGCAATCAGATTCGTAAATTTAATTTTTTTCATATAACTCAATCCAATTATAATTATATTTTTAATTTTTATTACATTTTAATACTTATATATATAATTGCAAACAAACATCCCCTGCGATACCATCAATCAGAGTATTTTATCTGCACGGCACGGTTTTTCAAGCAGTCTCCTGTTTTCATTTTCAAGAAATTTTCTGCCCGGATAAATATCTATAAAATCCCATGGCAGAGACTCTGAAAGTTCATGTGCTTTTAGTGCGTATTCATCAGAAGGCGGCAATAATTTTTTTGCCCTCAGTTTTTTATAGGCATTTTTAAAGGCACCGAGATTTCCGCCCTGTCTGTAAACTTCTTCAATATATCTGCACAGACGCCTGTCACCTCTGGACAAAAGTGCCTGATAGTAGTCCCAGTTTATGCTGGAAAGTCTGATTTTTATGCCCAGCTGGTGAAAGTTTTTTTTGAGGTAGTTGTATTTTTTCTCAAGTGTTTTGTTTGCTTCTCTTGAGCAGAACTGAAACGGCGTATGTGATTTTGGCACAAAGGTTGCAAATGAGTATGTAAAATCAAATGTTTTGAATTCTTTTTTCAGTTTTGCAGCCAGATTTACGAGCTCTTCTATATCTTCCCGTGTTTCTGTAGGATGTCCTATCATTGCATAAATCTTGAGTCCTTTGAGTCCGTTATCTTGAGCTGTTTTTACTGTTTTAAAAATTTGTTCTTCAGTCAGATTTTTGTTAATCACTTTCCGTAATCTGTCAGAACCTGCCTCGATAGCTATAGTAGCATGTTTTTGTCCGCACTGGACCAGTGTTCGCACAACCTCAGGAGAAATCGCATCAGCCCGCAGCGAGGATACAGACATTTCTAAATCCGGTATTTCTTTTTTCTTTTCAAGAATATATTCGCAGATTTTTTCAAAATCGGGATGTGCTGATATCAAAGCTCCGAGAAGAGCTATTTTGTTAGTATATTTCAGTCCTTTGTCTATTTCTGAAATAATTTGTTTGTAATCAGCAAATCTCACAGGCAAATTCAGGTAAGATGCAATGCAAAAACCGCATCTTTGCGCACAGCCTCTTGCAATTTCAATTATAAAAGTATTTGAAAAAAAACTTTTTTCGCTTAAAACCGGCGTTGTTATTGTGTTATCAATGCTGCAAGAGACTTTCTTAACACAAAGCGGTTTTCCGTCAATTTTAACGGTATTGTTTTCAAAATCAGTCAGTGCCGGAACGTAAATACCTTCTTTTTCTGACAACATATGCAGCAGCTCATTTTTTGGAAGATTTTTATTATCCTTTATAAAATCTATAATTCTTGTATCTATTCCTTCGGCATCACCGACCATAATGAAATCAAAAAATTCACAGAATGGTTCCGGGTTTGCACTGACAACCGGCCCGCCTGCAAAAATCAGAGGAAAATCATCCCCCCGGTCTTTTGCGTAAAACGGTATATTGTGCGCTTCCATTATTTTAAAAATTCCGAGGAAATCAATCTCGAATGAAAAAGAAAATCCCATCAAATCAACCTGATTTATGGATAAATCAGTCGATTTTGTGTCAGTAAAAATTCTTTCAACATAATAATCAGGACGCAAATCCAATGTTTTAAAAATGGACATAAACCCGAGTGATGAGAGTCCGAAATTATAAATAGCAGGGAAAGCCAGCCATATATTTATTTCCGGATTGCTTTTTACAGCTTTTTCATAAAGAAATATTTCACCCGCATTATTCATTTACGTCCTCTTCGTTCATTGGTTTTATGTATATTTCTTTAAACAGTGCAACAATTACTGCCGCTATAGCCGGTGCAAGAATTACACCAATGACACCCAGAAATTTTGCCGCAACAAGAAAAGAAAAAATAACGATTAACGGATGCATATCCATATATTTTGAAAAGAAATATGGTTTTGCCCAGTTGTTTTCAATGGTCTGTGCAATTATCAGAACGAGACAGGAGAGAATGCAGATTAAAAGTCCTTTCGGGTAAGATACAAGTATTATAAGACCGAAAGTTACAATAGGGCCTACAATAGGCACCAGATCCATAATAGCAGCTATTAGTCCGAGAAAGATTGCATATTCGACTCTCAATATCATTAATCCGGCAGCGGTGACTATCCCGACCTGCATAATTGAGAGTACCTGAGCTGTGACATATCCTCCGACTTTTGTTTCAAGCTCATCCATTGTTTTTTTTGCATTGTCCCGTATCGTCGGCGGGAACAGTGCAAGCATCGTGTTTTGAATTTTATCCCTGTCGTTGGAGAAGAAAAATACAATAATTCCGAGGGTAATAATTATTGTAAGAGCACCTATAATACTTACAGTAAAATTTATTGAATTATCAATTATTCCTTTTGCAAGAACAGAGGAGTTTGCAATAGTTTTGTCGAAGCCGAAAACACTTGCTACACTATGGTTTGCAATTTTTAAAGAACTCCAGTATTCCTGAAGGTGGGAGATTTGCGCAGGAAGCTGAACAATAAACTCTTTTATTTCTTTGAAAGCAAGTACTCCGATAGGAATTATCAATCCCAGCGTCACCAGAGTTATGACTGTAATCATTAAGCCTACGGCAATGCTTCTGGGCATTTTTTTCTCAAGTTTGTCGACTGCAGGATTTATTGCACAGGCAATAACATAACTTGCAAACATTAACAGAAAAACATCGGTCATTTTTACCATTAAATAAATTAAAAAAATAACAAGCACAAAAAAGCTTATATTTTTTGCTGTTATATAACTTTTTATGTTCATGGCACCTCTTTTCTGCGGTATTGAAATTTCTTTGTTGATTTTACTATAAATTATGAAATATTTAAATAGTCCTTTTCTTTGTTGTACCAACTATAAAAATAGGCGGCTGTTGATTTTTGTAATGCATGGTTAACATTTAAGTGCTAGCATACGGCAATTTTTTTATACGTGCAAAACAGTATCATTTTCACGATACGAATTTAATAAACCTCACCATAACGACACAAATAATCGATGTTAATGAAACAAGGCAGGCATGACCCGCCGGAGGCTTGAAAATTTGTCATGCTGAAGCGCAGGGCGGAGGATGTGTGTGTCAGGTGTGGATGTTCAGCATCTTACCATTTTGGCAAAATTGTTTAAAACAAGGCGCATTTTAATTCGCAATGCTTATTTAATTCTCGCACTGCTTTTAAGATCCTGAACATCAGCGATTATTGTACACTTTCACCATTCAACGCTTCAGGATGACATCTTTCTGTCATGCTGAAGCGCAGGGCGGGGGATGTATGTGTCAGGTGTGGATGTTCAGCATCTTACAATTTGGGAAAAATTGTTTAAATCAAGGCGCATTTTAAGTCGCAATGATTATTTAATTCTCTCACTGCTTTTAAGATCCTGAACATCAGCAATTATTGTACACTTTCACCAATCAACTCTTCAGGATGACATCTTTCTGTCATGCTGAAGCGCAGGGCGGAGGATGTGTGTGTCAGGTGTGGATGTTCAGCATCTTACCATTTGGGCAAAATTGTTTAAATCAATGCGCATTTTAATTCGCAATGATTATTTAATTCCCGCAATGCTTTTAAGATCCTGAATATCAGCGATTATTTGCACACCTTCACCATTAAACGCTTCAGGATGACATCTTTCTGTCATGCTGAAGCGCAGGGCTGGGGATGTGTGTGTCAGGCGGGGATGACCCGCAGGAGGTAAAGTATAAAAATGGTGAGCTTCAACAATATGATTTTTGCTTTTTATTCCACCCATTCTTTTAAAAAGAACGGGTGGAGCCGAAGAAATTTTTCGGGCTGCTGTTCCACTCATACAGAAAGTAAATTAAACCTTTGTCTCATAACTCGCAGCCCAGATTGCCGCATAAATTGTTGCATATATTTCAATAATCTTGGAAATAATTAAGGGCTGCTCGGACAGATGAGACTAATCGTTGTTTAATTAACTTTCTGTAATTCATTTCACAATGCCCGAATTTTTTATTCAATGCTTCAGGATGACAGTTGTTATGCGAAAACGAAAACCTCATGCTGCATTTTTAACCTCCTGAATATCAGTGATTATTTGCACTCATTCACCAATCAACGCTTCAGGATGACATCTTTCTGTCTTAATGAGGCGGCTTGCAGGCATGACCCGCCGGAGGCTTAAAAATTAAAAAAACGCCAAACAAAAGCAAAACGCTATTACCCCATAACGGAACTAAGAAGAGTCATAATCATCTGAGTTCTGGCAGCCTGAGTCTGGGCAAGCAGAGACATGGCAGTCTGCTGCCTAATCTGGTATTCAACATACTTTTGTGTTTCAGCAGCAATATCAGCATCCATAATAGAGGAATATGCGGCATATTTGTGCTCCTGCTTCATAACATTGGTGTCATAGATAACTTCAAGCCTTGTCATATAAACACCGACATCGGTCTGTTTAGACTTAACAGCATCGATAAGAGCATCAATTGCGTCAATAGAATCCTCACAATCTTCAGCAGAAGACATATCAAGAGAGAATTCGTCAAAGAGGAAAGTGGTGTCGCAGTATAAAGCGGAGGACTCTGAGGAGTCCGTGCCGACCTGCAAACGGATATTGGAGACGCCTTCGGTTTTGAGTCCTGCAACATCAAAAGGAGGTTTTTGGGGCTCATCATCGTCATTGCCGCCGGTGTTACCGCCGTCGGGATCAGTGCCGCCTGTACCTCCGCCCGTGCCGGAACCATCGCCGCCTGTGCCGGAACCATCACCGCCTGTACCGGAACCATCGCCGCCTGTGCCGGAACCATCACCGCCTGTACCGGAACCATCGCCGCCCGTACCGGAACCATCACCGCCATCACCACCGTCACCGCCGTCGGGATCTGGAACAGTTTCTGTCGAGGTTGAAATGCTTCCTGTGTGAGTGTCCTGAGAGTCATCGAGTCCGTAGAAGTTAGAGAAACCGGAGGAGTCAGAGTTAACTTTCAAATCGGACACCCCTTCAGCCGTAATCTGGATTTTGCCGTCAGAGCCGATAGTTGACGTCAAACCTGCATCATTGATTTTGTCTAAGACATCAGAGCGAGTGTCTGTTGCTGATACAGAAACATTAACGCCGTTAGAGAAGGAGATTTGTCCGTCAGTTTGTCCGTAAAAGTAGTTGTCAGCAAAGTTGTTAGTGTTGACAGATCCGGTGATAGTGGAGGTTGCGGGCTGAGAGACAGAGCTGCCGGAGGATACGGAGCCTGAGTAAGTTTTACCGGAAGAGGACAGCCCGTAGAAGTCAGCGAAACCTGAACTGTCCGAAGTAACTTTCAAATCCGAAACACCCTGAGCTGTGATTTTTATCTTACCGTCAGAGCCGATTTCAGCAGTCAAACCTGCATCATTGATTTTTTGAATAACTTCCGAACGTGTATCATTAGCATCAATAGAAACATTAACGCCGTTAGAGAAAGACAGCAGCCCTGAAGATTGTCCGTAAAATGCAGAGTCTGTCATACCCGTCGTGTTAACCGAGCCTGTGAGTGTGGAGGAGCTTGAGGCATCGTCTTTAGAAAACATATTTTTGAGAGTAGGAGTTGAGCCTGAAAAGTCCCAGATAGATTCATCCCAGCCAAAGTTGGTGAAATTCGCTGCGTTGGCAAAATCAGCTGTTTTTAATCCTGATACATGGGAAAGAGTGGCTCCCGCCCCGTTGTGTGTTGCTTCACTTTTCCCTGTTTTTTGTTTGTCCCAGAAGGAGTATTCTATTGTTAATGAACTGTCTGGAGATCCGACCAGCCCATAGCTGAAAGTACCACCGTTGATGTAGCCCGAGGCATAGCATCTTAAAATTGTTGTATTTCCTGCTGTGAATCCAATAAGCCCGCCGGCGAAGTAACCGTCTACTGCTCCTGTTGCAAATGAATCTGATATATCTGCAAACTTTGCGTATCCTACCAGCCCTCCTGCAGCATCGTTAGGTGAATTCACTTCACCTGTTGCATACGATTTTGAGATATTTGTGCCGGTAGCATTCCCGACCAGTCCTCCTGAAAAATCTACACCAGCAGCAGTTTGTACGTTTCCTGTTGCACCGCAGTTAGAAATAGTTCCGTTCCTATCTTCTCCTACTAATCCGCCGCAATAATCACTGTCCTCTGAATCAATTTCTACAGACGCAAGACTTTTGCTTATTCTTCCTTCTAAATTATATCCGATGAGTCCTCCTGCTGTTACCACCCCTGAGGCATTATTGTCATTAACATCGATTACTCCGCTTGCAGAACAGTTAGTTATAGCTGTATTTGCATTTTTTCCAACAAGTCCTCCTGCGTAGCAATCAGAAGTATATGCACTTGTGAAAATTTCAATATCTGTTGAACAGTCAGTTATGGTGGTTGAATAATCAGTACTACCTATCAAACCTCCTATTGTCACAGAACTACCGCGAATTTCCCCTGTTACATAGCAATTTGATATTTCCGTCATATTAATTGCTTCGCCAATCAATCCGCCGGTGCAATTTGCAACAAAAGTAGAATTAGGGTCACTTGTTGTTATACTTATATTTTCCATTCCTAAATTTTTAATAGTTGCACCATCTGTCTTCCCGAATAGTCCATTTATGAGATTCTCGTCACTAAAATCCATACTAAAATTCTTGAGCACATATCCGTTACCGTCAAGAGTGCCTGTAAATGAGCCATAATCACTTCCAATCGGCGTCCAGCCGGTGAAAAAGGACATGTCAATGTCCCCCATGAGAATATATTTTCCGTCCAGATTGAATTTTATATTACTCAACTGCGCAGCAGTTTTTATAACAGTATACCCCTGCGCTATGGCCTCTTCCTCTGTCAGCCTGTCAACCTGCCTTACAAACCCGACCTCATCAGCTCCGCTGCCGGATGAAACGTTCGTCGTTGTTCCCGCCTGAACCTGATAACTCGCCAGCCCCGAAACCCTCGCCATATCACCCGTCGCCTGAATGGAAATACCTGATGCCTCACTCTCAATCGTGAACTTCCCGTCTTGAATAGATGCAGTAACAACCCCCTGCGAATTTATCTCCGAAATAATCTGGTTTAAAGTTTTCCCTGCCGTGTTAATCTCTGCCCCGCTGCCAACTTTAATAGTGCCTGAAACAACAGTCTCGCTTCCGTTCAGCCCCGCCGCAGCCCCCTGGGAAATATAAACATTCTGTGCGGATGTGTTCGAGGTAGAACCCGCCTGCACAGTATAACTTCCAATCCCTGTAACCCTCGAAAAATCCCCCGCAGCATCAATACTAACTTCTCCGCTTTCACTCTTAATAGTGAACTTCCCGTCCTGAATAGATGCACTAACCTGCCCCTGCGCAGTAATCTCATCAGCAATCTGCCCTAAAGTCTTTCCTTTAGCATCAATAACTCCCCCGCTGCCAACCTGAATACTCCCGCTTAAAATAACAATATCTTCGCTTAACCCTGAATTGGCCCCCTGCATAACAGTAAGCTCAATTTCAGCAAGAGTAGAAACTCCGCCGGATGTTGCAGCCGGAGCTAAACTAGGCGCAAATGCAGTGGTAGAGAGCGTTTGAGTTGTCGGGGGGGGGTGCTGGAAGCCGAAACCTTGTTTACAGCGGCATTCGCCGTGTCATCAGCCCCGAAAACATTAATCCCGTTGAACTCTGACTCGTCCTTTAACTTGAATAACTCCTCTAAAAGAGCATCAGTCTCCTTCTGAATAGCCTGCCTCTCAGAATCCTCAACATTATCATTGGAACCCTGAAGCGCAAGATTCTTAATCCTGTTTAAAATATCATACATCTGTCCAAGTGAATCATGAGCAGTGGTCATAAAATTTAACCCGTCAGAAATGTTCTGCTGAACAACAGCTAAAGAACGTAACTCGGAATTAATAGAAGAAGCAAGATAATATCCCGCCGGATCATCAGCAGGAGAATTAATCCGAAACCCTGAAGTCAAACGCTCAAGAGCTTGATTAACATAATTAGATGAAATATTAATGTTACGCTGTGCAACAAGCACATTGGGATCGAAATTAAGGGAAATCATACAAAAACCTGTCTAACCAACGATACGTCAGATGTAAAACATCTATAAATATTATATATCATGATAACCTAAAAAACAAGAGGTGAGAGGAAAACTGTCATGCTGAAGCGATGATTTGTGAATGAGTCTAAAAATCACTGATGTTCAGGATCTTAAAAGCAGTGAGAGAATTAAATAATCATTGAAAATTAAAATGCACATTGATTTAAACAATTTTGCCCAAATGGTAAGATGCTGAACATCCACACCTGCCGCACACATCCCCAGCCCTGCGCTTCAGCATGACAGAAAGATGTCATCCTGA
The DNA here is from genome assembly GCA_944323735.1 of Candidatus Gastranaerophilales bacterium. Lineage (GTDB taxonomy): Bacteria > Cyanobacteriota > Vampirovibrionia > Gastranaerophilales > Gastranaerophilaceae > CALUPY01. Next base: position 48,478 of record CALUTO010000011.1, read on the forward strand.
AGAGTTTAATAGTGAAGGTGTACAATAATCGCTGATGTTCAGGATCTTAAAAGCATTGCGGGAATTAAATAATCATTGCGAATTAAAATGCGCATTGATTTAAACAATTTTGCCCAAATGGTAAGATGCTGAACATCCACACCTGCCGCACACATCCCCAGCCCTGCGCTTCAGCATGACAGAAAGATGTCATCCTGAAGCGTTTAATAGTGAAGGTGTGCAAATAATCATTGCAAATTAAAGTGCGCATTGATTTAAACAATTTTACCCAAATGGTAAGATGCTGAATATCCCCGCCTGACACACACATCCCCAGCCCTGCGCTTCAGCATGACAGAAAGATGTCATCCTGAAGCGTTGAATAGTGAAGGTGTACAATAATCGCTGATGTTCAGGATCTTAAAAGCATTGCGAGAATTAAATAATCATTGAAAATTAAAATGCACATTGATTTAAACAATTTTTCCCAAATGGTAAGATGCTGAATATCCCCGCCTGCCGCACACATCCCCCGCCCTGCGCTTCAGCATGACAAATTTTATTTAAAAAGTTTTTGCGGTGCCGGATATGCACGCTTATATATAAATTCCATTGCCATAATATTGAAACAGCCGTTTTTCATAATATAATTAATTTAGACTCTACATTATAGCGAGGAAGTCATGATAAAAGCTCAAAAAGGAACAAAAGATATATTACCGTCAGAAGTTGACAACTGGCACAAAATGGAAAAAGCTGCACTTGACATTTTTTCAAAAGCCAATTTTAAAGAAATAAGAACACCCATATTCGAGGCAACAGAGCTTTTTGCCAGAGGGGTCGGTGATTCTACTGATATTGTTAACAAAGAAATGTATACTTTTGAAAAAAGTGATCGTTCTTTGACTCTTCGTCCCGAAAATACGGCAGGAGTCGTACGTGCATATATTGAAAACGGTTTTTCAAGGCTTCCTCAGCCGGTAAAGCTCTGGTACAAAGGGCCCATGTTCCGGTACGAAAGACCGCAGGCAGGCAGGCAGCGGCAGTTTCATCAGGTAGGCGTCGAAATGTTCGGTGTTTCTGAGGCCTCTGCTGACGCTGAATGCATAAATCTTGCCGTGAAATATTTAAATGCTCTCGGATTAAATAATCTTGAAATCGAATTGAACTCGCTTGGCTGTAAAAATTGCCGTGACAAATACAGAACAGCTATAAAAGAAGTTCTTAAAAATGTGCTTCCCTGGCTGTGCGATGACTGCAAATACAGATATGAAAAAAATCCTTTGAGAATTCTGGACTGCAAAAACGAGTCCTGTAAAAAAATCTTTGAGAAAAAAGAGATTCAGGATGTTATCTATTCTGATTACATATGTGATGATTGCAGAACTCACTTTGAAGAACTCAAAGGCTATCTTGATGCATTAAAAATACCATATAAAATTAATAAACTTCTTGTAAGAGGTCTGGATTATTACAACAGAACAGTTTTTGAAATTAAGTCTAACAACCTCGGCTCACAGAATGCCGTATGCGGCGGCGGAAGGTATGATTCGCTGGTTGAAACACTGGGTGGTGCTCCAACTCCGGCTGTCGGCTGGGCCATGGGAATGGAAAGACTAAATTCTCTCATGTCTGTTGAAGTTACAAAAAACCTCGATGCTTTTGTTATTTCCGAAAATATTGGCGAGGCTTTGAAACTTACACAGGAATTGAGAGATAAGGGATTAAGTGTTGAGATTGACTACTGCGCAAGAAAATTTAAAAAACAACTCGATAAAGCAGCCAAAACAGCAAATTATGCATATATTCTTCTCGAGGATGAACTGAAAAACAATACGGTTACTATCAAAAATCTTTTGACCTCCCAACAAAAAACAATAAGCCGCAGTGAAATTTAGTCCTCAACCTCCAGCACCCAGTGCTCCAGAATATCTTCTCCGATATTATCCAAAAATCTGGAGGGCTTTGAAAGCACCATTCCGGTTGCATGGTCAAACATGTCTACGGGATATGTTATATAAAGATACGTTTTGGCACGTGTTGTTGCAACATACATAAGTCTCAGCTCTTCATCCAGTTCTTCTTCCGAATTAAAAGAGTATACTGAAGGAAACCGTCCGTCAACGGCTCCTATAATAAACACAGCCTTCCACTCCAACCCTTTTGCGCTATGTATAGTGGATAAAGTCAGGTATTCATCCTGAACTGCACCATCTTCAACATCAGTTACAGCAGTATCAGGCGGTTCAAGTGCTAAATCACTCAAAAAATCATCAAGAGACGAGTACTGCTCCGACAGATACAAAAAGTGTTCTAAATCCTTCTGACGCTTTGTGTAGTCATCATACTTATCCGTCAAAATCGGTTCATAGTAATGCAATATTTTTTCAACAATCAAAGACGGTTTAGACAAATTTCTCCGGCAATCCTGCATTGTATCAAAAAGATGTTTTATATCTGCTGTGCTTTTTGCAGGCAGCATGAGTTTTTCTGATTGTATATTCCCGCCTGTCACAACAGGTAAAAGTTTCATCGCTGTTTGTGTGCCTACCCCCTTTAGCAGCAAAAGTATACGGTTTATGCTGATAATATCATTTGGATTAAGAATTACTCTCAAGTGTGCGATAACATCTTTTACATGTGCTGTTTCTATGAATTTTAAGCCCCCGAATTTTCTGTAAGGGATTGATTTTTTTGCAAGCTCAATTTCTATGTTGTATGTCATTCTTGCACTTCTTGCAAGAACAGCAATATCATTCAGAGATACACCTTCTTCCTGAAGTTCAAGAATTCTCTGCGCTACAAACCCGGCCTCTGTCTGCATATCATTTGTACATATAATAGCAGGCTTTTCCGGTGATTCAATTGTTGAAAACAGCTTTTTTGCGTATTTTTCTTTTGCTTTTTCGATAATTCTGTTTGTTAATGCCAGAATATTCTGCGAGCTTCTGTAGTTCTGTTCGAGTTTTATAATTTTTGTATCCGGAAAAATATCCGGAAAATCAAGAATATTTCTAAAATTTGCCCCTCTGAATGAATAAATACTCTGCGAGTCATCCCCCACTGCCATTACATTATTGTGCCCGGACGCAAGGAGTTTTATTATATCCGCCTGCAGGGTATTCGTATCCTGATATTCATCAATAAGAATGTATTTATACTGATTTGAGATTTTTTTTCGTATTTCTTCGTTAGATTGGAGCAGGGTTCTTAAATATAAAAGTAAATCATCATAGTCAAGAAGGCTGTTTGCCCTTTTGTATTCCGCATACCGGAGAGATATTTCGTTTATTTTGTCAACACAGTGTTCAAACTGTTTGTATTCCCGTTCGATAACATCTTTTGCGCAAAGGTTTTTGTTTACTGCTTTTGAATAAATATCCAGTATCGTATGTTTTCTCGGAAAACGTTTTTCCTGCTTTTCTATAACTTTTGAGCGGAGGTGATTTATTACATCCTCTGCATCCGCTCTGTCTATAATTGTAAAATTGTTTCTCAATTCAAGGTAATTTGAATATTTTCTTAAAATAAAATTCGCAAAAGAGTGGAATGTTCCGCCTGCAACTTTTTCACATCTTGAATCCAGTATCATAACAGCACGATTGAGCATTTCATCCGCTGCCTTTCTGGTAAAAGTAAGAAGCAATATGTTTTCAGGCGATACTCCGTCTTCTATGAGTCTTGCTACACGGTATGTAAGAGTTTTTGTTTTACCAGAACCTGCTCCGGCTATAACAAGAACAGCACCGTTTTTAAACTGCACAGCTTCCAGCTGCTGCGCATTAAGGTCTTTTTCGTAATTTATTCTGTAAACTGCGGCAGCCGGCTGTTTCTTTAAAACATATTTTTTTGTGACAGCAATACTTTCCATATTCTTATTATATCTTTTAATATATTGTCATTGCAAATACATTAATTGATTGTGTTTTTTTTCTGTAAAATGTAATAATATATCGATAATTAGTAGAATGAGGATATTATGGTTTTAGATTTCAGTTTGTTTTTAAATCCGGTAATTCTTGCTATACTTGCGCTTTTTGCCGGTATACTTGTATATTACATAAATTCTGTAAGATATATAAACGCATCTCTGCATTATCTAACGAACATTCTTCGCTCTTTTAAAAAGGGAAATATTGTTTTCCGTTTTAAAGAATTGGATGAAGCTTTTTCGAATAATCCGTTTATTTCACAGTACTGGATTGAGTTTAAAAACAGTCTTGTCTTTAATGAAGGAGTGCAGGTAAAAGCAAATGATGATGCACTGAAATTCAAAACAATGGGCGCAGAAACCGCATCTATACAGTGCACTATGGATGCAGGATATTTCTTTAATGAAGAAACCCTTATAAATAATAAAATGAATTACAAATTCATTTCTGCCGTGCCGACTATATTAACAGGTCTCGGACCGCTGTTTACCTTTTTGCATATTTCTCTGGCCTTTGCAAAGGTTAATTTTGCTACTCAGGAAGCTACTATTTCTTCCGTATCCGCTTTAATGGCTGCTATGAAGGTTGCCGCAATGATTTCGGTAGTCGCTGTTGGTACTTCAATAATATTCCTGATAGTTGAAAGACTGCTCTATAAAAACATGTGTAAAGCTCCTCTCTCGGAGTTTCAGCTTGAGATGAGTAAATTGTTTGATAATATATCTTCAGAAAAATTTCTTGTGCAGTTATTGAATGAAGCAAGATTTTCAAACAATGCAATGAATCAGGTATTTAACCAGCTTCCCGAACAGATGAAAATTGCATTTGAAAAAAGTTTTAGTGCCAGCCTCATTCCTTATCTTGATAACCTTATATTCAGTGTAAATAAACTTAATGAACAGCTTGTCCAGTCAGGTAAAGGAACTTCAAACATTCTGGATGATTTATTTAAAGGTAAAGACGGGTAAAATATGAAATACATAAAATATGGAAACAGAACTGCCGGTAATGACGGTGATGATAATGTTTTCTGGGTTACGATGAGTGACCTTCTGCTCGGTCTTGCTGTCATTTTCATTATTCTGTTTGTGTTTGCAATCACCGGATTTACTCAAAATAAAGTAGAAGAACAAAAAACACAGTATGAATTTAGCGAAAGACTTGTAAAAGAGCTTGAGAAACACAATATTCAGGCTGATGTAGACAAATTTTCAGGAAGGATAAAAATATCTGACCTTGAACTTTTTGAGCTCAACAGTTATGAACTTTCAGACCGTGGAAAACAGTATCTGGCAAAATTTGTGCCAATATATTTTAATACAATTATGAAAGACCCGGAAATAAGAAAAAATATTTCGCAGATTATAATAGAAGGGCATACTGATTCTCAGGCATTTGCAGATGCACGTACTCCCGAGATGAAGTATTACAAAAATATGGACTTGAGCTTGAAAAGAGCTTCTTCTGTTGCCCGGTATATAATATTTTCTGACTATGAAGGCAAAGCCCAGCACCAGCAGGCAATGTTTAAACTGCTTTCAGTTCAGGGAAAGGGACAGTCAGAGCCTGTTATTGTGAACGGACATGAAGATTTTGCTAAAAGCCGGCGTGTAGAATTGAAAATAATGTTTAAAGATGACAGCATACTTGATGCAATTAAAAATAACCAAAATTCTAAAGCTGAGCAAAAAAAACAAATGCATTATTAATTGTTTTACAGCACAGAAAAATCAGGCTTTAAAGCCTGATTTTTCTGTTTTATTTTATTATGTTTAATTTGTTGCCCAGTTCCAGAGTTCTTTTAAAGCACCCTGATTATCAATTTCAGATGGTTTTACTTTGATTGTCCGGCCGGCTTGTATAGTATTGTTTGAATAGTCTTTGTACTGACGTCCTTCCAGCTCAGACGGAACATCACCTTCATAATATGTATATTCGTAATCCAAATCATTGTGGGCTCTTACGGCACCGTCTTTGATATCAAAAAGTTTTTTCAATTCTTCAACATTTATATCTTTTTTAGGTGTAATCAATATGTAATCCTGATTTGGATCCAGCTCCATTTTTGCCGTTTCTTTTTGTTTAGCCTGTTTAGCTTTGAGTTCATTTATTTCTTTTTGAATCTCGGCTTTTTCTTCCGGTGTTTTTGCTTTTGCGAGTTCACCGTATTTATCGCTGATTTTTAAGTCCATGTAGTGTAATTTTTGTCTTTCATAATTTAAATCATCTTTTTCAACAGTTTTTTCAGATGATTGTGCCGGTTGTCCGATTGGAATAGTGATTTTTTGACCTGCTTTTATGCTGTTTGCATCTTTAATATTGTTTTCATTCATAAGCGCATCAACAGAAACTCCATACTTTGATGCTATTTGTGACAATGTTTGTCCGCTTGCTACTGTAATTGTGTCTCCCATTTTAAACTCCTCATACTAATTTAACATTTGTATATTAATAAAAACAGTTTGGCAAAAAAAATTGCTACTGAATTATTTTATAAAAAGAAATGTTACAGTTTTATAAAAATCAGACAAAATGATATAGAAAATATAACTTTTTGATGTATAATATTTGTAATATTTGTCACCGTATTACTAAAAAAGGAGAAAGTATGGCTAGAATATTGGTATCAATGCCTGATGAATTTTTGAGTAAAATTGACCAGGTCGCTGACAGTGAGCAAAGAACAAGAAGCGAGCTTGTTAGAGAAGCACTAAGAAGTTATATAAAAAGAACCAAACTGCCAAATCCCGTAAAAGCATCAAACAATGCAAAATTATTAGAAGAAATATTGAATTAACGGATTGTAAAATGGAAGTTTTATCCATAATACCTGTCCGTGGCGGCTCAAAGGGAATCCCGGGAAAGAATATCAAACTGCTTGCCGGTAAACCGCTTGTTTCATACACAATAGAAGCTTCACAAAAATCAAAATATATAACAAGAACTATTGTCTCAACAGAGGATAAAAAAATAAAACATGTTTGTGAAACTTTCGGCGCAGAAGTTATAGACAGACCGCCAGAACTTGCACAGGATGAGACGAAAACCGCACCTGTTATGCTTCAGGTTTTAGATGTTCTGGAAAAACAGAACTACCGGCCAGATGTAACTATTCTTTTGCAGGCAACATGTCCGTTAAGAGATGAAAAACAAATTGACGAAGCATTCGAGTTATATTTGAAATCAGACTGTGATTCTGTTTTTGCTGCATTCTCTGCAGGAACTACACATGCCAGATGGAGAAAATCACCGTTTACAGGTGAATATGAATGTCTATACGACTACAGAAACAGACCGAGACGACAGGACACTGACCTTCATTATCCGCTGTTTATTGAAAGCGGAGCTATTTATATTGTAAAAACAGAGGTAATGAAAGAAGTAAAAGACTTTATCGGATACAAACCGGAAATATATTTACAAAAAAATCCGGTTGATATAGATACAATTGCCGACTTTGAAAAGGCAGAAAAATTGATTCTTGAAAGAAGACTGAACTCTAAATAAGCCATACATATGAAAAAAATATTATACTCGGGACTTGAAAACATTGGCGATATCGTTAACATAATAGTTAAAGATAAAGACCTGCAAACGGGCATAAGTAACAGTATGCTTTTAAAATTCTGGAATAAAATCGTTGGAAAAAAATTTGAAAAAATTACCCGCCCTGTTTCAATAAATCCTGATAAAACATTGATAGTTGCCTGCGCAAATTCAATGATAACAAGTGAATTATTAATGTTTAAAAATGATATACTAAAAAAAATGCTGCCCTATACAAAATCTCTGAATCTTGAGATATCAGACATAATATTTTCCCATAAAATATGGAAAGAAGATAAATCAGCTGATGCGAATGAGACAGTTGAGTTTTTAAATAATTCAAAAACTTCAAATATCACAGCATTTCATAAAGATTTTAATCCTGATAACATTGTACTTAGTGACGAAGAAATCTCTTCCATTCGTGCCTGTGTTGATAGAAACACATTTGCAAAGGAAACACAGCGGGAAAAAATGTTTACCGCAATCATAAACGACTTAAAGTATCAGAAATTTCTATCACAAAACAATATCAAATAGTCTGCTGCTCTGTTTTTTCCATGCTGTTAAGTACCAGTTCTATTTGTTTTTGCATATATTCCAAAAATATTTTCAACTCATTGTTAAAACTGTAGGCTCCGGGCCATAATTGCTGCTGTTCCATACCAATATCCTTTGTTTGACTGTTTTTATTTACTGTTTAGTTATCGGCATGTTTTATTTAAAACTTTATATAATTTCGGATAAAAGTAATATAAATTTACAAAAAGAGGGAAACTATTTGTTTCCCTGCTTTTTATCTTATTTAATGTCTATGTTAATGTTATTTATTGAACAGACGCTTTTTCTTCATCCGTAACCCCTTTGATAGTCAGGTTAACTCTGCCCTTGTCGTCTATTTTCATAACTTTGACAATAACTTCGTCTCCGATATGCAAGTGGGGTTCGATTGACTCAATTCTTTCGTTGCAGACTTGAGAGATGTGTACCATACCGTCTTTGCCGGGAGCGAGTTCAACGAATGCACCGATAGGTATGATTCTTACAACTTTACCTTTTCTAATCATGCCGGGCTGCGGCTTGAAGGTTATTGAGTCAATCATTCTTATTGCGATATCTGTACCTTCTTTATCGTTGCTGGTGATAGTAACTGTGCCGTCATCCTGAATATCGATTTCAGCACCCGAGCATTCGATAATGTGTCTGATATTTTTGCCGCCTGGTCCGATTACTGCGCCGATGTCTTCAACATCGATTTTCATTGTGTGAATTCTCGGTGCATATGGAGACATTTCTTTAGCAGGTTCAGTGATTACCTCTCTCATTTTTCCGAGGATGTGTAATCTGCCTTCTTTGGCCTGTTCAAGAGCACGTCTCAGTGTTTCATTAGAGATACCTTTAGCCTTCATATCCATCTGAAGAGCAGTAATACCGGTATCATTACCTGTAACTTTGAAGTCCATATCGCCTAAGAAGTCTTCAATACCCTGAATATCTGTTAAAACGATATCTTCATCAGGCTCTTTGATAAGTCCCATTGCAACACCGCCAATCATACATTTTACAGGAACACCGGCGTTCATAAGTGCCATAGAGGTTGCACAGGTAGAGCCCATTGACGTTGAACCGTTCGATTCAAGAACATCTGAAGTAACTCTGATAGTGTAGCCGAATTCTTCCTGAGATGGAAGTGCCGGCACGTTAGCTCTTTCTGCAAGATGTCCGTGTCCGACTTCACGTCTGCCGGGGCCTCTCAGCGGTTTTACTTCTCCTACTGAAAAACCGGGGAATATGTATTTATGCATAAATGTTTTCTTTGTTTCAGGGTCTACACCGTCAAGCTCCTGTGCCATGCCCGGCCCCGCAAGAGTAGCAACAGACAGAATTTGTGTTTGACCTCTTGTAAATACAGCAGAACCGTGAGCTCTCGGTATAACACCGACTTCACACCAGATAGGACGGACTTCGTTAAATTTTCTGCCATCGGCTCTGACTCTTTCCTCTTTAATCATTTTTCTCATGATTTTCTTTTCAAGAGCCTTAAACTCTTCTGCTACAAAGTCTATACCTGTTTCCGCCATCATTATTTTTGCTTCATGGTCATCACCGTATGAATCAAATTCTGCCTTGACCATATTTTTAGCTTCTTCAAGCTTAGCTTTTCTGCCTTCTCTGTCAAAGTCATGATAAGCTTCTGTTACTTTATCATAAGCAATATCGTTTATAATTTTGGCAATAGCTGATGTATCGTAGGGATTTACGAATTCGGGTTTTACAATACCGCAGTCATTCATGAACTGAATCTGAAGTTCGCACTGACGTCTGATTTCAACCTGCGCAAACTCTACAGCCTGCATAATATCATCTTCAGTAACAAATTTTGCGCCTGCCTCTACCATGATTACAGAATCATGCGTGCCTGCAACAACAATATCGATATCAGATTTAGCAGCATCAGCATAAGACGGATTTGCAATAAAATTACCGTCAACTCTGCCGACTCTTACTGCACCAATCGGGCCTTCAAACGGAGCTTCTGTCAGCATAAGAGCTGTAGAAGCACCGAGCATTGCCAGTGTATCAGGCTGATTTTCGTGGTCAAGGCTGACAAGCTGGGCTACGATTTGAACGTCATTTCTGTATCCTTTTGGAAACAATGGCCTGATAGGTCTGTCAATAAGTCTAGAAATAAGAATAGCTTTATCTGAAGCTTTGCCTTCGCTTCTGTTATATCCGCCCGGAATTCTTCCTACAGCTGACATTCTTTCTTCATAATCAATTAACAACGGGAAAAAGTCTATCCCGACTCTCGGTTCAGGGCTGACAACAGCATGAACCAGAAGCATTGTGTCGCCGCAGCGGACGACTACCGAACCACTCGCTGATTTGGCATACTTTCCTGTCTCAATAGAAACTACTTTGTTTCCTACAGGAATTTCGATTCTTTTAACATCTACCATGTTTTTTTCCTTTTTTCTACTTTTACTTCTTCTTTTATACTTTGCACTTTTACTGTGTTCATCTAAAGTATATCGTAAACATGGCTATATTCAAATATATTCAATAAATTAAATTTTCATAACTTAAAGCATAAACAGAAAAAACTGCTTATGCTTTTTATATATAATATAGGGGAAATTTCTACAAATTGAGCCCGTCAATGATTTCATCAACAACAGGAGAGTCATAGTCGTTTGTGTTTTGAATTTTGTCTAAATTTTCATGTATAAGCTCAAATGATTCGGAAAAATCTGGTGCTGCGTCAGACGTGGCTGTTTCCATGGACTCAATCAAAACTCTGCAGGCTGCGTCTACCATAGTGTGAGAAGCATCAAGCATTTTTATTCCCGCATCATTTATCCGTTCTTTTCCGTTTTTATCTGCAATTTTATTAAGTTCGTTGAATGTATTAATTAATTCTCCGATTTTTTCGTCTGCTTCTTTCGTATTTAAAGACTTCATCAAGGAAAGTTCGCCAATTTGATTCATATATTTTTCATAGCCGGTTTCATATTCATCGCCGGTGATAACAGGCTCTCTTCTGTCAAAAGTTTCGGCTGCATTTTTTAGTCTGCGAAGAGCACTTCCTCTGACAGAGTTAGCAGCAGTACAGTTTATTTTTAAGTCCTTTTGTTTGTTTGAAACATCTGTCAAATATCCGTGTTTTTCATAATATGCGGGATTTTCTAGTTTTATATTGTCAATTTCTTTGTACAAATCCTGTATTCTCCGGACATAATCAGCATTCAGCAATCCGTCATTTGCTTTTGATATGTCGTTAAAATCCTCATCAAGATTGTTAAATTCACTGCTTTCAGTGCCGAATGCAGACAGGACTGTTTTTACAAATTCTGATGTTGTTTCGTAATTTTGTTTTGAGCGGTTTGCGTAATCATCTATTTTATCAGTATTTGCATAAACAGTTGAATCCAGTTTTTCAATAATAACAGGAGGTGTCATTTTGTATGAATTTTCCCGCAAATGTTCAAGTGCCTGACCGAAGTCCATCACCTGACCCTGAGGATTTTTTTCAATATCATCGATGGGTGACTCCTCGCTGCAGCTCTGGGCTGAAAGACCTATTGCGAATGCGGCTATAGCAGATTTTATCCTGTTAATTAAGGATGACTTTGTGTGATATTCAGTTTTTGTATTATGAACAAATTCATCTCCTTTTGCACGCCTCTCAGTATGACTTTGCGCTGAATTATTAATATATTTATCAGTTTTATATAAATTAACTTTAGAACAGTCCATGCCTTTAATCACAGTTTCCCAACCTTTCTTGATAATATAATTTATTTAGTTAAAACAATTGAATAAAATTTTTTGCTAGTATTTTGTAAAAAAATGTAAACAGATTAAAATTTGTAGAATTACAATTAACAATCCGGCTAAACTCTGCAAATCTTTACGGGAAGCGCAATGGGTAACCGGTCAGTCATAAATCGCCTGAATAATCATGCCGAAGTGTGAAGCGGGTATGTATACGGCAGGCAGGAAGAACCCGCCGGAGGCTTAAAAATTGTCATGCTGAAGCAATGATTGGTGCCAAATAGTTAACCTATTCATATTTTTAACCAAAAACTATAAACTGATTAAAAAATTTATAGTATAATTTATGCATAGGCAAGGAAAGACAGCATGATTTCATTCAAAAATACCGCCATTGTCTACAACAGAGATGTACCGGAATCATCTATTGTTGCCGGAAAGGCAGCAGAGCTTTTCAGTGCAAAACTTACCACACCTGACTCGCTCAGAGATGATGCTGAGTTTGTTGTAACTGTCGGAGGGGACGGAACAATACTACGAGCTGCAAGATATTATGCAAAAAAAAATGTTCCTATTTTCGGTATTAATCTGGGCAGACTGGGGTTTCTTGCTCAGGCAAACCCTGATGAACTTGAATGGGCCGTCAAAAAATTGAAAAACGGAGAATACAAAATCCAGAATAGAATGATGTTATCTGCTTTTGACGGGAGAATTACCGCATTAAACGATATTGTAATAAAAGGCGACACATTTTCAAGAACCTCAAGGTTGTACCTTTCTATAAACGGAAATCACGTATGCGACTATCTTGCAGACGGGCTTATTATCTCCACTCCGACAGGCTCCACTGCTTATACACTTTCTGCAGGCGGACCGGTTATTTCCCCCGGGCTGGAGGCAGTTGTTATTGTGCCTATCTGCCCGCACACGCTTACAGCGAGACCACTCGTCATTCCATCCGGTGAAGAGATTGAAGTCAGCTCCTGCGATACTTGCAGCGGGTTAAAGCTTTCTGCTGACGGTCAAAACACAATAGATGTCGCTTCTAATGAAAAAATAATAATAAAAAAAAGCAATATACAGGCAAAACTTGTTGTTCTCAACAGAGAAAATAACGGTTTTTATGCTGTTTTGAGAGAGAAACTCCAATGGGGAGTGTCACCAAGGTAAACAATATGATAAAAACTCTTAATATAAAAGATTTTATACTTATTGATGAACTCGAAGTTGTATTCGACAAAGGTTTTAATGTAATTACAGGTGAAACAGGTGCAGGGAAAAGTATAATCATTCAGGCAATTGACATTGCTTTCGGCGCAAGAGCCTCTAAAGATTTAATTAAAACCGGAAAAAATCGTGCACTCATAGAACTAACCGTTTCCGTTGATGAAGATTTTTCCAGAAATCTGCCTGCAGATTTAGGGCTTGAAATCTTTGACAATGAAATTGTGTTTTCAAAAGAAATCACAGAAAACGGCTCACGCTCCAGAGTTAACGGAATGGTGGTTACGCAGGATATTATAAAAACGCTCAGAGAACTGCTTATCGATATCCATTCCCAGCATATGACATACACATATGTCCAGCCCAAACACCACATAACACTTCTTGATAATTACGGAAAAGCAGAGCACAAAGAACTTTTAGCAGCATACAAACAGCTATTCTCTAAATACATGGAAATAACAGAAAAGCTTAACAGAGCAAAAGAAAAGATTGATGTATCAGAACAGCAAATAGAATTTTTGAAATTCCAGCTATCAGAAATAGAAAACGCACAAATACAAAACAAAAATGAAGATGAAGAGCTAAAAGAAGAGCTGAATGTTCTGGCAAACTCCGAAAAACTCAAAGAATACACATATTCGGCATACTGGGGATTGTATGGAGGCGAACAGGATATAATTTCAGCCCTGGGCAAAATAAAATCCGCCCTATCTAAAGCAGCAGAATATGACACGAAGCTGGCTGATTTTGAAGAAAATATCACAGGTGCACAGGAAACGCTTAGAGAAACTGCGATAGGACTTAGAGACTATTCTGAAGCAATGGAGCTGGATGAAGCAAGGTTGAACGAAGTTCAGGAACGCATAGACCTCCTTGAAAAATTGAAAAGAAAATACGGAAGTACTCTCGAAGAAGTTCTATCTACCTATGAAAAGCTTTCTATTGAAATGAACGAAATTGATGCATCAGCTGAAAATGTTGAAGAACTTGAACAGCAGAAAAAAGAAGCACTGCTTGCTCTAAAAGCCGGAGCCGAAGCTCTTTCAGGCTCAAGACTTGAAATTGCAAGAGAGCTTTCGCAGGTTATGACATCAGAATTAGAAAAGCTTGATATGCCTAAAGTACGTTTTTCTATTGACATATCTCCGTGTGATTTTAACTCCAACGGTGCAGACAATGTAGAATTTTTAATATCTACAAACATATCGGAAGAGCCGAAGCCGCTTGCAAAAATTGCATCCGGAGGAGAAATTTCACGTGTAATGCTCGCTATGAAAACGATTTTCGCAAACTCGGACAACATTAACACGGTTATTTTTGACGAAATTGATACAGGTATATCAGGAAAAACCTCGCAGGCTGTGGCAGAAGAAATTGCACGGCTTGCTGAAGCACGACAGATTATCGCTATCACTCACCAGCCCATAATCGCTGCAAAATCCGACCGACATTTTTATGTCGCAAAAAGCCAGAATGAAGCAACACAGGTTCATGTCTACATTCTGGATGAAGAAAATAAAATCAAAGCCATTGCGATGCTTGCAGCAGGAGATGTTACAGACGATTCTGTTAAATTTGCCAAACAGCTTATCTACGGTTGTTGATTTTTATTTTACTGTTTAACAAATTTGCCTATAGTTAATATTTCTTTACATAAATGTAAATTTTTTCAATACTCCGGTTTTTATATATTTAAGAAATAAAATTAGGAGTAGAGAGAATGAGCTTAAATAATGTTAAATATGTACAAAATTACAACAATACCGGCACTGCTAACAGTACCAACAATGTAAATAAATCTGTTAATACAAACCCTATACAAATTTTTTCAGGAAATACTCAGCAGATTGACGATTTTAATGAAAAATCAGTAGACACATTTGTCAAAACAAATAAAGTAAATCCTACTGTACAAAAAGCTATTGATACAAAATTAGATTCAAAAAATCTAAAAACATACAGTGACATTGATAAAGCAGAAAAGACAACAGTAAATCTTTTCAGCGCAAACGCAACAGCTATTGAAAAAGAAAAAGCCTATACAGACTTTTCTAACGGCATTTTAAAAAGTTATGATGCAAATGATGACGGTGTTGTAACAGTTGAAGAATTCGCTCAAAAAGAAACAGATGACGGAATGAAGGCAGCTGAATTAACTGTTGAGGAATTCGGCGGTTATATTCCGGAAGAAGTAAAACTTGCAGTAGAACGTTCTGGAAATGTATTTGCACAAAATTTAGATATAAACAGAAACGGAAAAATCGATACTGAAGAAATGAACTTCTTTAATAAAACGGCTGATGAAATGGATGGGGCAAAAGACGGACAGATTTCAGCACCTTATGAAAATGCTTTATTTAAAAGTGTAACAGGTCAAATTGTTTCAGATAAAGAGCTCAAAGCCGTTACACAAAAATACTTTGAAGGTCAGCAGCTGACTGATGAAGAACAAAAAATCTTTGACAAAGGAATGCAGACAATAAACAAAAATATGCAGAATATGTCCGGAATAAAATAGCTTTAGTCTATATCAACCGGCGGACGGAGAATTGCATCTATCGCAGCACGGGCATTTTCTATCACAGCGTCAGAGACATTAGGCACAATAGTCAGCTGGCGCAGTAAATCAACAGTGCGCTTAAAGCTTCTGACCACATCACCCTCGCCGCTTCCTGCCTGTTCAATAAGTCCTTCCCAGTCTCCGCCGTTTATCCAGTACTCAACAAGCGGTGAATAATAAGAATTTATATACATTTCAGTGTCTATATCAAAATCGCTTTGAATTCGTCCAACATTACGCTTTATATCCTTAATCCTGTTCAGAGCCTTTCTTGTCACACGGCTTATGGGTATTTCCGGATAAACATCCGCTCTTAAATCCTCTGTCGTGATTGCACATACGACAGAAGCCAGTTCATCGGGTTTTAGTCCCTCTAAAACACCGCTCATTATTATTTCGGAGACAAAAAGTTCATTTTCCGAACGTATAGATGCTATTGTAAGGCCCTTTTCCGTCGGATAATTGTCCTTTAAATACCCCATTTTCTCCAGCGCATGCGTATGGTTCAAAAACTTACGCCAGTAAACATCTTTTTCATATTCAATATTTTTTTCAAGCTGCAATGCTTTTTTTTCAAACCGCTGCTGAAGTATAATTTCTTTAGCATGCTTTTTATACAGTCTGCAAGTATCGCATGGACTTGAATGAACCTCTGCCAGCAGTTTTTTTGTTTTGTTATTAAATTCAACAAACTCGGGAGAATATTCATCATTTTTGTTTTTCATCTGTTTTCTGAGAGTTTTTACTATTTTTCTGTATTCAACATAAGTATTTTTCTTTTTGTTGTATTCAAACATATCTTCATTGCTTAACCCGTTTATACAGCGAAAAGCTCTGAATCTTTCAAGCGTTCCTGTTATTTCTTTTTGTTGAGAAAGAAGCGGTTTCAGCCTGTCTGTTGATGAAAAATATCCAAAACTTTTTAAAATAAGCTCTTTTGCCTCCTCCAGAGTAAAACGCTGCAGAAGATTAACGACCATTGAATAAGTCGGAGAAAAGCGGCTTTCCAATGGATTTGCTTTACTGGTTACAAGCTCTGCAACTTCTTCAGGGGACTGAAACGCTGTTCCGATAACAGTGACATACCCTATCTCATCCATTCCCCTTCGTCCTGCACGTCCTGACATCTGCAAAAATTCATTTGCCGTAAGCATTCTATGACCGGAATCAGTTCGTTTTGAAACAGCACTTATGACAGTCGAACGGGCAGGCATGTTTATACCGGCAGCAAGTGTTTCCGTAGCAAAAACAACTTTTATAAGCCCTTTCTGGAACAATTTTTCAACAAGCACTTTCCAGCCCGGCAGCAGTCCGGCATGGTGCGATGCAACACCGCACAAAAGATATTCAATATGCTTGTTTAAAGCAAGATAAGGGTTTTCGGCAATGTACTCCTCAACTATCTGTTTTATTTCTTTTTGTTCTTCCGGTGTCACAAGACAAAGCCCTGCGCACTTTTCCATCTGTTCATCACATTTTTTTCTGGAAAAAGTAAAATAAATCGCAGGCAGCATGTTTCTTTTATGGAGAATAGAAACAACATCTTTTGCAACCTGTCGTTGTGGTGTTTTTCTTCTGAATGCCTTTGCTCTTGACTCCGGTTTAATTTTTTTATTCAGTTTGCCTTCCGGGGTGAGAAGCGGCAATATATCATTCGGCTTAGAAGAATCGTAATAATAGAATCTCAAAGGTACAGGTCTAAAATCAGTATAAACCAGCTCTGTTCCTGAATGAACGGTGTTTATCCAGTCCGTAAGCTGCTGTGAATTCGCAACAGTGGCAGAAAGTGCAATAATTTGAATATTCGTAGGGCAGTAAATAATACTCTCCTCCCATACAGTACCCCGCTGCTCATCGTTCATATAGTGAACTTCATCAAGTACAACATATCTTACATCTTTTAAGTTGTCTGATACCGAACCGAAATTCGTACCATAGAGCATATTTCTGAACACCTCTGTGGTCATTATGACAATCTGTGCATCTCTATTAATAGAAGTATCGCCTGTTAAAAGACCTGTTTTATCCTCACCGTACTTTCTCGAAAAATCGTTGAACTTCTGGTTTGAAAGTGCTTTCAGCGGTGTTGTATAAAAAAGCCTGAACCCTTCATTCAATGCCTTGTGAATTGCCATTTCTGCAATACAGGTTTTTCCCGCACCTGTAGGCGCACAAA
The DNA here is from genome assembly GCA_944323735.1 of Candidatus Gastranaerophilales bacterium. Lineage (GTDB taxonomy): Bacteria > Cyanobacteriota > Vampirovibrionia > Gastranaerophilales > Gastranaerophilaceae > CALUPY01. Next base: position 66,173 of record CALUTO010000011.1, read on the forward strand.
CCACTACACTTTTTCCGTTGTTTATATGAAACAGAGCCTCTTGCTGAAAATCATCAAGTTTAAAATCAAATTTATACATACTACAAAATGTTACCTGTACTCTATAATTACATTTTAGTGGAAAGAAATATTAATGTACAGTTTGTAGTATGAAATATGCGCAAATTTATTTATGTTTGTATTTTATACAAGAGTACAGAGAAGGAGACTGAATATGTCAAATAATACAATAAACAAAATACCTTCGTTCAAAGCCTATATGAAATTCAAAGCAGAGCATAAAAAAATTAATCTTTTAATAGATACAATAAAAGAAACCACTGATGATGCTGTATTTTTAAACAGAAAAAAGGGCAAGCACAAAGACACCGTGGAGCTTTTAACAGGTTCACACTATGACAAATTTCTTGCTGCATTAGACCCCGCTGTATACATAAAAGAATTTAAAAAAAACCTTTCAAAATTTTTCAATGAAAAGCCGCTGGAAAAAGATGCATCAAAAATCATTAAAGCAATTAAACGGAATAAATTCGATTTTGAAACAGGTAAAATAAAATAATAGATTAAATATAAATTGTCAAAATAAATAAAAACAAGGCACCCTTTGAGGTGCCTTGCTGATATATTTGTAAAAATTAACGTTTTGAGAACTGGAATCTTTTTCTTGCTCTTTTTCTACCGTATTTTTTACGTTCTTTAACACGGGCATCTCTGGTGAGTAATCCTTCAGCTTTAAGAACAGGTCTCAATTCAGGATTGTACTGAAGCAGTGCTCTTGAAATACCGTGTTTTATAGCACCGGCCTGAGATACAATACCGCCGCCTACTGCTTTTACCTTCACATCAAAATTTTCCATATTTTCTGTCAAAGCCAGCGGTTTGAAAATCATCATCTCAAGTGCAGGTCTGTTGCCAATGTAGTTAGCAAGTGTTTTGCCGTTTACGAAAACTCTGCCTTTACCTTTAACAAGTTTTACAACCGCAATAGAGGTTTTTCTTCTTCCAGTTGCTTTAATTTCTTCTGCCATTATTTAACCTCCATTTCGTAAACTTCAGGTTTTTGTGCAGCATGCGGATGTTCAGCTCCGGCATATACTTTTAGCTTTGTGAACTGTTGTGCACCAAGAGTATTATGAGGAAGCATTCCTTTTACTGCTTTTTCAATTGCTTTAGTCGGATCTTTTTCCATCAAATCTTTGAAGGAAATGGCTTTTAATCCGCCCGGATACATTGTGTGATGATAATAGATTTTGTCAGTTTCTTTTTTGCCTGTAACCTGAATTTTGTCCGCATTGATAACGATGACAAAATCACCTGTATCAACGTTCGGAGTATAATTCGGCTTTGTCTTTCCTCTAAGAAGATTTGCAGCAACAGTAGCCAATCTGCCCAGGGTTTTTCCTTCTGCATCAATGACATACCATTTTCTTTCAACTTCAAGAGGTTTTGCTGAATAAGTTTTCATCTTTCAGTTATCTCCATAGTGTTATTAGTTTTTCTACAATAGGGCTCATACCCTACTTCCATAAGAGTAAGCCCGTCAGGGCTGACTGTCGCACCTGCTTTTGTCCGGTCTTTTTCATCGAGAATTTTTTTCATCAACCCGGGTTCAAGGTCGTTTTTCTCAATGTACAATAATGTTCCCACTATAGTTCTGACCATGTTGTACAAAAACCTGTTTGCCACAATTTCTATTGTGATTTCATCACCTGATTTTGTACATTCGGCTCTGTATACAACACATACGCAGGCAGGGTCTGTTGCCTGAGCTGACTTAAACGAAGTGAAATCGTGTTCTCCAATTAAATAGCCCAGAGCTTTATTCATTCGTTCTATATCGAGTTTTTTTCGAACAAGAAGCGAATGACCGTCCCAGACACTCCTTTGCTGCCGGTTAATAATCCGGTACTGATATCTTCTGTAGCGTCCGCTCTTCTGGGCATGGAAATCATCCGGCACTTCAAAAATTTCTGAAACGCTTATATCTTTCGGAAGCAGTCCGTTTAGAGAATTAAGAAACCTTGAAGCAACAATCGGCTCCTCTGTCTCAAAATGAACTACCTGTCCTTTAGAGTGAACACCCGCATCGGTGCGTCCTGAGAATATTGTTTTTATTGGTCGGGATAAATCGCTGTTTTTTTTGCAGCTCCCTGTCAATGTACAAAGTGCGCATTCAAGTTCAGACTGGATTGTCCTGTGTTCCGGCTGTATTTGCGAACCTGCATAATTTGTGCCGATATATTCAACTTTTAGCGCATATTTAGACATTTTACACAATTTGAATTAATGCCATTTCTGTAGCGTCGCCGCGTCTCGGGGGCATTCTGTAAATTCTTGTGTATCCGCCGTTTCTGTTTGCATATTTTTTACCGAGCTCTGCAAAGAGTTTTCTCAAAACAGTCTCGGGCATAACTTTTTTGCCTTCTTCTTTTGACTCAACAATAGCACTTGTTTCGGCATCCATCAATCTTCCTGTTTCTTTATCGAAGATGAATTTTGCAGCCTGTCTTCTTGCGTGAAGATCACCACGTTTTGCAAGCGTGATAAGAGATTCAGCATACGGCTTCAGAGCTTTTGCTCTGGACATAGTTGTTCTAATTTCGCCGTGCAAGAAGAGTTCGGTAGCGAGAGAACGTAATAAAGCTTCTCTCTGGTCTTTTGCTCTTCCGAGTCTGTGTCTGTTACACTGGTGTCTCATTTTTATGTCCTTTTTCTTTTTCGTCTAATCTGATGTTTATTCTGCCCGCTGTGATGCGGGCAGATTATATAAATTATAATACTTCTTCTAAATCAACGCCTTCGGGGTTTGGCATGAGATCCAATCCGAACTGATGAAGTTTTTCAATTACTTCATCTGAAGATTTTTTACCGAAGTTTTTAATATTCAACAAATCATGTTCTGATTTTTTCAGCAGTTCAGCCATTGAGTTTATGCTTGCTCTCTTGAGACAATTGTAAGCTCTGACAGAAAGTTCCAAATCTTCAATAGAAATTGAAGGAGCTTCCTCCTGAGTTTCAACAACTTCTTCTGTTACTGCAGCAGTTACCTGAGGAACAGCAACAGTCACGGGCTGACCTGTAATTGAAGCAATTTGCATAAAGTGTTCGATAAGCATATTTGCAGCCTGAGCAAGTGCATTGTTTACATCAATACTTCCGTTTGACCAGATTTCAAGAACAAGTTTGTCAAAATCTGTTATGTCACCGACACGTGTATGTTCAACATTGTAAGACACACGTTTGATAGGCATAAATGTAGCATCAATCGGTAACATGTCAATCGGCATACCGCCTTTGTTTTCTTTTAAAACATCCTGCGTAATATAACCTTTGCCTGTATCAACAAGAATATCAGCGTGAATACTGCCGCCTTCTGCAATTGTACAAATAACCCAGTCAGGATTAACAATTTTTACACCGGCAGGAAGCTGGATATCAGAAGCAAGTACAGGGCCAGCTTTTTCTACATCTAATCTTAAATGCTGTGTTTCTTTGCTGTCTGTTTTTACAACAAGTCCTTTAAGGTTGAGCATAATATCAATTACATCCTCAACAACACCGGGGATTGCAGTATATTCGTGAGTAATACCCTCAATTCTGACAGCAGTAACAGCTGCTCCTTCCAGTGAAGAAAGAAGAACACGTCTCAGTGCATTACCAATAGTTGTACCGAAACCTCTTTCTAGCGGTTCGATTACAAATTTTCCGTACTGTGAACCGTCTGAGTCAGTTGTTGTATTTACGCATTTAATTTTCAATTCCATAATTTAAATCTCCTAATTATTTACCGGATTACTTAGAGTAGTACTCAATTACAAGCTGTTCTTTGAATTCTGGATCGAGTTCTTCTCTTTCCGGAATTCTGTCAAATGTAATTTTTTGTGCTTCTCTGTCAACAGTCATCCATACAGGTACCATTGCAGCGTCAATGGGTTCGAGTACAGATTTAATAAAATCTGCGCTTCTTGTTTTTACTGTTATTACGTCACCGGCTGAAACCAGGAATGAAGGAATATCAACTTTTTTACCATTTACCAGTATATGTCCGTGATTTACAATCTGTCGTGCCTGTTTTCTGGTAGCGGCAAATCCGGCTCTGAACAATACATTGTCAGCTCTACGTTCGAGCATTTGAAGCAGAACAGTACCGGTAACACCTGCACTCTTAGCAGCTTTGTGATAATATTTAGCAAATTGTTTTTCACTTACAAGATATGTAAGTCTGATTTTTTGTTTTTCATTTAAGTGAACGGCATATTCAGAAAGTTTTTTTCTTGCAGCACCATGCTGACCTGAAGCAGTCTGTCTCAATGAAGAAACCAGCTTTCTGTTAGACAAATCCGTAACGCCGTAGTTGCGGAAAAGCTTGTTTGTAGGTCCTGTATATCTAGCCAATTTTGACTCCTTTTTCTTGTATTAATGATTACTTTTACATTCTGTGTTTTTGCCTTTCGGGGCATCAGACAAATCCTAATTCAGACTGCCTGTCAAAATCCGCTACACTCTGCGTTTTTTAGGCGGACGGCAGCCGTTGTGCGGAATAGGTGTAACGTCTTTTATAAGTGTAATTTCAAGTCCGGCAGCCTGAATAGCTCTGATTGCTGTTTCTCTGCCAGAACCGGGACCTTTGATATAAACTTCAACTTTTTTCATACCCTGGTCTGCTGATTTTTTAGCTACGAGAGCAGCTGCAGATTGTGCAGCAAATGGAGTGCCTTTTCTAGCACCCTTGAAGCCGCAGGCACCTGCTGATGCCCATGCAATAGCATTACCTTGTGTATCACAAGAAGTTACGATTGTATTATTGAATGTTGATTGAATATGAACAACACCCTGCAATACATTCTTTTTCTCTTTCTTTTTAGTTTTAATTGGTCTTGCCATTTTTATATCCTTTAATTATTACTATTATTTAACCTGTATCCGGAATTAAAATCCGCTATTTTTTCTTAGCTATCGGTCCGGTTTTCTTTCCACGTCTTGTTCTTGCGTTTGTTTTAGTTCTCTGACCTCTTGCGGGAAGCTTTCTTCTGTGACGCATTCCTCTGTAAGAGTTGATTTCAGAAAGTCTTTTTATGTTAAGAGCTTCTTCTCTTCTTAAATCACCCTCAATGTGATAATTGGACAGTTCGTCTCTGAGCTTTTTAATATCGTCATCCGTGAGATCATCTGTTCTCAGGTCAGGTGATATTGAGCAAGCTTCCAAAATTTTAGCAGAACGTGTCGGTCCTATACCGTAGATATAGGTCAGTGCTATTATCATTCTTTTGTTACGGGGTAAATCGACCCCAGCCAATCTTGCCATTTTTTCTCCTTGTATTGTACTTATTGTTATTATTTTTATTTTTGCGTTCCGTCAGCTATGAGGAACATCCAAGCCCCGTGCAGGTTACACGGTTAAATTAACCCTGTCTCTGTTTATGTTTTGGGTTTGTGCAGATAACTGTAATTCTGCCTCTTCTTCTGATTACTTTGCAGTCTTTGCACATTCTTTTTACTGATGCTCTGGTTTTCATTTTTTATTCCTTTATTTTTTACTTTAATCTGTATGTAATTCTGCCTCTGGTCAGGTCATAAGGCGTCATTTCGACTTTAACTTTATCACCGGGAAGAATTTTTATGAAATTTTTTCTGATTTTTCCTGAAATATGGGCTAAAATTTCGTGTCCGTTTTCCAATTCAACTTTAAACATTGCATTGGGAAGTGATTCGAGAATTTTCCCTTCAAATTCAATTACATCTTTTGACATTTTACCTTCTTTTCGACTATTTTTTTAAAATTTCCGGCCAGAGTGACTTTTAACCGGTTTTTGGGCACAAAACAACCCGCAATTTAATTTTACATGCTAAAATTTCAAACACAAGCTTTAAACGCTGATTTTATTAAATTTTTGGCATATTTTTACTAAGCTCGTAAAGATTGTTTATTTAAAATAACGGCATAATTAATGTTTATCACAAACTCTGACATGCACTTATTTCAGGTTTTTTCGGATTTTTTATTAAGTTATGTTAATACTTTAATTATTTTTATATAATAAAAACAAACAGCACTCTATTTTTTTCTAATAAAATACGCCGGCAGAATAACCGGCGTATTTTTTGAAAAATAGCTTCTATCCGATAACCGGAGGGTTGAAGGTTCTGGCTCCGAGCTCATTATCAATTAATAACAGGGCATTTGTATCCGCACCAGCAAAATTTAGTTTCGCAAGAATATCTTTTGCTGTTGATTCCTCTTCAACCTGTTCTTTTATATACCACTGGAGGAAAGACAAAGCAGCCCTGTCTTTTGCTTCTTCAGCGACATCCATTAACTCGGATATTTTTGAAGTGATGAATTGTTCATGTTTCAGTGTTGCCTCAAAAACTTCTATAGGTGAATTCCACTCACAGTTCGGTTTTTGAATAGCGTCAAGAACAACCTTACCATCTCTTGCATGAAGATAATCATACAGTCCGGTTGCGTGAGCAATTTCTTCCTGTACCTGAATTTTCATCCAGTTTGCAAAACCCTTCAAAGAGATTTCTTCAAAATAAGCTGACATTGAAAGGTACAAATAAGCGGAGTACAATTCTTCGTTGATTTGTTTGTTAATTGCATTGTTCAATGTTTCTTTAATCATTTTCACTACTCCATAGTCCATGTATGTTACACAATTCTCGTGCTTTTATTTTATCACAACCGCATTTAAATTCCATAACAGGTTCTTCATGCGGGTGTAAAAATTTTCGTTTCATATATCTGCCGTCAGGAGAAATAGCTTCTATGAATTCAATATAGTGGATATCTTCCATTGGATGCTGTGTTGAACCGACTTTTATCCTGATTGTATCATTATCACTCTTTTCAATAACAGGAACATGCTTTTCCTGAGCGGCGTCTACAGTATTTTCGTTATAAAGCTTCATCGCTTCACCGCAGCAGACAAGTTCACCTTCGCCGGAGTGCAAAACTTCCACTATATTCCCGCATATATTACATTTATAAATTTGAAGCAATTCGGTCATATTTCGCAGTCCTTTCTACATTTTATGAATATCAAAAATATTATAAATATTTCTGACAAAATTTTACATTGAACAAAAGAGCGGTAAGAAATGTCCCAAAATACTACCTTTGTATATAAAACCAAAAGGCAATGAAAAAACACCCGATATATAAGAAACTGTATTATAAACCTGAAAAATAATTTTGAAAGGCGGATACATGTTCAAAAAAATATTATTACCGTTTGCAGTATTTGCACTCGGAGCATACAGTGCAAAAAAGCAATTTCCTCCGGCTCCTCTCATAGGAGATAAAGCACCGTCATTCCGGGCCGATACAACTCAGGGCAGGATTAAATTTCCTGAAGATTTCGCAGGCAGCTGGACTATATTTTTCTCGCATCCTGCTGATTTTACACCGGTATGTACAACCGAGTTTATGATATTTCAGTCCATGGCGTACGAATTTGCACAGCTGAATACAAAGCTTCTCGGGCTGTCTGTTGACAGTGTTAACTCTCATTTTGCCTGGCTTAAAGCAATAAAAGACAAAATTAAATATAACGGCCTTGAGAATATAGAAGTAACTTATCCGATAATAGATGACAAAAACATGGAAGTTTCAAAGTTGTACAAAATGATACACCCTTCAACAAGTGCAACGGAATCAATACGTGCTGTTTATATAATTGACCCGCAGAGCATTATAAGAGCTGTATTATTTTACCCGAATGCAAACGGAAGAAACATCCTTGAAATACGGAGACTGCTGATTGCAATGCAAACAAGCGATGTTTTTGATGTAGCGACACCGGCAAACTGGGAACCGGGAGACGAAACAATAGTGCCGCCTCCGGAGTCCTGGGAAGAGACTATTGCACGGGCACAAAACAAACCCAAAGATGCAAAATGTTATGACTGGTTTTTATGCTTCAGGCAGCTTTCGATAGATGACATAAGAGAAAAACTGTTTAACAAATAATTAACAAAAGGAGAGAATTAATGTCAAAGCTCATAGAACTTACAGACGAAAACTTCCAGACACGTCTTGAAGAAACGGACAAACCTGTTCTCGTTGAATTTTATGCACCGTGGTGCGGATATTGCAGCAAACAGATGCCAATAGTAAAAGAACTTGCCTGCGAAATGGAAGGAATAGCAGATATTGCACTGCTAAACATCGATGAAAACGAAACCACTGCTGCAGACTATTTTATAAGCGGAATACCGGCACTTTTAATTTTTAAAAACGGTCAGCTAATGGAGCAGATGTCTGGTTTGCAGCAAAAAGAACAACTGAAAAAAGCCCTTACAAAATATTCAAACAACAATTAAGAAAAAATAATCCATCAGGCAGGAATTTAAAACAAAAACCTGCCTGTAGTTATTTAAACCGGTCAAACGCAGCTTCAGGATGTGCGGAATTTGAGAGCACAATTTCCCTGTACTCGTTTTTGTCAATATTTACTCCCATATTTTTTGTACTTATTTCAGGAACTTTTTTCTTTTTTAGCCTGTTTTTGTTAAGATATCTGAATTCCATAAATCTATTTTACAACAAACAGAAAAAATATATTCTGACTTAATACAGTTACAGGGAAGGGAGCAATAAATAATGTCTGTATATAGAATTACACCTTATAAAATAAGCTTTAAAAAGAATAATCATAATAATGACTTTTTCAGAGACAGTGAATTATTTGACACATCAAAGGACAAATTAAACTGCGGCTACAGGCACTATGACCAAAATGATATGCCGGTTTTTACTCACACAAAAACATATGTGGATAAAAATTTTATGCATATATACGAATTAAGAGATGAACCAAAATATAATATTGATACAGACGAATTCATAACAAACACTGAGATTGATATTCCACGGATAAAAAAACTGCAAAAAACAAACAAAGCAGAAGAAAAACTTAAAAATGCAGCATTTTTAAAGACAAAAAAGAAAACAGTGTTTTCAAAACCGCTGTATGAATATTTAAAACAGAAATACCATGCGAATGGAACAACTTCCAAGTATTATTCTATTCGGGAGCTTACAGACATATGCGAAGTCTGCAAACTAAAAAAATCAAACAAGTCGGAATACGTTGATTTTGACATGTTGGATGCAGGTTTATACTGGTCAAACAAGATAATTTCAAATGACAATAAAGAACTGAAACAAATTCTTCGTTCAATGGTAAAAAAAGATAAAAACGGAAACGAATATTTCGACAAAAACAAAAACCTGATGCTAAAAACGCTCAGCGTTAATGGCGAATGGTTTAGAGCACTAACCGGAATAAAATTATACAAATAAAACAAACAAATTTTTTATAAGTATAAAAGCTCTTCCAATAGACTGCAAACTGTAGTCAATGGAATTTTTATACGATTAAATATTCATCTCTGATTTTTTTACAGCTTACATAAATGAAAATTCAAGAAAAGATAGTACATTTATACAGCTAACCTATAATACGTTGGTCTATTTTATCTTTTCCACAATCCCGTTAAAATACCTGTAA
>CALUTO010000012.1 GCA_944323735.1 Candidatus Gastranaerophilales bacterium
ATGAAATTGGTAGACGTGCTAGACTCAAAATCTTGTGTGGTTTGCGCCACGTGCCGGTTCGACTCCGGCCATCGGCAATTTTAAAGACTCCTTCGGGAGTCTTTTTGGTGCCGGAGTCGAACCGGTACCCGTTTCTACCTCTCGAAAAACCTGACATTTAGTCAGCTTTTTCTCGGCAGAGTGGCCATCGGCACCATTTACTAAAAATACCTTTTGACAGGTCTTTTTTTATTACAATTTTGGGTAATTTCCACTTATACTAAAGCCATACAGGTTTTAAAGTTGTATTAACCTGTGTTTTAAAATTTTTTATTCTACAAAAAAGTCTACAACATTGTATTTTCTAAAAATAATCTCATATGATATTATATGTTAGTACTTTCAATGGATTTATTATGGAAAATGTAAACGTAGTTATAAAAGAACAAAGAAGCAAAGCAGTATTGTTTATTTTGCCGTTTTGTCTTTTCTTATTCTTAATTGGCGGATTATTTTTAGGTATCCACAAGGCTTATTCAAGTATAACATTCTTGGATTTTAGCGGGCATGTGACTTTTTTGCTTGCACTTGTTGTTTTAGGCATTGGTGTGATAATTAGCTTTTCTAGTATCTTATTTTTGATTTTTAAAACAATTTGTCCATCAACAATTACACTAAACAAATGTGGTATAAAATCAAGCGGGTTAAAACTTCTTAATTGGGAAGAGATAGAAGAAATCGAATATCTTAAAATCCCCCAAATATACAAAAACACATTCTATACAACGACTATATTATTGAGTCTTTTGGTAGCTGTAAATCCTATAACTTATATAGGTTACATACTAAGAGCCATTTTTACGTTTAAAGAATTTGAATCAAAAGCTATTGTTGTAAAGATGAAAAATAAAAAGACGCATATACTAATGTTTGATGAAGCTCTAGGCAAAGAAGAAGAGCCTTGTGCACTACCGACAATAAAAAGTTACATGGAAGAGCTGGGGCTAAGATAAGATTGGTTTTGCTAATCTTTCAGCGCTTGTATGGTAAATCCAGTTGTCTGTTATAAGTGCTTATTTGTTCTTATTTTCTTTATACAATTGTGCTTCTTTTGTTAATGTTGGATTGAAGTATTCTGTACGTTGTAGTTGTTTATCACAATCTTCTTTTAAATTTGTATAAGTAAAATCTTTCACATTAGAGAAAAACTCATCTTTAGGCATAACAACTTCTTTGCCTGAATTATACGGGTCTATAAGAACGACCTTATCGTCTATCATCCCTTTTACATAGTAGGCGTGAGCAGAGTCTTCTTTTGTTTGCAGAGCAGCAACAACGACATTGTTTTTCTCTAAAATATAAGGTTTAAGAACTTCTTCGCCATATTTTTTGAGTTCAATTTTTGTATCATTTAAAATCAAATTTTTATCAACAAGCGGTGCAATTCGTTTTGCTTTTTTGCCTGTTAATATTTCTATCGCATTTTTAGAAAACCCGGATTCTAACGGATTATCCGGATAATAAAATCTCATATAATTCGGGCTAAACGGATTTTTGGCCGTTGCTTTGCCACTATCAACAATGTGTTTTCTGTACTTTTCAAAAGCCAATTCTATTGCCAATACGTCGTCATCACCTGTTGCATAATGTCCAGTGGCTTTGGCAGCTAAAATTTCTCCTTTTGTGATTGGGTATGAAATCCCAACCCCTTTCAATTCAACAATCACATCACCATTAGGATTTTGTTTTATAGCGTCTTTTATTATTTTTGCACCGTCAGGATGTTCGCTTATCGCTTTAACAGAAGCTAATAACCAACAGTCGTTTTTATCTCCCTGTTGAAATTCATCAATCTTTCCATTAACAAAAGTAGATGTATTATTGTTTTTTGTCCAAACTGAAGTGCTGTCTTTTTCTTTTAAAGACAGATTTTGTTGACTTTGATTAACGGTAGATGTTGTTGATCTACCTGATGTTTTTTGCAAAGTGAACTCTGACATAGATACTCTTAATATCTTTTTATAAATTACTGCTAATATATAATAAAAACCATTTGTAATGTTCAAAAACAGAACTTAGAATATTTTTTACAAAAAGAAATATTCAATTAAGAAAGCAGATATAAGATAAAATATCTCTGGATAAAAAATCACTCATTAATGTATTTTTTTACGACGTTATACGTATTTGGAAAGAGCTTTATAAAATCATCTTTATTACCGTCATCAGTACCTGTTGCATAGCTAAACAACTGTGCAAAAATTTCCATCCTGGATGCATCTGCATTTTCAACGTCATCAGAATTTGGCACAATATCAAGCCCTCTATTATAGAACTCTGCAACAAAATATCCAAATTTGCGTCTTGTTGATGAATTCAGTTCTAAATTTTTCAAATCTTTTTGAATAGCAGACTTAAACTCTTTTTTATCACTATATCCATTATTTTTCATATATTCTATCAGAATTTTCCCCTCACTTGGAGATACCTCTATCTCATCAAATTGTCTGTCGTAGTATTTTTCAACAAACTTTTGATGTTCGGCTCTTAGAGACTTATCTGCACCTGTATAATCAAACTGATGTCCAAGCTCGTGCATAGTTGCTTGTGTTATTTCTTTATCTGCACTAAAAGAAGGCGAAAAAGAAAACACATTAGAAACTTTATCAGGAAAGAATGCCGTTTCTTGTATAAAGATTTCTTTTCGTTCTAAATCATCAGTAGTAACACCCTTTGTAGAATATAAAGAGCTTTGTTTCTCTTTAAGGTGTTTATTTAAAGCTGAGCCATTATTTGGTAAATTTGAAAAATCGGATGCTACATGTATATTCAAATTCTTCAAAAACTCTTTGTTTTTGACAGAATCAGACGCCATTTCTACAGCCTTTTTGACCGCAGCTTTTGTGGACTCATCAACCTTGTTAACAGTACCATCGTGATATTGTATTTTTACATAAAAATCAGAACTCATAATGCATCCTCTTTTATATAAAAAACAGTTTGTTATACAAAATTGCCTAATGCAAACAATAAAAGCCCTTTATGTAAAGAAAGCTATATCAAATATCTTTAATTTTGAGATAAAGTTTTATTGACATAATTTTTTGAACCCAAATTTTTGTCGTCATTTTTTGGATTCTTCTTAAAAATCAAATCCATTACAGGGTGTAGTATAATTTGTGACAATATCGGTGCACATAAAGCAAGTATAAACACTGTTGCAACGATTGAACTAAATTCTTTTACACCTTTGCCAAAATGGTAATCCTTATTTGTATGCAAAAGATGTGTAAACTGTTCTTCAAGTTTTTTCTTAGAGGCTTTATCTTTTGCATTTTTAATTTTTGCTTGAAAATTGTCATATAAATCCAATTTTCTTTTATCTTCTGGGTCATTAGCTGCAAATTTCTTACTTATATGTTTATATGCAATGTTTTTAAATTTATTAATTAACCCAAGGTACAACCCCAAACAAAAAGACTGGTACAAAAATTCTTTTGTTGCTGCGTATTTTTTAGACTGTTTATTTGCGTGTTTGTCATAATAAATAAAAGCAGGACGACCTGATGCTTTCAATGTTGTTTCAACAGCAATTGCGCATACTGTATTTTTCGCAAACTCGGCAGCTTTGTGGTTTGCAACAACTTTTCTAATGTTTATTAATGTTTTTTGAACAGGTGTAACATTCATATTCTACACTCTCATTCCAGCACGATAATACGGCGAATTAGATTTAACTCGATACACGTTGTAATAGTTGTTTGCATTTATTTTTCCAAATGCAGGTTTATTGCCAACAGGAGCTACAGGGCCTTGTGCATTTGGATCATAGTTTGGCATAAGTTTTTTCATAACAGGAGGCATACCTATGTTACAGAACTTCGGTACAAAATACCCTGCTGCGGCGCAAATACCAAGAAAGGACAAAAAAGACTTTGCATTCTTGTATTTTTGAGAGCCTTTGCCAGCAATCAAGCCAGCACAGCTTTCACCAAGAAGCCCCATTGCCATTGTTGTTGGTACACCGATAAACTCTGTCATTAACTCTCTTAATGCGGCATATTTTCTTGCATCAGGTGATTCTTTTTTATCTGTAATACTTAAAATAGGTCTGACAGTGCCTTTTCCACAGGCTATTGCCAGTACTGTGTATATGGGTTTGTTATTTTCACCCAGCTTTTCACACACACTGTGGATAAATTTCATTTTTTACACGCTATCTTTTGTTATTAATGTAAAGTTTCAACTACAAAATAATTTTAAACCCGGAAAAAATGAAATTCAATATATAAAATAAAAATTTTATTTGTCAGAATTTACGGATTTAAGATAATAAACAGCTCTACTTACATTGTCATAATCTTTTTCGCTCAATATCGGACATCTGAATTCATCATAAGGAATTTCGTAGCATTTTTTACCAATAGCGGGTAAAAGATTTTCCATTAATTCTTCATAAGCTTGATAAGAATTGCCAAATTTTGGCGCTTTGTCTATAAAGACTCCTTCGGGAGTCTTTTTAGTACCGGAGTCGAACCGGTACCCGTTTCTACCTCTCGAAAAACCTGACATTTATGTATTGTTTCAAGTACTTTTGAAATTGCGAATACTTTGAGCAAAGCCCTCAAATGCCATAGAATTAGGGTTTTTAGCGTCCATTTCAGTCGGTATTTTAGTTTGGGCAAAAGTACTCAAAAGTCCATGAAATGGACACCAGTTGTCCTCAAAAGTTTTTGCCTTTAAACAAGGCATAGCCTGTTTTTTAGCCACAAGTGACGATTTTGCTCAAAGTATCTGCAATTTTTTTGTTGGACTTTTGAAAAATTATTAAAATCTTGTGAAATATTTCACAAAAAGCCGGTACTTTATTGATTGAAACCCGGTATTACTTATGAGTTAATATTTTGTATGATGCATAATATATTTAAGCACTATAATCTAAATTCTGTGCAAGAAATGGATGATTTGCAACGCTTGGATGGTTAAGGGACGGCTTTTGTTGATGTATCGGGTTGCCAAATCTATTTTGATTATTGCTATTATTTTGAGCAATATTATTAGTTGAATCTACATAAGCTCCTTCTATTTTTGTTGCTTCCTGTTTAAATGCATTAAAAATAGAAGAAACACTGATACCTGAAGATAGAAATTCTGATGCTGTAATTAAACCGTCTTCATCGGCATCAACTTTATTAAAGTCATCATTGTCAATACCATATTTTTTTATATCATCACTGCTGATGGTAATAGGTTGAATTTTTCCGGCATTAAAACCGTGTACATAATTTCCGCCAATAGATAAAGACATAATCTTCCTTTCCTTATATTTATAAGGTTTTTTAGAAAATGGAAATTGCTTTTATCAATTTTTTATTTACATTAGTTAATGTTTTTTATAAATAATTTTGTTTCACTTCAGACACATAAACCTGTAAAAAAACTCCAAACTTCCGACTTCAGAGCTAATGTGTTGGTATGGAAGATAAATACATACCAATACAGAAAATAGTGAAGCTAAAATGACTCAAAAGTACACGTTCCATAAGAAATAACCTCAGCAAGTATATCTACAGAGAGGTTATAGTCAAAGGCGGAACCAGCTGTGAAATCCCTTGCCACATCTCTTGAGCCTGAATTACAGCACAAATTGATGGATTAAGAAAAATTCCATCCTTTAGTTCTATTGAACAACAAAACGGCATCTTTTGTTACCGAGAAAGTTCAGTTAACTGCTTTAGCCCGTGTTGATTTAATTAAAGGTTTTCAGAATTTTAGAACAAGGTTAAAAACACGAAAAGAAGCCATGCAAAACTTTTTAGAACTGTATAACAGCGGTTTGTATCTCAAAAAGATTTATGAATTTATCGGAAGTGTTTCAAGAGGAACAGTTAACAGATGGATTAAAGCATACGATGAAATGGGGTTTGATGCTCTTATGCCTCAATACAGATATCCAAAATATGATGAATACGATTGTTCTCTTGATGAACATATGAAACAGGTTTTAATGAAGTTTCTTCTTCATCCAAATAAAATCACAATCAGCAAAGCTATTTCTTTAACGAGATATATTTTAGAGAATGAGGGCTGTGAGGATATTCCCTCAGAGTCAACTTTCAGAAGATATGCGAACCATTTCAAAGATACAAAGTTTGATATTTGGACTCTTATACGTGAAGGCGAAAAAGCTTTGAATGATAAAGTTGAACCATATATTGAACGTGATTTATCTAAGATAGAAGTCGGAGATGTTTATTTGCTAACGGACACGTTCTTAGTTTTGAGGTCATTAATCCGTTTTCGAGAAAGCCAACGAGAGCAGCACTCGTTGGCTTTTTAGACTGGAAATCAACAGCATTAGTCGGGTATGAAATTATGATGAGCGAAAATACCCGGTGTATTGCAAGTGCATTAAGAAACGCCATTTTAAATCTCGGAAAAATTCCGAAGATTGTTTATCATGACAATTGCAGAGCTTTTAAGGCTAAGTATTTTCAGCATAGTAATTTTAATGAAGAAGGCTTTAACGGGGTATATGAAAACTTAGGAATAAAACCCGTATTTGCAAAGCCGTGCAATGCAAAAGCAAAAGTAATAGAAAGATTTTTCAAGGAATTTGCCGAATTTGAAAATATTAATGTACATATTTATATGCACAAATAATTATCAAAATCCTGGCTAGAGTTTGAAACTGTCAGCATGCAAATTTGTCAGGAAAGAAGTAACAGAGTTTAGCCTATATTTTTTTTAAACTCTTTTCCGCCAACTATTTTTAAATGTCGTTCGCTGCCTTCTCCAACGCTTTCTGATGATAGATTATGCTGTTCAACAAGTTCATGCTGCATTTTTCTAATCTGCGTATTCTGCGGTGAGAGTTCTACATCTTCTCCGTCCTGCAAAACTTTTTTTATTGCTTCCTTTGCTTCATCCAGTGCCTCTTCTGTTTCGTCATGGAACACGCATATATTGTCATCTTCAATATTTAGTGCTTCTTTAAGAACTTTTTGAACCTGAGATGTAGAATTTGAGCGTACATAATATATAGGCAGTCTGTATTCGTTGGCAATGCTCAATATTTTGTTTCCGCCTTTTGCAAAATTTTTGTGGGCAATAATTATGTCAGCGTCATCAATATTCTTTGTGAGTTCTGCGTCAAGATTCAGCCGTTCTATGGCTTTGTCAACAATTGAGCGGCTTACTGCGTATATGTATATTTTTTTGTATCCTTTTGCCTGTTTTACATACTGCTGGCGGGAAAAACTGAATTTTAAACTGTCTGATGCCTGATTTACTTTTTCGTCCAGTTTGTTTACTTTGTCGACTATTGAGGCTGGAATACTCTGGTCGACTTTTCTTATTTCCGGTTTTATGGGCCAGCCTCTTAATATACAGTCAACAGCTTCTGCTGTATCCGGATAAACAGCAAGTGTGTTTCTGTCTATTATTTCTATAACTATATCAAAAGTCGGCTGCTTTTCCCGTTCGAGAACGGTTTTTTGACATGCTCTGCGTTTTGCCTCATCATCGCCCAGTGTTACAGACTGTATGCCGCCGACAAGGTCAGACAGTACAGGGTTTTTTATAAGGTTTTCCAGTGTGTTTCCGTGTGCAGTTGCAATAAGCATAACACCACGTTCTGCGATTGTTCTTGCTGCCTGTGCTTCTGCTTCTGTACCAATTTCATCTACAACAATAACTTCCGGTGTATGATTTTCTACAGCCTCTATCATAACATCTTTTTGGAATTCCGGCTGTGTGACCTGCATTCTTCTGGCATGCCCGATTGCCGGATGCGGTGTGTCTCCGTCTCCAGCTATTTCGTTCGAAGTGTCAACAACGACAACACGTTTGTGCAAATCATCTGCAACAAGTCTGGAAATTTCTCTTAATTTTGTGGTTTTTCCGACTCCAGGTCGACCTAAGAACAGTATACTTTTATTCTGGACAACAAAATCTTTAATACAAGCTATCGTGCCTGTGACTACTCTTCCTATCCTGCAGGTAAGTCCTACTATTTTTCCCTGTCTGTTTCTGATTGCACTGATGCGGTGCAGCGTTCCCGGTATACCTGAACGGTTGTCGCTTGTAAATTCCTGTACCCTGTCTGTTATGTATTTTATATCTTCTTCTGTAACATTCTCGTCGCCTATATATTCAATGCTTCCGTCAGAGTGCCTTATTTCAGCTTGTCTGCCTAAATCCAGCACAAGTTCAATAACATCAAAAAGTTTATCGGCATTAACATATTTTGTTATCTTCGGGGGTAGAATCTCAATTAACCTATCAAGGTCACTGTGAAATTGTACGTTGCTCATATTTTCCTTTCAATCAGCTCAGACTTTTTATTTGTGCTTTTCGAAAAAAATCTCCTCTTTTTTATACTTGTATTTACATTTATATTATAACATTATTTTTGTTTCAAAACATTATCTTTCATACTACCTGCGTAGCAATTTTACATATCTTTATAAAAACAATCAAAATGTTTTTTATTTTTTATTTTGTCAAATTTTCAGTTCCGGGGAATTTGTTCTGTCCTGTTCTCAGTTTTGTAATGAGGTATTGAACTTTCGGAATAATAGTAGAGAGGAACAGTGCGGATACACTCATTGCAATACCCATATAAATGCCGTTTCGTCCGAGATTCCGCTTGTTTGCTTTCAGCATGGTGCTCCAGTTTACTTCACCGTTTTCGGCCATAGCGGCTATCGATTTAGTATAATTAAACATATTTTTCCGCTCTGTTTCTATGGATTTTTGTGAAATGTACTGGTATTTGTCGGTCAATCTGTTCGGATGTCCTTTAGACAGCAAGTTGTCAGATGTCTTGAATATATCATTCAGAGCTGTTTTCATAAAGTCCGGGTTCCGTATAATTCCGCCTTTGAAGATGTCTTCGGTCTGCGAGGCAGTTATTACTCTGTGATTTGTAATCTGTTTTGTGTTGGGGTCTTGCTTTACTATTTCCGGCTGTAGCTGTGACATTTTTTCGCCGAGTTCGATAATTTTTTGAGCTTTTTCTTTATCTGCTATGTTTTCGTTAATTATATTTTTAAATTTATCTAAATCAATAACTCCTGTTTCCGGTTCAGGTAACAATCCCAGTTTCTTAGCCAATTTTTCGGATTTGATGTTAAAAATACCGAAGAGTTTCTTTTGCGCTGCAGCAGGTTTTGGCGGGAATAACTTTTCAAAAAGTGCTTTTTCTTCAGTAGATAGTTCTGCTTTGCCGAGTGCAAATTTTTCAAACTCTTCTGCACTCATTGAAGTTTTTCCTGCTTCTTTCATTTTTTGGAGTATGTGATTGTGTATTTGCGCCGAGGTGTTCGGATTGAGAACAGTGTTGTTTCCTTTATATTTGTCATGCCGGTTAAATTTATTAAACAGCCAGTCAGTGCTGAAGCAGTAGAATATAATTGAGACAAGATCCCTGAAGAGAATTTCTATGCGTTCGTCTTTGTTTCTTGCGTTAATAGTTCTTCCGCTGACTGTTCCGACATCCGTGCCGAGAAGTTTATATATTGCATTTTCGTCAAATTTCTGGATAATCTGGGTTAGTGCAGCTGCAGAAATACCAAAAGCCGGAGCCTTTTTATTTTCTTTTGTTTTAAATTCGTTTACGGAATCAATTGATACATTTAGTGCTTTCATTGCCTGTGTTTTTTTTGAAACACTGTTTGTTATGATAATCGGTTTTGCGGGTTTAAGAATGTCTGTTTTTATATTTTGTCCGGCTTTTTCTGTCTGTGAATTTTGCAGGCTGGTATTTTGGGGTTGATTTTGATTTTGTTCTTTATTTGATTTACGGTTAAATATGTATTTTGTTATGCCTTGATTTACTTTAGGCACAACTATACCAATAAATGCACATGCTGCAATCAAGCTGAGAATAACTTTCCCGAAATAGAAACTTGCAAGTCGTTTTTCTCCGAAGTACCTGTTTCCCAAGTTGTCAAGTACAAAGTTTTTAAACGGTTGCCTTACATTATCTTTTCCGACATCTATAGCTGTTTTTGGTATGTTCATAAACTTTTGTCCGATTATCTGGATAAGTTTACCGAACAAGCTGGCTCCGAAAAGCCAGAAAATAGCAGCAAGTGATTCTTCTGTAACACGTTCTCTAGCTTCAACAAAACCGTCTCTTTTGTAAGCCTGATAAGTTCTGCCAAGCGTTACGGTAGACTCTAAAAGCACAACAGGAAGAATAACGCCGGGTTTTCTTAAACTCGTAATAAAGTTTCTCGACTTTGAAAGGTTGGCTGTATATTTTGATATGTCATTAATATTTATATTCAAAATGCTATCTCGTTATTTTTTGTTTCTGACAGAAACGTGTTTATCGACTCTGGTGTTTTGAAAAATTTCTGACAAAATTATAAGTAACCTCAAAATTATTTTTGCATAAAAAAAGCATGATCATCAGTTATATTGTTACACTTATTTACATAATTTAGTAATTCTTTTGGTTTACAATATGAGTGTTGAAACATGAAACAGGTTTGCGTGAATGCAGGAAAGATTTCAAACATGCGCAGACGACGGACATAAGGAGAGGTAAAAGGTGGATTTAATTACATTAACAATAAACTTTTTGAAAATGTTAAGCAATATATTCGGAAGTTACGGATTGGGGATTATTGCTTTGACTGTCATAATAAGACTTGCTATGTGGCCGTTGAATGTGTCACAGCAGCGTTCTATGAAAACGATGCAGATGCTTCAGCCTAAAATGAAGGCTATACAGGACAGGTACAAAAATGACCCGACAACAATGCAGCGTAAAATGATGGAGTTCTACAAGGAGCATAAGTTTAACCCGATGGCCGGGTGTTTGCCGCTGCTTATTCAAATGCCTGTTTTTATTCTGCTCTATTCATCTTTAATGAGTCCGCAGTTTATTTCGCTTGCCGGTCATTCAAACTTTTTATTCATAAACAGATTAGATGCTACATTGAGAGGAAATGCCGGTATTTCACAGGACGGCAGCTTTAGTGTTACAAAAAATGACACATTTATGCTGAATAAAAATATAAAAGTGTATGCCGGCGATGAAGTTCTTCAGGGTGCCAAACTTTCAAATCCGAAAAAAGCTTTAAAAATACAGGGTAATATTATTCCCGGACAGCCCGTTGATTTCAAAATCAGTCTGGATGAGCTGGATTTGAAATTCAGCCAGCTGGAGAAAGTAACAAAAGCAGAAGTTACAATAACAGACAATAATACAAGAGAAGTGGAAAATGTTACTTTCACAAGGCAGGGCTCTATCCTCGCTGCATCTGTTCCTTCTATAGCAGCAAAATCATCATTTAATATAGATGTTCTTATACTTGTTGTATTATTTGGCGCAACAATGTTCCTCACTCAAAAAATCATGATGGCTGCTAACAAGAATGTGCAGGTTGACCCTGCGCAGGAGGCTATGCAGAAAACTTTAGGTACAATGATGCCTGTTATGCTTACGGCTACATTTCTGTTTATACCTATTCCTGCAGGTGTCCTTCTGTATTTGATAGCAAGTAACATTATTCAGGTTGCCCAGACACTTGTTATCAATAAGCAGCTCGATGTTGAAGAAGCAAAAAAGAAGGCAATGAAGCTTCAGGATGTTGAGCTTTCAAATACGAAAAAAGTTGAAGCAAAAGAAGTAAAGAATGTTGATAAGGCTGATAAATAACCTTTGTTGTTCATAAATGCCAGTAAATACTTAAGAAAACAAAAAAGCCGCCAAGTTAATGGCGGCTTTTTATAGTTTTGTTTAAAAACTACTTTTTAGCGCAAGATTTGCAATTAACAGCTTCTTTGAATTTTTTACCGGCAGAAAATGCTGGAACAGTTTTTGCAGCAATTTTAATTTCTTTACCTGTCTGAGGGTTACGTCCGGTTCTTGCTGCTCTTTTTCTTGCTTCAAAAGTACCAAAACCTACTAATGTAACTTTTTTGCCTTTAGCAACAGTTTTTTCAACTGTTTCCATCCAGGCATTAATTACATCAGCAGCTTCTTTTTGTGTAACTTTAGCTTTTTTTGCAACTTCTTGTACTAATTCTTCTTTGTTCATAGTATTTAAACCCCTTCTCTATTGTACATTTCTTATTATATTTGATTTTTAAATTATGGCAAGTACTTTTTTTCCTCTATTTGTTGGTTTTTTAGTTTTATTTTTTTACTATACCTTTACTTTAGCTTAAAATACACATAAAATGGTTATTGTAGAAAACCCGAAAGTATTAAAACTATAAAGAAAGAGAGCAGCATGACCAAAAAAGGATTTTCAATTGCGGAAGCGTTAATGGTGCTTTTAATTATGTCGATTATAGTTGCTGTTTCTATTCCTGTTATAACAAAAAAATCCAGAGTAAAGCCGGTAAAAACAGAAGCAGGACTCTGGAAAGACTATAAATATCAATTTTTAATGCCGGTTGACAGACGGGATATCGCTCTCGGGGATGAAAAAAGGGATAAGGGTATCAGAATAACCGGCAAACTTTCACTGAAAGATTTGTCAGGAGTTGAAATCGGCTGGATAAAAGACAGCGGAACTGTTTCTATTCCTGCACTGGAGATAAAAGAGCGGCTGGCCATAACAAACAGTGAAGGCGAAGAAGTTGCTTGGATAGATGACAAAGGAAAAAGTTCTTTCGGGGAAATACCACCCGGTATGATGATGACATTTGTCGGCAGAAATAAATGTCCTGACGGATGGAGGTTATCTGACGGAGGTTTTGTGAATACGCAGTACGGTGCTGAGATGACTCCCGATTTTACGTCTCTTCTTTCTCAAATTTCAGAGGCTCAGGGGGAATCTCCTAATTTATCCATGTGTGTAAAATGTTCTCCGGAGCAGGATTGCAGGTATAATTTTGGTAAAGAAAGAAGGTATTGATTATGATTAAACCATGGCATGAGTATTTTCTTGAAATTGCAAAAACATGTTCGACCCGTTCAAACTGTTTCAGAGCTAAGGTTGGGGCTGTTATAGTCGGTGAAGATAAAAAAATTAAAGCAACAGGATATAATGGCACACCTTCAAAAGTTATTTCGTGTTATGAACTTGGAAAATGCTACAGAATAGAAAATAATATTCCCTCCGGTACCCGTTATGAAACATGCCGCAGTATACACGCAGAACAAAATGCTATCATTCAGGCAGGACAGGACAGATGTAAAGATGCCACTATGTATATCTGGGGGCATGAATTTATTTGTATTTTGTGTAAGAGGTTTATTGTTCAGGCCGGCATAAAAGAGGTTTATCTTCAAAAAGATGAAAAATCCCCGATGAAGCATATTCTCGTAGAAACAATAAGAGAAGAACTCAGTAACCAGATAGAGCCGTTAACGAACACTATTATAAAGTAGGATATTTGCCCTGCTTTATAATAAAGATGTTGCGAGATTATTCATCTATATATACGGTATAAAACCGGTATGCTTTTAGAGTTTTTGAAAAATAATCCGGTGAAAGACCTGCTTTTTGCTTTAGTGAATTTAAAAAATCTTTTTTATCCGGAAGCTGTACCCACACCGATGGCAGGTAAACTGCACTGTGTCCGTTGTCCTGTATGATAATACCGTCTTTGTAGGGAACAATTTTTGAGAGCAAATCTTCTTCATCGCTAAATTCCAGAGGTTGAGGCTCTGAAAGAAGTGAAACCGCTATTTTAATATGTTCAAACTCTTCTTCTGTTATTGCAGTGAAACGAGTGTCTGCAAATGCAGATTTGTATGCATTTTGTGCGAGGTCATTTAAAAGCGGTTTATGGGCAAAAATAGAGCCGATGCAGCCCCTGAGCCGTTCATTTATGGTTATTGTAACGAAACAGGCTCCTGATTCGTAAAAAACCTGTGGATATAGTTTTTCTTCAACATCCAGCGAGTTTCCTGTTTTTATTCCGGCAAGTATGCTTTCTTTGCAAATAGAAATAACCATATCCGGGAACTGGTTTTTTATAAAATTTGATTTTGACTCTTCTGTAAGAATCCATGCTCCGTAACCTACAACTGTTTCGGTTGTTCCGGCTGTCTCTCCCGAATTTGTCAACGCTGTTCGTATCATAGAGAAATTATTTTTTGTGCAGAATTGAACGAGTCCTGTTATTCCCGTGCTGCCGCATGCCTGCAGAGGATGAAAATTGTTGATATTCTGCGTTTCTATCATCTCTGCCGTGTAATTATCTATTTTTTCTGCATCTTTAATTGAATAAAAATGGCTTAAATCACTTGATATTACAAAAGAATTGCCGGTGTTTATCCAGTAGTCATCAATAAGCTTCGCTATTGTTTCTGTATCTGTTTTTCCGTAAAGAACTGGTACTATTTGTGCGTCAGGACTTATTTTTTTTAGGAATGGAAGTTCTACTTCAATTGAATGTTCTTTTTCAAACGCTTCATCAAAAAAATCAGCATTTTTACGCTCTGCGATTTCATATATTAATGCTTTGTTTACTTTTATATTTCCGCATGGTGTTTCAAAATAATCAAAAGATGGTACGGCCAGACCAGAAAAGTTTGTTGTGTGAGAAGGGGCAATGATGAAAAAATTTTTTGTGTTTGTGTCGATATACTGAAATGCGGTTGCGGCTGTTTTTGCGCTGTACATATAACCGGCATGGGGTACGATAATTGCACGTGTTTTTATTCTATAGTCTTTAACGGACTGCTTCAGCAGATTTTCAAGCAGACTGTCAAGTTTTTCTCTGTCACAGGGGTAAAATTTGCCTGCAAATGCTGCTGTCTTTACCGTATCCATTATTGTTCCCCTTGTTTTTTTATTTGTACACGAATATTATAATATATATCAGGCTCGGGTGACATACTACAGAAGGGCAATTAGATTTTATGATTAATGCAAAAATATCCGGAGATATAAATGATTTTTTAGCTGTGTATGATGATATGCTGCTCCAGTTTCCGCCATGCGAATTGAAAACAAAAGAAAGATTTACAGAACTGTTTAAAACCGGGGTTTATAAGCTGTTTTTGTGCAGTTTCGGATATATGCTGATATTAGAAGAAAATATTACAAATACAATATGGCTGGATTATTTTGCTGTATACAAAAAATTTCATTCTCAGGGAAAAGGCAGTGAGATGTTGCGTGCGATGATTCAGTTTTTTTCAAAATACAGTGGATGTTATCTTGAGCTGGAATGTCCGGATGAAAAATTTCCCGATACATTAAGGAGGGTAAAATTTTATGAAAAATTTGGTGCTTATAATCTTGACATGAATTATTTCTACCCTGCAAAAGATAAGCCTTTTCGTATGGAATTATTTTTTCTTCCTTTCGGAAGCAAAAAACCTGATAAAGATACAGTATTTTTATCAGTAAAAAATGTTTTTAATACATTACATTCTGATGTGCCTAATCTTTGTGATTTTTTACATCAAATTTCATATCGAGCTCAATTTCCTCAAGAAGCACAATTGCGTCAACAGCAATAGCCCTGCCTTCACCGATTGGTCCCATTTGCTCCATTGTTTTTGCTTTTATTGAGACCTGATTCAGCTGAAGTTTTAAGATATCAGCAATACTGTATCTGATTTGTTCAATAAAAGGTGCAAGACGCGGCTGCTGGGCTTTTATTGTTGCATCTATGTTGTTAATTTTGTAGCCGGATTTAACAACAAGGTAATTCGTATGTCTGAGCAGGTCTGTGCTATTGCAGCCGTAATATTGCGGGTCGTTATCAGGAAAATGCTGTCCGATGTCTCCAAGAGCCAGCGCACCCAGCATTGCATCTATAATAGCATGGCAGAGCGCATCTGCATCGGAATGTCCGAGTAGTCCTTTGCTGTGCTCTATTTTTACACCGCCTAAAATCAAATCTCTTTCTTCCACCAGCTGGTGAATATCAAAACCCTGACCTATTCTATACTTCATATCGTCTCCTTGACAAATTTATTTACTGCTTTTACTACACCATCGTTGTCTACTGTATCTGTTACATAATCAGCAATTTTTTTCAGTTCTTCTGTGCCGTTTCCCATTGCAACAGCAATACCTGCCGCCTTGAGCATTTCTATGTCATTATCCTGATCACCTACCGCCATAATTTCTTCTTTTTTTATGTTCCATAATTTTGCAAGATATCTGATGGCATTGCCTTTTGTTGCATCTTTGTTAGAAATCTCGCAAAAATGAGGTGTAGAACGGATTATATACAGGTCATCGGGATATTTATCTGAAAGCTCCTGCTGAATTTTTTTTATTTTTTCTGTATCAGTGTCAATAGCTAAAATTTTGTTGATGTTTTCCAGCTTCATATCATCGAAACTTTCAATCACCTTGTATCTGACATTTCTTTCGTCAGTGTATCGTTTTATTGTTTCATTGTCATCCTCCACAACAAGCCCGTCATCAATATAAACATTACAGTGGATTTCGTGTTTTCTGAGTATTTCTATAATTTCTCTTGCCTGATTTTCCGGAACATTTTTTTGCAGTAAAATTTTACCGTTCTTCCTGCATTCTTTTATATATCCGCCCTGATAGCAGATTACCGGTTCTTTTAATCCTATTTCTTCGGCTATCGGGAGGGTTGCACAGAACATTCTGCCTGTGGCGAGTACAACTTTTATTCCGTCTTTGACAAGACTTCTCAGTGTTTCAATCACAGCAGGTGATGCCGAAAAATTTTTCCGGTATATGGTTCCGTCAATATCCAGCACCAGCATTTTTATCATAGAATCCTGTCCTGTCAGTATATATCTGCCAGTTAATTGTACCAATTTTTTTTAAGTTTGTATACTCTTTTATAAAATGTTATCAAGTCCGTATACAAATTCATTGTGTTCAGCTGTATATTTTGCAGCGAGTAGAACGCCGGGCATGTAGCATTTTCTGTCAACAGAATCGTGGCGTATCGAGAGAATTTGTCCTGCAGAACCGAACAGAACCTCTTGCGATGCCATATATCCGGGCATTCTGACTGAATGAATATGAATGTTTGCATTTGTGCTGCCGCCTCTTGAGCCGGCTATTATTTCTGTTTCGTCACAGTTTCCTGTTGTGAAAGAAGAATTTTCTTCTGCCATCATCTGTGCTGTTTTTATTGCGGTGCCGGAGGGTGCGTCTTTTTTTTGATTGTGATGTAATTCAATGATTTCTGCGTTTTCAAAATATTTTGCGGCCATTTTGGCAAATTTCATCATTAAAACAGCTCCGGTTGAAAAATTCGGTGCTATAAAACATCCAAGATTGCTCTTTTCTGTCATTTCTCTGAGTGTATTTAGCCGGGCTTCGGACAGTCCGGTTGTTCCGATAACAGGTCTGACTCCGTTTTCGAGACAGATTTTTGCATTTTCAAAAACATTTTTTGGCTGGGTAAAATCAATAACTACATCCGGTTTTGCAATTTCGATAGCTCCTTTTAAATCACCGTTTATGTGTACACCTTCACAGACCTCTGTGTCCAGTTCAACTACATCTACTGCGCAGACGAGTTCAAAATCATTAGAGCAACACACAGCATTAACGACTTCTTTTCCCATTCTGCCCATTGCACCGCATACACCGACTTTTATCATTTTTACACTCCTTATTCAATATTTTATTAGTAATTCTACATTAGTTATAAATTATTGGTATTGTATATTTGTACAAATTATCTCATATAAATATCTGATGTGAATATAAAAATGTCATTCAAATACATGATTTGTATTTTTTCTGTACGAGTAGAATGTTTATAAGTACTTATCACCTTTTTTAAGATTTTGATACGGCTTGGGATATACTAGGATATTTAGATGAGCGAAGAGTTAGAATACAGTTCATACAACAAAATAAAACGTCTGTCTGACAGTGAGTTAGCCGCTCTATGGGATGAGTATCTTGCTGACAAGTCCAAAAAAGAACTGCGTGACAAACTTATTGTTCAGTATATTTATCTGACACGGTATGTTATAGGACGTATAAAAATTAACCTTCCTTCAACATTTTCACTCGAAGATATAACAAGTTACGGGGTTGAAGGTTTAATTGATGCAATAGAAAAATATACTCCGGATAAAGGTGCAAGGTTTGAAACTTATGCACTGATGAGAATCAGGGGGACTATTATAGACAAAGTCCGTTCACAGGACTGGATACCGAGAAGCACAAGAAAAAAAATTAAAGAAATAAAAGTAATAGGTGAAAAGCTGAAACAGACTCTTGGCAGAGCCGCTACAAACACAGAAATTGCAAATGTTCTCGGTATTGAAAAAGAAAAAGTTGACGCTTTGATGGCAGAAGAAACACAGGTTACTTCAATTTATGAAAAGAAAAATGTGAAGGAAGAAAGTGTCGAAATAATAGATACAATACAGGACGAGCAGCTTCAAAATCCGCTTGACCGGCTGGTTGACAAGGATATAAAAGAAGAACTGCAAATTGCATTGAAGCGTTTGCCCGAAAGAGAGAGAATGATAATGGTTCTATATTATCATGAAAATATGACGCTTAAAGAAATAGGCGATACAATAAATGTTTCTGAATCAAGGGTCTGTCAGCTTCATGCACAGGCAATTATGAAGCTTAAAAATATTTTAAGCTCAAACCGTTACGACAGAATGAGAAAAAGTATAGTATAAAAAATATGTTGTTTTTATTGTTCGGATGTTTTTGCCATTAAAGCCGATTTTTCAGCTGTTTTTAAAACAGTTTCATACAGAACTTTTGAAATATCGCTTTCGTTGAGCACTTTATTCCCCTCTGCTGTTGTGCCTCCTGGTGTGGTGACGTTTGTAATCAGTTCTTCCGGAGTCATACCTGTTTCCAGTATCATTTTTGCCGCACCGAGGGCAGTCTGGGCTGAGAGTGTAAGAGCAGTTCTGTAGTCCAGTCCGAGTTTTTCACCTGCTCTGGCGATTTCATTTATCAGGTAATAGTAAAAAGCTGGACCTGAGCCGCTTACACCTGTTATTGCATCAATATCTTTTTCTTCGCATTTTACTGCTTTTCCAAGTTTTGAAAACATATCAACAGCCATATCAAGTGTTTTTTCATCAGCAAAGCTTCCTTTACATAGCGCACTCATACCTTCGCCAAGCAGTGCCGGGGTATTCGGCATAACTTTTATTACCGGGATTTCTTTCTCCAGAACAGTTTCAATAAGGCGGGTTGAAATTCCTGCCGCAATCGAAATTATAACTTTATTTTTATTAACAAAAGGTTTAATCTTTTTAAGAACTTCTTTTACTGCAAAAGGTTTTGTTGCAATAAAAATAATATCCGAATTTTTAACGATTTCATCAGGTTGTTCGCAAACTTTGATTCCGAATTCTTCCCGTGCTTTTTTTGCATTTGTTTCATTGATTTCACATGCCGAGATTTGGTCTTTTGTAAAAAGGGATGAGTCAATCAGTCCTTTGATTATTGCTGATGCCATTTTCCCTGCACCAATAAATCCTGTTGTTTTGTTCATATTGCGTAACCTTTTTCGTGATTATATTTGACTTTCATTCATGTGTTATTTATCATGATACAACGCAATAAATTTAATTCAAGGAGCAATAAAAATGAGACGTACATTAGAAGGAACAAAAAGAAAAAGACAGAAGGTCAGCGGTTTCAGAGCCAGAATGGCTACTCCCGGCGGTGTTACCGTTATTAACAGAAGAAGAGCAAAAGGCCGTCATAAGCTTGCCATCAGTGCAAAGAAAAGAGCATAGATTTTTTGTTTATTTAAGTTTTATAACAGACCTGTTGCCACCAATAGGTCTGTTGTTGTAAAGATTTAGTTATGTTACCGCAGCAGTACAGATTAAAAAATCAAAAAGCATTTGAGGCAACGTACAGACAACGTCAGGTTGTGTCGGATACGTTGTTGAGTCTGCACATAGGTAAAAAGAAACCGGAAAATTTTTCAGGGGCAACAAAAATAGGTTTTGTGGTTAGTAAAAAGCTGCATAAAAGGGCAACAAAACGAAACAGAATAAAACGATTAATGAGAGAAGCCTGCAGGCTTGAACTTAAAAACAATGGACTGAAAAACGGAGAGAAGTATTTGTCTTTAATTTTTTTGCCAAAACCGCAGGCATTTTTTGCAAATTTCAGGGGTGTACAAAAATCTGTTCAGTCGCTTTTGGAAAAAATCAGATAAAACATTTACGGAAGGCAGAGTTATATGAAAATTGTTGAATATAAAAATCTTGATGATGTGTTTTTTAAAAACATTCAGTTTGATACAATTTCTTCTGTGAATGAAATTATCAATGATGTAAAAAATTTCGGCGATGCTGCTGTTTTAAAATACTCAAAACAGTTCGGCGACGGTGAAGCAGAGCAATTAAGAGTTACAAAAAAAGAAATAGAAGAAGCTTATAAACAGGTAGACACAGAAACATTAGAGGCACTAACTATTGCAATAAATAACGTAAAAGAATTTGCACAAAAACAGCTTTCATGTCTTAAAAATCTTGACACCTCTGTATCGGGGTTGAGTTTAGGGCACAGAGTTATTCCGCTTGAATCAGCCGGATGTTATATCCCCGGAGGAAATTATCCTCTTCCGAGTACTGCCGTTATGACTATTGTTCCAGCAAAGACGGCGGGGGTAAAAAGAGTTGTAGCTTGTTCTCCAAAAATAAAACCGGTAACAATTGCAGCATGTGACATTGCCGGTGCTGATGAAATATACCGTGCCGGCGGAGTTCAGGCAATTGCAGCAATGGCATACGGTACGGAAACGATTGGGGCTGTTGATAAGATAGTTGGCCCCGGTAACAGGTATGTAACGGCGGCAAAAAAACAGGTCTACGGTGACTGCGGGATAGATTTTCTGGCTGGTCCGTCCGAGGTCCTTATTATAGCGGATGAAACATCGAATCCTCAGTTTGTTGCAGCTGATATGCTTGCACAATGTGAACATGATATGGATGCAAGAGCTTATCTAATATGTTTTTCGGATAATTTTGCAAAAAATGTATCAGAAATAGCTGAAAAAATGTTAAAAAATCTAAAAACAAGAGATATAGCTTCTGTTTCGTTTGAAAAATCATATGCGGTTGTTGTGAACAGAATTGAAGAGGCAATAGCAATTTCTGACAAAAGAGCTCCAGAGCATCTTGAAATATGTTTTAAAAATGCTGAAAAATATGCAGATAGTTTTAAAAATTACGGCTCTCTTTTTATCGGAAACTATTCGGCAGAAGTTTTCGGTGATTATTGTGCAGGAACAAATCATACTCTTCCGACAAACCGGGTTTCAAGATACTCAGGCGGGCTGAGTGTTTTTGATTTTGTAAAAATCCAGACGTATCAGATGGCGGAAAAAATGAATGCACAGGAACTTATTCCATGTGCATCCAAACTTGCATCGGTTGAGGGGCTTGCGGCTCATAAATTCGCCGCTGAAGTGCGTTTAGTATGAGCTGCTATCCCAGTTTTTCAGATATATGTCAGCTAAGCCGTATGCATTCACAAAGCCCAGTACGAAAGATATATACTGAATAACAATACTGATTATTCCAAGAGAGGAAGGAATTTCACCCGTAATCATCATACTTGTGAAGTCCAAAACCCCTAACGGAATACATATAGCTGCTAAAAATGCTAATATAACCAGTCCCAGTAAGAATAATTTGAACCACCACCATATTGCGCTTTTCCAGAACAGGCGTATAAATTTTGCAAGTATTGCCAGATTATACAGACCTTCTGTTTTAAATCCCTTTGAATATGCGACCTGTACAAATGCGATAAAAGGTATTACTATCAAACAAAAAATCAAACCTATAATAGGTATTATTATTGCCAGATTTAATAAGAGAGTATAAATTATCCAGACAACAATCAGAGGAAAGGCTCTTAAGAAAATTTTAAACGGAAGAGTATCAAATTCAGGAAGTATTGATATGCTGCCTAAAGGCTTTCCTTCTTCTTCAAAACGGTTATGCATGATTATAGAATTGTATCCGAATGTATATATGGTCATAATTAACCAGAACAAGATGGAAACAGCTATCGAGCCCGGGTGATTTGTTGAAAGCATCCCTCCTATTGCGGCCAGAATCAACCAGCATAAGTGTTTTACAATTGCGCCGTCATCTGTGTAAACTCTTTTCAAAGTGTTCATTATTTGTGCCATTATCCAAAACTCCTTCTATTTATACAGCTTATATTTTACCCGATAATATATAAACATTGTATACAATGTATGGTTGATTTGCGTATAAACATAATTTCTTGCGGTATAAGGCATGTTTAATAAAAAATTTGTTAGATATATTTCACACTTCCGGATAAAGATATTCTAAATCAATCATAAACTCTTTTTTGTCCGGAGTTATAAGGTAATCGGAAAGGTTTATGTAGTCTTTTTCAAACGGATATAGGACATCAAGATATACCGGTGCATTCTGTTTGTAATAGTCAATAAATTTTGAGTC
Source organism: Candidatus Gastranaerophilales bacterium (assembly GCA_944323735.1). Lineage (GTDB taxonomy): Bacteria > Cyanobacteriota > Vampirovibrionia > Gastranaerophilales > Gastranaerophilaceae > CALUPY01. The sequence continues at coordinate 22,352 of CALUTO010000012.1, forward strand.
GCTTAGTCTTTTTGAGCCGAATAATATTTCATTGACTTCAGGAGGGATTGTTTCTTCTTTGTTATATTTCTTTTCAATCTGTTTTTTGTATGCAGAGTAATTTGTTTTTATCATATCAAGATTTTTTAGTCTTTCCGCAGTCTCTTTCGATGACGGATTAATGTTCAAAGCGTTTATGTAATGTTGTTTTGCCAGTGCCGGTTCATCCAGTTTTTCATAAGTTACGCCGAGTTTATAATTTGTCCAGAAATTATTATTGAAACCGTGTGAGTAAGCGTGTTTGTAAAAATCAAGAGCCTTTGCGAATTCGCCGTCTTTAAAAAATGTTTCACCAAGGTAATATGTTATTTTAGGATTGTTTTCGCTTATGTTGAGTGCAATAGAAAGTGCATTTTTTGCATCCCTTATATGGTTTTCATACAGTGCAATTCTTGCTTTACCAACGAGAGCATCTGTATTTGATTTATCAATGCGGTGTGCCTGATAGTAGAAATATTTTGCGGCTGTAAGGTATTTTTGTTCATCTGTTCTGGTTTTTACGGGCAGTGAATTAAAGTAGTTAAGAATTTTATCTGCCTGTGCACAGTATTGTCTTGAGGCAGCTTTTGCGTTTGTTTTTTCAAAAGATATTTCGCCATGCCAGGATGTGTCTGTATCTGCACATACAGGTGCTGGGGTATTTAAAATACTAAAAAATGTAAGATATATAACAAATAATAAAAATTTTTTTTTCATAACCGGTCGGTGTCAAAATTTAATCTTAATAATTCACAACATAATATATTATATCATCTTTAAAATATGATATAAATAATATAGATTAGGCTTTAAGGATAACAAAAAAGCAGAGTCTGAAAGACAGATTAGAAAAACACAGGAGCAGATATAGATTGGGTAGTTCTACAGATGCGGGTTATTTTTATATATATGCAGTGCTGCTGATAGCCGGTGCTGCCGGTGTTGTCTTTTCTCCCAGAATGTTTGCCGCATTGTGTTCTTTTTTCTTTATGCTTTTATTTTCATCTTTAATTTACGGTCTTTTAAATGCGGCTTTTCTTGCTGTGTTTCAATTTGTTTTATGCGGTTTGATGCTTTGTTTGATGTTATTTTTTATATTAAAAAAAATAACAATATGGATGCTGCCGCTTAAAATTGCATCGATAGTAAAAATAATGTTTGCAATTTTTGTTTTTGGTCTTTTTGCTGTAGTGTCATTTTTCTATGTAGGTTTTGAGTTCGGCTCAAATTCCGGTTTATTTATTCATATGTTTAAAGAAAAATCTGCAGACATAATTGATTTTTCAGGTTTTTTGTTTTCTGTGTCTCTTGCGGTAATATTGACACTTACTGTATGTGTGGCACTGAAAAATATTGAACTTACGAAGACGGAGAATCTGCCTGAGTATGCTAATGAAAAAGAAGGGAGTCAAAATGAATAGCATTGGACTTTTTCATTACCTTATACTGGCGGTTATACTTTTTATTACCGGTATGATTGGCGCATGTGTTTCAAGAAACATGATACGGATAGTTATGTCGCTTTTTATTGTTTCTGTTTCTGTAATAATCAATTTTCTTTCATTCGGTGCTTATGGTTCAGGATTGAATTCCGGAGCTAATGTTATGAGTGTATTTGTTCTTGTTGTGACAATTTTGCAGATTAGTGCTGTGCTTGCTTTATTTTTAAAAGTTTATCACTCAAACGAATATCTTGATGTGGAAAAAATTAAGGACAAGGAGAACTGATGGAATTTTGTGTTGAAAATATTAATCTGGTTGTAATTTTGCCCTTTTTAATGAGTTTAATTCTGGCGGGCAACGCCCTTACTATGAGTAAAATTGATAAAAAGCCCGTGTTTGTGCTGAGTCTTTGCATATCGATTGTGTGTGCAATTTTCAGTTTTTTTGCAATGTTGTATTCGATAAAAACGAGTATTGCAACAGAAAGCAATTTTTTATGGCTGTCCAATGACAGCGTAAATTTTTATCTCGGTACGCTTATAGATAAAACATCCGGTATATTTTTGTGTATTGCATCAGTGTTAAATATTGCAGCGCAAATATATGCATACAATAAACTGGGTAATAATTATTCATATAACAGGCTTTTGTTTTATCAAAATCTTTTTATTTTTGGATTATCCGGTATTTTTATAGCATCTAATATTCTTCAGTCTTATATGTTCTGTGAGGTGCTCGGGATTGCGTCTTATTTGCTCATAACTTTTGATTTTTCGAACAAGACAGAATCAAAAGCCGCTATAAAATCTTTTATATTTAACAGAATAGGCGATTTAACGCTTTTGTTTTGTGTTTTGACTATACTGTATTATTCCGTAACGTACAATCAGGTCTGGGACAGTTCGAACCTTGCGTTTTCAAATATGATGCAGGTTGCAGAAACAATAAACTCGCTTATGAGTGAGCCATTGTTTGTGGGATTTTGTTCTGTTTTGATTTTTGTTGTGCTGATGAAATTTATGCATGCTTTTATATACCTTACTTTTGTGTCGAAATTGAATTCTCCTGAAGCAAGGGTAATTCTGTTCCAAAATACACTGATTTTTTTATCAGGATTATTTTTGCTTTTCCGTTTTACACCTTTTTTTGTAAATCTTGGAGGAAGCTGGATTTGGACAATATTGATTATAGTTTTTCTGTTTATGTTTATCGGGATGATGAACAAAATTTTTATTCCTGTGTGCAGAATATTTGGCTGGTTTGAAAAATATGTAGTTGATACTTTTTTGAATTTTGTCGAACTTGTTATACGATTTTTGTCCTTTATGTGCTGCCGCTTTCAAAAGGCCGGAGTACAGGCATACATTATATATTCTTTTGCAGGCATTCTTTTTATACTGATTTTTATACTTTTGTTTTATATTGCAGTTTCTAATATAGGAGTTTGATTTTTATGAACTTTTTGTCATTGATAACATTGATATTTGCACCGATAGCTGCGGCAATTTTGATGCTGGTGCCAAAGTTTCCTAATCATCAGGTAAAGGTAAGACGTTTTGCGAAAGCATTTGCAAGTGTGCATTTTATTTATGCATTATTATTTCTTGTATTTTTTGATACAGGTCTTTATGGAATGTCTTATGAAAAAGAACTGACATTTTTTAACATAAGCTGGCTAAAATCCATGGGAATATCTGCAAAATTTGCATTGGACGGAATTTCTGTTCTGATGGTTGTATTGACGTCATTTATTGTTCTGATTACTTTTGTTTTAAGCAAAATGCATGTGAGAAGAAAACATAAATTGTATTATTCTATGGTGCTGCTTTTTGAGTCTGCAATTCTTGGTATTCTATGTTCAAAAGATATGTTTATGTTTTTTGTATTCTGGGAATTGTCGCTTATACCCCTGTATTTTTTGATTTCCCAGTGGGGAAATTCAGAGGCAAGAAGTGCCGCTATGAAGTTTACGCTTGCTTCTTTTTGTGCAAATGTATTTTTGTTTTTTGCAATGTTGATTTTATACTATTATAATTTTGCAGTAAGTAATGTACTCACTGCAAATATAGAATCATTGAGCATGGATGAAAATATTTATCCTGTATGGTTTCAGGTGACTGTTTTTGTCAATTTTCTTATAGGCTTTGTGCTTCGGGTTCCGTTTGTGTTTTTTCACTCATGGTTTCCGGATGTGCAAAGCAAGGCAAGCGCACCGGTTAATATTCTTATTTCCGGGACGCTTCTTTGCACAGGTGTGTATGGTTTAATAAGATTCAATATGCAAATTTTTCCGGAGATATTTAAAATGTTTGCACCTGTTTTAATGTGCTGGGGTGTATTTAATATAATATATGCAGGGGCACTTTCTATTCTTCAGACAGAAATAAAAAAAATCGCATCTTATGCGCAGATATCTATGATGGGTTTTGTTATGATAGGTCTGGCGTGTTTAAATCAGGTTGGATTTAACGGAGCAGTTTTTATGACGCTTGCGCTTGCTGTTGTATTTGCAGCATTATTTGCCGTAATATCGGCTGTCCAATTCAGGACAAAAACAACATATCTTACTGCACTTGGCGGGCTAGGTCAGGTTATGCCTAAATGTATGTATTTTTCATTAATTATATGTTTCGGGGCGATTGGTGTTCCTTTTCTCATAACATTTGCCCCGAAATTAATGATATTATCCGGTGCAATACTTTCAAATTTAGAAGAGCAGCTTCTGGTTAAAATTGTTGCAATAATCGGGCTTTTATCTATAATTTTTGCTTCCGGTTATATTATGTATTTGTTTTATAAAATATTTTGTTCGGTTCTGCTTGAGCAATGGAAAAGATTGAAAGACCTTAGTATTCAGGAGATGAGTGTAATGTCTGCTTTATGTCTTGTCATTATTTACTTTGGAGTATATCCTATGTCCGTAATTCAGGTATATCAGTCTGTTTCTAATCTGTTGTTAGATATATTACAGGTGTAGAGTTGTATATTATGAATAATGTTTGGAATGATATCTTAAATGCTTATTTACCGGAGAGTATACTGATTATATTTATAATATTTAATCTTGCGGCTTCTTTGTTTTTCAATACTTATTTGTATAAACTTTCGAAATGGTTTACACTTCTTGGTATTTCTCTGGCATTAGGTGCTACTTTTTTTCTGCCAATTGACCCTGATAATATGGAGATTTTTGCGTTTAGCGGAGAGATTGTTTCAAATATATATACAGTGTTTTACAAAATACTTATTCTTATGTGCTCATTTTGTTTGACACTGCTTTCGGGATATTTTATAAGAGAAAAAAGAGACAGAGCTTTTGAATATTTTTCGGTATTTTTGTGTGCAGTGTTATTTTCTATGTGTATGATTAGTTCCGGCGATTTGGCCTGTTTATTTTTAAGTGTTGAGGGATTCGGGCTGTGCTGTTATTTGTTGTTGAATTTTTCAAAATCTCCTGACGCAAAACAATTGAGCTTTGGATATTTTGTGCAGGGAGCAGTTGCCGCATTGTTATTTCTGTTCGGAGTTTCGTATTTGTACGGCTTGTGCGGTCAGATTGGTTTTGCTCAAGTCAGTGAATATCTTTTGCAGAACAATTCTTTTGTACTTTTATCTTTTTCTTTTGTATTGATGCTTTGTCCGTTTTTTTTCAAACTCGGTCTTGTGCCTTTTTCAAGCTGGATATCTGATACATTTGAAGGAGCAGGATATCCTATAGCTGCATTTATGTCCTCAATACCCGTGTTTGCGTGTTTTGGTGTAATTTCAAGGCTGCTTTTGCTTTTTATTAACTATATACCGGTGCTAAAACTTGTCTTTGTTTGTATTGGTATGTTTACTATAATATGCAGTTCTCTTTGTGCAATTAGGCAAACTGGCGTTAAAAGGATGCTTGCATACAGTATGAGTGTCCAGTCCGGAATTATGCTTCTGGGGCTTGGCGTTTTTTCTGTATTCAGTTTATCAGGTGTGCTGTTTTATTTAATGTGCTATATGTTCGCTAATATAGGTGTCTGGGCAGCTATAATACTTTTTTATATATCGACAAAACGTGGAGATATAGAAGATTACAACGGTCTGATTTTTCACAGGCCATACTATGTAATAGCGTTTACAACTGTATTGATTGCACTTGCCGGACTTGCCCCGACAAGCGGTTTTGTTTCTAAATTATATTTGTTTTCTGCTGTTGCAAGGGCGGGATTTCTATTTCTGCCATTTTTGATTATTTCAATGCTCGGCTGTGTGATTATGATTTTTGCATACTGGAAATTAATAAGAGCCATGTTTAGAAGAGTTGAGACAGATGCAGTTATTAATACACAAATTGTATCATCAAAGTTTATATTGTATGCGTGTGCTCTCGCTACTGTGTTGATTTGCATTTTCGCCGATAAAATAATACAATTATGCCAGTCAGTTGCCTATTATTTATAGGTTAGAAAATTTTTGCAAACGATAAAAAGTAATCACTTATTACATTAAACAAAATCGGCATAATCCAAATGAGAATAGCTGCACCGAGTACCGGCTTGAATAAGAAGCTCAGCTGAAAAACGTTTACCTGCGGTGCTGTTTTTGAAATTATACCGAGAATCAAATCCTGTCCCAGTGTTGCGAGCAGAACAGGGGAGGCTATTTGAAGTCCGACATAAAGAACATTAGATGTCAGCGTTATTAAATATTCAAGGTTGACGAGTTCATCAAGCGGGATAGCTGTGGCATAAACAGGAAAAATTTCAAAAGTGCGGAGAAAAGCCGCAATAAGCCAGTACATTCCTCCAACGTGCATAAAAATAATCAACGCAAAAACGGCAAAAAGATTTCCCATAATAGATGTCTGTGAAGATGTGGTCGGGTCAAGTACAGTAGCTGATGAAAGACCCATTTGCATATTTATCATATCTCCGCCGGCGGATATTGCCGAGGTGATACATTGTGCAATGAATCCGAGCATTGCTCCTGCAACAAAATTTAAAATAAGCCCGAGAATAAGCGACGAACCTGCCGGTACCACAGAGGGCTTTATTATAAAGGACAGGATAATTGTAAGAATAAGAGCAAAAGAGAGTTTTACCATTCCTGTTATTTCTTTTCGGTTAAGAACAGGTGCAAAACGCATAAATCCTAAAATTCTTGCGAAAATAAAGATGCCGACGCCAAGAGCGTTGTTGACTTCAGGAAAATATTTAGGAAAAGTATTTATAATTGTATCGAGCATCTGATTTTACGCTCCTAATATGGTGTGTCCAGAAGAAAATACCTGCTCTCCGGTGCTTTTTCCCGAACTTTTATTATATAGTGATAAGTTGTGTCTTTTGTCTTTATAAAGAGATTTGCTGTACCTATATCAAGTGCTTTTACTGTTACTTTAGATTCCTGGAAAAGACTCGGGATTGATTCTACTTTTATTATATCCGGATTTGATGTTTCTATTTTTAATCGTTCTTTACCGAAAACTAAAAGAGCGGTCTCTGATGGCTGAAGGACTAACATTTGTTTTGTTAGTTCACTATATGAGGCTGCAGTGGTAAAAAAGAATAAAAGTATAATGCATAAAACATTTATAATTAAAAATTTTTTTGAAACTTTTTTCATAATGTTTTATCTCTCCATAATTTTCTGACGTTCAATAAAGTTCGGGGAAGGATTCGGCATTCTGTCCGAGGGGTGATATTTTATTTTTTCGTTGTTATCTATGAAGGGAATTTTTCCCGGGTTTCTCATAATATCTCCGATTTCCTGTTTTTGAAATCTGCTGTCTTTCATTTCTTCTGCAAACGGGACGGTATACCGGTGATAGTTAGCGGGCAGAACATAGCTGTCAGACTGTGGTATCTGGTTAAATGCCAGTGCAAAACCTTCATGCAAAAGATTTGTTAATAGTTTAATGTATCCGGCTCCAAGTATCATAAGTACAAGAAATACTGCAAGAATTTTCGGTGCAGCAGCAATAGTCTGCTCCTGTACCTGGGTGACTGCCTGCAAAATACCGACTACCAGACCTACAAATGCTGCTGTTAATACGCAGGGCATAGATATCATCAGCATTGTCAAAAGACCCTTTCCCATATATTCAAGTAGAATTTCCATAACTAATCGTTCCTTAATTAAAGCTCGTTACAAGTCCGTGAACAATCATGCTCCACCCGTCCACTGCAATAAATATCAACAGCTTAAACGGAAGAGAAATGATAGTCGGAGAAAGCATAAACATACCAAGAGCAAGAAGTACGTTTGCAACAATCAGGTCAAGAACAATAAATGGCACGAAAATCACAAAGCCTATTTCAAAAGCGGTTTTAAGTTCACTTATGATATATGCCGGTGCAACCTGCCAGATTGTTATATCATCAGGTGTCTTTGGCTTGCCCTGTCCCGACAGTTCTATGAAAAACGTCATATCTTCCTGGCGTGTCTGTTTCATCATAAACTCTTTTAGCGGCTTTGAGCCTTCAGCTATTGCCATTACCATGTCCCCGTTTTTTGTATAATACGGTTCACCCATTGCCCACATTTTTTGAAAAACAGGGCTCATTGTGTACATTGTCAAAATCATTGACAGCCCTACAAGAACTATTCCGGGGGGCACCTGCTGTGTACCCAGTGCCTGTTTTAGTAAAGAAAATACAATTGTGTATCTTAAAAAACTCGTCATACAGGTAAACACAAGCGGCAGTAATGAAAAAGCCGTCATGACGATAAGCATTTGTATTACAGGATTTAAATCTTTTAAAATACTATCCATTGTTATATCCCTTTGGTTTTTAAGTTATTCTGGTATGTTAAGCTTTTTTATGATTTCTCTCATCATTGGTTGTTTATTTTTGTTTGTTCTTTTCAGAACTCCGCTGTAGTTTACCGGTGTAGAATATTTCGGAATACGTACAGGTTCGACATCTATTGTTCTTGTTTCACTTTCTTCCTGTTGAATATTTTCGGTGTTTTTTTCATTCAGTCTTGCAAGCAAAGTTGTACAGTCAGGATCAGACGCAATTAAAAATTTCTCCTCACCTGCTTTTACAACATACAGAGTTTTTCTCTGGGAAATGTTTAGTGCATTTTCGATTTCAAGGTTGTTCGCCTGCGTTTTGGAAAATTTTGTGTCCAGAACAGTTTTTTTGTAAATCACAAAGCATAACAGAATAGCTCCAATCATTGCCATTGTGTAAACTGCAAAATTTATTAAATAACCTGTCATTATTTTTCTCCCTGTTTTTAAGTTTCTTTTATCTGTTAAATATCTTCTTCTTCTACATCAAAGTCACTGTAGTCGAAATCTTCTTCATCGTTTTGCTGCTGGTTGGCTCCGTGAGAACCAGAAGGTTGTTCCTCAGGGCTATGTACTGCTTCGTCAGCATCCGGTTCTTTTTCATCAGAATCAGTATATATTTCGTCAATTCTGACCCCGTATCTGTCATTTATAATGACAAGCTCTCCGGAGGCAATAATTTTGTTTTCTACCTTCAGGTCAATTTTGTTTTCATAGACAGAGCCAATGTCTACGACAAGCCCCTCTGACATTTGCTTTAGCTCTCCGAGTGTAATTTTTACTTTTTCAAATTCAGCTCCCATGTCGACTTGAATATTGTCCCACATGTTAAAATTGTTTTCGGAATTTTCATCCATATGTCTGCCTCCATCGTAATCAAAATCTTTAATAAGAGCCGGGTTTGGTATGACTTTAAATTTTATAGCTTTTCCTTCATAAAGCAGGGTCATCCGTTTGATATTGCTATCCTCAAGCACAACTATATCTCCGGGCTCCAGTTGTTTTATATCATTCAGCTTTATTCTGGTTTTTCCTACACGAATATTCAGTTTTGCAATACAGCTTTTGAAATCGTCTATTGTAAACCGGTTTCTTATTCTTAGTTTTTCAGGTTTAATTGCTATTACTGGTACAGTGACTATTATTTTTCCGATTTCACGTTTTTTGTTTTTGACAAAAAATGTAAGGATACATTCATTGAAATTCACTGTGTTTTTTGGGAGTTCATCGGGCGGGAGAAGAATTTCACAAAAATATTTGTATAAATAATTATTAAATCCCGTTAGAATTTTTGCTTCTAACTCTGTTATTTTTTCCAGATTGAAATCTTTTTTTCCTGGTATGTTGCCAATTGCATCTTCGAGAAGTTCTTTTACAACTTGTTTAGAGAGTCTTATGAATATTGCCCGTTCTTTGTTGAGCCGGATTTTTGTCACAAAATATTCATCCTGAGATGACAATAGGTTTACATTTTCAAACAGACCCATTAGTTTTGCTGATATATCGGTGTTCCAAAATTCAGAGGCACCGATTTCCAAATTTTCTGTAAAATTAATATCAAACCAGTCATATGTGCGGTTGAGCTGTTTTGAGAATGAAGATATTATTTTTTTTTGCTGTTGTTCAAATTGCAAATCCATTCACCCCTAATCTGAGAACAAATATCTCAAATTGTCCCAAGTCATATTTCCCTACCAGTAATAGTACTTGATTTTAGGTATGTAGAGTATCGTATATTTGATGTAATTTGTTTTAAATCAGATTGTTTTTCAAAACAGCAAATGTGTTAAAGAAAAATTTTTCTATAAAAAATCCGGTAATATACCGGATTTTTTATTTATTTATTTTTATCTGTAAGAATGAATAAACTTATTAAATCATTTAGTGCCAGAGCTTGTTTTCTGTAATCCTGCACCTGTTTTTCAAGAGCCTGAATATTTGCTTTATACTGCTGTATCGTTGACAGGCAGTCTCTTGCGCTGTCATTCAGTCCGTCTTGAACCTGCTGGGCTTCTTTCAGTACACTGTTCATTGAAATACCGAGAGCTTCCATTGTCTGGCGGATTATTTGTGCTCCGGTTTGCTTTGTAACGCCGGAAGGCAGCTGCATGATAAGCCTTTTTAAAACAGCAACATTTGACGGCATAGTATGCTGCTGCTGGTGCTGTATCGGTTTTACTGCAGGTTTGGCAAAAATATCTTCTTTTTCAAAAACTGGAGAAACATTTTTCGGGCGGGGAAATTCAAAACTTGCTGCGTCTGTATAATTTTCTTCCTGCGTCGGAAAGTCATTCAGTATATTTCCTGTGTCTTCAAAAAATGTATCCTGAACTGAAAAATCATCAAAGTTTGCATCAGATGCAGCATTTTGTACGGGCTGCTCGAAAAAGTCATCCTGCATACTTTGTTCTCCGAGATCCGGTGCTGTCGCTTTCGGAGGTTCAGGAAGCGGATTTATTTCAATTTCTGCCTGTTTTTTTAGTGCCTGAACAATTTTTTTACCTACACCCGAGGGAAGTTTATTTTCTGCCATATTTTTAACCTTTTAAGTCTTTTAGTTCTATTGTAAAAAATTATATACAAAATATAAATATTTTTCAAAATGTAAATTAATATTATTTAACTTTATGTTAAATAATATTAATTTTGAGAAATTTATAAAAATGTTAAATATTTGTCATCAGGAGAAAAATAGACTATTCTTTAATTATTATGACTGATAACTCGTACAAATCAAAAAAAATAATAGTTGTAGATGATGATAGTATTGTACTTTCAACATTGAAAATGCTTTTGGAGCTGGAGGGCTTTTTGAATACCGATTATTTTACGGAGCCCAAAAAAGCACTGGATTTTCTGAAAGATAATGCACCTGATTTAATAATTTCCGATTTTTTGATGCCGGATATGAACGGAATAGAATTTTTAGCTGCGGCGAAAAATTTATATCCTGATGTGAGTACTATTTTGCTGACAGGTTATGCAGACAAAGAAAATGCAATAAAGGCTATTAATACTGTAGGCATATATAAATATATTGAAAAGCCGTGGGATAATGAAGATTTACTTCTTAATATAAAAAACGGACTGGAGAGAAGCGGGCTGATTTTTGAATTAAACAATAAAATCAAAGAATTGTCCCGGGCAAAAAAACAGCTTGAAAAATATTCTCATTCGTTAGAAGAGATAGTTCTTCAAAAAACAGAGGATCTGGTTCAGTCAAATACAAAACTTAATGCTATTATAAATTTTTGCGCAGACGGAATAATAATTGTTTCAAAGGACAGAAAACTTGTTCAGGTGAATCCTGCATTTGAAAATATGACAGGTTTAAGTGAAAATCTGCTGGTAAATAAAAATGTCGGGGAGCTTTTTTCTGATACGAATAATGAGCTGGAAAAAATAACGAAGGACAAGAATATTCTGGTCAGAAATCTGGAGCTCAAAAACAATATACAGGACAAAACATTTCCTGTGGAAATCAATTTTGCTCCGATAATTTCGGAGGATGAAGAAAATTCAAACTATGTCGGAGTCGTCCGCAATGTTAGTCTCCAAAAGGAAATGGAAAGATTGAGAGATGATTTTATTGCTACCTTAACGCATGATTTGAGAACTCCTCTGCTTGCGGCAATCCAGACGCTTCAGTTTTTCCTTGATGGTACACTCGGGGATATAGAAGCCCGTCAGAGAACGCTGCTTGATACAATGAAAAAAAGCAATGAGGATATGCTTGGACTTGTAAATGCACTTCTTGAGGTTTATAAATACGAAGCCGGAAAGTTGAATTTGTGCAAGACCTCCTTTATACTAAAACAGTTTGTAGATGAATGCTTGAAACAAATAGAGTCGCTTGCAGAGAAAAAAAATATAAAAATTTCTGTAGATTTAGGCAGTATTGCTGATGCTGAAGTTTATGCAGACAGAAATGAAATGAGAAGAGTTGTTTTGAATTTGTGTGGAAATGCACTGAATTACACTGGAGAAAACGGCGAAATTTCAATAATTACAGAAATTCAAAATAGAGATTTGCAATTTAGTGTTAAAGACACAGGTGTCGGCATGCCCAAGGGGGATGTTGCAAAACTGTTTAAAAGATTTTCTCAGGGTTCATCCCAGAAACGTTCGGCCGGTACCGGTCTGGGGCTCTATCTTTCACGTCAGATTATAGAGGCCCACGGCGGTAAAATTTGGGCTGAGAGTGAACTTGGAAAAGGAAGTGTGTTTACTTTTTTACTACCGGATGCATTAAGAATAAAAGAGAGGCTGAAATAATAATGACAATAAGGGTTCTGCTTGTAGAAGATCATACAATGATTAGGATGGGGACTGCTCTGGTAATAGAAAAAACAGAGGGGATAGAACTGGTTGCGCAGGCAGAAGACGGCGCAAAAGGTGTGATTGCTGCGAAAGAGTATCTGCCGGATGTTATTTTAATGGATATCGGGCTTCCTGTAATTGACGGAATAGAAGCAACCAGACAGATAAAGGAATTAAATTTAAATTCAAAAATATTAATCTTTACATCAAGAGAAAATGATGATGATGTCTTTGCCGCTCTCGCAGCAGGTGCTGACGGATATATTATGAAGGGAGCAACCCCCGAACAGCTTACTTCTGCAATAATAGCGGTAAGCGAGGGTACTGCATGGCTTGATCCGGCAATAGCCAGGCTTGTTCTTTCGAATGTGCAAAAACAAAATCAAAAATGTGAAGCAAATCAGTCCAGACCTGAATTTAAATCATCAAAAAATTCATTTGGACTGACTGACAGAGAGATGGAGGTGCTTGCTCTTATCGTTGACGGGTTGTCAAATCCCGAAATTGCGCAGAAACTTTTTATCACCCGTGCTACTGCAAAAGCACATGTGCACAGTATTTTACAAAAGCTTTATGTTGATGACCGTACGCAGGCTGCAGTCACTGCTATGCGTGAGGGGCTTGTATAGTGAGAAATATACTTGCTGTTTCTGTTGTTTTAATTGCGTTTGCAATGCCGGCGTTTTCTCTATTTGAAAAGAAGCCGGTGCCACAGAATAATATGCCGAAAACCATGGCGGAGTATAAAATAGAGGCGCAGAAGCAGGCAGAAAAAAATAAAAAAATTCCTCCTCCACAGGTTGAAAAGGATACAAAACTTATTGAAATTCCTCAGCCTCAAATAGTTTTATACAAGTATAATAATCCTCCGGGGCAGGTTGATATTGATTTATCAAATTTAAAAAAGAAAAGGAAAGTTAATTCTATAGGTGTTGCATCACCGAAAGTTGATAAACTTGCGTACACATCTGTTTTTTATTATCCTGCCTCAAAAACAGTGTCTTCAGAACTGTATGTTATGGCACTTGATGAGTCAGAGACAATAAAAGAGCGGATAGCAAATGCAAATATAAAAGACGGTATAAAAACTTTGTATAAAACCGGCATGGATACTCTTACCGTAGATTTGCAGCGGACTCTGACGATTGTGGACTGGTCTTGGGATGGTAAAAAGCTTGCAGTTAAAGAAAAGATTGCCTATATTGAGGACGGCATGTGGAAAACAAATCTTTTGGTGTATGATTTTTCAACAAAAAAGATGACAGAACTGCCGGAAATCAGGGAGGCTATAAAGTATTACTGGATAAATTCTGAAAATCTGGATTTAAATCAAATCAGATGGGATATTTATCCTATAGGCTGGGATGCAATTAATCCTGACAGACTGATTGTTTTTGCATATGCTTATACAGGTGAAAATCCAAAGTATCTGGGTGCATGGTCTGTAGACTATCTGGGTAAAAGAACGAAACAGCTTTCTCTGACTGAGACAGGTTTTGAAGTTGCCCAAAACGGTCTTTCTCTGAAACTTATTCCGCCGTACTAGTTGTTACTGCTGTTTCTACTGGTTCAACATGTATTATGACTTCTGTGTTTCCTAAATCATTTTCTATTTCTTTTTCAAGAATATCGCATAAATCGTGTGCAAATTTAATAGTTTTTTCTCCGTCAAGAAGAAGAGTTATATTTATTTCTTTATTTTTTCCTGCTTTTCGTGTTTTTATTTCCTTTATGGCACGAATGCCATGAGTATTATATTTCTTTAGTATTTCTTTAATTTTTTGAATATTATTTTCGGGTAATGAACCGTCTAATAGATTGTTTACCGATTCTTTGCATATTTTATATCCGGTATGCACAATTATAACAGACACAATGACGGCAAGTATCGGATCTATGATGTGCAGTCCCGTGTAATGAATACACAAAAGGCCGAGAAAAACAGTTAATGATGAGTATATATCAGTATTTAAGTGTTCTGCATCAGCGTAAAGTGCTATCGAATCTGTATGTTTTGCTACTTTCATCAAATAAACACTTACGCATATATTAACAAGAACTGAAGCAAGCATAACCCATATTGCAATAAGGTTGTTAGAGATAGGTTCTGATATGCCTGTTAATTTCCTGAAAACTTCGTATAAAATGTATGCTGCCGCAAGAATAATTAAAAGACCTTCAATAAGTCCTGAAAAATCTTCGTATTTTCCATGCCCGAATTGATGATCGGTATCTGCCGGTTTTTCCGACTTATGAACGGAAAAGAGTGTTATAATTGAAGCAAGCAAATCGCTGCATGAGTGGATTGCCTCCGATATAATACTTATACTGCCGGTTATTACACCGGCAATCAATTTCAAGACTATTAATAATGTGTTTGAGGTAACTGATAATTGTGCAGCTAATTTTTTATTTTCAAAAAATTTCATTATTCCCTAAAATCCAAAATCTTACCCTGTACTGCTTCAGCTCCTGAATAAGCACTGACAAGCTTAGTATTTTTTGAAGTTTTGTTCAGTTCTTTTTTTATTTTGTCTCTTACCAGTGTGAGAGCATTAATATTTGCTTTTTCCTGCTCATCCAGCTTCCGGCATATTTCTTCAAGCTCGGAAAGGTCAACAGACTGTTCTTTCAGCTTCAGTACGAGTTCATTTGACTTTGAAAGAAGCTGGTCTTTTTTATTGAGATAAGTAATAAGTTCCGTGTATAATTCTCTTTCGATGAGCTGCCCGATTTGAATCGACAGTTCATAGAGTTGTCCGTATATAATTTTTAGGTTGTTTAAATCCTGATTTTTTTTCATGCATATTCTCCATCGTCACCATCGTTTTCGTCTTCATCATATTCATCTTCGTCTTCATCATCTGTTTTTGAGGATGAATACCTGTCCATCTGATTGCTGTCAAGGACACCGCCTGAAGCTTTAAATTTTTGAATTGCTTCTTTCCATGTATCTCTTAAACCAGAGATGTGTCTTATGACTTCATCAAGATAGTCCTCTCTCTTTTTTATATTCGCATCTATTAGCTTCCGGTTCAGGTATTCGTAAAGAGAAAACAGAGTCTGTGCAAACTTACCGCCGTTTTCCATGTCGAGTGTTGCCTGAAATTCTGTAATAATACTCTGCGCTCTTACAATATTATTATGAATTTTTTCAATATTTTTTTCTTTAAATCCCTGTTTCGCAAGAAGCAAGAATTTTACTGCTCCATCGTATAGCATGAGTAAAATTTGTTCTCTTGGAGCGGTTTCTACCTGAGCCTGCTGGTATGATTGCTGGTATTTTTTTAGATAGGGATTGTTCATATTTTTCTCAATAAAAATTTAGCACATTTTATTGTGTTATGTCGAATGCAACTTTAATCCCATAATTATAGCAATAAAATTCAAAAAAAGTAAAGAGCTGTTTAATGTAGTTTCAGCTCTTTACTTTTTACAGAATTAATGTTTAATTTTTCTGACAATAAAAAATCTTTATACAGCTCTTTGAACTTTTCCTGCTCTTATACAGGATGTGCAGACGTTAATTCTTTTTACTGTGCCGTTTTGCATAACTTTAACAGTCTGGAGATTGGGTTCCTGTCTGTGCACATTCTGTTTATGTGAAAAAGAAATTTTTGCTGCTTTCAATGATTTTTTACCGCATACATCACACTGTTTAGACATAGTGTTTCCTTTCAATAGTTTCATTGCTATCCTAGCATACTTGAAACATTTTTTTATATCAAGTTAAAATTTTGTAATACTTAAAACAATTTTACTTAACCAGATCTTTCATTTCTTTAACAGCTGTATCAAGCCCTGTAAACAGTGCTCTTGCGATGATATTGTGACCGATATTCAGTTCATTAAGATTTTCGATTTCTTTCATTCTATGAACATTTTCGTAATTGAGTCCGTGTCCGGCATTTACTCCTAGCCCCAGCAGTGAAGCATAAGATGCGGCATCTTTCAATTTTTGAAATTCAGCTTCTTCCTCTTTAGTGCCAAAGGCTTCGGAATATCTGCCTGTATGCAGCTCAATATACTGTGCACCGGTTTTTTCTGCTGCTGCAATTTGTTCTCTTTCCGGATCGATGAACAAACTGACAACAATGCCCGCTTCAACCAGTGGTTTTACAAATTCAGTAAGTCTGTCCAGCCGGCCTGCGGCGTCAAGTCCGCCTTCTGTTGTCAATTCCTGTCTTTTTTCCGGAACAATGCAGCAATTGTCGGGCAGAAGCTCCAGTGCAATCTTTTGCATTTCATCAGTTGCCGCCATTTCAAGATTGAGACGTACGTATAATATTTCTTTTAAATCTCTTACGTCTTTGTCTTTTATGTGGCGTCTGTCTTCTCTTAAGTGGACAGTAATCGCATCTGCTCCTGCTTTTTCTGCTGCTACCGCAGCATCTGTGACATCAGGGTATTTGCCTCCTCTTGCATTTCTTAAGGTTGCTACATGATCAATATTCACACCGAGTAACATTTTTTTCTCTTTCTTTTTTTATTGAATTATTAATATAAATTGATTATCGGGAAATTGCCGACTGGTAGTAGCAAGGCGGATAATTGCATTCTGCTGATTTTGTTGTGAAATCTTCATTCGGGTATGGTTTTGCACTTATGGGTCTTTTGCTTCCGTCATTGTAGTTTCCGTCTTTGTCAACTGAATAAATACACCAGCGGTCTTTTCCAAAGTGGTTTGGACCTTTTATTCCGTTTGTATCAACAACGACACCCCATACTCCATCCGAAGGCAATGCCCATGCTATGCCGGATATATCAACAAAAACTTTTTGAGATGCAGTACAAGGTCCTTTGTCATCAGCGTTGTAATCCCAGCAGTCGGAAGCAGCTCCGTCTGCAGAACAGTCTTTCGCAATATTAAAATAACTTTTAAAATTATTAAACGAGAGATTTATATTTCCTCTTTTGTATTTATTATCAACATTCATTCTGTCTATTGTTTGTGTATAAACGGCCATTGCTTTTTTGTATTGTGCAAAATACTGTTTATTGTTTGTTGTGTTATTTAACGCAGGAATAGTAAGCGATGCAATAACACCTATTATAACCAGAGTCGTAAGTGCTTCTGCAAGTGTGAAGCCGCTTTTTGTTTCAATTTTCATGATAAATTCCTCTTTTTTACTAATTCTTAAAATTAAACTATTTAAACTATTCAAAAAAATTTTGTTATTATATAATTTATTTTAACATGTTTGTAATTTTGAAACAATAATGTTATTATAACCACGGAAATAGAGGAAATCACATGTCAGAAGGCCACTGGATAGCAAATATAGGTAATTTTAGTTTTAACGTTGATACTATTATTACAATGTGGGTGACAATGGCAATCTTAATATTATTTGCTTTTCTTGCTACCAGAAAACTTTCTATCATTCCTAACAAGCTTCAGTCGGTTGCAGAAGGTATTCTGGGCTTTTTTGTGGATTTGACCGATAGTATGATTGGTAAAGCAGGGCGAAAACATATTCCGCTTCTTGCCACTTTATTTCTTTTTATTTTGACTGCAAATCTTCTCGGGCAGATACCGTGGAGATTGTACCACCTGAGCCACGGGGAGCTGGCTTCGCCGACTAACGATATTAATATGACAGCTGCAATGGCTATTATGGTATTAATATATTATGTATTTTACGGTGTAAAACAAAAAGGCTTTAAATTCTTTTTGCATGACTTTAGCCTGGTTAGTATTATAATGGCATTGGTCGAGCTTTTAGAGATGGTTGTAAGACCTTTTTCTCTGGCTCTTCGACTTTTTGCCAATATTCTGGCCGGCGAATTGCTTGTATTTACATTTGTCGGGCTGTTTGCATATTTCCTGCCCCTGCCGTTTATGCTTTTTGAGGTATTTGTTGCATTTGTGCAGGCACTTGTATTTATGCTTCTTTCTACCGCTTATATAGCAATTGCCGTGCAGGAAGAAGAACAGCACTAAATTAATTAAAAACAGTTTGAGAAAATAACGAGTATATAAAGGAGAAAAAATTATGGCATTAGAACAAGCAGCAGTACAGGGTTTGGAATTAGCAAAACTTGGTGCAGGTATTGCAATCGGATTTGGCGCAATAGGTGCTGGAATCGGTCTTGGTATTGCAACAAAAGGGCTTCTGGAAGCAATTTCAAGACAGCCTGAAGTTGCAGGTAAAGCATTGATTTACTTCATCATTGGTGCAGGTCTTGCCGAAGCTTGTGCTATTTATGCGTTATTCATAGCTTTGCAGTTACTTGGATAAAAACATTATCAATGTTTAAACAGATGTTTGCAGACAGGATAAGATACAACAATGGAAATCAACGGAACAATTATAATCTCGGCAATTAGCTTTATAGTTTTTATTTTTATAATGAATTCGCTTTTGTATGCTCCGATTTTGAAGATTGTACAGCAGAGAAATGAGTACATTAATGCTAATAAAGATGCGGCGGAATCGAATAAAAATAAAGCAGACGGATTGTTGACAGACAAAAACAAAAAAATCTCCGAGCACCACAAAAAATCCCGTGATATTGTTGCTGCAAAAGTTGAAACATTAAAAGAAGAAAAAAGTAAACTGTTGGGCAGGACAAAATCTGAAATGTCGGAATATATAAACGGCAA
The DNA here is from genome assembly GCA_944323735.1 of Candidatus Gastranaerophilales bacterium. Lineage (GTDB taxonomy): Bacteria > Cyanobacteriota > Vampirovibrionia > Gastranaerophilales > Gastranaerophilaceae > CALUPY01. The sequence continues at coordinate 41,512 of CALUTO010000012.1, forward strand.
AAAGAATAGTCTTGCTGCAGAAAAAGAAAACACCGTAAACAATCTTACTTTTAATGTTTCTGATATTGCTAACAATATTACAACGAAGCTGGTCGGGTTCGGGGTTGCTTTTGAGCCGTTGAGTGAAGACGAAGTCAAAGAGGTAATCAGAAAAAATGCTTGATTTTAGTTGGAATAATATATTACAGTCAAACGCATTTAATTTTGCAATAATGATTGCATTTTTTGCCTTCATTGCTCACAAAATTAAAGTATCACAGGCTGTTGAAAAACACAGAGCATCTATTCAAAAGACAATTGAAGATTCGGATATTTTGAAATCTTCTTCTGAGAAAGAACTGGAAAAGGTTGAAAAATCTCTGGAAAAGCTTTCTGAAGAGCTTGATGAAATATTAAAAAATGCGCAAAAAACTGCAAATGCATTTGAAGAAAAATCAAAAGCAGAAATTAATAAACTTGTCAAAGCAATAAAAGAAAATGCAGAAAAGCAGCTTTATTCAGAAGAAAAACATACAAATTCTATGCTGCTGAAAAGTGCCGGAAATGCTTCTGTTGAAGTTGCAGGCAGGCAGGTTTCAAAAGCTCTTGAAAATAACAAAGAACTTCATCGCAAATTTATACAGGATTTTATAAATGAAATAGACAGGCTGGAAGTTTAATGACTAATATAGATAACAAATTAATATCAGTGGCAAAAAGATATTCGGATGCAATTTTAGAGGTTGCAAAGGAGAGAAACGAGCTCGATGCGGTTTTTGAGGATTTAAAAAATGCAGTGAATGTCTATGATTATTCTGAAGATTTGCGGGCATTTTTGTCTCATCCCGCTATTCCTGCTAAAGATAAAAAAGAACTTGTGAAATCTGTTTTTGAAGGAAAAGTTGCTGATATAACAATGAATTTCTTGTTTACTCTGGTAGACAGAAACAAATTTAATCTTATTGATACGATTTTATACTGTTATGAAAATTCTCTCAATGATGCAAAAAATATTTTAAAAGTCAATGTCATTTCCGCAGTAGAAATAGATAATGACCTTAAGGAAAACTTGAAATCGAAACTTGAGACAAAATTAAGAAAAGCAGTTGTGCTTGATTATGAAATTAAACCCGAAATAATTGCGGGGTTGATATTAAAAATCAAAGATAAAACTATAGATGGTTCTATGGCGCATAAGCTGCAGGAAATGAAAAAACAATTAGCGTAATTATTGTAATTATATAAGGAAGAAACAATATGGCAACAATCAGACCTGATGAAATTTCATCAATCATCAAAGCCAAAATCGAAAACTACAGCTCCACAATGGAAGTTTCTAACGTAGGATCGGTTCTGGAAGTCGGTGACGGCATTGCTCGTGTTTACGGTTTACGAAATGCAATGTCAAATGAGCTTGTTGAATTCGATGACGGACTCGGCACACTCGGTATTACACTAAACCTTGAAGAGGACAACGTTGGCGTTGTTATTCTCGGTGAGTATAAACAAATAAAAGAAGGCATGACCGTTAAAACTACGGGCAGAATCGCATCGGTTCCAGTTGGTGACGGGCTTATCGGTAGAATTATAAATCCGACAGGACGTCCGGTTGACGGAAAAGGCGTTATTCATTACGAAAAAACGAGACCTGTTGAACGTGTTGCTCCGGGGATTGTTACCAGAAAATCTGTTCACGAGCCTTTGCAGACGGGTCTTACCGCCATTGATGCACTGACACCTATCGGTCGTGGTCAAAGAGAATTGATTATCGGAGACAGACAGACGGGGAAAACGGCTATTGCCATTGATACAATCATTAACCAGAAGGGACAGGATGTAATTTGTATTTATGTTGCAATAGGTCAGAAAACATCTACGGTTGCCCAGCTTGCAAAAAAACTGGAAGAATTTGGCGCAATGGATTATTCTATTATCGTTTCAGCTACCGCTGACGAATCTGCTCCGCTTCAATATATTGCACCGTTTGCCGGTGTTGCAATTGCTGAAGAATTTATGGAGCAGGGCAAAGCTGTTCTGATTGTATATGATGACCTGACAAAACACGCTCAGGCGTATCGTGCAATGAGTTTACTTTTGAGACGTCCGCCGGGACGTGAAGCTTACCCCGGTGACGTATTCTATCTGCACTCAAGGCTTCTTGAACGTGCTTGTAAATTGAATGACAAACTTGGAGGCGGCAGCATCACTGCGCTTCCTATTATTGAAACTCAGGCAGGTGACGTTTCTGCTTACATTCCGACAAACGTTATCTCTATTACTGACGGACAGATATTTCTTGAAACAGGTCTGTTTAACTCCGGTATCAGACCGGCTATTAATGCAGGTATTTCTGTTTCCCGTGTAGGGGGTGCTGCCCAGACAAAGGCTATCAAACAGGTTGCAGGTAAATTGAGACTTGACCTTGCACAGTTTAGAGAATTGGAAGCATTTGCACAATTTGCATCTGACCTTGACAAAGCTACTCAGGATCAGCTGCTTAGAGGGCAGAAGCTTACAGAAGTTCTTAAACAGCCTCAGTATTCACCTCTTAGCGTTGCGCAGCAGGTTTCTATTCTCTTTGCTGCTAATGAAGGTGTTCTGGATGATGTTCCGAATACAAAAATTGCACAGTTCAAAAAAGAATGGTTTGATTATTTTGACTCCAATCTGTCGGATTTGAGCTCAAGATTGAATGCAGGTGCTGCTTTGAGTGATGAGGACAAGGCTGTACTCAAAGAACGTCTGGAAAACTTTAAATCATCAGTATTTAGTGCATAAAATAATAAAATGCAAAAGGATAAACAATGCCGAATTTATTGGACATAAAAGACAGAATAACAAGTATTAAAAACACTCAAAAAATCACCAGAGCAATGAAAATGGTCGCTGCTGCAAAGGTTAAAAAATCCGAAAACCGTGTAAAAGCAGGAAGGCCGTTTTCAAAAGCACTGGTCAGTGCATTCAAAAGAGTGCTGGAGGCAGTGGATTCAGAGGCTCCTGTGACAGGATTAAAAATAGAAAGAGCTATTGATAATTATCCTGCACTGATGAAAAAACGTGAACTTAAAACCGCAGGTATATTAATGGTTACATCAAATAAAGGGCTTGCCGGTGCTTATAATGCAAATGTTATTCGTTATACGCTCAAAAAAATTCAGGCATTGAAAGAGCAAAAGATAGATGCTAAATTGTATATTGTCGGACAAAAAGGACTGTCCGGCATAAGAAGAAAAGCGGCGGAGCTCGGAGTCGAGATTGCCGGTATATACAACAAAATTTCTCAGGAGCCTAATTCTTCAAATGCTATTGTTATAGCTGAAGATATGGCTAAGGACTTTGTTGAAAATAAAATAGACAGCATAGAAATTGTTACAACAAGATTTAGAAATATGATGTCCTATGCTGTCGAGGACTGGAAAATTCTTCCGCTTGACAAAATTGAAGAATATAATGACGGAACAGAGCATCAGGGGATTGATCCGTTGATGATTTTTGAACCGGATATGAATCACATTCTTCAAAAAATTGTACCTATGTATATTACGAACATAATCTATCAATCACTCCTTGAAGCTGTAGCCAGTGAACTCGCAGCCAGAATGACTGCAATGTCCTCTGCTACAAACAATGCTGATGATATGATAAGAAGTCTGACTATTGACTTTAACAAAGCAAGACAGTTTGCAATTACACAGGAAATTCTTGAGGTTGTTTCCGGTGCGGATGCACTGAAAAACTAATATACACGGGAAAATTACAAGGAATAACTAAAATGGGATATAAAATTTTAAAAAAAGTTGAGTTGTGTCCGAACCAGTATGAACTGACTATACATGCACCGTTTGTTACCAGAAACGCAAAAGCCGGACAATTTATAATCTTACGTGTTGATGAAAACGGTGAGAGAATTCCTCTTACAATTGCTGACTATAACAGAGAAAACGGGGAATTAACCATAGTGTTTATGGCAGTCGGATATACGACAAAAAGTCTCGCTAAACTTAATGCGGGTGATGAGATTGCTGATGTTGTCGGGCCTCTCGGACAGCCTACGCACATTGAAAAATATGGTACTGTTGTTTGTCTTGCCGGTGGATACGGTGCTGCACCCTGCTATTTAATTGCTAAAGCTTTTAAAGATGCAGGTAACAAAGTATATATGATTATGGGAGCAAGAAACAAAGATTTAATTTTCTGGCAGGATAAGATGAAAAATGCCTGCAGTGAACTTTTTATAACTACAGATGACGGCACTCTCGGCACAAAAGGTTTTGTTACTAATGTACTTGATGACATAATGGCAAAAGAAAAAGTTGATTATGCCATAGCTGTCGGCCCGATGCCAATGATGAGAGCAGTGGCGGATTTGACACGTGGCAAGGGTATAAAAACTGAGGCAAGCATGAATCCGATAATGGTTGATGGTACGGGAATGTGCGGTGCCTGCAGGGTTACTGTCGGCGGAAAAGTCAAGTTTGCCTGTGTTGACGGACCTGATTTTGATGCGCATGAAATAGATTTTGATGAAGTAATAAATCGTACAAAAATATACAAGGATTACGAAAAAAAGCGGGATGAAGGCTGTAATTTATACAAACTTGCAGACGCTGTGAAAAAGTAATGATGAGGAGAACAACATGTCTATACCTATTTGTCCGTTGATGAGTGCAGGAAATTCTGTTGAAATAGTTTGCGCACAGGAAAAATGCTCATGGTATATAAAAAATTACAAAACTTGTTCCGTATACCTGCTGGCTCATAATGCGGCTCTTGATATTAAAGAAAAACAATCGCATTTGAAAAAATAATTTTATTCTTCGATATCTGTTGCACCTGAGTTCATTATTTTAACTACCTTTTGGGTTAGTTCTTTTATAGTGGCTTCATCCATTTTATCAACATCACCTTTGTCGAATTCTATAAGAATTGCTGTGAGTTCTGCATAGTTGTCGTCGCTCAGGATATTCTTTTTCTCTGCTTCCGGTGCGGCTTTGTAATCATCGAGCACTTTGTTTATTTTATTAATCATGTTGTTTATTGCTTTTTGTGATTTTTCTTTCTGTTCACCTTCTGCTGTATCAACATATACTTCTTGCATTTTGTCTATCATTGTTATTGGTACGGAGCCGGCGTTTATCAGTTCTGCACTTTCGTTTGCCATATCATCCGTGAGATTGCGGTAATCGTTGTCAGTTTCATCCATTATATTCTGCAGGCGTTCATAGTTTCCGTCAGTGAGAATATTACTGAATCCGTTTTCGTCTACATCGTTTAGATAGCCCTGTATTTGTTCGTAAATATCTTTTTGGATATTTGTTTCCTGAGGCTGCATTTGTCTTTGAAATTCATTCAGCCTTGATAATTCATTCTGTAATTGAAGATAGGGATTTATTCCCTGTGTTGTTTGGACCGGAGTTTGTCTTTGAACCTGCAAGTAGTTTGCCGAACCCGGATAACGGTTATTGTAGCGGAAGGTCATAAAATTGCCGCCTGAACTGTATGCAAAATGGCTGCCCAGCCCGCCTGTATACGAGCCCATAGAAACATTGTAACTGCCTTTTTTGTTTTCAGTATCTTTTATTGAAGCAAGCCCGTACATTTCATCGAAGCTGTACTCGTTGCCTTCCTGTTCGTATACTCCTTTTTGTGCGGCGTTTAAGTCTTGTGTTGAAAACAGACCGAGATCGGATTTGACGAGTTTTGCTTTGTCGCCTCTGTCGAATCTTCCGTTTCCGTTTGTATCAGTGACATTATAAACAGTGCTGCCTTTTTTGCCTGTTTTGCTAAATGTCCAGCCTGTTTCTGTCTTTTGTACGCTGATATTACTCTGTGAAAAATATCCGCTCATCTCTGCTATTTTCCTCAATATTTTTGCTATATATTATATATAACGTTTTTCCCCTTTGAAAATTGCCTTTTTGTAACAAAAATTAAGTACTTGCTTAACAAAGTTGTTCAAGTATACAATATATTTATGAATTTTTTGTTGAAAATACTGAAAAAAACAGTGACCAGGGTCTTTCTGGCAATAATGATTTTGTTATTGGCTTTTTGTATATTTTTTTACTGGGGCTGGTTTGAAAAGCAGATAAACAAATGTTTTGGTTTTTATTATATTTACAAGGGTGATAAGGCGCAACGTGGAGGAAATCTGGAGCGTGCCATAAAATATTATAAAAAAGGGCTTGAAAAATATCCTGAACATTCAATAGCCCGTTGTAATCTCGGAAATATATACGTAAAATATGAGGATTTTCAGTCTGCTGTTGATGAATACGGAAAAGCACTTGAATATAATCCGAAATATATAGTCTGCCGTATGAACAGAGGAATTGTAGCAGCAGAAAAGCTTGCTGATTACGACCTTGCCATAAGGGAGTATGAAACAATTCTGAAAACAAGAAGATTTACTGTTCATATACCATTTATTTTTAACAGTGTGAAACCGACAAGAGACAATAAGACTATTGCACTTTACAATATGGGGATTGCTTACAGAGGTAAATCCATGCTTATAGGAGAAGAAACTTATACCTCAAATTATTACCTGAAAAAAGCAATAATCTGTTATGAAAGAGCTTTAAAGAGAACGAAAAAGAGTTTTGATTTGTATTTCAATTATGCACTGGCAAATCATATTCTCGGGGATTATGAAAAAGCAGGTCAGGGATATTGCAGGGCAATGGAGCTTGAGCCGTTGAGCTTTGATGCTCATTATAATCATGCACTTCTTTTAAAGCACATGAAAAAATACAAAGAGTCCATAGATGAACTTGAAAAAGCAAGTCTGATTCTTGATACAGAAAGTGATATACAGGCCTCCAGATATGTATTTGACATTATTTATGAAATAAACCAGAAACTTGTCGCAACAGACAGATACAAATATCTTGTCGAACAAAATAAAGATGAGCACTGGGATCAGGAAAGCCAGCTTGTATACAAAGAAGGCAAAGTTTATCTTTCCGAAAATTATGAGGAGGAAATGAAGAAGAATTTCAGCAGATGTGCCGGTAAAAAGTATTTTACGGATAAAAAAGGCGGGAAGAATGACTGATATAAAAAAGCCGGAACTTAATTTTTTGTGGGAAATATCAAACGTACTTGCAAAAAAGACTGACGAACAGGAACTCATTGATGAATTAAAAACTGTTTTTCACCGTTTTTTGTGTGTCAAAAATTTTCAGGTTTTTATGTGGGATGAATTTTCTTCAACCCTGCGTGATTTTGTAAAAAACTGGATAGTCATTGATAAAAATGTTCAAAGTGAAAAAGTGATAAAAATATTCGAGCTTTTATCAAAAAATACACAGGACAATTTTATTCTAAATGGGCAACTTCTCGATTTTAACCGGGCGGCACTGGAGCTTGAATATTGTTTTGACAGTTGTTTGAAACAAAATGATAATATTGTATATTTTCCGCTGTACAAGGATGAAAAGCTTCATGGCGTTCTGGAATTGAGTTTTGATGAAGTTCTACCGAATGTGAAAAAATATGACTTTATATTTTCGGTAGGTATTGCAATAAGACAAATATCGGCTGCCATTGCGAATAAACTAATGAAAGATAAAATGGCGAAAAATATAGATTTTTATAAATCAATGAAAAATATTGCAAAACTAATAGAAACACAGTATGAACTTACATATATACTTCCCATAATCGGAGAAATGCTGGACAAGTTTATCGCCGACCATCTAATTTATATATTTATGAAGGATGGAGAAAACTATTTCCGGCTGGTATGGCCGCTGGAGTGTAAAGACAGCAAGATATATGAGCTTCTAAATAAAATCACGGAGGAAAATCCTTCAGAAATTTCAGACAGTACGGGAGTCTGGGCAATAAAATCAGAGAATGATGTTATCGGTGCTATAGCTGCGGGTAGCTATATAGAAAAGCTTTCAGAATCAGATATTGACTATCTGACACTTCTTGCAAAACAAATATCCGTCACTGTACAGAAGGCAAACAGTTACGGTGAAATGCTAAAGTATGCAACGCTCGACGCATTGACAGGATTGAATAACAGACGGCAGTTTGAAATCCGTTTAAATCAAGAGGTAGCAACGGCAAAACGTAAAAACAAACCTCTGTGCTGCATTATGCTGGATATCGATTATTTTAAAAAAGTCAATGATACTTACGGACATGCTGCGGGTGATTGTGTTTTGAAAAATGTTTCCGGTGTTATTAAACATGAGCTCCGTGAATATGATATTGCGTCACGATACGGAGGAGAAGAGTTCTGTATATTGCTGCCCGATACTACAATAAATGAAGCGGAATTTGTTGCGCAGAGACTTAGAAAAGCTGTTGAAAATACGGATATAAATATTACGGAGGAACAGCTTGCAGGAGAAACAATAAACGTCTCCATTAGTATAGGTGTAAGCAATTATGATAAAAGTGTTGAAACTCCGCAGCAGCTATATCAAAATGCTGATATGGCACTCTACGAAGCAAAACGCAGAGGCCGAAACAGGGTAATTTTGTATGATTGTTTATAGTCTCTGTATTTTACTTGACAAAAAGTTTGTTATGTCTGTTATAATAAAGCACTACGGGAGAAAAATTTAATGATTATTAAGATATTTCCAACAGGTATTTTTGGAGAAAACACATATCTTGTTATTGATGAAGAAACAAAAGATGCAATAATAATAGACGGCGGAAGTAATTTTGAAATAATAAATGACGAAATAGAAAAACATAATGCTGTTCTTAAATATATTTTAAACACTCACGGACACTTTGATCATATTATTGAAGAAAAAGATATTCAGGACAGAACAGGTGTTCCTGTTTATATTCATGAAGATGACAAATTTTTACTGCAAAATTTAACAGTTCAAACTGCAGCTCTTGGCATTCCTGATGTTTTGCCTCCGAAAGATGTTATTACTTTTAATGAAAATAGTATTTTGAAGCTCGGAAACAAAACGATTAAAATTATCCATACCCCCGGACATACTCAGGGTAGCTGTTGCTTTTTAATTGATGATAATCTTTTTTCAGGAGATACTCTTTTTTATGGTTCTGTTGGAAGGACTGATTTAGCCGGAGGAAATTTCAAACAGTTGCAGCATTCTATTGTAAACATACTGTTTCAACTTAATGACAACATAAATGTCTATCCGGGGCATGATGCAAAAACTACAATAGGATATGAAAAAAAATATAATTCTCCTTTTGGCAGTCAAAGATAATAATACATTAAAAAGATTATAACTTTGATTTTTATATATGCTAGTATATTATTGTTTACAAGTAAGGAGAATTATTATGCTGTCTTTAGAAGGAATTGTGTTAATTTTAGTTATCGCAGGCGGTTGTTTGATATATATGACATATGCAAATGTTATTAAAAAGAAAAACAATGTCTATGAGGCTCTGTCAGGTATTGATGTACAATTGAAAAAAAGACATGACCTTGTTCCGAATATTTTAACAATTGCTAAAAAATTTATGGAACATGAAAAAGAAATTTTTGAAAAAATTACGGAATTAAGAACGCAGGCAATGCAAGCAGCTTCAGGTTCAAAAGAAAAATTTCAGGCTGAGGCAAAACTTGATAATCTGATGGGACAGCTTATGGTCAATGTTGAAAATTATCCGGCATTAAAGTCAGACTCTACTATGGTTCATGCCATGACAACATACAATGAAGTAGAAGAACACATAGCTGCTGCCAGAAGATTTTACAATTCTGCGCTGACCCAGCTCAGAAATGCTGTTCAGATTTTTCCGGGTTCTTTATTTGCAGGTCTTGCTTCTGACGCTATAGGATACAGCTATTTTGAAACTGATGCCGCAAGCAAAGAGCCTGTATCTGCAAGTCAGTATTTATAATTTTGGGGGAAAAATTTTAGAGAATAATTATGGAAGAAACAGCAAAAAAGGATGTTGAGCTTTTAAAAACCTTGAGAACACCGGAATTTGCGGAGTTTTTTAACAAAAAAATAGAACCGTCTCTTCTTGAGGTTGAGAATTTGCGAAACAAATTTGTTAGTGCATATTTTACTGCAATTGTTCTTTCCGCTGTAATTGCCGCGGGAATATATTTCCTTTTTAAAAATTACAGCGGAATAATAGTTGCATTGCTGATTATCGTTGCTGTTTTAAATTATGTAAGATGTGTATATTCCCTGAATGCAAAATCTAAAATATTGAGTAAGCTTTTGTCATTCTGGGGTGAATTTTCCGGTGAAACGCCGAATGTAAAAGATTTGATGTGGAAACGGATGGCAGAAGCTGTCTGGGATTACACCGACACCGGTATATATTCGCAAAGAGAAACCGAACACTCTTATTTTGACAACAATGACTATATTGCAAATCCGCACGGACAGTATGCTAAATCTTTAAATATATTTCCTGATTTTAATCGCTGTGAAGCTTATGAAGTTTTTAAAGGACAGTATAAAGATATTGATTTAGTGATAAGAAGCATGCTTTTCAACAGAGTTTCTTTTTCAAAAAAATATATAGAGTTAGGAGCAATCAGACTGGGCAGACGATATATAAAAAAAATCTTTAACGGTCTTTTGATTACTTCAGGTGTGAAGAAAGAATTTAGCGGACGAATTATAATTAAAAATAAAAAAAACAGGATGAACAAATCCGGCTATCCTGAATTTCCTCCGCAGGTTTCTATTGAAAATGAAATTTTTGAAGATATTTTTGAAATATATGCTGACGATATTGAGCAGGTAAAAAAACTTCTTACTGTTCCTTTTATGCAGCGTCTTGTTTTTATTGCAAAACAAAAAGGTAAGTTTGACATTCTCTGTTTATTTGAAAACGGTTTAATGAACCTTGCTATGCAAAAGAGAGGCAAGTGGTTTGATGTCAGCATGTTTAAGTCTGCAAATACCATAAAAAATTTCAAAAAAATGCTTATGGATACCGGAAAAATATTAACAATTATTGATTCACTTCATGATGAAGCAGAAATTGAAACAGAGCAGGCAAAAGAATCAAAAGATAAAATAGAAACAGATAACGCAGATTAAAAAAAATAGTCACAAAAAATAAGAAAGATTTTATTTATGTCGGAAAATACAAATATTTCCAAAAGTGTGGAAATAATGCGAAAGATAAGCTCTAAAGAGTTTAGCAGTTATTTTTACAAAAATATAATGCCAAAACTCGTACAGTTTGAAAAAAAACGTATTCGAGCAAGAATTTTTGGTTATGCTGTAGTATTTTTTATTGCTGCTGCTGTAATTAGTTTGTTTTTGACTATTATAAACATAATTAACTTTTTTACCGGTTTTGTACTTTGTGCTGCTGCTATTGCCGGTTGTGTGGTGTGTACTGCATTATCAAATGTGAAGCTCATTCAGCGGCAAATGAAAAGTACAGTTTTACCTTTGCTGCTAAATTTTATCAGCGGAGGGTGGTCTGTTTCTCCTTATTGTAATAACAAAAATTTTTCTTATCGTGACAGCAAATACTTTGATATTAATACCCGATGCAGAATAGATAATGCAACAATGGAAGATGTTGCAGAATTTAATTCAATTTTATTGTTTGATTCGTTTAATATATGCAGAATAGATGACCGTATAACGGGGAATTACAATTCTTTTCCAGTTGTTTTAAGAGATATTAAACTGGAGGAAATTAGAACAAGCACCGAGGCAAGAAATCATTCTGCCCAAACCATTTTTAAGGGACTTCTTATGAAGTTTCCGCCGGCTAAAAATTTTGAATGCAGGGTTGTAGTAAGAAAAAATAATCATGGAGTTGTTACTTCGGGTAATATAGATACAGATTTAACCAGAGTTCACCTTGAAGATCCCGTGTTTGAAAAATATTTTAATGTATATTCAGACAATCAGGTAGAAGCAAGATATGTTTTAACAACGGGATTTATGGACAGGCTTGTGAATATAGCTTCAAAAAACAAAAATTGTGATGTTTCCTGCAGCTTTCTGAACGGTTATATGTATTTAGCACTTGGAGGAAAGGACTGGTTTGACATTGATGAAAAAAAATCTTTTAAAGAAATGGCGAACTGGCAGAAGATACTGGTTGATTTTGTTGAGATATTCAGGATAATTGACGAATTAAAAATAAATCAGAATATAGGTATGTAATGGAAGAAAATACAAATATTCCCAAAAGTGTGGAAATAATGCGAAAGATAAGCTCTAAAGAGTTTAGCAGTTATTTTTACAGAAATATATATCCGAAAGTATCAAAATATGAAAGATGGCGTCCTGCGGTTTACTGCTTGAATACAATTTTAACTGTTCTCTTTGTTGTTTTATGGCTGTCATTGCAATTTGAACAGCACAACATGGATTTTATTATGATTTTGATTGTTCTTATGATTGTGGCTTTAGTATTAAGAATTATCACGCCTTCAATGAAAAAGATGCAGCAGCAGATGAAATTTGAAATACTTCCTCTTCTTTTGAATTTTACCGGATGTGACTTTGTTGTAAATGACTATGGTGCCGGCGGTTCTTCCGGAAACCCGTTTTTAGATAAAATCAAAGATACATTTACGTTCCGTATTTTCAATGAAAAATCTCCATATAATGCAGCGCAAGAATATGAATATAAAAACACAAGGCTTTTTGATTATTTTAATATCTGCAAAACAGATGACCGTATAACAGGGAATTACAATTCTATACCTCTGGAGTTAAGTGATATTGATTTAAAACATGAAAGCGGTTCAGGCAAAAATCATAGAGTTGTTCAGGTCTTTAAGGGCTTGCTTATAAAATTTCCTATGAATAAAGAATTTACAGGCAATATTATTGTCAAAAAAGACACATTGAAACTCCTTGGTGATAGCGAAAACAGAGTACATCTTGAAGATCCTGTATTTGAAAAATATTTTGATGTATATGCGGATAACCAGATAGAGGCCAGATATATTTTGACTACAGGGTTTATGGAAAGATTGGTCAATATTGCGGCAAAGAACAGAAAATGCAAAGTTTCCTGCAGTTTTATTGACGGATATATGTATATTGCATTAGACGGAAAAGACTGGTTCGACATTCCTGCAAGCAAATCCTTTAAAGAAATAGGCAGCTGGCAGAGAGTACTTGTTGATTTTATCGATATATTCAGAATATTAGATGAACTCAAAGTAGAGCAGAATATCGGTATGTAGGTTTTATTTATCCGGTATATTCTTTATGCGGCTTGTATTAAGATTAATGAATACAGTTGCATGTGTATTTTTTATTGTATAAAATAAAATTGTTGTTTCTGCATAAATTAATGCATTTTAATATTTGTGGATAAGACAAAGAGAGTTATATAAGGGATCGTCGAAAAAATGAAGATATCACCTCTCAGAGCATTTTCGAATACTGCATTTAAAAGAGCACCCCGAAAAGAAGAAGAAAAAGATTTTTACAATGATATTCAGGAGGGTAAAAAATACCTCGGTATAAAAGACCTTTCCTTGATTATGCACGGGTCATCTTTTCCTGTTTCTTATAGTGATTTATTTATAGGCTCTCCAATAAATAAAAAGGCTCAGGAGGTGAATGACCTTCTTAAGCTGCACGGTTTTGATTCAATACAGCTCGGACCTCCGGGGCTTATACAGCGGGATGATTTTTCTCCTTATATTTCATCTATCCATTCCAGAAATTATCTTTTTACAGACATGGAAAAGCTCACTACTTCATCTTACGGGAAGATATTGTCTCTCCGTGATATAGAGGAGTTTACGGATAGTGAATATATAGCAAAATCAAATGAAACAAATTTTCAGGCTGCGTTTGATGCATATGACCACCTCTTTGAGCGTGCTTATGACAATATGATTTCACAGGCAAAACAGGGATGGGACGATAGTGTAAATTTGCTGATAGATTTTGAAAAATTTAAAAAAGACAATAAAAGCTGGCTTGAAACTGATGCTTTGTTTGAGGTTTTAACAGAGGAAAACGGATCTGATCATTTTGATGAATGGAATGATTTGGATGACAATCTTATTACTTATCTGAAAGATAAAGCCCATCCTCTGCATGAAAAAGCTGTGCGGCGAAAATCTTATTTGACGGAAAAATATAGAAAAGATATTGAGCTTTATGACTTTAAACAGTTTATTGTAAAAAAACAGGAAAAAGAATTTTCTCTCAATCCCCGAAAGCTTAAATATAAATCAGATGCAATAATAGGTTTTTCAGCACGGGATATATGGGCTAATAAAGAAGCCTTTCTCTCGGATTACAGAATAGGTTGTCCGTATGGCGGAGAAGGAAGTGCTATTTATTATTCTTCATGGGGCAATAATCAACTGTGGGATATAGCCTTTGTTGCTCCGGATAAACTTTTTAACCCTGATGGAACAATAGGAATAGGTGGCAAACTTATACAGGATAAATTTAGAGCTCTTCTCGAAAATCATCAGGGTATCAGAATTGACCATGTGCTCGGGCTTGTAGACCCGTGGGTATATAACAAAAATCAGGTAGAGATAATAAAAGACGGGGATAAAATAGTCCACACAATTGCTCATGGTGCAAATGTCAGTATGTTCGGAAAACCGGATGCATACAAAATCGAAGGATACTGGAGCAATGAGCAAAAAGATATCCAGCGTAAAATCAATGAAGATATAGAAAAAATGCCGGTCTTAGATGCTGAGGGAAATTATAAGAGATTAATCCATGAAATTCTCCTTCCGGTAATAAAAGAAAAAGGATTGAATCCCCGTGATATGGCATGGGAAAATCTTGGTTGCCCGACAGATGTTTTTAATGAAGTATGTTACGGAAACTGGAACAAAAGACCGCCCGGCGACACGAGAGAAATTATCCCCGGTATGTCCTCACTAAAATCATACAGAGGACAGGATGAGGCAAAATCCGTTCCATACAATACTTTTCTTATCCAAAGTCATGATGATGAGCACACCGGCAAGCTTGTTACTAATAACTTCTTTGAAGCAAATAAAAACGGGGTAATGAATCCGTTATATCTAATTGGCACATTGTATCCTGATCTTCCTGAAAATTCAAATGAAGAAAAGGGTATAAAATGGGAAGAGTCCAGAGATTTCCTTATTCATAAACTGGCTCACAATACGGATTTGCGTACACTTGTAAAGTGGCAGGAGCTTTTCAGGTTCGGCAAAAATATACAGGTCACATTTATGGACTTTTTCGGACTATCTGAAAGGTATAATTATTCCGGCACAAATGATGCAAGAAACTGGAAATTGCGGTTGCCGTTGAATTATAAAGAAAATTTCTATAAAACTCTTGAACGGGCAAAACACGATGACAGAAAAGATCCGTCATGGTGGAACCATATAGCGATGAACGTGCCGGAAATACTGGAGCGTGCGGTGATTTCAAAAGCTCTCAATGAAGGTAAAACAAAAGAGTCAGTTCAAAATCTTGCAGACAGACTTCACCACTGGGCAGAAGTACTTTATGAACCCGATGACAGTGATGTTTAAAATATTGTAATATATAAGCGGAGGGATTATGAAAAAAATTATCTCATACGCTTTTATTTCTGTTATGTTTGGGCAGTATGTGTTTGCATACAGTATGTTTGATGAAAACGGGAGGTATAATTATAACAGTGTCGAAGCCGAAAGAAACCGCTATATGAGAGACTCTGCAGCATCTGCTGCCGCAAGATATTATGACACACGCAGACAGGAAATGATAATAACCCCCTATCGCTATAATTCTCTTGATTATACCAGAGTGAGAAAAAGAGAATCTGATACAGGATATTATAGTGCGAAATGTACCGATATAGGAGATGCAAGTTTTTGTCAGTAATAAAAATTATGGAATAAAAAAAAGCGGCTGCAATAGCCGCTCAGGCATCGAGTATGTGTTTACCTGGTTGCAACAGAAGTTTTGTCGTAGACTGTCAATGCGTTGGATATTGGAATTCCGCCTTTTTGCGCCGGAGAGTTTACAACCTGCCCCTGTACATACATAACGGTTGAGCCTCCTCCGTCAAGATTCATTGCATTTATGCATCCAAAGTCTTTCATAAGCTGTGCGAGCTGGATGAGTGTTACTCCGACAGATGCGTGTTCTCTTCCATCGATTGCTGCCATAATAAATTCGCCTTCTTCGGTGTACCCGATAGCTGTTCTCGGGTTTTTTCCCGTAATTGACTGAAGTTTCTGGTCTGTTACATCAACGTAGATATTTCCGTCTTTTATAAGATACGGACCTCCGCTAATGATGTGCTCTACGTCATCCCAGTCCGGATTCATTTTTATTTCGAGATTTATTCTTTTTGCATTAAAAAACGGCTCTAACTTTGCCTTTGGTCCGGATATAACATATCCGTTTTTAGGTATAATAGTTGAGCCGAAATTTAATGATACAATTTTTCCTTCACTGTTTATTGCCAGATTTGCTCCGTATTTTGGCGGCGGCGGGGATTCAAGCCCCCAGTCCCCTGTGTACATCAGTACGTATGTTGAGAGCATCCTCGGCTGGTTTATGTTATCAATTTTTAATATATTGTCTTTATTTTTTATTTGCGAGTTGAATTCTACCCTTGCCATTTTGAACTCATTTTCTCCAATACCCATTGCTACCCTGTTATGCATTGGACCCGTGTATAATTTCCGGTCAATCATTAATGTACCTAAAGGTACTCCTGTCTGGGGCTTAAAATATGTGCCGTTTATTGCGGCGATAGAATTATTCTTTTGTGCGATAGTTCTAATAGTTGCCCTGCGTTTTAAATTCTCTGATGCTAATTGTGGTGCTATTTCTAGGTTGGGATTAATTTTTCTGTTGATTTCAACAATATTTATCTTAACAGGTCTCGAGTTTATATACTTCACCATACGTATGTGTTTTACGCCTTCGGCTACTGTTTTGATGCTTCCGTTCTTGTATCGCTGCCTGAGCATAGCCTCCCATCTCTGTTTTTCTTCCGTAAGACTGAATGTCTGAACATCCGGTACAGGTGTATTGTCAGGAAGAATTGCACTGTGTGCATAAGACAGTTTATGTATTTCTGCAACAGCCTGGGATGACATTGGAGAATATGCATTTATTGCGGGAGAGGAAAAAACTGCTAAGAGTACAGTAAAATATAGTGAATTATTAATTATCTTACCTATATTCTTATGATGCTCATATAGCATGGTATTCATAATGTACTGTACTTTATCCTTTCTACTATCATTGTAGCATATTTTAAAAACCTTTTCAATGCTATATTTGTAGTATTTTTATAAAAGCAATCACTATGATAATTTGCAGGTTTACAATACTTAATAAAATTTGCCTGTTTTTGCGGAAAAATTTTGTTCATTTTATGGTTGCAAGAATAATAAAAAAGATAGCGGAACGTTTTAAGTTCCGCTATCTATTGTTGTTCGACTACATTATCTTTATTTATTTTTCGTCTTCTTTCTGTTCTTTCAGCTCTTCTAGTTCTTCTTTATGAGCTTCCAGTTCAGCTTCAGCTTCTTCTATCTGTGTATCATAAGACTCTTCTGTGTCTTTGATTTCTGTTTCTGTTTCATTTTTTTCTGCTTCTAATTTTTCTTTTTCTTGTTCAAGACCTTCTTTCTTTTCTGTCATTTCGGCTTTTTCAGCTTCGAGCTGTTCTTTTTGCTCAACAAGAGGTGCTTTCTGTTCTTCTAATTCAGCTTTTTCAGCTTCGAGCTGTTCTTTTTGCTCAACAAGAGGTGCTTTCTGTTCTTCAAGTTGTGCTTTCTGGTCTTCCAGATCAGCTTTCTTTTGTTCTAATTCAGCTTTTTTACCTTCAAGTTCAGCTTTTTCGCCTTCAAGTTCAGCTTTTTCGCCTTCAAGTTCAGCTTTTTCGCCTTCTAAGTCAGCTTTTTCACCTTCTAAGTCAGCTTTTCTGCCTTCAAGTTCAGCTTTTTGCTGTTCTTTTTGATTTTTCTGAGCTTGTAATTGTGAAATTTGATTTTGTAAAGCTGCTCTTTGAGCTGCGTTAGCTGCATCTGCTGCTGCGTCGCCTGTAGAAGTCGGAATTGAGTTCAACTGGCTTTGTAATGATGAAATATTGCTTGACAGTGAGGATATTTCACCTGTTACGCTGCTGATTTGATTTGAAACATTTCCGATTTCAGAGTCTTTTTGTGCAATTGCGTTATCTTTTTGTGTGATTGCTTCATCTTTTTGAGCAATTGCATTGTCTTTATCATTGATTTGCTGTTCTGTATCCTGAATTTGTGTAGTAACGTCATTAATCTGTGAGTCTTTTTCAGAAATTTGTCCGTCCAGATCCTGAATTTGACCGTCAAGTTCGGTAATTTGATTTTCTTTTTCAGAAATTTGTCCGTCAATTTCTTCTATTTGTCCGTTAACTTCATTTAATTCATTATCTTTTTCAGTAATTTGAGCATCAATTTCTGCGATTTCCTGATTTTTTGCTTCAAGATTTGTTGTGATTTCCTGTAATTGTGCATTCAGGTCAGCAAGAGCTGCTTCTTTTTCTGCTTTCAGGGTTTCAACATTTTGTTCAGCTTCAGGGATGATAGAATTTTCAAGCTCTTCAATTTGTTCATTGATAGCTTCTGCATTCATTTCATCATCAACAGCCGGTGTGCCGCATCCGCCTGCGCTGCCAGCACCGCCTACTCCGCTGGGCATGGAGTCTTCTTCAGTGTCATCCGGCTCTTCAACACCGCTCGGTGCTCCGCCGCCGGAGGTTCCTCCGGAAACTCCCGGCATTGAGTCATCAATGGCATCATCTTCTTCGCCCAGTACGTCATCAAGACCCATCATTTTTGTTATAAGGTTCATTAAGAAATCATCCATAGAGATGTCTTTTGCGTCTCCGTCAAGACCGGCAACGCTTGCAAGTTCTGCATCGCTTAATTTTCCGTCTCCGTCAGTATCGAGCATATCGAATACTTTGTCTGCGCCGCAAGCTTCAATTAAAGCCTGGAATGCAGGAGATTTTGAAGCGATTTTTTCGAATTCTTCAAGGTCTGCACCGACTAAATCTTCTGTTTTTAATGAAGAGCCGTCAGCATTTGTTTCCTTGTCATCATCAGTTGGTTTTGTTTCACCGGGTTTTTGATTACCCATAATTTTATCAAGAAGCTGCATTAATGCATCTTTGAATTTATCAATAGTATCACCGGATACATTTGAATTTCCATTGTTACCCTGCGGTTTGTCAGTATTTACTTCGTCATCAACAGGTTTGTCATTATTTGCATCGTCTTTGTTTCCAAATTTTTCAAGTAAAATATCCAGCAGAGCATTGATTGCATTCTGGAAGTTTTCTAATTTTTCAACAAGTGCGGTGTCTTCGTCTCCGGAAGGTTTTTGTGTTTCATTGCCGACATCGTTAACATCGTCATCTTTGTCTGTTTCGGGAACTTTGTCTTTTCCGACAAGACTCTGAATAAGTTCGAGTAAGTTTTCCTTAAACTGTGTTGCAAAGTCGCTATCTTCTGTTACATCCGGTGTTTCAGGTTCATCATTATCAATTGCACCTGATTCTGTAATGTCAATGTTGTTTCCACTCTGTGCAGAGTTGATAGTCAGGAAAAATGCAGTTTCAAATAATGTATCCGCATTGATTTCTACAGTTGGCTGCTGGTTCTGCGGTTTTGGTTCTACAGGGAATAAACTTTTTAACTGCTTCAAGATCTGTAAGTCGAAATTTGCCATAATTTTTTTGTCCTTTCTTTATAATTTCACTTATTGATTTTTTGCACATTAGTTTTTAGATACGAATAATTTCAAATCTATATGACCTGAAAGCATACAAGCTTTGAATTTGTCTGATTATTCTGCTTCTGGCAAGTAGTAAGATATTTAATAATCTTGCTATTGTTTGATTTTTTAAATTTGTAAACATATTTGCTCCATGATTGACGAGATATTTCGTGCGTGAATTTGTTTAGACTATTTGTTTTGCATGTCGGCAATATCGACTCTAAACTTTAGGATTTTAAGATAAATCTTAACAATTAGTTACAAACTTGCAGAATATTCAGTTTTTAAAGAACGAGAAATGAATTTAACCGATTTGTTTTTAGGACATATGTGCATTTTTTGTTTTTAGATTTGAAATACCAAACACATACTTACTCAAATATATAAAAAATATATACTTACTAAAATTTCAAAAAAAATAATTATTGTTACAAAACTTTATATTTTTGTTAAAATAATTATTTAAAAGGAGCAATATATGAGTATTGAAAAGGTAAAAGCTTATTTAGAAAAATATGGTTATGCTGATAAAATAGTAGAACATAGACTGTCTACTTCTACTGTAGAACTTGCAGCAAGGGCTTTGAATGTGGTGCCTGGAAGAATTGCCAAAACCCTGTCTTTTAAAAAGGATAACTTTTGTATACTGATTGTTTGTGCCGGTGATGTTAGAATTGACAATAAGAAATTTAAATCTGTTTTTGAATGCAAAGCAAAAATGCTCTCCCCTGCAGACGTGATTGAATATACAGGGCATGCCATAGGAGGAGTCTGTCCGTTTGGTATTGAAAACGAAAATGTTTCCGTTTATACGGATGTTTCCTTAAAAAAATATTCGACAGTGTTTCCGGCATGCGGCAGTTCAAACTCTGCTATAGAACTGACCTGTGATGAACTGTTCGTGCTTTCAAAAAGTAAGTCTTGGATTGATGTTTGTAAATAGATACAAAAAAAACCGCTATATTTAATAGCGGTTTTTGTATTTTACATGCTTTTTCTGATTTTTTCTTTTGTTTTTTCCAGTGTTTTTATTCTTTTTTCTGTATCTTTAACCTGTTGTTTTTTGGCTTTTCTTTCTGCCTGAATAATTTTATATTTATTGTCTATTTCAGAATATTCGTTTTTGTATTTAATGAGATTGTTTCTTATTTCAACCTGTGCACTGTCAAGTTGAATAAGTGCATTTTGCAGTTTGTCTTCATCAACACTTGTGTCAGTATTTACAAGATTTGCCGGTGCAGCAGTTTGCGATGAAGCAGCAGTCGTAGTGACTGAAGAAGATTCTGATATTGGCTCTGATTCAAATACCGGCTCATATGGCATGCCGTCAGCCAGCGAAATTTGTGCAGCACCTAATAATAATGTAGCAATTAGCGTTGTATGAATAATATTTTTTTTCATGCCTTTCTCCTTAAACAATGACACATGACTATATTTAGATAATAATAGATAAATTTTTATATTTCCTCATCTACAAAACGTATCTATTTCAATTAAATTTCAATGAATTATAAAGAAATGTGAAGCCGAAAACTCAATAATAATAAGAAAAAAACAAAAAATATTAAAATAAATAAAAAAAACTAAAAAAATATGCTTGAAATAAAAAATTCTTTGGGGTACATTAAAAGAGTGGTCAGCGAGCCACACTGAAAAATGCGAAACTAATTCACTTGTTTGGAATGGTTAAAGCTAGTCGGAAGATTAAATTTTATAAATTATTTTATTTTAAGTTTATAAAAATTATGCTTGACAACTAAATTTCTTGGTAGTAAGATACCAAATGCGTCATAAGGGGGTTGGAATCCTGATGTGGATTGCGAATTTACCTGTGACCTGGCTGGATTAAGTTTTAGTATTTACTCCGGCAATGGGAATTGAACTTTGAAAATAGAATAGCTAAAAACGATTATATACCTGTTGATTCAACAATAAATGAAATAACGGACACAACTAAAGCAAAGTCGAGCA
>CALUTO010000013.1 GCA_944323735.1 Candidatus Gastranaerophilales bacterium
ATATGAATAAATGGTGGAGACGAGGGGAATCGAACCCCTGTCCGAAATGGAATGCAGCAAACATCTACGAGCGTAGGAGTCTTTTATCTCGCTTTAGCACGGAAAGCATCCATAACCTGAGCTAAAACAAAGCAGTTTTAGAAGATACGCTTCTTGAGAAAAAACTTGATACGGCTAATTCTCATCACCGTACTGCGTCTTGCATAATTTACCCTTGCAGCCGGCAAGCTGGGCTGTAAGAGTGGGCATAGTTCAGTCTGTTGAACTATCGGTTACTAGGCAGCGAGAGCTGCTCTTCTGCCGAAATTGCCTTCGATAACGTTGTTAGCGTTTATTTTAAGTTGCTCGTTGATAACCGAGAACAGCGCTCGGACCCGCAGTTTGATACAAACTATCACCCCGTCAAATCCAAAACGTCCCCATATTCATATTTCAAAGTACTGTGTATTTACTATTATACCACAAAAAATCTACTATTCCAGTGCATCGTATGCTTTTTTAATTTCCTTAATATCCTGCCACATTAGCCATTTTGGACTACCTTTTTCTCTGGAATCGTTTCTCAGGAGGTATGACGGGTGAAAAATCGGCATCATTTTCGAACCATATGGACCGTCAAACCACTTTCCCCTGACTTTTGTAATACCTGTCGGAGTATCCAGCATTGAATTTACGGCGACACCCCCGCAAAGCAGTATTATACGCGGCTTTAGAATTTCAATTTGTGCATCTAAAAATTCTCTGCAAGCTGCTTTTTCTTCCGGCAGCGGATTGCGATTGTCAGGCGGTCTGCACTTTAAAGTATTACATATATACACATCCTTTGTACGAGACAAACCAACACAGGCAAAAATTTTATCAAGAAGCTGACCTGCTTTTCCGACAAACGGCTCTCCTTTCTGAT
The DNA here is from genome assembly GCA_944323735.1 of Candidatus Gastranaerophilales bacterium. Taxonomy (GTDB): domain Bacteria; phylum Cyanobacteriota; class Vampirovibrionia; order Gastranaerophilales; family Gastranaerophilaceae; genus CALUPY01. The sequence continues at coordinate 905 of CALUTO010000013.1, forward strand.
CCTCCCAGTATCCCGGAGCTTCACCTATAAGCATAAGCCTGTGATTAGGCACACCACCTGAAAATACGGAATTTGTTCTTGTATTCCCGAGCGGACATTTATGGCAATTTTTGCATTTTTCTCTGATTTTCTCAAGCTCGTCTATCTCAACTATCACAATATCAGCCTCCGCATTTCTTGCATGCCACACCGCCTCTGGCTTTTGCTTCTTTTTTGTCAATTTTTATACAGTTCACAGTGCAGCTTTTTGCACTAGGACAGGAAAGCTTATGAATTTTTCCAGTTTTTGTATTGTACATAACAATCTCTGCCAGTACAGCGTTCACTGACAAAAATAAAACTAAAACTAAAGAAAAAAGCTTTTTCATACACAATATCCTGCTTTTTTCTTATTTTACCGTAAAATTTCAAAAAAATACTGCCATGTTTTATCAATGGCAGTATTTATATATGACAGTATTATATTTTCAGGTCAATTGGTGATTGAAGCTGTTCTCTTGTTACTTCAGACGGCTCCTGTATTTCTTCGGAACCGTTTTCTTCATCTTCTTCATCAATTGATAAATTTTCATTGATATCATCAAGTTTGTTTATATCAATGCTTTGAACTGTGCTTTCCAGCATTTCCTGCTGCATTTGGGTAAGACTTTTTTTACCCTCCTGCAATTTTGCAATCCATGAACTCATATCAGTTCCTGATGTTTCAGCGGAACTTGCTGCATAAGTCAAAATAGTCATAATGTTCCTTCTTTCTCTATATTCCGACTCACCCGAAATCCTTTTGCGGGTCTTTCACACCTAAAATAAAAAACTTTGCATCTGTATTAAATTATATACTTTGAAAAATATATTTATATCCTGTCTTTATATGAATAGTAAAAAGCGGCAGCTTTGCCGCTTTTTAGACTCTTATGTCAATGGGGGACCGGAGCTGTGCGGACGTAATAGTCGAAGGATCCTGCGGCATATTAGTCGCACCTGCCAGTAATTGTAAAGCAATAGCGCCTTGTTGTTTTGCCATTGTCAATGCAGAAATTTGCATTTGCAATGCCTGAGTCTGGGACGCCATGGCTGAGGAAATAGAATCTACCATGTTTTTTCCCTTTTATAATATACAAATGTATTATACCATTATGCAGTTTTTCTTAAACAGTACAAATGTATGAATTTTGTACAATCATAAAAAATCCTTGAATCTCTTGCCCTCAACACGATAACCGCAGCCTTCATGCATTTTTGCAGGATACAAAATATGATTTGCCGGGTATTTTTTACACATAGAAAGCCGCCTGTCATACACCGAACACAATCCCTCTTCTGTCACATACTTACATGCAAAAATCAAATTGCCTTCATCGTCTCTGCCTCTTATGTAAAACCGCCTGTAAGCAGGAAAAAGAAACTGCATTAATTTGAATTCTCTTTCAGTGTAAGTATCATAACTATACATATATTTGCAGCACTTTCCGCATTTTTTGCACTCACCCGTGATTTTATAACGCTGCTTTTGCGGCACAAAATATGAAAGAAATTCATAGTAAATCGACTTGAAAAAATCAATAATCATATCTAAAGAATACCATACAAAAAGAAAAGAGGCTAAAAAGCCCCGTGTTAATTGTTGAGTATCGTCTATAAATTTCTCTCTCTTCTATTTAGATGGTTTGGTTTATTTAACCATTTGTGCTTTTTTTAAATTGTCTTTAAGTCCTTTTGCCAGATCATTTCTTCCGTTCTTTTCATATATTTTCGTAATTGTTTCAAGAAACTTCATGCTGTCTATATCTGACGGCTCCATTGATTTTTTGGATGAAACAGGCGACGATTTTTTAGCTTTAATCGTGTTATTTATCACGTTTTTTGCGTTAGAAACAGGAACAGACATCTGTGTCTTTTTCATAACTGGTTTCGGGTGTGAAAGCGGACGTCTGGGAATACCTGAAACACCATTTTGCATTGAATTTGAAGTCATATAAGGATTTTTGAGACTCTGCTGATAAGCTTTTACCCCATACGCAGATGACGGGGCTGATATATTCAATTTTTGCGGCACTTGTGCTGCCATATCTTCATTTAAGCCGACTTCTCTGCTCATATTAGTACGGCTGAGACCGATTTTTTGAACAGGTTCTTTTTTATTTTTTGGTCTAAGAAACAAAGCTGCAGCAATAAATACTATTCCGGCAAGGGTTGTAATATTAAAATCAAAACCGCCGGCAACATTTTTAGCAGAACCTATCAGCTTTTTCGCAGCCCCTTTTGCTGAAACAACAGCAGCTCTGTCGATATTCAGACTTGTTAAAACTTCATTTACTTTAGGGTTAGACGTCTGGTCAATTTCTTCCTCAATAAAGTCAGAAGGATTATAAACAGGAGTATAAGAATTCATTGGTCTGCCCAGCTCTATGGTTTCCTCCTGCTGATTGGAAACAGGAGCAGCAGATTTTGCTTTCGCAAAATATATCTTACTTTTTGAAACATTCTCACCTTTAAAAGAGATTTTTAAATTATCCTTTGCTGCCGGCTGTATAGTAACATTTTCCATATCAGAAACATTGTTATAAACGGTATTCAAAGACTCTGAAGCCTGTACATCTTTAAGCTCAATATACATTTCATCATCACCGTTAACAACTTTTTTTAATTCAGCAGCACTGTCTGTTTTTAAAACTATGTCATAACCTGCACCGGCTGCGTTAATTTCGACTTCGGACAGTGTATTTGCAAGAACAACCGTCGGAGTTAAAGCAAAAAACAATGCTAACCCTAAAATTTTTTTTCTTAAATCGATACTACTCATACTCTTCTCTATACTCCCCAAGAGATTTCCATCTACTCAACTATAGCTAAATCATACACGCCTTAAAACATCCATACATCAATCAACAGGTCAGAACTTTTATATTAACCAGATGGTCAATATATGAATTTATACATCTGATAACTTATTTATCTGTTATAGTTCTTGATTTAAACTTATGTTTCGTGTACCCTATTTATGTACCTAATAGTGATTATTATCACGATTATGTGTAGTGTGGACCAGATATTAAAGGAGAGTTAAATGTCGTTACCGACCCAGACAGGATTTGACTTTCACAAGGTGGATAGTATTCTTGAAGCTAATTCCTATGAAAAGTCAAAATTAATTGCAATTTTGCAACAAGTACAGGAAGAGTTCAGATATCTTCCGCTTGATGTGCTAACATACATCGGCACAAAAATAGAAGGACTTTCGCCGGCTACAGTCTACGGTGTAGCTACATTCTATGCCCAGTTCAGCCTTGAGCCGAAGGGTAAATTCGAAATTAAAGTATGCGATGGAACAGCCTGCCACGTAAGAGGTTCAATGCCTGTTCTCAATGCAATTAAAGCCAGACTAAACCTGAAAGACGGCTTTTTTACCACAGATGACGGTCTGTTTTCTGTTGAAACAGTAAGCTGCCTGGGGGCTTGCGGACTTGCACCTGTTGTTGTTATAAACGGTAAAGTTTACCCGCAAATGACCTCGGATGCGATAAAAATCGTTATAGATACAATAATAAACGAAGAAAAAGAGGCATAAATTATGACAACAACATTAATAGATATAAAAAAAGAACAGGAAAAAGCTAAAGAAAAAATAAAAGCCCAGGGACTCAGAGTGCTTGTATGCGCCGGCACAGGGTGTATTGCAAACGGCTCTCTTGAAGTTATAAAACAGTTTGAAAAATTCGGTGCAGATGTAAGAACTCTCGAACACCATGACAAAATGACAGTAGTGCCCACAGGCTGCCACGGTTTTTGCGAAAAAGGTGTTCTTGTAATCATACCCGACCTTGATATAACATACGTAAAAGTCAAACCGGATGATGTAGAAGAAATAGTAGAAAGCCATATATTAAACAACAAACCCGTTGAAAGACTTTTATACACAGACCCGAAAACAGGCGAACACATTCACAGAAATGAAGATATCGGATTTTATAACCAGCAGACCAGAACATCTCTTGCAAACTGCGGTCATATAAATGCGGAATCTCTTGATGAATCAATAGCAGTCGGGGGATATGCAGCATTGCACAAAGTTCTTGAAGAGAATAACCCTGAAGCCGTAATCGAAGAAATTACGAAATCCGGATTAAGAGGAAGAGGAGGCGGAGGTTTCCCGACCGGTCTAAAATGGAAATTCACAGCAGCAAACAGAGGCGGGAAGAGTTACGTAGTCTGCAACGGTGATGAAGGCGACCCCGGTGCATTTATGGACAGAAGTATTATGGAAGGCGACCCGCATAAACTTCTTGAAGGTATGGCAATTGCCGGTTTTGCTATAGGCGCAGATGAAGCTTATATATATGTAAGAGCTGAATACCCGATGGCTATTAAACGTTTAAGAATTGCTATAGCAGATGCTGAAAAAGCAGGATATCTTGGCAAAAACATAATGGGTTCTGATTTCAATTTTGAAATCCATATTAAAGAAGGTGCCGGTGCTTTTGTTTGCGGCGAAGAGACAGCACTTCTTGCATCTATAGAAGGTGAAAGAGGAATGCCAAGACCGAAACCGCCATTTCCTGCGAACAAAGGTTTATTCGGAAGACCGACACTTATTAACAACGTTGAAACACTCGCTAACGTACCTGTTATCATCTCAAAAGGTGCTGAATGGTTCAGTTCCCTCGGTACAGAAAAATCAAAAGGCACAAAAACTTTTGCACTCACGGGCGAAGTAAACAATACAGGTCTGATTGAAGTTCCCATGGGTACTACTTTAAGAGAAATTGTATTTGATATCGGCGGTGGTATCAGAAACGGCAAAAAGTTTAAAGCCGTTCAAATAGGCGGCCCATCTGGCGGCTGTCTCACAGAGGAACACCTTGATATTCCAATGGATTATGACAACCTTATAGCCGCAGGCGCAATGGTCGGTTCAGGCGGTCTTGTCGTAATGAACGAAGATACTTGTATTGTAGAAGTAGCAAGATTTTTCATGAACTTTACCCAGAATGAATCTTGCGGTAAATGTGTACCCTGCCGTGAAGGTACAAAAAATATGCTCAAAATCTTAGAAAAAATCGTCAAAGGCAGAGGCGAAATGAAAGATTTGGAAACGCTTGAAGAACTTGCACACGCAGTAAAAGACGGTTCTCTCTGCGGTCTCGGTAAAACTGCGCCAAATCCGGTTCTTTCCACTCTGAAGTATTTTAGAGATGAGTATATAGCTCACATCAGAGACAAAAAATGTCCTGCAGGAGTTTGTACAGCTCTTAAAGTTATTGAAATTGACCCCGAACTTTGCAAAGGTTGTACAAAATGCGCAAGAAATTGTCCTGTCGGGGCAATCGAAGGAACAGTTAAAAATCCTCACAAAATTGACCAGACAAAATGTATTAAGTGCGGTGCTTGTTTGAATTCATGCCCGTTCAAGGCTATCAAGCAAAAGTAAGGATGTGACAAATGACAGATAAAAAGACATTGATTATAAACGGAAAAGAAGTTGAATTTACAAACGAGCCTAATTTGCTCGAAGTTATAAGAAAAGCAGGATTTAAAGTTCCGACATTCTGCTACAGACCTGACCTGACACAGTTTGGTGCCTGCAGAATGTGCGTTGTTGAGGTTGAATACCCCAATGGCAGAGTTATGATTAACTCCTCCTGCACAATGCCGCCTGAAGCAGGTATTAAAGTTAAAACAAACACAGAGCGAATAAGAAGAATCAGAAAAACCGTTCTTGAACTGCTTCTTGCAAACCATGACAGAGAATGCACAACCTGTGAAAAATCAGGAAACTGCGAGCTTCAGGAATATGCTCACGAATACGGCATAAAAGACATAAAATATGTTGAAAAAAGAAAAGATGCATATCTGCCGATTGACGACTCAAACCCGTCAATTGTCAGAGATCCGAACAAATGTATTCTCTGCGGCGCATGTGTCAGAGCTTGCAGTGAATTTCAGGGACACAGCGTACTCGGTTTTGCAAACAGAGGTTCAAAAACAGTAGTACAGCCAATAGCAGGAAAAAGCCTTGCAAGCGTAGACTGTGTATTTTGCGGACAGTGTCAGGCAGTCTGCCCGACAGGAGCACTGACCATAAAATCAGATGTTGAAACAGCATGGTCTCTGGTTAATAATCCGGAAATCAAAACAGCAGTACAAATTGCACCATCAGTCAGAGTTGCACTCGGTGAAATGTTCGGCTTAAAACCCGGTGAAAACACAATAGGACTTATTTATGCAGCATTGAAAGAAATCGGGTTTGATCTTGTGTTTGATACAAACTTCTCTGCTGACCTGACCATTATGGAAGAAGCACATGAGTTTGTCCAAAGACTAAGCGAAAACAAAGATTTACCGCTTTTCACTTCTTGCTGCCCCGCATGGGTCCGATATCTTGAAACACAGCATCCGGATATGCTGAATCACCTCTCAAGCTGCAAATCACCGCAGGGTATGCTTTCACCTGTACTGAAAGAACTGGTACCGCAAAACTTTGAAGGAATTACAAAAGAAAATCTCAAAGTAGTATCTATAATGCCCTGCACAGCTAAAAAAGTTGAGGCTAGACGCGCGCAGCTTATAAAAGACGGAAAACCCGAAACGGATGTTGTACTGACAACACAGGAACTCGGAAAAATGATAAAAGCTGCAGGTATTGACTTTGATACACTGGAACCCGCTAAAGCAGACTCACCTTTTGGAGGATATACTGGTGCCGGTACTATTTTCGGTGCCTCAGGCGGTGTTGCGGAGGCTGCAGTCAGAACAGCTTATACTTTTGCAACAGGTGAAGAACTATCAAATGTTGATATTACACCACTCAGAGGTGTCGATAAAGGTTCAAGAACAAAAGATGCAGAAGTCGACATAAAAGGAACAAAAGTAAAAATCAGAGTCGTTTCAACCCTGAAAGAAGCAGAAAAATCTATCAAAGAAATCAAAAACGGAACAGCCGATTTTCAGCTTCTGGAAGTTATGGCTTGCCCCGGAGGATGTATAAACGGAGGCGGACAGCCTAGAAGCTGTGATGATATACATATTAAAGAAGAAAGGGCACAAGGGTTATACAAAGAGGATAGAGAGCTTCCTGTCAGAAAATCGCACCAGAATCCTGACATTAAAAAGCTCTATGCTGAATATCTCGAAGCCCCCGGTTCACATAAAGCACATGAACTGCTGCACACGACATACAGTGATAAATTCACAGGCTCGTATAAAGATTTAGTGAAGCACTAGCCACAGTCTGCATCATTAAATAAAAAAACAGGGTTGGAAAATCATCCAACCCTGTTTTAATTTATTCATTAGCAAAAAGTTCTCCGTTATTTAGAACATTTTTATTAAGAATTGTAAACTCTATTTACGCATTAATTACAACACTTTTGTTAAATTCAAAAATATTAATCTTAAGATTTTAGCAATATTTCTATCGTATATGTTTTATATATAACATAGAGAGTTTATTTAATACAAAGAGGAGAGAACATTATGTCATTAAATTTTTCAACAGCAACAGAAATCAGATCATGGGGCGCAGATGCAAAAAGCAGCCTGAATGCAGTAAAAAGCAACCAGACAAAAGGTAAAAATCAGCTTACATCCATTTTTCAAGAAATGGCAAAAAAAGCAGGCATAACCGAAGCAAAAAGTGATATAAATGAAGTTATGAAAAGAGAACAAGAACAAGATTTGATCAAAACAATAAAAGCCACAATAAATGAATTAGAAAAATACGAAACAGAATTAAACAAAGAAGTAAAAAACGGTAATGAAAAAGACAATGATAATAAAGAAGGAATGAAAACATCTATAGGTTTTAATGCATAATAAAAAGCAGAAACTGTAAATAAAAAAGGCATTGTTAAAAACAATGCCTTTTTATATACCTGTCTGATAAAACATAGTCGATTGCTGCATAAATAGTGGAATTTACGTAATTCGTAAACTATTCAGTCATGCTGAAGTGCGGGGGGGGTGTGACCGGCGTGGGTGTTTGCGGCTGGCGGGCATGACAGAAAGATGTCATCATGAAGCGATGATTGGTGTAAGAGTACAATAATCGCTGATGTTCAGGATTTTAAAAACGCAACATGAGGTTTTCGTTTTCGCATAAAACTGTCATCCTGAAGCGTTTAATGGCGAAGGTGTATAAAAAATCGCAGGTATTCAGAATCTTAAAAGCCGCGGGGGCGGTTAATAATCATTGAGAATTAGAATGCGCCCTGTTTTTAACAATTCCTCACGACCTGAAAGATGCTGAACATCCACACCTGACACACACATCTCCCGCCTTGTGCTTCAGCATGACATTTTTTTAAGCCTCCATCGGGGCCATGCCCGCCTGACGCTTCAGGTTGACAGAACAAGCAGTCTGTATACATTTTACCGGGACATTACCTTATTTTAATATTTCTTTGAATATCTCTGTTTACTGATTTTTTTGCAATATCTTCACGCTTGTCGTGGAGTTTTTTACCTTTTGCCAGCGCAATTTCGATTTTTGCCCAGCCGTTTTCCAGATAAAGAGAAAGAGGTATGATAGCATAGCTCTCTTTTTTTACTTTGCCGAGCATTTTTAATATTTCTTTTTTATTAAGCAACAGTTTTCTTTTTCTGTCAGGGTCATGATTAAATCTGTTACCCTGTTCATACGGAGTTATATGGCAGCTGTATAACCATGCTTCACCATCCTCTATTTTAACAAAGCTATCTTTCAGGTTCACGGCATTTTTTCTGATAGATTTTATTTCCGTACCGCTCAAGACCATACCTGCATTATATTTTTCAAAGATGGTATAGTCATGAAAAGCTTTTTTATTTGTTGCAATAATTTTTCTGTTCATACAGAAATTATACAATAGAAATCCGGAAAAGTTTTATATCAGAATTGCGACAAACAGTTTTGCGGTGCAACAATCGTTATAACTGCTTTGTTATTAAAATATTTGTTTGCAACCCTGATAACATCGCTTGCTGTGATAGATTCAATGAGGTCAGGATATTTGTTGATAAAATCAAATCCCCTGCCTGATGCCTCAAACCATCCTAATGTCAAAGCTTTTTCAGAGTTAGTTTCCTGTGAAAGAATAAAGTTTCCTAAAATTCTGTCTTTTGCTTCACGAAGCTCTTTGTCTGAGATAAATTCTTTTTTCAGCAGGTTAACCTGTTTAAAGAGTTCGTTTTTGGAGTGCAGAGCTGTTTTCGGGCTGGTTCCTATAAACACACCGAACATACCGCTGTTCATATTGGGAACAAATACAGACCCTACCTGATAAGCAAGCCCCTGCTCATCTCTCAACCTGTTAAACAGTCGGGAACTCATACCCGAGCCTAAGATTGTATCAATAATTTGAAGGGTTGCGACATCTTTCTGGTTTGTAAGTCCGTCAGTACTCCATCCAATAACAATCCAGGCCGCTTCAGAAGGTTTTGCTTTTTTTATGGTGACTGATTTTGAAAGCGGTTTGAACTGGCTTTTGTAGTCTTTGTAGTTGACTTTTTTACATGTTTTGTTCTGAAACATGACTGTAAAATATTCAATTATTTCTTTATCATTAACATTTCCGTTGACAGAAATAACGATATTTTCAGGGTTTGAGAGTTGTGAATAGTAGTCCAGAATATCTTGTTTTGTAATGGTCGGAATGGTCTTTTCAAGAATTTTCCCTGTCCTGCCGTACGGCGTGTTTTTCCACAATTCAGTTCTGAATTCTTCAAATGCAACACCGGACGGATTGTCTCTCTGTTTTTCTATAGCAGAAAGTTTTTCTGATTTTATTTTTTCTATTTCAATTTCTTCGAAAGATGCATTGTTTATGATTTCTGACAGCAAATCCATGGTGAGTTTTATGTCATTTTTAGTCGTTTTTACAGAAATAACAAAACTGTCCGGCATATTTGCCGGTGAAATTTGAATTCCGTTCTGTTCCATGATTTGCGATAAATCAATATTAGAATATTTATTTGTTCCTTTAAGCATTCCTGCTGCGCTAAGAGCCGCAACACCCGGTTTTTTTTCTGTAAGGGAGCCTCCTTTAACAAATATACGGATTGCCACAATATCATTAAGTGTATTATGGTTTATTATCAGGTTTGCGTTATTGGAGAGCTGATATTGTGATATTGTTTTGTCCTGTTTTATCAGAGAAGCAGGAAGTTCTGTTTTGTTGGCAATCGGTTTTGTTGCTTCTGTTTTTGATTCTTGCGGTAATATAATTGATATAACTGCATTTTCAGGATTTAAATATTTTTTTGCAACTTTTTCTATATCAGATTTTGTTACCTTCTGAATATTTTCTACATATTCATTATAAAAGCCGGAGTCATTAAACAAAAGTGTTGTATAGCCGAGCTCATTAGCTATATTTGAAGTAGATTCACGGGAATAGTATGTGTTTCTTTCTATAATACTTTTTGCTGTTTTTATGTCTGTTTCATCAAAACGCCCCTGTCTGATTTTTTCGATTTCAGAAAATATACTGCTTTTTAATTTTTCTACATTCTCAGGTTTAAAATTTGCCTGAACAAAAAATATGCTGTCATCCTTCATAGACGAATGTCCGGAGGAAATACTGAAAGCAAGTTGTTTTTGTTCTTTGACAGAGTGATAGAGTTTTGAAGATCTGCCATCGCCGAGTATTGTCGCAAGAACATCAAGCGCATACTGATCTTTTTTGTCGCTTGCCTTAACCCCTCTGAATCCTATTAAAAGATACCCTGTTTTTACATTATCATAAGAGACAACCTGCTGTTGTTTTGCAATATTTTTATCCATTTTATACACAGGAAGTTTTATTTTTTCTTTTTCTTCCATTGTAAATTCTTTTTTTACTGTATCAAGAGCCTCCTGTGTATTAACATCACCGACGATAACGGTTATCATATTTGAAGGTCTATACCAGAGATTGTAAAATTTCAGGATTTCATCTCTCGGAATAGTTTCTATAACCTGCCTTGTGCCTATAACTTTTCTTTTATACGGATGAGAAGAATAGAATTTTTCATTCATTTGTTCAAAAAGCCGGTTTTCTGTAGAATCCTGTGTTTTAGAAATTTCTTCGAGAACAACTTTTCTTTCTTTTTCCAGCTCTTTTCTGGGTATCAACGGATGGAGCAGCATGTCGGCATGCAACTCCATTGCTGTTTTAAAATGACGGGAAGGAATTGTTATGTAGTAGTGTGTAAAATCCTTGCTGGTGGCTGCATTTGTGTATGCACCTTTTGACTCAAGAATTTTGTCAAACTGTCCTGTCGGATATTTTTTTGTTCCTTTAAAGAACAAATGTTCAAGAAAATGCGCAACACCGTTATTCTTGTCATTTTCATTAATTGAGCCTGTTTTTATCCATGTGTCAATTGTGACAATCGGATTGTCATGAACTTCTTTTATAATGACGGTTTGGCCGTTGTCAAGTTTGAAGGTGGAAAAATCTTCCGCCAAAACAGATATACAAGTAGTAAAGACAAAAATAAAAATAAAGAAAAATGTTTTATTAATATATTTCATGTAAACCCCTTTGAATTTATTCTGATTTCACCAAAAATTATACTATATAAAAACAAAGATTAATAATACTGTAGCCATGGCTATTTTTATATTACTCTTTTATCCAATGGTTTTTTATTCTGATTTGTTTAGAATACGGGTATGTTTAATTATTTTATCGGGAACAAAATGAGTTATAATGATTGTGCTGTTCAGGGTAGCTGCAGCGTGGATCCTCTTGTTTATTCACTAATAGAGGTTTTGTTATATGAACTAAAACAGGTTACATATTATTTATTAAAAATGCAGGAACTCGGATACGAAAACCGGTTTTTGAAAGACAAGATTATAAAATATTTATCTTTGATAATTTTAGGTTATGAATTTAACCGCAAAGAATTTGAGGACATAATAAAAGATATTCACAGAGAAAAAGAAGAGGTTCAAAAAATTTTTATAAAAATTTGTGAGGATAAAAATTTGGACTGCCAGATTTTAAAGTCTCCTCTGAAACTTGATAAATTCAATTTTTCTGCGTTGATAAATGAAGGTGAAAAACAGGCGTTGCTGAGAAGTAAAACATTGAGCAGTGCAAATAAAAACCTGACAGAAATTATTTTACAGCTGATAAAAAGCGCAAGTATGAGACTTGTAGAATTAAAAGCCTATACATCTGACACAGATGAGGATGAGAATGCAATATTGAAACTTTTTAACAGTTTGAATTTTACTACACTCACCTCTGCAAAGCTTGTGAAAAGAATAAACGAGTTTGCAAAAATAAATTTTGAAATACATCAAAAACTTCATAAAGCAAGAGAAGAATATTTCGGAAAAATAAGGCTCATAGAGGTTTCGTGCAGCGTAAAAAAAGGACCTGCAATACTTGCATCAGGTCAAAATTTAAAAGACTTTGAATTACTGCTTAAAGCCGTGAAAGACACGGATATAAACGTATATACACATGACAGCCTTATTGTTGCTCACTCTTTTCCCAAATTTGACAAATACAAAAATCTTGCAGGTCATTTTCAAAAAAGTCTTGATAACTTGCAAATGGATTTCGAGTTGTTCAAAGGCGCAATCTTAATAACAAAAAACTCCCAGCAAAAACTGGACCGGCTGATGCGTGGAAGAATTTTTACAACAAACGAGCTATCCGGCAAAGGCATGTCAAAAATTACAGACAACAATTTTGCCCCCATAATAGAAGCCGCAAAAGAAGCAAAAGGATTCATCGAAGAGACAAATTTTCGTTCAATTCGTGTCGGTTACGATGAAGAAAAGGTTATGAGCGACATAGAACGAATAATCAACGGGATAAAACAACAGAAAATAGAACATCTTTTTATCATAGGCTTAATCAATCATTCACTGTTTTCATCAGAGTATTTTAAGCATATAGTAAACGAATTGCCTGAAAAAACTTTTGCAATATCAACGGTAATAGATGCAGACAATGATAATATTCTGCACCTGAACTCATTTTTTAATACATCTCTTGTATACAAAATTCTTGACAAATTAAAACAGAGCATAGATTTCGAAAAATTTCCGGTAACGGTTTTTTTAACCAGATGCAACCTTCATACAATATCGCATTTGTTCAGCCTGCGGCATCTTGGTGTAAAAAATATTTTCCTTCCCGTGTGTTCTGCAGATATAATCACGCCGAATATGGTAAATTTTTTGTCCGACAAATTCGGCTTTCTGAAAACTACATCATACCCTGAAGCTGATTTAAAAAAAGTCATTGATATACACTAAAACAATTGTCATGCTGAAATGCGGGGGTGTGACCGGAGGAGATGTATGCGACCGGCGGGGATGACCCGCCGGAGGCTAAAATTTGTCATGCTGAAGCGCAGGGCGGGGGATGTGTGCGGCAGGCGGGGATGTTCAGCATCTTGCCGGTAGTGCGGATTTGTTTAATCATGGGATATTTCTTGCCCGGTGCTTTTTTAATTCTCTCACTGCTTTTAAGATCCTGAACATCAGTGATTTTTAGACTCATTCACCATTCAACGCTTCAGGATGACATCTTTCTGTCATGCTGAAGCGCAGGGCGGGAGATGTATGTGTCAGGTGTGGATGTTCAGCATCTTGCCGGTAGTGCGGATTTGTTTAATCATGGGATATTTCTTGCCCGGTGCTTTTTTAATTCTCTCACTGCTTTTAAGATCCTGAACATCAGCGATTATTTGCACTCATTCACCAATCAACGCTTCAGGATGACAGTTGTTATGCGAAAACGAAAACCTCATGCTGCGTTTGGTAGATTTGTACAAACAAAATTACCCTCTCCGGTGTGTACTGTTGTGCTATAGTTCTGTCGAAAGTTTTATATAAAATTGTAAAAAATCAAAACAAATAAAAAGGGGATTTACATGCGGGTATTATTGATATATTTTGTATTTTTCATCACCATTACACCTTCTTTTTCTGCAGCTATAAACGGCAATGTTGAAAAAAGCGGTTACGGAGATTACAATCAGGTTATTGATTCAAAAAGTGGTAATCCTGTCAGCAATGCAGATGTAACTCTTCCGTCCAAAGGCTATAGAACGAAAACCGATGATAATGGAAAATTTAATCTGGACAGTAAAAAAATTACCGCTCCGACTATTATGTCTGTCGAAAAAGACGGTTACAAACCATTTTCTGTGACTGTTGACAAGCAGTCGCTTTCAAAGCCCATAGTTTTGGGTATTGAAAAATCAAGTCCGCATGATATTGTCATAGACAAAGACATGTATCATCTCGGGGATGATAATTTTTCTGAAAATTCAGCAAATGCTTCTGATTTTTTAATGAAAGCAATAGGCCCGTTTTTTACAAAGTCGTTCAGGATAAAATCTGTTCCTCAAAATCAGGATATGTTTCTTATTATCGGTTCCGTAATAGGGCTCGATACACAAATGGCAAGAGATCTGGGACAGTCTAAAGTCAGGACTGCTTATTCCTCTCCGGCAGAAGTGTTTTTTAACGGAAGCAAAATCGCTGATTTAAAAGTAAATGGCGATAATCAGCAGATAAAAATTCCTAAATCCCTTATAAAGCCGTCTTCTAACAATCAGGTTACAATAAAAGCCGGTCGAAATCTTTTTCAGGCTGCTTATATAGATTATGACGATTTTGAGTTTATGAATCTTTATATTGAGGCAAATTAATCTTTGCCTGCACATTTTGTATCAAATAATCTCCTGAAAATTAAGATTTTATAAAGGTATTATAATTAAATGATAGAATTAAGACAGGGCGAATTAAGAAGGAGATTTATATGATACCTATTATCAATTCAAAAAGACAGTATGAAACAATCGGACCGGAGGTAGAAAAGGCTGTTGTTGAAGTTCTTCGTTCCGGATCTTACATTCTGGGTAAGAACAATCAGGCTTTGCAGGAAGAGCTTGCTAAATACATCGGAGTGAAACACACTGTTACTCTAAACTCCGGTACAGACGCACTTCATCTTGCTCTAAGGGCACTTGATATTGGAAAAGGCGATGAAGTTATTACGGTTGCTTTTACTTTTGTTGCGACGACAGAATCTGTTGAAATTGTAGGTGCAACTCCGGTTTTTGTTGACATTGACAAAGACACTTTCAATATGAATGCAAAGCTTATTGAAGAAAAAATTACTCCTAAAACAAAAGCTATTATGCCTGTACATCTTTACGGTCAGCCATGTGATATGGATGTGATTATGGATGTTGCAAAACGATACAATCTCCATGTTATCGAGGATTGCTGTCAGGCTATAGGTGCTGAATACAAAGGCAAAAAAGTAGGAACATTCGGAGATATAGGATGCTACAGTTTCTATCCTACAAAAAATCTCGGAGCAATGGGTGACGGCGGTCTTGTTACGACAAACAGCGATTACTTGAAAGACAGAATTGTTGCTTTGAGAAATCACGGCGGTGCTGTCAGATACCACCACGATGAAATCGGGGTAAACAGTCGTCTTGACGAAATTCAGGCTGCTATTCTGAGAGTGAAGCTTCCCTACATTGATGAATGGAACAAAAAGAGAAGAGCCCATGCTGCTTTTTACAACGAACTCTTTGCAAGATATCCTGAAATTGAAACACCTAAAGAACTTGATAATACATACTGCGTTTATCATCAGTACACTATAAAAGTTCCGAACAGGGATGAAGTTCATAAACTGCTGCAAGAAGCCGGAATCGGTGCAATGATTTATTATCCCATCCCGCTTCATATGCAAAAAGTTCATGCTCATTTGAATGTTCCTGAAAACTCATTGCCTGTTACTGTTGAGAATACAAAACATGTTTTGAGTCTGCCGATGTTCCCCGAAATTACTGAGGAGGAGCAGAGAACTGTTGTTGAAGAAGTTGTTAAGGCTGTTGAAAAAGCAAAAACAACTGCTCTTTGTTAATAATAAAACATTGAAAATATAAAACACGCCGAATTTGAATTCTTCCGGCGTGTTTTTTGTATTTTTTTGTATCTGTTACATCAATATGCCTGCGATGCATGCGGAAAGATACGATGCAAGTGTTCCGCAGAACAGGGCTTTTACACCGAGTTTTGCCAGATCTTTTCTTCTGTTCGGGGCAAGTTCTCCTATGCCGCCTATTTGGATTGCTATAGAGCCTAGATTAGCAAAACCGCAAAGCGCAAAACTTGCGATTATTACACTTTTGGGGCTTAATGCATCTTTTAGCATTGACAAATCAAGATATGCAATAAACTCATTAAACACAAGTTTTGTTCCCATAAGTGAACCGACTATGCCTGCTTCTTTGAAAGGAACTCCCATTGCTAATGAGAATAATGAAAAAATGCTTCCCAGTATTTCCTTCAGTGAAAGATGTCTCAAATCCAATCCGATAGCATTGAGATTAAAATGAAAAGTGTTATAAATAAAGCTTCCAATTCCGCCTAAAATCCAGTCAATCATTGATATTAACGCTATGAGCGCAATAAGCATTGCAATAACATTTATAGAAACTTTCATACCGTCGCTTGCGCCGTGAGCAATTGCGTCTATTAGGTTTACGTGATTTCTTTTTATTTCTACTTTGACTTCATCTTTTGTTTGCGATTCTTCTGTTTCAGGATACACAATTTTTGAGATAATCAGTGCTCCCGGAGCTGCCATAATGGATGCGGCCAGTAAATATTCGGCGGGAATGCCCATTCCGATATACATTGCCATAACGCCGCCTGCTATACAAGCCATGCTTCCCGTCATTGATGCAAGAAGCTCGGACATCGTCATTGTTGCAAGATATGGCTTTATCATAATTTGTGCTTCTACCTGTCCCACGAAGGCACTCGCTATGTTGGACAAAGACTCCGCCCCGCTTACATTCATTATTTTATACATTATTTTTGCAAAGAAAGAAACGACTCTTTGCATTATGCCGTAATAATAAAGAATATTTACAAGAATGAGAATAAAAATTATCGTGGGGATGAGTTTCAGGGCAAATATAAAATTTGCACCTTCTCCAAAAAGTTCTATCATTTTCTCCGGTTTTCCCGTCAGCACACCGAAAACAAAATTCCCGCCCATATCGGAAAAGTCGAGTATTTTTTGTATAAACATTCCGATTGCATGAAAAATAGTTTTTCCCAGCGGAATTTTTAAAACAAATATGGCAAGTATTATTTGAAGAATGAATCCCGGTATTATTGTTTTCAGGCATATAGCCTTTCGATTGTTTGAAAATGCGTATGCTATAGCGAATATTAAAATTATACCGATAATACCAGTGAATCTTTCCATCTTTCCATCCTAACTTTTGACTTTTTGATTAATTTAATTTTACCCAAATATCTTGAAATTTTATATAATGATTTTATATTTGTAACAATATTAATATTTTTTGTCAAAAAACAGTCTTGATTTGTTTTGTTTAATCGTGAAGGTGTGAAAATGACAAACTCTGTCTCTAATACTAATATCAGAACTCCTGCTGCAGCACAAAATCTGAGCAGTTTTACGCTGCCGTTGAAAAGAGTGGTTGTTAACCCTCCTTCGAATTTTTATAAATTTTCAGTAAGAGATGTCTCAAAACTGGACAGCGATTTATCCAGAAATTATATGAATATAATGCTTTCTTCTCTTCATAACAGTCCTTTTCAGCCGACGAAAACAAATACCCGACAAAATTTTTTACTAACAACAGCTCTTTTATGCGGAGGAATGGCTCTTTTATGCAGAAAGGATTCGGTCATTACATATTCTAAAAAAATTTTTGAAATACTGAAATACAAAATACCCTGTTTAAAGGGCAAATTTTAGGCTTACTTGCTTCATAATATGAGTATGGACGAAACAGAAAAGAAAAAGAATATAGAAAAATTTCTTTCCGAAAATAATATGGCGGAAAAAATTTTTTTAGCAAAACAAAAAACAAACCCTATAAATTCATCATTAATGTTCAAAAAACGATTGAATGACTTTGATTCATCTCTTTTTGAAGAAACTTCAATAGAAAAGATTGATGATCCTGAATTGAAGCTGGAGACAAAAATAGAAAAACTAGAGGAAATGATTTCCGTACTGGAGGAGAAGCTTGTTGTTGCGGAAACTGTACAGGATACTATGAAAGCAAAGGAAATTTTTATACAAAAACTAATGCTTGAAAAAAAACTTGAAAAAATGCGTGAAGAGTATAAGAAAAACGGTTTTGACTCTAAATTGACCGAAAATATTATGAGCTTTTTCGGGCTGCCTCAGAATATAGAAAATGAGTTAAAACAAAAAGCTGAGAATTTTATGAAAAATTCTGCTCTGGCACGACCGTTTAAGCCTGTAATGAATTTTTTCAAAGTCAAAGAAACTTTGAACAGGCTGGATAAGATAAACAAATCAGTTGACGAACTTGTTAACATGCAGGTGCCTTTCGGAGAAGGCGAACAGAGATATCAGGCACTCGCAAATCATTTGACACGGGCTACATATTTGCAAAACAAAATAGAAAAAAATTTTAAAGGCTAAAAAATTGGGATTTATATGGAAGTTTGCAAAAAATATCTAAACTTGTTTCTGTGTCCTGCAAATGGTTGTATTTAGCGGGATTGTTCGGCTTTTGTCCCTGCTTAAAAATCAGCAAAATGAGTTTACTAAGACTCCAAATAATTAACCGGTTTTTTGCTGCGATTTTTTGCCGCAACGATTAGTTCTGTTTTCTGTTACACCTATGCTCTTCTCATCAAATCCGAAAGTTTCAGTTCTTTAGAAATTTTTTTTGCATGGACAGGTTGTCTTACAGGAACGGGTTTTCTGAAACCGGAAAGTCCGACCATTGATTTTTCGTCCTGCTGCAGCATAAATAAATCCTTAAAAAATTTCACAATCTCACTCATGTTTCTCTTTCCTTTCTCGCTCTTTTATTTGTTGTGCATACCATATATTAAAACCTTTTTTTTGTTTTTTTATTCCCCGGTTATGCTATATTTAAAATATGCCGGATAATATAAAAGAATTGACAAAAAGAGCATGTGAATTATGCGAAAAAAATTTTTCGTATGATGAGCTGTTTGAAATTTTAAAAAACGGAACGGATGACGAAAAACAAATATGTATACTTAAAATTCCAAGCATAAACTCCCAACAGGATGCTGATTTACTTCTTTTTCATCTGACGAACCAGCATGGTACTGTCAGGGAAGCAGCTGCCGAAAAAATAAACGAGTTGATGAAAAACGGTTGTGCAAATTTTTTCCAAACAGATTTTGCACGTGAAAAATTTCTTCCTGCAATAAATGATGTAAATCCTAATATATGCAGATTTATTATTGAAATTCTTCCTCTGATGAAAGAACATCAGAAGAAAAAATTTCTTGACGAGTTGTATGATTGGACTTTGAAAGTTTCTGATGAGGCAAAAAAATTGAATGTTCGAAACAGGAGCCATGTTTATACAAAAAAAATTTTTAATCTCTACTGGTGCCTGGAGACGATTTCTGCTATAGTTGAAAAACCGTCAGATAAGCTTGGAAAAGTTATTGAAGAAACTTTTGACAGTGAAGAATATACAATCAGGGAAAAGACTGCAAAAATTTTAAAAAAAGTAAATGCAAAACAATATGCAGATTTTTTTAAAATTATGCAAAATGATGAAAATTTTTATGTAAAGCTGGCATTGACTTGAACATATAAAAAATTCTCTAAACAGTACCGCTTTAAAAAGTACTGTTATTTGCATGCTAAATTTGTAATATTTCTTCAAAATTTTAGAGACTGATAATGTCTATTTTGATAGCCTTGAACCCTTAGATATTTCAGTATTAATACATTATTGTCATATTCTATTTTCATGATATTATTAATATAATTAAAATTTTAATTTTCATGTTTGGAATAAAGTATAGGAGAACAAGATGAGTAAAGCGAAAAGAAAGCATTTGATAGCTTCGCTGTTAATGCTTAGCTTGGGTTCTTGTCCTGCAATGGCTTCTACAATTCCGATAAACGCTGCAGTACCAAACAGCGTTGGCGCTTCATTTATGTTGATGAAAACAGCAATGTAAACGAATTTACGGTCGGACGTGTAGAAGGGTGGACAGGAACAAATCAGGGAGCCGTTGTGAATTATTATTCGGGTAAAGACCTGATACTGAATGCGGCAGATGGTGCTGTACAGGAATACGTAAATAACAAAGCAGGATACGATATCGGCGGCGCTATTTATAACAGTCAACTTGCCAACCCTGAAGCAAAAGTTGTAATAAACGGTGATTCATATTTTTCGGGAAATACGGCAAACAGAGCCGGTGCTATATATAATGATGGTGGTTTCGAATTTAACGGAAACGTTACCTTTGACAAAAACATCGCAACAGGTGCATCCGGAGCACCGGGTGGTGGTGCCATCCTGAATGCAGATGGTACAGTAAGTTTTCAGGAAGGCTCTACTGTTATTTTCTCTAACAACGAAGCAACAGGTGACGGCGGTGCTATCCTGAATGCAACTACACTCACTGACAGAACTAACAGCTTTGACTTAACAAAAGTTGATTCTGTAAAATTTGAGAAAAATACAGCTAAAGGAAACGGTGGTGCTGTTGCAAATATCGAGTTTATTGATGCAGATGGAACATTCAAAGCAAATAATGCAATATTTTCTGAAAATGGCGCAGCTAATGGCGGTGCTATTTACAACGACTCTATTGCAGAGCTGACCGATTCAGAATTTATTGGCAATACCTCCTCAACATACGGCGGTGCTATTATGTCTACAGAAGGTTCCGACCTGACTATCACAAATGGAACTTTCACTGAAAATAAAGTTATTGATAATGAAAAAGCATCATACGGCGGTGCTATTTTCAACAAGGGCAAAATGGAAGTAAGCGGAAACTTCTCCGGTAACGAAGCCGGAAGAGGCGGCGCTATTTATAACTACACAACAGCAGAAACAACAATTAAAGAAGACACGGTTTTTGAAAACAATAAATCTACCTACGGTCACGGTAGTGCTGTATATACATTTAACGGCATGACAATTGAAGACGGTGTACAATTCAAAAACAACCACGCAAACTGGGGTGGTGCACTTGCTGTCGAACTTAGAAAATCGGATACAATGCCAATGCCTGAAAAGGACACAGTTACTATTGGTAAAAATGTTGTGTTTGAAGGCAATACATCAGATGCCGGCGGTGCTGCTATCGTAAATACAAACGGAAAAATAGAAATAGCTGACGGTGCACAGTTTATTGAAAACACATCAGGTGCGGGCGGCGGTGCTATCTATAATACTATGGATACAGACCCTACCTCAGGTGATGCTGTATCATCCGCTATCACTCTGGGTTCCGCAACTTTTACGGATAACTTAACAACCGGAGACGGCGGTGCTATCTATAATGACGACAAATCAACAGTAACTATTACAGGTAAGACAACATTCAGCGGTAACAATGCAACCGGCAAGGGCGGTGCTATTTCAAATGCTGCTGACAGCGTTATAGCTCTTGACACGGCTACAGGTAATATAACATTCACCGGAAACACTACCGGTGCAGAAGGTGCGAAAGTGCTTAACGATATCAACACTGACGGTACTGTTAATATTACAGGAGATGAAAACACTGTTTCTGTTAACACTATCACTGGTTCAAATACAGGTATAATCAATAAAACTGGCAACAACACTCTCGCTTTGAACGACAACAACAGCGGTTTCCTTGGAAAATTCACACAGACTGCAGGTAAGACCGAAGTTCTAAAAGAATTTTTCGGCGGCACCAGCACTGTATCAAACAGCTCTGTTGACATGAAAGACGGTTCTTCAGTTGTTGCCGATTCTGAAATAATCCTGAATTCCAACGGTGCTATGAATATTGAAGAAGGTGCTAATGTAAATATTGCCGGTTCTGTTACGGGTACAGACGTAAAAGGTGTTGTCAATAACAGCGGAAATATTTATATCAATAATGGCGGTAGCTTGAATGCTGATATCAATCAGACAGATAACGGTTCTATTACGGTTTATAATGGCGCTACCTTCGGTACATTGTCAGATGAAAATTCAGCGATTGCTGCAGGCTCTTTGACTGTTAAAGATGGGGCTATTATTGACGGAATTGTTGAAGTCACAGAAGCCGTCTCTCTTGATATTGACGGTCGTCATGTGGTCTTTGATCAGACTGGTTTAAAAATCGAATCCGGTTCTGGCATTGGACATATCACAAATGAAGGTACATTCAATCTTGGAAATGCAGTTATTGGAGTTGAAGATTCCGGATTGAATGATGATATCACTCTTTCAAATGGTTCATATCTTTCACCGGTTACAGAAGATGCTAAAGTAATCAACCTTGGCGACAGTGTAACAGGTGAAGGCGAAAATCCGACTATTACATATTCATCGGATGCTGTTACTAAAGCAGAGCACACATTGAACGTAAACAAAGACGCAACTCTGAAACTTGCACCGACAAAAGGTAATAACTTTGAATTAAATTCCAAAGTTACCTCTGCTGACGGCGAGGGAAAGGTTCTCGTTGATCAGATAAAAGTTAAAAATCCGAATTATGTTGATGATGCAACTACTCCGGATGAGGAGGAATTTATTGAGCAGGGTGTCGGAACAGTCACTATCAACTCTGACAACAGCGGATTCAAAGGTAACTTCCTACAGAATATGGGTAATGTTATTCTTGCAGCCGATGCAAAATTCTTTGGCGGTCAAAACAAAATCGACGGCGGCTCCGTAACAGTTCAGAAAGACGCTGTATTAACCGGTGCAGACGATAATGCAACACAGGTGACCGGAGGCTCTTTGACTCTTCAAGACGGTGCAATTCTTGATAAGAACGTTACTGTAACAACAGACGATAATTCTTACGGTACCGTAAATCTCTACAACGCTATCAAAGGCGAAACAGGTGAAGACGGTATTACAAGAATCAGCGCAGACAGCATTGCCAACGGAAATGACGGCACATTGACTTATGTAAATTCTGATGACTCAGAAAAAATAAGTATCACTAACGGTGCCGGCTTAGGCTTGTTTAACGGTGTAAGAGTCGAAGGCGATTCACTTGCATTACAGCAGGATAAAGGTGTAAGAGATCTGACATTCGGAAACGGCTCAGGCTCTGAAACAAACAGCATCGTATTAAACGAAAACACAAAATTAACTTACCGTGATGGCGCTTACATAAAAGATGATTCTACAGTCGACATGAAAGACGGTGCATCATTAAATCTAGCAAATAACACAACCGATGTTACATACAATCCGATTATCTCGGGAACGGCAAATTCTACAATAAACAAAACAGGCAACGGTTCAACTGTTATAGCTTCCGCTCTTGACAAATTTACAGGTAATGTGAATGTCTTAGGCGGTGCATTAGAACTTGCCACAGCAGAAGATAAAACATTTAATAACTTGAATGTTCAAAATGCTGACTTCCATTCAGTATCTAACATTGGTGTAGAAGGTGCTGAAGGTAACGGCAAAGTAAATATTGAAAATTCAAACTTCTCTGTAGACAAAACTCTGGAAGCAATGGCAGAGGTAAATATTGATGGTTCTAATGTAAATATTGCAGAGAATCTTGGCGGTGCTGACACTACTATCACCGATTCTACAGTTAATGTCGGCAAAGAAATGTCTACAAATGACTTGAATGTTACAAATTCAACATTGAATGTAGCATCTAATTTGTATTCCGATAACACCGTTCTGGATGCTGTAAATGCAACAATCGGCGGAAATCTTGATGCAGAAAATCTCACAGCGCAGAATGGTACAAACCTTACTGTTGCAGGTGATGTTTCCGCTGCTGACTCTGCATTCACCGATTCAACAGTCAATCTTAACGGAAAGAATTCCTCTTTCAATTCTTTGATTGTTAACGGTTCAACTTTGAACAATATGACGAATATGACTGTCGGAAACGACCTTATATTCGGCGCAGGTGCCGACGGTGCAAATTCAACGCTGAATATGACAAACGGCACTGTTAACACAATTACAGCAAACAATACAGTATTGAACAGTGACCTGAATATAGCCTTCGACGTTGACCCGTCTAAGGGCTATGCTATGGATTCGATACAGACAAACACATTTACCGACAACGGAAATCAGTTGATAGTCGGTGGTATCAACTTTGTTTCTTCACCGATTGACAGAAATTTTGCGGTTGATGCTTCAAAATTCATCAACTCCGGTGACGGTAATGTTGCAAGCTTTGGTGAATCAAGCTTCCTTGCTAACACTCATTTAGGTCAATACCTGATGAGTACGGGTACAGGCGGCGGCTCTGTTATCGCCGGAAGTCTGCAGTCTATTAACCCGCAGATGTACAGAGGACAGGTTGCTACTGTTGCAAGCTATATGAACCAGCTTGTTGTTAACAATATGCTCTTTGACCATATGGAAGTCATTACAAGACAGATGATGGCTCAGGAACGTACGGCTAACAAATACTCAGCAACCGAACCGCTCTTTGCTCCTTATCAATACAGTGCAAAAGACGGTACTCTCTGGTACAAAGCTTATGCTAACTTTGAACGTCTTTCTATGACTCAAGGTTTGAGCGTTGGCAACAATGCTTACGGTTCTTTAATCGGTGCTGACTTCCCTCTCGTTGAGTTAGAGAACGGATGGAAAATTATACCTACCGCATATGTTGCATACAACGGTGCACACCAGCACTTTAACGGTGTAAGTATGTATCAAAACGGCGGTCAAATCGGTGCAATGGGTACCGCATACAAAGGTGATTTCCTTACTTCATTGTTAGTATACGGCGGCGGTTATGCAAACGACATGAATGTTAACAATGCTGCATTCGGAAGCGCATCAGACACTACAGGAAACTGGTTTGCAGGTGTTGCTTCAAAAACCGCATATAACTTCCATGTTGCAAAAGACTTCATTGTTCAGCCTACAGCTCTCGTTTCATACAATATGTTCGGAAACCAGAACTGGCACTCTAACTTCGGTGCAATGGGGATGAATGCCGGATTTATGAACGGTATTAATATCGCCCCCGGTTTGAACTTAATACTTAATAAGAAAACATGGAGTCTCTACGCAACTGTTCAGTATATGTATAATATAATGGGCGGTGTTGACGGAAGAGCCGGAAATGTTACACTTGATGGTGTAAGAATGAGACACGGATATCTTGAATATGGTATCGGTGCTACAAAAACCTTCAAGGATAGACTCACTTCTTATTTCCAGATTACACTGAGAAACGTTGGCAGAACCGGTATCGGTTTCCAATTCGGACTAAACTGGAAAATATAATACTTTAAAATGATAAAACCCCGTGGACGAAAGTTCACGGGGTTTATTTTTGGCAACTTATAATTCAACTTTTGTTACCTGCAAATATTATCCTATTGTAAAAATTTAATACGAAAAACTAAAATTGTAGCAAAAAAAACAATCAGAGGGTTTTAAATTTATAAAGAAAGTTGTAAAATAAATTTATTACCAGAAAACAGGAGAGCAGTGATGAAAGTATCAGGTATCGGTTCTATTGGTTATTCTAACAATTATGCTTTAAAAACAAATTTTAAGGATGCTGAAAAAAAACAGCAATCAACAAATACTTATGAAAATCCTATTTCAAGAAAAACAGAACGTAATCTGGCTGTTCTTGGTGCACTCGGCGGTTCTGCAGTTGTCGGAGCCGTGGCTGGCGGGCTTGTGTCTTGTATTCCAGCTGTAAAAGGTTTTAAGATACCTGTTCTCTCCGGCATAGGAGCTGCTGTTGTTACTCTTGCTCTTACATTACCGACAAAACTATATCATACGGCAGTGAATGCATTTGCCCGTGAAAAAGAAATGGACATTTTTTCAAGAGACAAAGCACTGAAAGCAAATCTTACAGAAGAAGTGCATAAGGAAGTACTTGACCCTGAAGTCTCTCTTGACAAAAAACTGGATGACAACTTGAAACTTCAAACTGCCAACAGGGCTGCTGCAATGTTTTTCAATACAATGAATACTGCTAATTAATTCAGAAATGCAGGATGATATGAAAATAAGTCCGATAAAAAACGGCTGTTTTGCCTTTAAATCCGGAGGAAAACAGATTTTGAGGCAGCAAAACACAGATACAGCCGGAAATACTATATCTGATAAAACAGGCAGCGATAAAAATCCTATAAAAAAGAGTCTGGAACAGCTTGATACACTGAAAGCTACAATTGGAGCCGGTATCGCTGTCGGTGTTTATGCTCTTTATTATCTCAGCAAAGAAGGTTTTGCTGTTGACACTTTGTTTGACACGGGCGTTGCAATTGCAAAGAAGAACGAATACAAAACAAAAAATGCTCTGAAACCTGTAATGTATCTTGGTTCAATTGCTCTTGTTTTTGCCGGTTTTATAGGAGCAATTGCGGCTGTTTATACCGCATATAATACACCCAAAGCCCTGTATAAAGGCAAAATTAACGCCTTTAAAAAAGAAAAAGAAATGGATGTGTATATAAAGGGTAACAAGGTCGAAAAAGAACTTTATAATCAGATGAACGAAGCTGCAAAAAATGCCGATGCGGCGCAAAAAAAACATCTTGCTCTTCAATATGCAAAATTAAAATCCGCAAAAAATATAGTTCCGGATTTTGTGCAATTAAAGGCATCCGCTTTATCCGAAAAACATTAGGACTTTAAAAAACGGATATTGCTTTTTTATCTGCTGCGTTAAAAGACATTTATATAAAGATGTCAATACTATGCTTAATTGTGTAATGCTGTATGTAGTGCTGTTACATTGTAAAATAATGTGTAATTTTTTTGATAATTTTTCATATACGTATTAAAATAATTGAAAAGATTTAAATAGGAGTATCGAAATGAGAACTTACAGAGTGGAGGAAATAACAGAAATAGTCGGCGGAATTTTGACAAAAATTTCTGATGCGGAAATAAAAAAACTTATGCCGCCCCTCCTTGCTGATGAAAATACACTTGCGCTGGCGCTTTCTGAGGAAGAAATAGAAAATCTTGCAAAAACAAAAGCGAAAGCGGCACTTGTTCCTCTTGGTGTAAATATGGAGCATATTTCGACAATAGAAGTTGAAAGACCCAGACTTGCTATGATGAAACTGCTTCATCTGTTTTACAATGCGCCGGATGCTCCTGCCGGAGTTCATCCGAGTGCTTATATACATCCGGAAGCTACGCTCGGTGAAAATGTTTCAATCGGACCGAATGTAGTAGTCGGAAGAGGTTCAAAAATCGGAAGCAATTCAAAGCTTCTGGCAAACTGCTATGTCGGCAGAGACTGCACTGTCGGGGAAAATTGTCTTTTCCATCCGGGATGTAAAATCGGCGATAATTCAATAATCGGAAACCGTGTTATTTTTCAGCATAATGTTTCTATCGGTGCTGATGGTTTCAGTTTTGTAACAGAGAACCCCGATGTAATTGAACAGGCCAGAAAAGAGGGTGCTGTTGTTGAACAAAATACAAAACAAAAAGTTTATAAAATCCCTTCAATCGGCGGAGTTGTTATTGAAGATGATGTCGAGATAGGTGCAAACAGCTGCGTAGACAAAGGTACTATAGAAAACACCGTTGTCGGCGCACAGACAAAAATTGACGATCTTGTTATGATTGGTCATAACTGTAAAATAGGAAAAGCCTGCATGATTGTATCACAGGTCGGTATCGCAGGCAGCTGTAAAATCGGCGACAGGGTTGTTATTGCCGGTCAGGCAGGTCTGGCAGACCACCTGGAAATAGGAAGCGACTCGATTATTATGGCAAAAGCCGGAGTCACAAAAAGCTTCCCTGAAAAATCCATCATCATCGGTGCGCCGGCTGTTCCGAGAAAAGATTTTATAAAACAGCTTAAAACAATGAAAATGGCGGAAGAGATGGTTCAAAAATTTAAAAAATATGAACATCTTCTCGATTCGCTGGTTAATCAGGAAAATTAATTATGGAAACAGCATTAAACGAAACAGAAATATCATCGGTCAGCTTGATGTCCGGCATAGAATGTACAGCCAGAGTTGTTCCGTCAACAGAAAAGGGAATAAGATTTCACTTTAACGGTCACACGGTGGAAGCTTGTATTGATAATGTCGTGTCAACTGAACACTGCACGGTAATCGGCAACAAAGATGTACAAATTGTTCTTATAGAGCATTTTATGGCAGCATGCGCAATATGTAACATTACGGCGATTGATGTGTTTTTGAGCCACAATGAAATGCCTATTCTGGACGGAAGTTCAAAAGAATGGGTTGAATTGTTCAAAAAAATGGGCTATAAACAGATGAGTTCACAGGAAATTTCAACAAACAGCAGAAAAATGAAATTCGAGCCTGCTGTGTATTTGAACGGAAAAACGCATCTCGCTGTTATTCCGTCGGATGAATTCAGAGTTTCTTACAGCGTAAACTACCGCCACCCCGAGCTCTCTAACAGATGGGTGGAATTAACTCCCGATAATCTTAATGAGATTATTGAAGCCAGAACCTTCGGGTATTTAAAAGAGCTTGAAATGATGCAGGCTGCAGGCTTTGGCAGGGGAGCCACTATTGATAATACTGTCGGAATGACTGACGATGGCTATACAACGGCACTAAGAAGCTCTTATGAACCTGCAAAGCACAAAATTCTTGACCTGATAGGAGACTTTTATCTGACCGGAATAAATCCCCTGACTATCGGTGCTCAATTTATCGCAAAAGAAGCCGGTCATACAGTCCATGTAAAAACGGCAAAAATACTAAAAAACAATTTAAAATAGACTAAGAAAGAGGAGATATATAGATGGAAAACACATCCGCAGAAACACTTCAGTTTGACATAATGCAGATTATGGAAATGCTTCCGCACCGCTATCCTTTCCTGCTCGTTGACCGTATTACAGAATGCGTTCCGGGTAAATACTGCAAAGGGTATAAAAATCTTACAATGAACGAAGCGTTCTTTCAGGGACATTTCCCGGGCAATCCTATTATGCCGGGAGTATTGCAGGCAGAAGCTCTTGCACAGGTTGGTGCAGGTGTACTTTTGACTCTGCCTGAATACAAAGGAAAACTTTTTGTATATGCAGGAATTGACAACTGTCGTTTTAAAAGTATGGTCAGACCCGGTGACAGACTGGACATGACTGTAGAACTTATAAAAGCAAAAGGTCCTGTTGTTAAAGCTCATGGCAAAGCCTATGTAGGTGAAAAACTTGCTTTGGAAGCAGATATGATTTTCTCTGTTGTATAGCTTTGTGTAAATTGTGTATGACAGGTATTGACAAAACCGCTAAAAACTGGAATTGGAGCAAATTATGATAGACAAAAGAGCAATAATTGCGGATGATGCACAAATCGGAAACAATGTTACTATTGGTGCAAATGCAGTAATAGGTAAAAACGTTCAAATCGGCGATAATGTAATAATAATGCCGAATGCATATCTTGAGTACTGTGAAATAGGTGAGGGAACAGTAATATCACCATTTGCAAGCATAGGTACGGCACCTCAGGATCTGGGATACAAAAACGAGCCGACAAAGTCTATCATTGGAAAAAACTGTATAATTAAAGAATATGCAACAGTTAACAGAGCTTCTGGTGAAGGCAATGCAACTATTGTCGGTAATAAATGCATGCTGATGACAAGTTCTCACGTTGCTCATAACTGTGTTCTTGAAGATGAAGTGATTATGGCTAATCTTGCAACAATCGGCGGGCACTGTCATGTCGGTTTCGGTGCATTTTTAGGCGGTATGAGTGTTTTTCATCAAAATTTAAGAATCGGTGAAATGTGTATTGTAAGCGGTTTTTCAGCAGCCAGAATGGATATTCTTCCGTATTGCAAAGGCGAAGGTCGCCCGCCGATACCTCACGGTATTAATTCAATAGGATTAAAACGCAGAGGTATAGAAGCTGATGTAAGGGCTCATTTAAAAGAAGCCTTGAAAATCTTAAAATCAGGCGACTACACAATTTCAAAAGCCTGTGATGTGATAGAACAAAACGTTGAACAGGACGAGTATGTTAAAAAATTCGTTCGGTTTATACGTGAATCAAAACGGGGAATTACATTGAGAAAAGCAGAAAACACGTTTTGCTGATGCTTTTAAATTAACTTTTAAACAGCGGCTAAAACTGCCGCTGTTTTTTATACTTTTACTTTTGAACAAGACTGTTGTTTTATGTTACAATTTACAAAAAGAAAACAAAGAGGGATGTATGACTGCAAATCAATCACTAAAACCTGTTACAACAAAAGTAAACGTAAAAGGAAATCTTGAAATCGGAGGCTGTGACCTCGTTGAACTGGCTGACAAATACGGCACGCCGCTTTATGTCTACGATGAACAGACTATAAGGACTATAGCAAACGAGTATAAACAGGCTTTCAGTGCATACAAAAATATCAATATGCTATTTGCGTCAAAAGCCTTTATGACAAAAGCAATCGCAAAAATTATGGACTCAGAGGGGTTTGGATTTGATTTAGTTTCAGGCGGAGAAATTTATACCGTTCACAGTGCCGGTATTGACCTTTCTAAAAGCCTTTTTAACGGAAATAATAAATCCTGCGCAGAGCTTGAAATGGCTGTGGATTTCGGTGTAGGGAAAATTTCTGTCGACAATTTTCTTGAGCTTGCACTTCTGAATAATGTTGCAAAATCAAAAAATAAAACTGTTGAAATATTATTAAGAGTAACCCCGGGTATTGAATGCCACACGCATGAATATATTCAGACCGGTCATCTTGATTCAAAATTCGGCTTTGACCTGACTCAGGTAAATGAAGCTGTTGAACTGATTTTAGATGAATATAAAAATCTCAAACTCGTCGGAGTGCATGCACATATCGGCTCACAGATTTTTGAAACACAGATATATTACGATGAAGTTGAAGTTTTGCTCAAAGAAATTTCGATTATACAGAAAAAATTTGGTATAAAACTGGAGCACATAAACCTCGGCGGAGGATTGGGAATAAAATACACTGATGCTGACTGTCCCCCTTCCGTAAATGAAATTGCGGATAAAATTATTTCAAGTGTTCATGAAAATTCTAAAAAATATGGAATAGATGAACCTCATATCTATATAGAGCCTGGAAGAAGTATTGTCGGAACCGCAGGAGTTTCACTATATACAGTCGGAAGCTCTAAACAGGTGCCGGATGGCAGAAAATATGTTGCCGTGGACGGTGGTATGGCTGACAATCCCCGTCCGAGTTTGTATCAGGCTGTTTATACTGCAGATGTTGTGAACAAACCTGATGCAGAGCGTTCTGAAAATGTCACAATTGCCGGAAGATTCTGTGAATCCGGAGATATTTTGATAAAAGATATTGACCTGCCGCCATTAGAAGAGGGTGATATTCTATGCGTCTACAATACGGGTGCTTACGGTTATTCAATGTCAAGCAACTACAATAGAGTACTAAAACCGGCTGCGGTACTTGTAAATAACTCACAATCTGATATTATTATAGATAGAGAGACTTATGAGCATCTTGTGTCTCTCGACAGAATACCGGACAGATTAAGCTAATACATTTAAATATAAATATACAAAAGGATTTACGGTGATAGGAGAAATAAAAGATATTTTAATTTCGCAATTGCAAACGATTAACTGGTCGTTTACATTGACGAACGTAACTGAAGTCTTTATTATCTTCGTCATTCTGTTTGTAATTTATAAAAAATTTATTAAAGGTACACAGTCTGAAAAGCTGGTTAAAGGTATATTTATCTTGCTTTTAACATGGTTGTTCAGTGAATTTTTGATAAAAATAAATCTTCAAATACTCGGTGTTTTTCTACGGACAATGATTAATATCATAATGTTCGGTGCAGTAATTATTTTCCAGCCGGAAATAAGAAGATTTCTCGGATATCTCGGACAGTCGAACTTTTTTAAGAATAATTTTTTTAGCAAAAAAGAAACAAAGCATACCGAAAAAGTTAATGTAATAAAAGAACTCATTGAGTCTGTAAAATATCTGTCTAAAACCAGAACAGGAGCTTTGATGGTACTTGAGCGTTCGGATGAAGCAAACACATATTCCGATGTCGGCACACAGATAGACGGGCTTTTGTCTACAGAGCTTATTCTGACACTGTTTCACCCGAATACACCGCTTCATGACGGTGCTGTTGTAATTGCTGATGAGAAAATAAAATCGGCCGGAGTGCTTCTTCCTCTTACAGAAGATCCTAAATTAAGCTGGAAATACGGAACACGGCATAGAGCTGCAATAGGAATGAGCGAAGTTTCAGATGCAGCCTGTCTGGTTGTCTCGGAAGAGACCGGAGATGTCTCTATTGCTCTTGACGGGACGCTGAAGAAATATGAAGATATAACTCTATTAAAACATGATTTAGAAATTCTGCTTGGATATTCCGATGATGAAGAGCAGGAGAATAAAACCGTTTTTAATTTCATAAAAATTAAAACAAAAAAAACAAACACACAAAACGATAAGCTGGCAAAATGAATCCAATTGAATTTATCGCAAAAAATAAAATATATGCGGTTGTCAGAGGTGAAAATCCTGACCGGGTAATAGAAATAGCGGAAGCAATAATCGAGGGCGGAATAAAAGCAATAGAAGTTACTGTCGAAAAAGGTGCGCTTCTTTCAGCGGTAAAAGAACTGTCAAAACATAAGAATTTAGTTGTTACAGCAGGCGGTATTATTACTGCGAAAAGGGCGCAGGAGGCTATAGACAACGGTGCACAGATTATAGTTTCTCCCGTTTTGCAAAACGGGTTGATAAAATACTGTGTAGGTGCAGGTGTTCCTCATATTGCAACTGTTACGACACAGAATGAAGCCTACATGGCATGGAGAGCAAGAATACCCCTCATAAAAATTTCTCCGGCAAAATCAATGGGGCAGGTGACTTACCTCGAGGATTTGTTAAGACCGATGCCGTTTTTGAACCTCATGCCTGCGGGTGGAATTACCCATGAAACATTTGTTGATTATTTAAAGGCCGGTGCTGCAGCAGTTGCACTTGGCAGGTGTCTTTACAGGGATATTCCGCTTGAAGAAACAAAACGCCGTGCAGCAATTGCTGTTGAAAATTTAAAAAATATTTAATTTCGGCTCTGTTCTCCGGCAGGTGCAAAGGCAATTATATATTCATCGCAAATACACATTTTATCATGATGTACAGGCTCGTTTTCTTTGTCATGGTAGATGAGATCGACATTTTCGAGCACGACAACATCTTCTGCTTCTGATTTTTCATCAAGACACCCGCAGGCGCAAAATTTCGGAGTACAGATGTTTATACGTTTTTTGCAGTCACATCCGAGGCTCTTTTTTATTTTATCTCTTTTTCCGAACATAATATCCTCCGTTTTTTATTATTAAAGTAATTCAGGTTCTTAAAAAAAACATTGTTCAGGTGTCGGATATAAAAATTTAATATAGTGATTGCAAAAATGTTACAAATATAAGGTTTGCCGTATAATATTAATTCATTTGTAATATAATAAATTATCAGACAGTATTTAGGAATATCAATCAATGGAAAATATAGCAACAAACATATGGGACGGTTGGAAACTTGCTCTTGATGTAAAAAATGTTCTCAATTCTTCAAAAAATGTTATTCTTGCAGACTCAAGAGACGAGCTTGTTGACCTTTCAGTCGGAGGAAAAGGAAATCTGACTTTTCATGTATCTTATGAAACAGAAGGATACGGAACTGTTGTTGAAGCAGATGTTATCCGTTGCAAAAACGGCATTGCAGTTAATTACAAAGACCCGTATATGAGACGCCGGGATCCTGATTGTATGGTTGTTAACAATATCGCAATGACGGATAAAGAAAGGTTTGAGGATAGATTTCACAAGCCTTTTGAAAATGTCAGAAAAGAAACACTCGACTGGCTTGCTAAAAATGAGCTGATTCTGGTTCCATTTATGGCGGGCGGAGCAAAGTACGGATATCCTGCTCTTATGATTTCGCCTAAGAATGCGGCATTTTTTGCAATGAGTGTATATGATTTACAGGAAGCCATCCCAATAGCAAAGCTTGATAAAAATTTTGAACCCAGAGCGATAATATATGTGGCACCGCCTTTCAGACATACTCATTTTAACGGAAAGCAGATTGTTGTACACAATCAGCAAAATACTGTTCATGAAGTATTTTCTTATAATTTATATCCCGGCCCGAGTGCAAAAAAAGGTGTTTATGGTGTATTGCTTGCGCTCGGTCTAAAAGAGGCATTTGTAACAGTGCATGCATCGACGGTGAATATAATCACACCCTATGATAACGATGTTAGTATTCTGCATGAAGGAGCTTCCGGAAGCGGAAAAAGCGAGATGCTTGAATACGCACATAGAGAAGAAGACGGGCGACTACTGCTCGGTCGTAATGTTGTTACCGGAGATGAAAAATATTTGCCTCCGCTTCAGGGATGTAAATTGCAGCCTGTAACAGATGATATGGCATTGTGCCATACCGGATTTCAAAAAGATAACGGCAGACTGGCTGTAATGGATGCGGAAAAATCGTGGTTTGTAAGAATTGACCACATTAAAAAATACGGAACAGACCCGAATATTGAAGCTGTTACGCTGCAGCCCAAAGAACCGCTGATATTTTTCAATCTTGAAGCCCATCCGGGTGCGACATGTCTTATATGGGAGCATACTGAAGATGCGCCGGGAAAAAGATGCCCGAATCCGAGAATTATTATTCCGAGAAAACAGATGAAAAATATAATGGACGGACCGGTTGAGATTGATTACAGAAGTTTTGGATTGAGAACACCACCGTGTACAAAAGATAATCCTTCATACGGAATTTTTGGTATGCTTCATATCCTGCCGCCGGCTCTGGCATGGCTTTGGAGACTGGTGGCTCCGAGAGGATTTGCAAACCCCAGTATAACAAGCGCAAAGGATAACCCTAACGCTTTACAAAGTGAAGGTGTCGGCTCTTTCTGGCCGTTTGCGACAGGAAAACGTGTCGATCTTGCAAATATATTGCTCGAACAGTTTATGAAAACCACAAAAACCAGAAATATTCTTATCCCTAACCAGCATATTGGCTCGTGGGAAGTAGGATTTATGGCTGAATGGGTAACAAGAGAATATCTGGCAAGAAGAGGACAGGCTTCATTTAAGAAGCTTAACCTCCGTCCGGCAAGACATCCGCTCGCAGGTTACATTCCCGGTTATATTCATGTTGAAGGCAGTGCAATATCCCAAAAATTTCTTGATGTAAGCAATCAGCCTGAAGTCGGTGTTGAAGGATATGATAAGGGTGCAAAAATGCTGGAAGATTTCTTTAAAAAAGAATTGCAGCTTTATTTGAAATCTGACCTTCATCCGCTTGGCAAGGCGATTATCCTCTGCTGTATGGACAACGGTACCGTCAGTGATTACGAAAAACTGATACCGGGAATTTACTAAAAGAAAATTATGAAAGTAAATGTTGTCCCTGTACTCAGAGGTACTTAATTGACCCGTTCAGGAAAAATTGAAGAAATTATTTCTGATACGGCAGATGACTTATTGAGAGTATAAAAATGAAGTCCGGTGACTCCGTGATTGATAAGTTCACTGCATTGCTTCACAGCAAACTCAATTCCGCATTTTTTTACATAGTCACTGTCGTCGCAGTGTTTTTCTATTGCGCAGAGGAAATCTTCAGGAATTGTGACTCTGCATAGCGAGGTCATTTTTGCAAGCTGTTTGCTGCTTGTGACCGGTAGTATACCCGGAACTACCGGTTCATCAATGCCTGCATTTCTGCATTTTTCAACGAATTTAAAATATTTGTCATTTTCAAAAAACAGCTGTGTGTAAATGACTTCAGCTCCTTTGTCTGTTTTAAGCTTTAGATACTCAATATCTTTTTCAAGACTTTCAGTCTCTATGTGACCTTCAGGATAACCTGCTGCAGCAACTGACAGACTGCTCTCCCGTTTAATAAATTCAATCAAATCCGATGCATGTAGAAAATCGTGGCAGATTGTTCCGTCTTTTGGCATGTCGCCTCTTAGGGCAAGAATGTTTTCCACTCCGGCTTTTTCCATTGCCTGCAAATAATTTTTAATAGTTTCCCTGCTGGTTGAAACACAGGTAAAATGAGGCATCGGTGTAATTTTTAGTTCGTTTTTAACCCGGCATACAATTTCCTCAGATTTGTCTCTGGTGCTTCCTCCTGCTCCGTATGTAACAGACACTAATGAAGGGTTGTAATGCTTTAAAATTTCCAGCTCTTTCATAAGCTTTTTAAGCTTTTCTCCATTGCTGTCATCTTTTGGCGGAAATACCTCAAAAGATATAACAGGTTCTGTTTGTTCATAAATTTCTTTTAGCTTCATCAATGTGTCCTTACTATTTATTTATTGCAAAGTATATTTCTTTCAGTCTTTTTTTGCTTACATGAGTGTAAAGTTGTGTAGTAGAAACGTCGCTATGTCCGAGAAGCTCCTGTACGACTCTTAAATCTGCACCGTTTTCTAGCATATGTGTTGCAAAACTATGTCTTAGTGTATGGGGAGAAATGTGTTTTGCCAGATGCTCTCCCTGCTTTCTTATAAAGACATAGACATCCTGCCTTGAGACAGAACTTCCGTTTTCTTTTACAAGCAGTCTTTTTTCTTCTGACCTGTTTCTTTTTAAATACAATTCTCGATGTTTCAAATAAACTTTGATGGCGTGTTTTGCTTTATCTCCGATAGGGATTATACGTTCTTTTGAACCTTTTCCGAAACATCTCAGGTATTTTGCATTAAGGTCTATATCAGAGACCTTCAGATTGACAAGCTCTGAGACTCTTAAACCTGCACCGTAAAGGAGTTCCATAATTACTTTTTCTGTATCATTTAAATGATTTTGTAAAATATCTTCTATCTCCGCAGGTGAAATGACCTTTGGCAGACGCTTGCTGAGTTTTGGCTGTTCAATTCCGAGAGACGGATCCTGTGAGATTTTTTCATTTGCAAACATCCATTTAAAAAATCCCCTTAGTGATGCAATTTTTCTTGTAATTGAGGCAGGTGTATATTTATTGTCATAAAGGTTTTTTATGTAATAGTTTATGTGATTTCTTTTTACATCTTTAGATGAGTCTATATTGTAGCTTTGTAAAAAGTCAGCAAAATAATAAAGATCACGCCGGTATGCCTGTATAGTGTTTTCTGACAACCCCCGCTCTATTTCCAGTGATTCTAAATACTCTGAAATATTTTGTAAGAGCATACAGCTATTCTACATCTTTTATAAGAGCAGGGCAATGTCGTATCAATTAAAAAGCCGATATAAATAGTTTAAAAATAAGATATAATTATTAAAAATTTAGTTGAGGAGGAATGAATTTGGTTGACAGCGTTTCATTGTCAAAAAATTTACAGGTTTATATCAGTAAAAACAATTTTGTTCAAACTTCGGATTTTGATAAAAATTTATACAATAGCTTAAATTCGACCGTTGAAGGCAATATTTGTGAAGCATCGGAAAATATATGTTTCAGGCAATCGTCAAATATTGAAAAACTGTTATTCGAAATGGATTTGAGAACATCTTTTTCTCCTGACTCGGATGTAAATCCTGTTCAAACGCCGCTTAACCTTGTAGGGTTGCAGGATTTTTGTATTGCAATGGCTGAAAAGAATAACAACTTTAGTGCGGAGTATTTAGATGAACTTATCAGGAATTATCTGGATAAGTTTTTGTATCAAAGATTTTGAAATAAATCGCATAAAATTTTTGTTGCCGGAGTAAATATCAATCCGGGTCTGTACATTTTTTACATATTTTTTTTAATTTTTATAAATTTTATGTTTCATGTACAATAAAATTGTATGAAAAAAGAAGGAACAATTCTGAATGTATAATGTTGCTATTATCGGAGCAGGCCCTGCCGGAATATTTGCCGCTCTTGAAATAATGAGTTTGAAACCTGACTGGAAAGTTGTCGTTGTTGAAAAAGGCTTGAAAATAGAGCAGAGAAAATGCTTTTTACGTGAAGGCTATGAAAAATGTCCGAACTGTAAAACCTGCGGACTTTTGTGCGGCTGGGGCGGTGCAGGCGCATTTTCTGACGGAAAACTTACTCTCACACCCGATGTAGGCGGACATCTTGTTGATTATATGTCCAGAAAAGAGGTTGAAGAGCTTATAAAATATACTGATGACCTGTATTTAAAATTTGGTGCGACTGATGAGGTGTTTGGAACGAACAAAGACGATTTCGCCGATATAGAACGGGCTGCGACTCTGGCTGAACTTAAACTCGTTCATTCGCCTGTCCGCCACCTCGGAACAGAAAGAAGTCTCGGTGTTTTGAAAAATATGCAGGACTATCTTGATGAAAGAATCACAATTTTGAATAAGAAAACAGCTGAGAGTCTAATTGTTGAAAATGAACAGGTAAAGGGTTTTGTTACAACTGACGGCGAAAAAATTTATTCTGAATATTTAATTATTGCACCGGGCAGAGAGGGTGCAGACTGGCTTACAAAAGAATTTACAAAAAACAAAATCGGAATGATTAATAATGCAGTAGATGTCGGCGTAAGAGTGGAACTTCCTGCTCCTGTTATGTCACACATAACAGACAAACTGTATGAGTCAAAACTGGTATATCACTCTCCGACCTTCGGTGATGAGGTCAGAACGTTCTGTATGAACCCTTACGGTGAAGTTGTTGCTGAAAACTACGGCGGCATTGCCACTGTAAACGGACATAGCTATGCTAATAAAAAGACCGCAAACACTAACTTTGCGCTCCTTGTAAGTGAAAAGTTTACAGAGCCGTTTAAAGAACCTATCGCATACGGACAGCATGTTGCTAGACTTGCCAACATGCTCGGCGGAGGTGTTCTTGTACAGCGTTTCGGTGATTTGCTTGACGGCAGACGCTCTACACCCGAAAGAATTAAATCAAGCATAATCACACCGACTCTCGGCTGTGCTACTCCGGGAGATTTGAGTCTTGTCCTTCCTTACAGGCAGCTGACAGCCATCATTGAAATGCTCTATGCGCTGGATAAAATTGCACCGGGTGTTGCATCAAGATATACGCTTCTTTACGGTATCGAGGTTAAGTTCTACTCCGGACGTGTGAAATTGACAAACAGGCTTGAAACAGAACAGGTTAAAAATCTCTTTACAATCGGTGACGGAGCCGGTGTAACAAGAGGTCTCATACAGGCCTCCGCCTCCGGAGTTTATGTAGCAAGAACAATTTGTTCAAGATAAGTAATATTTCTTAACAATGTATCAATTTGTTGTAATTACTGGTTTTGTACGGATATGAAAATATCTGATGACAGAACCGGTTATAAAAATATCTATACGACGGCTGCTGCCCCTAAAAAAGCTGCTGCTGTAAATGTTTTGGGGGCAAATGCTATTTCCCGAAATGCAAATGATGCTGTATGCTCAGCTGCAAAGGCAAAAATTGCAATAGACGGATATGAGGATGCCTGCAGGCTTGTGAACGAGCTTGTCAGAAATCCAGAATACAGAGATGTAAAAAATATTCTGGACGATAAAACTATTGAATTTATCAAAAAACAAAAGTTTCTGAAATATGAAAGCGGAATAAAAGCTTTTGACTTTTTAAAAACAAAAAGCATAGGACGTCTCAGTGAAAACAAAAAAATGATAAACAATGTCTTTTCATCGCAGCGTATCAATGATTTAGCAGTTCTGTTCGAAAGGATAAACAACGAAAAAGCATACCAGCTTTCATTGCCGTTTTATGAGATAGAAACTTGCGGGCTTAAAAATATTTATGATTTAGCGGAAATTTTGGGTTACATAAACAGCAAACCGGAGTTTTGCAGTGAATATGCGGATTTATATGAGCTTACTTATCTGTTTGAAGAAGAGGGAGACAAAATTATTGATTTTGACCCGGAAAGGATAATACCTGCACTGGAAAGACTCTCTGAATATGCAAAACTTACAGGCGAAAACGCCTTCAGACTTCTTGAAAAAAACGGTCTGTATAATAAAATTATTCTTTCAAACGGAAAATACGTTGAAAAAATAAACCACGAAAGACTCAACCTCTTAAAACGGTTGACAGATACCAAGTCCGGTACTGCCATAGCCGGAACAATATTTAAAGAAATACCTGACTTTATTACTAAAAAAGAACCGGCAGCGGCAGTTCTTGAAAAAAATCTTGAAATTCTAAAAAAATATGCAGACATACTTTATAAATCCGGTATCAAGCTTGCTCCTCTTTTAAATTTTGAAGGAAACACGGAAAAGCTTTTGCAAATGATTGCCGCTGCACTGAACGATATGGAAGATGATGAAGAATGCTTTCAATATTCAATATTGCCGGAGAACTCAAGAGTTCTTATTGATGAAGGCGGCAGGGTTATTAATGTATATGACAAAAATTTAAACCGGATTTTTGAAGAAGTTACAGAAGAGATTAGTAAAAACGGGCAATTTTTCTATACTACAGAAGTAAAGGACAAACTCCACGACAAAAGACTGACTGTTGTGCAAACAGCAAAAAGTGAATATGCACTACCGGTGCTTTCTTCAATTACAACAAAAACAAAAGACACTACAGATATATTAAAAAGAGGTACAATAGACGGAATATACGAATATGACAGAATTCTTAATGACGGGAGAGTACTTCATCCGGTACAAACATTTAATAGTGACAAATCATCAGGATATAAAAAAGTGTTGACCGGTTTTAACGGTATCACTACACTTGTGGAATATGAAAAGTTAAAGGACGGAAGTCTTGAGTTTTTTGATTATGTGATAAAAGACAAGGATAATAATATTCTTGCAAGAAAAAATATTGCTAAAAAAAAGCTTTATAACGGTGATTATGAACATATTATAAACGGCAGAAGCTATATTGTCTCGCATAAAGAAGATGGAGTTTCCGTGTTAAATACAGAGACAGGAGTGGAAAAATTTTTAAATCTGAAATTGTTTATTAAAAATAAACAAAATGAATTTAAAGAAATTTTGAAAGAGCTTCCTGCTGATGTTCTTGAATTTGCTGCTGATAAAATATGTTTTATTGAGTCAGCACCGAAACTGTTTGATTCACGCATTTCTTCATCTCTTCATCCGTCAGATGCAAGCCGGAGTGAAATCTTTTGTGTTCCGGATATATCCGTTCTTCTGCATGAACTGGGACATGAAAAATATAACAGTATTGTTGACGATAAGGAATTTATGGAAATTTTTGAAAAGGAACAAAAGCTTTTCAAAAATAACATACCTCCTGTTATCCAGTCACTCTCTGATTATTTTCTTACCCCTGATGCAAATAATAAATTCGGCATTCTGACAAAACCTGCATCTGAAGCAGCTGCTGAAATAAATGTTATTTTAAATACGCCGTTCTTTTTGAATGAAACCTGTGCAAGAACACACTTTCTGCAGCAGTATTTTCCTGAAACAATTGCGTTTTTAATATCCCGTTATTTATGATATTATTGGAGTAGCAGAGATTTTAGAGCTTAAATAGTGAAAAAAATCACAATGCGAAATTACAGTATTAATATATAAAGTAAATACTCCGGCTATCATTATATCCCCCGAAAATCAAATAAATTGCGAAATCCGGAAAAAAATATTATTAATAATTGTAAAAATAACACTTGAAATTTAATTAATTATAAGGTATATTTAATAGTGAATAAAATCACGATAAAGGAGACCAAATATTATGGCAACCAAAAAACAAGCCGAAACTGAAAAGCTCGAAAAAGCTTTCAACAAATCAACGGAAGTAAAAACCCATGATGATTTGAAATTAATCATCGAAAGAGCTAAAAAGGCTCAAAAAATCTACGCTACTTTTTCACAAGAACAGGTAGACAAAATCTTCAAAGCTGCCGCTACAGCTGCTGACAAGATGAGAATACCTCTTGCGAAAATGGCTGTTGAAGAAACAGGCATGGGCGTAGTTGAAGACAAAGTTATCAAAAATCACTTTTCTTCTGAATATATTTACAACAAATACAAAAATACAAAAACCTGCGGTATCATCAGCGAAGACAAAGCTAACGGCATAAAACTCGTTGCTGAACCTATCGGAGTTATAGCTGCGGTTATCCCGACAACTAACCCGACTTCTACCGCAATATTCAAATCACTTCTTGCTTTAAAAACAAGAAACGCACTCGTTTTCTCTCCGCACCCGAGAGCTAAAAAATGCACAATCGAAGCTGCAAGAATTGTTCTTGAAGCTGCTGTAAAAGCTGGTGCCCCTGACGGACTTATTGCCTGGATTGACGAACCGTCAGTTGAACTTTCAGGCGCACTTATGCACCACGAAGATATTGACATGATTCTTGCAACAGGCGGCCCCGGGATGGTTAAAGCTGCTTATTCATCAGGCAAACCGGCACTCGGTGTAGGTCCCGGAAACACTCCTGCTGTTATTGATGAAACAGCTGATATAAAAATGGCAGTTTCTTCAATTCTTTTGTCAAAGACATTCGACAACGGTATGATTTGTGCTTCTGAACAGTCTATCGTTTGTGTACAGGATGTATATGATGAAGTTAAAAAAGAGCTCGAATACAGAGGTGCTTATATATTAAACAAATCAGAAAGAGAAAAAGTAGGCTCAACTGTTATCAAAGACGGCAGAGTAAACGCTGCTATCGTAGGTCAGCCTGCTTATAAAATTGCACAGGAAGCAGGTATCGAAGTTCCGGAAGATACAAAAGTTCTTATCGGGGAAGTTACTGATATTTGTGAAGAAGAACCGTTTGCACACGAAAAACTTTCTCCTGTTCTGGCTCTTTACAAAGCTAAAGACTTTGAAGACGCTGTTCAAAAGGCTTATGACCTTGTTGACTTCGGCGGTGCGGGACATACTTCCGTACTTTATACGGATGAAAGAAAATCTGAGAGAATTGACTTTTTCGGCAAAAAGCTTCATACTTGCAGAATACTAATCAATACTCCTTCATCACACGGCGGTATTGGTGACTTATATAACTTTAAAGTCAATCCTTCATTGACACTCGGCTGCGGTTCATGGGGCGGTAACGCAACTAGCGAAAACGTAGGCGTACACCACTTATTGAACATTAAAACAGTAGCTGAAAGGAGAGAAAATATGCTCTGGTATAAGGTACCGGCTAAAATATACTTCAAGAGAGGAGCTCTTGATCTTGCACTCAGAGAATTGCAGGGAAGAAAAAGAGCATTCATTGTTACGGACAGATTCCTGTTCAATTCCGGCATGACAAATGCAATCACAAATGTACTCGATGATATCGGTGTTGACTACCAGATATTCTTCGATGTGAAACCGGATCCGACTCTGTCCACAATCAACGATGCAATGATGATGGTTAAAGCTTATGAACCTGATACATTCATCGCTCTGGGCGGCGGTTCATCTATGGACGCAGCTAAAATTCTCTGGTTAATGTATGAACAGCCTGATACAGTATTCGAAGATATTGCAATGAGATTCCTGGACATCAGAAAGAGAATCTGCCAGATACCGCAGCTCGGAGAAAAAGCACTTATGGTTTGTGTTCCGACAACTTCAGGTACAGGTTCTGAAGTTACTCCGTTCTCTATCATTACCGATGATGAAACTCACGTAAAATATGCTATTGCAGACTACGCTTTGACTCCGAACGTAGCAATCATCGACCCGAACCTTGTTGATACTATGCCGAGAG
Organism: Candidatus Gastranaerophilales bacterium; assembly: GCA_944323735.1. Taxonomy (GTDB): domain Bacteria; phylum Cyanobacteriota; class Vampirovibrionia; order Gastranaerophilales; family Gastranaerophilaceae; genus CALUPY01. Next base: position 44,493 of record CALUTO010000013.1, read on the forward strand.
GCTTGACAGCTGTTTCAGGTTACGACGCAATCGTTCACTCACTTGAAGCTTATGTTTCTTCAATGGCAACAAACTTCACGAACTCAAATGCACTTGAAGCCGTTAAACTCTTGTTCAGATACCTCAAACGTTCATACGATGAAGGTAAAAACGATCCTATTGCAAGAGAAAAAGTCCACTATGCTGCAACTATTGCAGGTATGGCTTTTGCTAACGCATTCCTCGGAGTTTGCCACTCAATGGCTCACAAACTCGGTGCAATGTTCAACATCCCGCACGGTATGGCTAACGCCCTGTTAATAAATCAGGTTGTTAAGTTCAATGCAACTGACAAACCTACAAAACAGGCTGCATTCCCGCAGTATAAATTCCCGAATGCTAAGGCTAAATACGGTCAGATAGCAGATGAACTCGGACTGGGCGGAAAAGATGACGATGAAAAAGTTCAACGCTTACAGGAAGCTTTAATTCAGATGAAGAAAGATTTAGGTCTTCCGATGTCTATCAAAGATTTCGGTATTCCTGAAGATGAATTCATGGCTAAGCTTGATGAAATGGTTGAACTCGCATTCGACGACCAGTGCACAGGTGCTAACCCGAGATATCCGCTTATGCAGGAAATCAAACAGATGTACATTGATGCGTACAACGGTGTTATCTAACATCTGTTAAAATAATTAGAAACAGCGTCCAGCTTTTATAATTGGACGCTGTTTTTATATTTAGCACCGGTTATTTAAAACAATGAAAGCTGCTCTGATTTCTCTTTTTCTTTCCGTTCTTTTTCATATTTTGTTAACTTTAACAAGTCTGATTTTATCTTTGCAAGGAACGGAGATATTTCGGGATGTTGATATTTTCCGAATACTTTTCTTTTCTGTGAGTGAGAAAGAAACAGTCTGTCTTTTGCACGTGTCATTCCAACATACAAAAGCCGTTGTTCTTCCTGTCTGTCTTCATCTGTTTTAGCACGATAGAAAGGCAGAATTCCATCTTCCAGCCCTGCAATAAAGACACACTTAAACTCGAGCCCCTTTGACGCATGAAGTGTCATAAGTGTTATTCTGTCTCCACGGGAGTCCATTGCATCGTTTTCTGTAAGCAGTGATACGGTCCGGATAAAATCCGTTTTTTCAGGGTTGTTTTTTGCTATTTCTGTTAAAAAGTCCAGTATATAAGACTCCAGTTTTTCTCCTTTTTTGACCAGTTGTTCATCTAACGGCTCAAAATCGTTTAAAGAAGCGAGTATTTTTCGAACTTCACTGTTTTCACACAGCAGATTGTTTGAAAATACGGAATATGGCATGCCGGAGCGTTCAAATGCTTCAATTATCGGTGCAAGCTGGGTTGATGTCCTGTATAAAACTGCAAAATCAGAAAATGAATAGTCTGTATATTCTCCTTCCGAACGGCTAGAGTCAAGAGAAAAAAAACTGTGACCGCCTATCAGATTTTCTATCGTGCTTACAATAAATTCTGCTTCTGCTCTGTCAGTAGGGGCTTTATGGATTGTGATTTTTTCGTGTATACCTGCTTTTTTCGCTGTTGTCTTAAAACAGTGAATCATTTGATTAGACGCATCTACTATTGTGTTCGAGGAACGGTAGTTGTTTTTTAGTGTTTTTGACACTGCGCAGGGATAATCTGCGCAAAAATTTTTGAAAAATCTTGCATCACCGCCTCTGAAACCGTATATGGACTGATTTTCATCACCGATTACGCAAATGTTTCCGTCCGGTGGTACAAGACTCCGGATAAGTGTGTACTGGCTCTCGTCTATATCCTGATATTCATCCACAAAAACGTATTGGAATTTGTTTTTGTAGCTTTCAAGCGTCTCCGGATATTCGGAAAAAATCTTAAGCGTTAAATTTATTAAATCGTCAAATTCTATCAGTCCTTCCTGTTTTTCAGTATCATTCTTAATTAAAAGTTCTTTTTCAGATTTTGTTATTATCCTGAAATCTGAGGGAAGTCCTGCCTTTTTGTAATTTTCCTTTAATATTTTAAGACACAGTGAATGAAAAGTGTGTATATTTATTTTATCAGCTGTATTTCCCAGCAGCGTGCGTAACCTTGAGCGCATTTCTTCAGATGCTTTTCTTGTAAAAGTCACGGCAAGAATATATTCTGCAGGCAGTGCTTCTTCTTTAATCATACAAGCAATTCTTTTTGTCAGAACTGTAGTTTTTCCTGAACCGGGGCCTGCTGAAATCAAAAGTTGTTTGTGCGTGTCTTGTATAGCTTCAAGCTGGTATTTATCCGGTTCGAGCTTTTGCTCCTTCCGTTCTTTTTGCGGTGCGGGCATGTTTGTTATTTTTTCAGCAGTTTCTTTTAATGGCTGCTGCATAATTTTACTGCCGGCGGGTATTTCCAGTCCGAGGTTAAGGTTTACAAAGTTTTTTTTTTACAATTTCATCTTCGTTAAAAAGTCGGATTACTCCGTATTCACCGTCATATCCAGCCTGCTTTATGACTTTGCCCTGTCTGAGTCTTGATATGCCTTCGGCAAGCAGAGCAGAGTGAGTTTTCTCTATTTCATCGACAGGCACCTCCTGTAAAATAGAAAGCTCAGAACCAAATTTACGTATAAGGTTTTCGTATTCAAAAATAACTTTTTTGCTCTGTGCACCGACATTACAAATTTCAGCAAGAATTTCCTGTAGAGGGACGAGACTGTAAACTTTTCCTGCTGTTTGTGGTTTGAATTCACCGGTTTTTCTGTCAGCAAGTTCGTTTACTCTGTTTAAAACTCCAATTGTTAAAGGCTTCTTGCAAACGGGACACAATCCGTTCAGCTTTTGCGACTCTTCCGGAGTCAGGCAGACTCCGCATTTTCTGTGTCCGTCCTCGTGGTATTTGCCTTCTTCAGGGAAAAATTCTACGGTTCCGACATATCCGTTGCCGGTTTTGAGGGCGTTTAAGATACTGTAGTAATTCGCCTCAGTATCAAAAACTGTTGCTTCACGTGCAAGCTTTGATGGTGAGTGGGCATCTGAATTTGAAACAAGTCTGTATTTGTCCAGCGAGGATACTGTCCAGTTCATCTCAGGATCTGATGACAGTCCTGTCTCAACCGCAAAAATATGTCCGGAAAGATCTTCGTAGCACTCTTCTATTGAATCGAACCCTGATTTTGAACCGAGTACGGAAAACCAGGGTGTCCAGATATGCGCAGGAATGATAAATGTATCTTTTCCTGAATTAAGAGTAATTTCCAGAAGATTTCTGGAATCAAGCCCGAGTATAGGCCTTCCGTCAGAGTTTATATTGCCTATTGCGTCAAGCTTTTTCCTGAAATTATCAGCTGTTTCAATATCCGGAGCAAACACTACGTGATGTACTTTTCTGGTTTTGTCCCCCTTTTTGTATATAGTTGAAATTTCAACTGATAAAATAAATCGAACAGGTTTTCCGCTTATGAGCACCTGTTTTTCTATTTCCGGTTTGAGTCTGTATGCACCGTTTCCGTCAGGTATGAGTTTTTCTTTAATTTCAGAAAACCACGCCGGATGAGTGAAATCACCGGTAGATATGACACCCAGTCCTTTTTTTTGAGCCCATTGCGCCATTTCTTCAAGATTGCAGCTTTTGCTTGTTGCTCTTGAGTATTTTGAATGAATATGCAAATCAGCGTAAAAAAACATCATACCCCCTGTTGAATATAAAAAATTTTAGCAAAAACCTGTTGTGCTAACAATATTTTTGTTCATGCGACACTGGAAAATTTTTATTTTTTTATATAAGCTTGACTTATAGCAGCTATCAGGTGATAAATTAAATATTATGCTGATATCATCAATAAATTCGCTTTACACACCGGAACAAACTGTATTGAAAACTGAGCCTCCTGCTGCAATACAAAAAGAAATGAAGGCTAACCTCGCAAATCATACTCTTGCTGTCTATAGAAACGGCAAAATAAAATATTACAATCAGAGAAATCTGAAACCTGTATTTCTTGCAATTGAAGCAAACGATATAAAAGATGCATTTATTTTTGACAGGAGAGTAAGTAAGGCATCAGCCGTTCTTTTTGCATACGGCGGGGCAAAATTTGTCAAAACACCGCTTATGTCAAAAACAGCAAAGGAATTTTTTGACAAAAAGGGTATAAAATATGATGCTGACGTAATTGCAGACAGCGTAATTGACAGGAATTCAAAACTAAAATGCCCGCTGGAAAAGCTCGTGCTGGATACGGATGACCCGAAAACCGCATACGAAATACTAAAACAAAGAGTTTTTCCACGTGGTATTGATTATGAAAAACAGTATTACAATGACAGAATGACTCCGGAGGACTATAAGTCGCTCGATAACAGGTTGAAACTTTTATATATGAATAAACAACAGCCTGCGGGTACACCTTCTTTCAAGGGTGCATTTTATAATGCAACTGCATTTATCCAGAACCATACCCTTTTAAACAGGGGGCTTACTAACGTCGGCGGCTGTGCAATTCCCCATGCTATAATGTCTAACACGAAAGAAGAAGCAATGGAAAGGCTTGGAATGTCGGCTATGAGTGTAACATTTGCATTTATAATGCCTTTATTTCTTCTTCCCGGATACAATAAATTTTTTCTTTCTAAAAACAATATAGTAAAAAATTTTACAAACAACGAAAAAAAAATTATTCAGTTATCAAAAGAATTTTTAACGAAAGAGAAAACTGATTTTGTTAAGGCAGTTAAAAATGCAGGCATACAGCTTAAAGCAGAAAAAGATTTTGAAAATATTTTAAAGAGGTTTGAAGGCAGAGAAGAAGAACTCCGAAAAAAACTCATAAAAACGCATGAACAGATTTTGCGTTCTGATTTTATGTCAACAGGGCTTTTAATGGGCAGTATTCCCTGGATTGCGACTTCAGTTACCGAACATATAACCGGAAGAAAAGGCTTTTCTGCCACGTTTAATATGCTGGAGGAAAAAGAAATATCAAAAAAAGAGCAGATAAAAGACAAAATAAAAAGAATTTCAGGCACACTTGCATTCGCTCTTATTCCAGGATTTATAATATCAAAAGCCGTCACATCCGGACTCTACTCAAAAGGGCCTAACATTATAAAAAATAATGCTTCAAATTTTGACTACACCTCGGGGGTGAGCATGTCAAAGACTGTTAATGCTATGAAATGGGCTTTTACCGGATTTCTTGCAAAGCTTCCTTCTTCAAGAGACAGGTATGAACTCAGAGACAGAACAGCACGTGAAGGTGCGACTTTTGTGATGTTTTTCTGCGGTGATTTTTTGATAAACAATATACTCGGCAGATTATCAGACAAATATCTCGGAACAAAAATAATGCGTTCTGACAAAAGAACAGGTTTCTGGAAGAGTTTTTCTCTTCCGATAAGACGTTTTACAAAAATCGATATGATGAAAAACGTTTCTCCTGAGGTTATCAAAAAGACAAAAAATATAGGTGCCGGACTTTACTGGGTATCTCTTTTGAGCAACATGGCTGTACTCGGATTTACTCTGCCTCATTTTTTGAACAGAATGCTCCTCCATACCGTTGAAAAAGACAAAGCAAAGACACACCAGAGACCTGCTTTTAGAAGTTTTCCGGTTTTTAATAGTGTGGAGGAATGGACAAACAGGCTCTCTTCTTAAAACAACAAGACAATTACCGAAAAACCGGAAGTCAAAAATAAGCCGGATTTGCTATGATTTTTTGATTAAATTTGTAAACACCGGCAAAAATTATTTGTTTCGTGAAAAGTTTTAAAGCGTGTCTAAATCACAAATTTCTATTTCTTCAAAAATATTATTTAAAAAACCTTTAGTATCTTTTTGAGTTTCCAGTGTAATTTTTGGGTTGGATATAACCCATTCATCTTTACCGGCACAATAGGCTATATTGTTTTCAATCCGGCTTCCTTTAAATTTTGAATAAGGAATTTTGCAATTTTCTAAAAAATTTGCAAAATTCATAAAAATTGTTCTGCTTAAAGGGTTTTTTGTGTCATTTACCGAGCCCAGCAAAAAGCCCTGCAAATCCGGATTTTTTAGATTTATTTTGCTTTTTATATAGTCTTTAATGATTGAAAAATTGCTATTATGTATCACAGTCGGACAAATATGGGTCAAAAGGACATTTTTTCCGTCTGTAATACCGCATACGGTACAGTCAAACACGTTTTTTGTATAGGCACTGTCAGAAAACACGCTCTGCTTGATTGTCCACGGGTAATCTACAAATTTTTCGCAGCCAATGCGGCCTGCTATTTTTCGGAATTCATCAGGTGCTGCCAGTCGTATTTGCGATTTAAAAGAAATTTTATTCTCCATACCGCAATAAAACATGTTAAGATGAAAAATTGTCTTTTTTATTTTAGAATTTTTCGTTGCACAATGCCTGTTTGTTATATATGTTTTTCTTTATTTTGGGCGGTTATTGTTTTTTTAGCTTTTTTGTTATATTTTCTTAATATAGGCTATGTTTAAACCTATATGCACACTTTGTTCAAAGAAGGCGGATGTAAAATATCTTTTAATATCGGATATTCGCAGTTTGAATGCAGGATAGAGCGGTTATTATGACAATAAATATAAAAAAAAATGATATAGATGACCTGTTTTTGAACCTTACGGAAAATCCGCAGGGATTGGAAAATAAAGATTTCAGACTGCAGCTCAGTACTATATATCAGCTATTCGAGGATGAATTTGAGAATATATTTGTCGGAAATACTACTCCATTAAGGGGAACTGATTTTTATCTGCTTGATAACGGAGACTTTTTTGTTACACCAACTAATAATTTTGATTTTTATCTTAAATCTAAAGGTTCATTATACAGACTGCGCTCTGAAATCAGAGAAATTAACGGTGAGCAAAAAATAGGATATAACACCTCGCAAAATATAATATGGGAATATTTTTCCGGTTTTAATACAATACTGGATTTTGAGGACGGGTCAGAAAGCTTTAATTTTTTAAACCGTTTTACAGTTACTATTCTAAAAATCATAGAAAAACTTCATTTTATTCCGGTAGTTCATTATAACGATAATATTTTTCAAATAAAGTACGAAATATTCAAAAAAGCAAAAGATGTTGCAAAAGTCATTGCGGATTTAAAAAATTCAATGCCTGCAAATTTTGCGCTGAATCCTGAAAAATACGGAATAGAAAAACTTATAGATAAATATTTGAACTTTGCTATTTTTAAATTTTTGCATATAAAAGCAACAAAATTTAAAGATGCAAAATCAGCTGTATACTTTATAAAAGATGCATCTAATAAACGTTTTGTCAGAGGTTTGGATTATGCTTCCGCTATTTCAGAATGGCTGGATGAAATTTATATCGGAAAATACACGCTGCTGCCCGAGTTTGAAATCTACAAAGGCAGCGGTGATGACGAATATATTCTGAAAATAAACATAAAAGACAAAACAAACGATGAAAAATTCCGTGTCGATGATATTTATAACGATACAGCACATTTTTCAAACTATGAAAACAGTGAAGCAATAGAGCTTATAGAAAAACAATTGAATTATATAGCTAGATATTATCCGGAAATCGCTGAACTGTTTGAAGAAGGGCACAATTTTGAATTAAAAATGAACTTAAACGGTGTATATAAAATTATTGCCCAGATTTCTTACTATCTGCAAAAAGCATCTGTTGATGTTGTTCTTCCTGAAGGGATAGACAATATTGTTACTCCCCGTGCCTCTATAAATGCAAAAGTGAAAACAGCAAGACTCGGAGAGCTCCGGGATATTCTGACGGCTAACGGAGCGTCTGACAGCACACTTAATGACATGTTTGAGTTTTCATATACTATTGCAATTGGCGATGACAAACTCACTCCGGAAGAATATGAAGAGCTGACAAAAAATGCAAGAGGCTTAATAAAATACAAAGAACACTATGTGCTAATTGATCCTGCTGAAAACGCAAAATTGCTTGATAAAGTTAAAAATCCCAGGCTTGACGGCAAGACAAAGATGGATATACTCCATGCAGCACTGTCATCGCAGATTGACGACTATGATTTTGACTATGATGAAGCATTTGCGAATATATTAAAAGATTTGACAAAAACTGAGGAAGTGCCGCCGCCGGAATCATTGCACGGTGTTTTAAGACCGTATCAGGAGCGTGGTTTTAAATGGCTGTATACAAATATTAAAAAAGGTTTCGGCTGCTGTATGGCTGATGATATGGGGCTGGGTAAAACTATACAGGTAATAAGTTTTATCCTGAAGCAAAAAGAGACAGGCGAGTTGAAAAATCCGGCTCTTGTGGTATGTCCGACAACGCTGCTCGGTAACTGGGTCAAAGAAATAAAGATGTTTGCGCCGGTTTTAAAAACCTCTGTTTATCACGGTCTTGAGCGTGAAATTGATACAAAAGCAGATATAATAATCACAACCTATGCAATACTCAGAATAGATGTAGAAAAAATAAAAAAACAAAAATGGTCAATGCTCATTGTTGATGAGGCACAAAATATTAAAAATCCCGATACATCCCAGACACAGGCTGTCAAGGCAGTTAAATCCGGAATAAAAATAGCAATGACCGGTACACCGGTTGAGAATAAACTTACTGAATTGTGGAGTATTTTTGATTTTATTAACAGGGGCTATCTTGGTTCTTTGCGTGATTTTCAAAAGAGCTATGCTATTCCCATTGAAAAATTTAAACAGAATAACAGGGCGGAAAAGCTTCGTCTGGCTATATCTCCTTTTGTTTTGCGGCGTTTAAAAACAGACAAAACAATTATTTCAGACCTTCCTGAAAAGGTCGTGCTAAACGAATACTGTTATCTTAGCAAAATGCAGGCGGCACTTTACCAGTCTGTGCTTGATAATCTTATGACTGACATATCTAAACTCAACGGTATCAATAGAAGGGGTATGATTTTTAAATTAATTACAGCCCTGAAGCAGATATGTAATCATCCGTACCAGTATTTAAAATCCGGAGATATGTCAAAAGAAATGTCCGGAAAATCAGAGCATCTTGTGTCTATCACAAAAAATATTCTTGAAAATAATGAAAAAACGCTTATTTTTACCCAGTACAAGGAAATGGGCAGCATATTGATGTCAATTTTAAACGATGAACTCGGAATAACCCCGCTATTCTTCCATGGTTCCCTAAACCGTTCGCAGCGGGAGGATTTGATTAAAGATTTTCAGGAAAATTCAGACTCAAATGTCATGATACTTTCTCTGAAAGCCGGCGGCACCGGTCTGAACCTTACTGCGGCAACTAATGTTATTCATTACGACCTATGGTGGAATCCTGCAGTTGAAGAACAGGCAACTGACAGAACTTATCGTATTGGACAGGAAAAAAATGTAATGGTTCACAGGTTTATTACTATCGGAACATTTGAAGAAAAAATAGACGAAATGATTACGAATAAAAAAGATCTGGCAAATGTAGCAGTATTTGAAGGCGAAAAAGTTATAACAGAACTTTCTGATGAAGAAATATATAAAATATTCTCTCTGGGTGCGTAGGGATTTTTTTCAAAAAAAAGAGGCTTTATAGCCTCAAAATACCTTTTCCCGTTCCATTATATCTAATCTAATGATTAATATCGTGTTATTTTATTTAGTCTGTTTTTTTATTTTATTTTATTTTATTTTATTTCTCTCTTATATACTATATAAGTATTTAGAAAATAAAATATTGCCCGGAGTATTCTGCGAAAAAAAGTAATACAGTTTGGTTTATATGTAAATTAAATATTTGATATATATTATTTATATATTAAATATTTAATAAGTATTTAAAAACAATTGTAACAAATTGTAAATGCAGCATTAAACGGTAAATTTTTTTGATTGAAAATTTTTTATAATTATATAAGGATGGAAAAGTTATGTCAAAATTAATAAGACGGCTGGTTGATATAGTTTTGAAGCGCAAAAAGAACCGCTTACACTCCGAGTATAAAAAAATTACCCGCACTACAACCAATAAGGGGAAAAAATTTGCTGCGACAAGTTCAGCAACTCTTGAACTCAATGCGGCAATAAATGAAGAGCTCAAAAAACGTGATTTCTGCATAAAAAATATTGTCATTAAATATCTGGATAATCCGTCAGGAATACTTGATTTTATAAAAGACCACGGTACACCTGTATATACGCTTAAAAATGCTGATATTTTGCTTGATGTTATAAAAGAAGAAGCGGGCTTTTTGCCGCCAAAAAAAGGATTAAAAGCATTATATCTGAACATTTTGCTTTTTGTATTTGCAAGAAAGCCTGTTTGTCTTGCATTAAATACATCTGAGATGTTTATTTTGCAGGATGTTCCTGAAAATATATATTCAATACTGCATCAGTTTCATAAGTGGATGAGTTTTAAAATGGGATTGCCCGGATGTGATGACGAAACGCAGACTCTTTTAAAAGACATGTTTGAAAACAAATCATCACCTGTCTCGGTGGAGGAAATAGCCTCTTTAAAAGAAGCTATAGCAAGAGATAGAGAGGCAATTGATTTTGTTCTTAATTTTGCAAAAGAGTATTCCGGTGCAAAAAATGCTGCCTCAAAACTTAAAGACGATGGCTCTGCTACTGTTTAGACTGATTTTTTACGGATAAAAAACAGAACTGCAAAATACAAAACCAGTACAGCAAAAGCACCGAGTGAAACATTTCTCAATAGTTCAACAGGGTCAACAAATCCGAAAGTGTGGTGAATTGCCGACATTCCGATTAAAAATCCAAGTGCATTCATTGCATAAACTATACCGAAGCATTGTCCTCTCAATGCGGAAGGAAGTATAGACTGAAGAATTGTGTCTGATGCAATCAAAATCATTGCAGAAAAGATTCCGGTTCCTATAATCCACAAAGCCGTAATTTCATGATTTACGGATAAGAACGAGGTTAAAAAAATCAATAACGTAATAATTAATGAAACGGAGAATATTTTTTTTAGTTTGAAAAATTTGGCAAGTACAAGAAACAATAATGCACCTGCTATAAGACTGAAACCCAGAATTGTTCTTAAAACGGTTAAATCAAGAAATGCAAGTCCGTATAAATCTGTCGCTGCAGCATTGAAAGAGTTAAGGACTGCAGAAATAATAAAACCGGTAAATATAGTGGAGCAAGCTGCAGAAAATATTTTTTTATGATTTTTTAAAAACTCAAAAATACTAAAAACAGAGCGGGTATTTGTAACTTTTGTTTTTATTAATAAACACAAAAGCGATGCCAGTATATACATTGAACAAACAATAAATACCGTCCATTCTGACGACTTCAGCTCAATAATATTTGCAAAAAACGAACCTATAAGAAATGCGGCAAACATCGTTGGTGACAAAAATGCATTTGAAAATTTCAACAGTTTTTTATTTGATATTTGTGGCGCAATGGACATTTTTGCAGGATAAAAGAATGCACTTGATGCTCCGATTGCGGCAGTGCAGGCAAATATTACAGGTGCATCAGGCTTCTTAAAGAGAATTGCAGCGATGAGCAGTACAAAAAATCTGACGAAACAACTGAGAAACATTACAGTTTTTTTGGAAAATTTGTCGCAGATTACGCCGGCTGCAGGCGAGAGTATAAGTGCAGGCAGGAAAAAAGATGCAAATGCTATTGCGATTGTATTCCCGAATTCTCCTGTCGTTTTTATAATATATGCTCCAAGAAGAAAAAGCACTGCTGCATCTGCAAAATGAGAGAGCAGCTGAGCAAACATTAAACTGTCAAAACTTAAATTTGCAATCGGGCCTAAAAATCTTTTAACTTTTTCCATATAAAACTCCGTTCCGTCATCTGTAAAGGCATTTCAGGCTAGTTGAAATTAACCGGTAACTGCCTGTTTGCCGGTGTAAAAATGCAGTCTTTTATCAGAATTGTTTTAACAGATTAGCCATTTCTATAGCGGCTTTGGCGGCATCGGAGCCTTTGTTTCCTGCTTTTGTGCCGGCTCTTTCAATTGCCTGTTCAATATTTTCTGTCGTGAGTACACCAAAAAGAACAGGTATTCCTGTAGACAGAGAAACCGATGCAATGCCTTTTGAAAGTTCGGCTGCAACAAAGTCATAGTGAGATGTTGCACCTCTGATTATTGCACCGAGTGTTATAATTGCATTATATTTTTTTGTTTCTGCTGCCTTTTTTGCAACAACAGGTATCTCAAAAGCCCCGGGTGTCCAGATAATATCTATATTGTTTTCATTCACACCGTGTCTTACCAGTTCATCTATTGCGCCGGAGAGGAGCTTTGAACCTATAAATTCATTAAATCTTGATATTACTATGCAAAATTTTTCACCATTAGTAACAAGCTGTCCCTGTATAACATTAGCCATAAATGCCTCAACTTTCTCTGTTTTGTATGTTTGCATCTTCCTGCGGCAAGCCTACAAGTCGATTTTACAATACAAAAAACTGCTTGCAAAGTAAATTTTCTATCTTGCTTTACATCTCTATAAGTAAGGGCAATATTTCAGATATCTGCATTTTTTACATTTTTCTGTTTTATAACAGAAATAATTTTCTCCTGTCTCGATTTTTTCAACCAAGCTGAGAATTTTGTTTTTATATTGCATGAAAAGTTCTTCACTGAACGGAATACGGATATTTGTATTTGTATTGAGCAGTACATATTTAAGCGAAAAGGATTCATAAGCAACAGGGAGATTTTTTTGTTTGTAAACTTCATATAATGCGCATAGATAAAACATTGTTTGAAAACGCTCATTTTCATCTGAGATTTCACCGGTTTTCCAGTCTACTATAACATATTCTCCATCTGTTTCAAATAGTGCGTCTATTCGTCCGGTTAATCTGCCCGTGCCAAATTTTACATCAAATGTGTACTCGCTTTCCAGAAAATGATATTTTAAAACAGGAGAATTAATAAAATTGTGCCAGAGTAATTTTTCATGTTTGTCCAGCTGCAGCACCATGTTTGTTACATCTTTGCCGTTCAGGTAATAGTTTATCAGTGTGTGGATTTTTACGCCTGTGTCCGTTTGTCTGTTTTTTTGTTCAGGAAAGCGCAGATTGTCTACATACATAAATTTGTATTTCTGTGGACATTCTTCAAATGTTTTCAGCATGTTGATTGTATATGTTTTTTCCACAAAAAACTCCTTTTTACCTGCAAGACAAAACCGGAACTGCGTCAAAGAAAACAGACGGTTTTGTTTCTTTTATTTTTGAAAACTTTTTGTATTTACCGGCACACGTAATAAAAAGACCGAGTTTTGCACGGGTTATGGCTACATAAAACAGTCTCAGATTTTCGCTTGCTATGTTTGATTTTAGCATATATTCATTTTTTATTTCATACTCCGGATTAAGGGCTTTTATATTTTCCATAAAACGTTCCTGCGTTTTTATTTTAACATTTTCTGTTCTTAGCGGCAAAATTTCTTCGCTTAGCTGCGGTATAAATACGTAATCGAATTCATCGCCTTTTGATTTATGATAGGTCATAAGCATAATTTTACCGCTTTTATTAGTTTGATTTTCCTCTTCTTTACCGAAAAATTTCAGCCTTCCTGACGGGGCTTTTTGTGCAAGTTCTTCAAGTTTTAGGATAAAATCATGTTTATATTGATTAGACAATTTTTTTATTAAAATTGAAATCATGTAAACGTTTGAAATTTCAATATCCGAATTATAGTAATAGCTGCCGGCTTTTATTGCAAATTCTTCATAGGGGAGTTCGCTTGATTCCAGCCAGTAGTCTAAATCCCAGTGCAGCTGTGAGAGAGTTTTTGACGGAAGTTCATCCGGATTTTTGCAAATAAACGGTGTTTTTAGCATGGAAACAAAATTCTTTTCTTCTGCACTTAGATTCATGAGTTTTTGTTCAGTAAGAATTTCTATTATATTTGTTACATTTTGATTATCCCATGGACTGTGTACGAATTTTAAAAGTCCGAGTATCAGACGGAACGCAGGCTGCATTTTCAGGCTGTCTGTACGCTGTATTGTATCAAATCCTGCACCTGCCAGAAATGAAGAATATTCATCGATTTGAAAATTGTTTCTTAAAAGAATGGCTATATTGGCATTTTTGCTTTTTGAATAAATCTCCCTTATCTTTGAAACAATATAGCTTCTCTCCTCCTGATAATTTTCAAAAAGCTTTGATACGACCGCATTTTCGCAAACAGGATTTTTTCCCTCAACCGGTTTCATGTAAGTTTTATAAAATGCATTTTTTGTATCAGAAATGGTTTCTGCTTTTTCTACAAGCATATTGGCAAGATTATATACATCTTTTGTGCATCTTTGGGAGCATTCCATTTTTACGCAGGAATTTTTTTTGATAAAATCGAGAAAACCTTGCATATCAGCATTGGTAAAAGTTGTTGTAATAGACTGGTTTATATCTCCACAGCGGATGAGATTTCCATGTTTTTCTGACAGAATTTTTAAAAGGTTTTGTTGAATTTTTGAAGAATCCTGCGCTTCGTCCTCGATAATATAGCCGCATATTGTGCTGTAATGCTCTTTTATATCAGGATTTTTTTCAAGAAGTACCAGCGCAAGCCTGAGCATGTCATCATAATCTATAATGTTTCTTGCTTTCAGAGTTTTATTATAGAGTTTGTACAGCATTAAAAAATCATTTATTTCTTTTGACTTCGGATGTATTAGCTGTTTTGCACCGGAGAGTTTTAGTGCGGAAATCGCTTTTTCATATTTTTCAAAATCGTCATGATTCAGTCCGAGCGAAGAAATTATCTCTCTTAAAATTCGCTGTCTGTCTGTATCGTCACAGACTTCAAAATCTGCACTCAATCCTATTTTGGTAAAATTAGAATTTTCTTTTAAAATTCGCAGGGCAAGGCCGTGTATTGTCAAGATATTAGGCATTGTGTCTATGTTCGGACATATATTTTTTATCCGCTCTTTGAAATTTCTGGCTGCCGAATCCATATAGGTCAGAACAAATATATTTTCCGGTTTTATGCCGGACTGCATTAGGTTTACAACAAGAGCCAGCAGTATCGTTGTTTTTCCTGCGCCTGGAACTGCAGATATTGCGAGCGTTCCTTTTTTGTATTCAAGAACCGGCTTCTGGTCAGGTCTCGGTATAAAGCTAAATACAGACTGTTCTTTTTTATTTTCATGTTCAAAATCAAGAAAATTTATTATACCATCAGCATTTTCAAGTCCGTTTATGTCAAAAAGAGACGAGAAAGCATAGATTTTTTCTTCTGAGAGTAAGGAGAGTTTTCGAAGCTGGCGTTTAACTTTTTCGGCAGACAATTCAAGATTGTCCTCAAAGGTAAAATCTTTTTTGTTCCATGTCGATAAAAACACCCAGGCATTGTAGATTGTTCCGGTGTCTTGTTTTGTCCATGTTTCTCCTGTTATATCCAGCCAAAACTGGTATTTTGATTTTATATTCAAATCAATAAGTTTCTGTGCGGTTGCAATGCAGAGTGTATCTGGCTCAACGACCGGTGAATCCGCAGGATTTTCTGAAATGATTGTATTTTCAATTTGGGTTATAATATCTTTTTGAAAATTTTTGTCATAAATATTTTGTTCAAAGACAGTTTCAAAATCTCGTATCTGCTTTATAAAAAAGTTGATTTTATTGATAGTCTCGATGTTTTTCGTGTTTATCAGTTCCTCAAAAATAATTTCAGCCTGTTTAGACAGCGGTTCTGATTTGATTTTTTCAATTATACGGCAAAAAATGTGAAGATTTATATTATATTCGGGATTTTCAAAAATATCTTTGTCTGTCAGTGTACCACTCTCTTTGAACATAGATGAAACGGGCAGTGTATCTTTAAACGGCATTGAAAAAACAGTGTGGAAAACAGAGCGGATATCAATAGCTGAAAGTTTAAAAGAGCCGGCGTCTGCGGCAAGTTTTAGTATAGTGATTATATTTTTTACTGTTTTGTTGTCAATAAGCTTTTCGCTGCCAGAAAGTATACAGTATTTTATATTTTTTGCACCGAATATTTCCCTGGCAAAAAAGTATATTGCACTGTTTATATCAGGGACTGCAACAGATATACAGTCCGGAGTAAGTTCGTTTTCTCTTATCATAAGACAGATGTACTCAAATGCCTGTTTAATCATTTCTATGTACTTTGAACACTGAATATGCGAGACTTTTACCGGACAGACAGGAAGTCTGTCCAGTTCTTCAACTTTATCTTTAAACAGATTTTCCAGCTGTTGCGGCATACTAAAATCAGCACAGAGAAATCCGGCTCTTGATACACCGTTTTTGTCCATACCTATATACCAGTCAAGAAGTGATGGTTTTAAAAATTTCAAAAAATCCAGCTGTGCATTTGTTATTTCGTCTGCATCGTCAATTATAAGGTATTTGATGTTTTTTAAAAAAACTGATTTTTCACATATATGCGGAAAAATAGCACACTGCCTTATGTAATCAAGTGTGCGGTATTTTAGTGTAAGCTGTTTAAATCTGTCTATTGCGTGTTTTGCATCAGGTGCAAAACTTTCTTTGAGTATTTCAGCACGTTTTTTCACGTCATCTTCAGACAATTTATTTTGAACGATAAGTGAATATCGTCTGAATAACTGGTGCAGAAGGTTAATTTTTGAGTTGTAGTCCAAAAATCCTGACGATTTTACACACTTTTTAAATAAATACTGGGAAATTTCCAGCCCTGTAAGATTTGGCATTATATGCGGAGCTCCGGTGTGTAATGAATTTTCTACATCTGCCCAGTCTGTTTTTATAGTATTGTATACAAGGCCGAAAAACGTGTATATTTTAGGATTTTCAAGTACATTGAGCGAGTCTTTTATTTTCTCAATAAAATACTGCTTTTTGTGCCGGTTTTGTACGAGCACAAGGATTTCAGCAGTAGAAATTCCTCTTTTTACCAGCTCAATATATTTGCGGATTAAAAATTCAGTTCTGTTTGTTCGTGATGAGCATGATATAATCATAACTCAATTGTAACATGGATAAAGATACGACATCTCACCGGAATTAATTATTATTCTCACCTGTGTAGAGCCTTGACATTATATATGTATCTTGATAGAATAGCCCTTGGAATAGCAGATAAAAGCCTATTCTGTCAACATTTAAAGAATATGTTGAAAATTTTTATTCAGACTGTATAATTGTAACAGTAATTGTTATTGTTCCATAAATTGGCCGGTAATATACCGGTATCGGGGACGATTGAAAACTAAATAATGCGGAAGTAACTCAATTGCCGGAAAGCCGAAGGCTTTTGATTACAGATAAATCCCTGCCGTAAGGAAGGCAGGGACGATTGAAAACTAAATAATGCGGAAGTAACTCAATTGCCGGAAAGCCGAAGGCTTTTGATTACAGATAAATCCCTGCCGTAAGGAAGGCAGGGACGATTGAAAATTAAATAATGCGGAAGTAACTCAATTGCCGGAAAGCCGAAGGCTTTTGATTACAGATAAATCCCTGCCGTAAGGAAGGCAGGGACGATTGAAAATTAAATAATGCGGAAGTAACTCAATTGGTAGAGTCCCTGCCTTCCAAGCAGGTTGTTGCGAGTTCGAGCCTCGTCTTCCGCTAATAGTTCTTTAAAACCGAAGGAAGGAGTCTCTCACACGCATCTGTAGGCAAACAAGTTTGCCACATCTGCGGTTCACTGTTCAATTTGCTGTTGCAAATTGCCAGTACCCGTCATTCTACGAAATCAAAGATTTCTTGAATGTCGTGCGAGCCTCGTCTTCCGCTAATAGTTCTTTAAAACCGAAGGAAGGAGTCTCTCACACGCATCTGTAGGCAAACAAGTT
>CALUTO010000014.1 GCA_944323735.1 Candidatus Gastranaerophilales bacterium
AAAACGCTGGAGCAAATTGCAAAAGCAATAACGGCACAGGGAAATGTAAAAGCAAGTATACAGGACGGAAAATTTACTGTAAAAAGTGAAAACGGAGAAGTGAACATCAAAGCAACCGGAGATTTTGCAAGGATAACCGGGATTGGAAATTACACTGTGCAGAGTGCAACGACTACGAATACAACTGCACAGAATGTTTATCTTTCACAGGGGGCAGCTGATGCATTAACCGGCGATGAGACAATTTTAAGCGGTACTATTAAAATCGGCAGCGGGGCGGAGATTAACACTACAGGTAAAACTTTAAATCAGATAATCAACGAAATCAACTTACAGGGTAATGTTACAGCTTCTATCACTGACGGAAAGTTCACGATTGAGAGCGAGACATCGGGTGTTTCCATTCAGGCCACGGGGGATATGGCGAGGGTCACGGGGCTGGCTAATTATTCGGTACAGGCGGGGACGACTACGAACACAGGAGGCTCATTAGCAACAGAATCAGCAGAGTATGTGAAAAATCAAATTTTGCAGCAAACTTCCTCAACCCTGCTCGCCCAGTCAGAAAACCTTCATTCGTCAATAATAATGTCGCTGATAAGGCAGATGTAATCGAGAAGCAGTGTATTGAAAAAGAGTTTAAAAGACTTTTCAGGCTTTGTTTTGTAATGTCTGCATTTTTGAAGATGTTTTGTTTGATTGTCAGATGTTAAAATCTTTCTCTTTTCGTAATATTTGCGCATGAAATTTTTGACAATTAACATTGTCTAAAATATGATATAAAAACTATGAAAGTTTCCGTTGATGATATCAAAAATTCTCCCAATCAGACATTAAAAACAAGTTTTAACGGGAATATTAAAGATCTGGAAACAGACGGTCCTGTCGTTGCAGAACTTATTTTTAAATGTCTGGGGCAATGCATAAATGTGAAAGGACAAATTGTTGCAAATGTTAAGCTGACTTGTGACAGATGTCTTAAGGAATTTTATCAAAAATTTGAGTTGCCGGTTGATGAAACATATATGTCAGGTGCCTTTAATGACGGTGAAAACAAGGAAATTGAATTAAAAGACGGAGACTTTGTTATTGATTTATATGATGAAACAGAAATTGATGCAGATGATTTAATTTATCAAACTTTAATATTGAATCTTCCAAATCCGTCTGTTTGTGATATAAATTGTAAAGGAGATGCTGAAATGGAAAAATATTTAAAAAAAGAAGTTTCAGATCCAAGGCTAGAAATTTTTAAAAATATAAACATAAGAAAAGAAGGAAAATAAAAATGGCAGTACCAAAGAAACGTACAGGTGCATCAGCACAAGGACACAGAAGATCTAACTGGAAGGCTACAGTTCCTGAAACTACTGTATGCAAAAATTGCGGTGAAATTATTTTGACTCACACTGTTTGCGAGGCATGCGGCCAGTACAAAGGCAAAGTCGTCAGCAGAAAAGCTGAAGGGTTTGTTGAAGAAGCAGAAGCTAAAAAACCGGCTAAAAAAGCTTCAAAACCCAGAGTCTCTAAAAAAGCAAAAACTGCAGAACCTGTAGTTGAGGCAGCAGAAGTTAAAGAAACAGAAACAGCCGAAAATGCACCGGCTGAGACAGAGCAAGAAGTTAAAGAAGAAAAAACTGAAGAATGATTATGTTTGAACTGAAAGCTTTGTTATAATGATTACAGAGCTTTCAGTTTAATAAAAAATTGAGTATAGCTGTAAGGGGAAAGAGAATATAGTATGACGAGGATCGCAATCGATGCAATGGGCGGAGATCATGCACCGCACGAGATTGTAGCAGGGGCACTGTGGGCTGCTTCGGAATATAATGTTCCGATTGAACTTGTTGGCAAACAGGATCAAATTGAACGTGAAATAGAAAAAATTAAACGCTTCGGCATAAAATGTACAAGCCCTAACGTTCCTTATTCAAGAATCAGAGTTGATGTTGATAAGCTCGATATAAAAATTACCCATGCCGCTGAAGTTATTGAAATGGGTGAAGCTCCGGGGCAAGCTATACGAAAAAAGAAAAAATCATCTATTGTTCTTGCGGTTGATGCGGTTGCAACCGGAAGCTCGCAGGCAGTTGTTGCTGCAGGTTCTACCGGTGCTGCAATGGCTGCGAGTTTGTTCGGGCTTGGCAGGCTTCCCGGTATTGAACGACCGGCAATTGCGACGACTTTGCCGACTATGAAAAAGCCCGTTATTCTCATTGATGCCGGAGCAAACAGCAATTGTACACCTCAGATGCTTTTACAGTTTGCAATTATGGGTGCTTCTTTTGTAAGAGGGATATGGGAAAATGAAAACCCGAGAATAGGTATCCTGAATATCGGTGAAGAAGCCGGTAAAGGTAATGAACTTGCACAATCCGCTTATAAGCTTTTCGAAGAAAATCAGGACAAAATCAATTTCATTGGGAATATTGAGGGAAAAGAATTATTTCTTGGCAACTGCGATGTTGTCGTTTGTGACGGATTTGTCGGAAATGTTGCTTTAAAAAGCATAGAAGGTTCTTCTTCTATGTTGTTCCAGATGATTAAACAGGAATTTAAAAAAGATTTCTTTTCAATGGTTATCGGTTTGCTTGCGAAACCTGCCATGAAAAGAATATTTAAAAGAATTAACTACGAAGAATTCGGCGGAGCTTTGCTGCTTGGTGTAAAAGGGATTACTGTAATTTCCCATGGTGCAAGTAAAGCTTATGCAATAAAAAATGCAGTAAGGGTTGCAAAAGAAGCTGTCGAAACTGAAGTTAACAAAAAAATATCAGAGTTTTACGAGGGATAGGTTCTATGTCATTAAATTTAATTCCGGTAATGATTGCAGGCGTGGGTTACGGTGTACCAGACACTGTTATTACAAACGATGATCTGACGAAACTTGTTGATACAAGCGATGAATGGATTACAACAAGAACGGGTATTAAAGAACGCCGTGTTGTCTCAGGGGAAGAAAATGCAGTTACTCTGGGTATTAAAGCGGCTCAAAACGCGTTAGAAAAAGCAAAAATGGAAGCTAAAGATATAGATTTGATTATTGCCGCCGCATCTGTACCTGCTCATCCGTATCCCTCAACAGCATGCGAAATTCAGGCTGCTATCGGAGCTGACAAAGCTGCAGCATTTGATATAACAGCTGCCTGCACCGGAATGATATACGCAATGAATATTGCAAAATCATTTATTTCCTCGGGTATTTATAAGAATATATTGCTCGTTGCAACTGATGCAAACTCTAAATTTATTGACTGGTATGACAGAACCAGCTGTGTTTTATTCGGTGACGGTGCCGGAGCTCTGGTTATGAAAGAGTCAGTGGATGGTGTTGACGATATCATTGCAATGGACATGCACTCGAACGGAAAAGACGGTGATTTTATCAAAATGCCTATGAACGGCGAAAACTGTCCGTTAGTTGAACCGTGTGCACCTCAGAAGCAGAAAATAGTTATGCAGGGCAGAGAGGTTTATAAATTTGTTGTTACAACAATGCCCGAATCTATAAGCAATTGTCTTGAAAAAGCAGGATTGGCACCGGACGATGTTGATTATTTGATTCCGCATCAGGCAAATTACAGAATTATTGAAGCAATGGCTTCAAGACTTAATTACAGTGATGACAAAATTATTGTAAACCTTCAAAAATACGGCAACACATCTGCCGCTTCAATTCCTATTGCAATGGCTGAAGGCATAGAAGAAGGGAAAATTAAACTTCCTTGCAAAGCTATATTAAGCGGATTTGGAGCAGGGCTTACATGGGGTACAGTGATTGTACGGCTTAGAGAAGGTATTGCATAGATATTTATTAAACAGGAGTAAATTTAATGGGTAAAATTGCGTTTGTATTTCCGGGACAAGGCTCACAGTCAGTGGGTATGGGACTTGATTTATATAATAATTCACAAAAGGCTAAAGAGATTTTTAATCTGGCAGATACCCTGCTTGGAAAAAAGATTTCAAAAATTTGTTTTGAAGGACCGGAAGAGGATTTGAAACAAACAATTAATACCCAGCCTGCAATTCTTGTCACTTCGCTTGCCGCTCTTGCCGCATTCAGAGAAAAGAGTAACATAAATCCTGATTTTGTTGCAGGTCATTCGCTTGGAGAATACGGAGCATTGTATGCTGCAGGTGCTATAGATTTTGATACGGCAATGCTTTTGATACAAAAAAGAGCAGAGCTTATGAATGATGCAGCCTTAAAAACTAAGGGCGCAATGACTGCGGTTATTGGTATGGATAAAGAAAAAATAGAAGAAATTCTTTCAAAAATTGATGGAATTGTTTCTGTTGCAAACTACAATTCACCTGCACAGATTGTTATAACCGGTGAAGAAAGTGCTGTTAATACAGCAAATGAACTTTTAAAATCAGCAGGCGCAAAAAGAGTTATTCCTCTTCCTGTTTCCGGCGGTTTTCATTCAATGCTTATGAAAGAGGCAGGACTTGCATTCGGAGAATACACAAAGAATTTTTCTGTTTCTGATGCTAAAGTTCCTGTAGTATCTAATACGGATGCTCTAATAACTGCTGATGCCGGCGCATTACGTTCTAAGATGCCGCTTCAAATTTATTCATCCGTTTACTGGACACAATCTGTTCAGGAAATGATGAAAAACGGAGTGGATACAATTATAGAGATGGGCCCGGGGAAGGTGCTTGCCGGACTTTGCAAAAAGATTGACACTTCGTTGAAAGTGTTTAATATTTATGACATGGCTTCTTTAAATCAGGTTGTATCAGAACTGAATTCGGAGACTGTATGCCCGTAAAACCCTTTGGTACGTTATTAAACAGTAAAACATTTAAAACGGTAAAACGGGATGTTAATTCTCCAAAATTTTACAGAGAGCATCCTGATCTTGCACCACGTAATGTTTATCTTCGTGAAGGACGGGTAATAACTAAAAAAGAGGTTGACAGGGCAATGAGGCAAATTAAGAGATTTGCAGCAATAGAAGATTTTTTTGACAGGGTTTCACTAAAATTACAACAGTTTAAACAATTATTTAGGAAAAAAAAGATTAGAAATTAAGGAGAAAGATTATGGCAGAAAAAAAAGTTGCATTGATTACGGGTGCATCACAGGGGATAGGGAAAGTTACCGCATTGAAACTGGCAAGCTGCGGTTATGATATTGCAATTAACTATATCGGACGTGAAGACGATGCAAAAGAAGTAAAAAAAGAATGTGAAGCTCACGGAGTGGAAGCTGAAATATTTGAATTTGATGTAACAAATATTGAAGCAGTAAACGCAGGTGTAGACGCAATTGTTAAGAGATTCGGCAGAATAGATGTTCTTGTGAACAATGCCGGTATTACAAAAGACGGGCTCTTCCTTCGTATGACACCGGATCAGTGGAATGCTGTTATTAACATTAACTTAACGGGTGCTTATAATGTCACTCATCCTGTTGTAAAAATCATGATGAAACAAAGAATCGGTTCAATCATTAACATGTCAAGTATAGTAGGTGTAATGGGAAATGCCGGACAGGCTAACTATTCTGCTTCAAAAGCAGGCTTAATCGGCTTTACAAAATCACTGGCAAAGGAACTCGGTTCAAGAAATATCAGAGTAAATGCAGTAGCACCCGGATTTATTAAAACAGCTATGACTGCAGGTCTTGATAACAATGAGATTTATCAGCACATTCCGTTAAGAAGAATGGGTGAAGCTGAGGATATTGCAACTGTTATTAAATTTCTTGCTGAAGATGCAACATATGTTACCGGTCAGGTAATAGGCGTTGACGGCGGACTTGTAGTTTAGTAAAAAGTCGTTTCAATGTGTAAATATTGACTTTACAAAATTGCATATTTATATTGAAATAGTATAATAAATAGTGAAAATGAGTAGTTAATTTAAAATGAGGTAGAAAAAACATGAGTACAGTTCTTGAGAGAGTTAAAAAAGTTGTTGTTGAACAATTGAGTGTTGATGAAGCATTAGTTACTCCCGAAGCTAGCTTTACAGGAGATCTCGGTGCTGATTCGCTTGATACAGTTGAATTAGTTATGGCTTTTGAAGATGAATTCGGATGCGAAATTCCTGATGAAGAAGCTGAAAAAATCGCAACTGTTCAAGATGCTGTAAACTACATAGAAGCTCATTCATAATTGTAGTTAACGTAAATGAATATATTTGCGGGGGGTTGGTCAGGTTTTGTTCTTTTATGAACGATTATTGTACAAATGTATAATTTGTTTGCCTGTTGCTCCTCGCAAATTTTTACCAACCGGAATAGAATAAAGGTATAAGTTAAAAATGAACAAAAGAAGAGTAGTTGTCACCGGAATGGGTATCGTTTCTCCTTTCGGCGTTGGACTGGAAAAATTTTGGAATAGTTTATTGGAAGGGAAAAGCGGTATTTCGACAATTGAACGTATTCCTCTTGAAGGACATACTGTTCATATTGCCGGAGAAGTAAAGGACTTTAATCCTGAAGAATATATTGATCCAAAAGAAGCAAGAAGAATGGACAGATATAATCAGTTTGCAATGGTTGCAGCTGATGAGGCGATAAAAGATTCCGGAATAATAGCCGGTCAAAATGTTGATCCTTACAGATACGGCGTTATTGTAGGTTCAGCTGCAGGCGGTTTTGATACTTTTGAAAAACAGCATGACATTATTACGGCTAAAGGCCCAACGAAATGTTCTCCTTTTACTGTTCCTATGATTATTGCAGATATGGGTGCCGGCAGAATTTCTATTAAGCATGGAGCAAAAGGAGTTAACAAAGCAGTTGTTACTGCTTGTGCTACTTCTGCGCATTCAGTCGGCGATGCTTTTCGTTCTATACAGTGGGATGATGCCGATGTTATTGTGGCAGGCGGTGCAGAGGCTGTTATCACAAAACTCGGTATTGGTGCATTTACCAGTGCACGTACTCTTTCAAAACACAATGACGAGCCGCAAAAAGCTTCAAGACCATACGACAAAGACCGTGATGGTTTTATTATGTCAGAAGGAGCAGCTGTTTTAATTCTTGAAGAATTGGAACATGCTAAAAAACGCGGTGCAAAAATTTATGCGGAAATTGTCGGTTATGGTCAAACTGCTGATGCGTATGATATTGTTGCGCCTGCTGCAGATGGTGCCGGTGCTGCAAAAGCGATGGAGCTTGCTGTACAAGATGCAGGTATAAAACCGGAACAAGTTGACTATGTAAATGCTCATGGTACAAGTACAGGTCTTGGTGATATAGCTGAATCACAGGCAATTGCAAGAGTGTTCGGCGATTTGGATAAAAATCCGCATCTCAAAGTAAGTTCAACAAAATCTATGCATGGGCATATGCTTGGTGCTACAGGTGCTGCTGAATCTATTGTTTGCATAGAGGTTATTAATAACGGAATTATTCCGCCCACAATAAATCTTGATAATCAGGATGAAGCTGTTGCAAACCTGAACTATGTTCCGCATAAAGCACAGAAAGCCGAAGTCAAATATGCTTTAACAAATTCATTCGGTTTTGGCGGACATAACGCTTCTATTCTGTTCAAAAAATATGAAGCTTAGAAAAAATATTATTTAATATAAAAAAGAGAGCACTGTGCTCTCTTTTTTATTGCTCCGTTTTATACTTTACATAAAAATAACCCCTGATAAAACAATATCAAGGGTTATTCTCATTCGTATTACTTTTTTCGTATTATTATGAACAACCGGAGTATCCGCAGTTAAGACAGATAAAACAACCTTCGCCGTAACCGAGAATTGTACCGCATTCGGGGCATTTGTGTTCTTCACCTTCATGCTGCTCTACAATTTCTACGGATTTGATTTCCGGCATTTTCTTTTCTTCTTTTTTCTCAAGATTCATTGGCTGGAATTGTCTTGAGTTGTTTCTGTAAACAGTTATGCCTTTGAGATTGTTTTCAAATGCCAGTTTGTATGAATCCGCAACATCTTCTCGTGTTGCATTTTCTTCAAAGTTAACTGTTTTAGATACAGCGTTGTCTGTATGAAGCTGGAATGCTGCCTGCATTTTTACGTGCCAGTATGGCGAAACATCATGTGCACATACAAATATTTTCTTTGCTTCCTCAGGGACTTCGCTGCAATGTGCAAGTGTTCCATCGATTGAAATTTTCTTCATCAATTCTTCTGAATAAAATCCGTGTGCTCTTGCATAAGCTTCAAATATCGGATTAACTTCCACAAGTTTTGTACCATCCATCACGTCTCTGATAAATACAAGCCCGAACAGAGGTTCAACACCTCCTGATGCACCTGCAATCATTGAAATAGTTCCGGTAGGTGCAATACATGTCGTCGTAGCATTTCTTATACCGACCTGTGCAATTTGCTTATCAAGTTCTGCCCACATTTCATCTGTAATTATGCCTGCTGATTTGCCTTTATATTTTTTCGTAAGCCAGTTTTGACCGTCATATATGCTACCTTTAAAATTGTTAAACCTGCCTCTTGTTTTGGCAAATTCGATGGATTTTACTTTTGAATGATAATCAATAAATTCCATAATTTGCGCAGCCAGTTTGGTTCCTTCTTCTGAATTGTAACCAATACCAAGCTGCATTAACATATCAGCCCAACCCATTACGCCAAGACCGATTTTTCTGTTATTTTGAACCATTTCGCTTATTTGAGGAAGCGGATAGTTGTTTATTGCAATTACATTATCAAGGAAATGTATTGCCATTTTTGTAACAGAAGCAAGTTTATCCCAGTCTACGCTCAGATTGTCTTTTTCTCCTTTAAGCATTAACCCGAGGTTAATTGAACCGAGGTTGCAAGCTTCGTAAGGAAGTAGCGGAACCTCACCGCAGGGGTTAGTTGATTCAATTTCTCCGATTAACGGGGTCGGGTTATCATAATTCATTTTGTCAATAAATATGATGCCGGGCTCTCCGTTTCTCCATGCACCGTCAACAATTAAATCAAAAACTTCTTTTGCGTTAAGTTTTCCTACCGGTTGTTTTGTTCTCGGGTGAATGAGCTCATAGTCTCCGCCTTGTTTTAAAGCTTCCATAAATTTATCAGTAATTGCAACAGAAATATTGAAATTGTTTAATCTGTTGTTATCTGATTTGCAATTAATAAATTCAAGAATATCAGGATGGTCAACACGGAGAATTCCCATGTTTGCACCTCTTCTTGTCCCGCCCTGTTTAACTGCTTCTGTTGCAGCATTAAACACTTCCATAAAACTGACAGGACCTGATGAAACGCCCATAGTTGAACGAACAACATCATTTTTCGGTCTCAATCTTGAGAAAGAAAATCCGGTACCGCCGCCTGATTTATGTATTAATGCAGTATTTTTTACTGTTTCAAAAATGCCTTCCAATGAATCTTCAACAGGCAGAACAAAACAAGCCGCAAGCTGTCCGAGTTCTCTGCCCGCATTCATAAGAGTCGGTGAATTGGGCATAAAATAGCGGTTTGTTATAAAATCATAAAATTCTTTTGTTGTTTCTTTTATTTCAGAATCGGTTGCACCGAATTGTCTGTCAGCTTCGGCAAGAGTTGATGCAACACGCATAAATAAATCTTTCGGTGTTTCTGTCGGTACTCCGTTTTTGTCTCTTTTAAGGTATCTTTTTTCAAGAACTTTAATTGCGTTCTTAGACAAGTTTAGTTTTTCTTCCATTTCAAGGCTCACTTTGTGTTCTCCCCCAATCTATTATAAATTACCATGTTATATATTATATAATAAAAAAGGTTTCAAGCACAAATTAATAACCAATAATAGTTAAGGATATTAAACTTGACATTTTTCAATAGTATTTCATGATGAATAAAACCGAAAGTCATGCCTGTACATCATCTTAGTGTATTGAGATAATTGTTCATTAAAATATTTAAACATGTGTATAACTTTTATTTCACAAATATTTCTGTTAGAATATTGTTATTATACAAAACAGGATGTAATTTTAAATGAGTAAATTTTCAAAAAGGGTAGCTGAGGATTATAATCGTTTCAGGCGTGCTTTTCAGTGGCTTACCTGCAATTTTTTTGTATGTAACTTTGTAAAACTCATGTATGATTACAAAGTTGAAGGCAGGGAAAATATTCCGCAGGGCGAAAAGTTTATTGTTGCAGCTAATCATATTTCAGGAAAAGACCCTTTTCTTATTCCGTGTGCACTGAAAAAACCGGTCGCTTTTATGGCAAAAGAAGAACTGTTTGAGAAATTCTTTTCTAAAAAACTTATGGACTGGTGCGGAGCTTTTGCGGTAAAAAGAGACAAAGTTGAAGTGTCTACAATAAAAACCGCACTCGCAATAAAAGATACCTCATGGATGCTGGGATTATTTCCTCAGGGAACCCGTGATTCTAGCCAGAATATCGATAAAATAACAAAAGGTTTCGCTACTTTTGCCAAGGTAACAAAAACAGGTATTTTGCCTGTAGCTATAATCGGCGCCGACAAAAAAATTAAATGGCCGTTCAGCGAAAAATTAACAATAAAAATTGGTCATATGATACCATACAGTGATAATGTTGATGAAATGATGAATGAATGGTGCAGGGCGTTGTCTGAACTCACCGGGAAAAATTTTGCTCTTGCATAGTTTTCTCGATTATCATGGAATTAAGAATTAAAGAATTAAAGAAAAAAGAAGGAAGTATAAATGTCAAGACACTATTCTAAACGGTCTGCACGGGAGTTTAATTTTTTCAGAAGATGTTTTCAGCAGCTCTGGATATATCTGATTGGTGTGCCTTTGTTTCATATATTTTATCGTATCAAGATTTACGGACGGGAGAATATTCCTAAAGGTGCACGATTTATAGTTGCAGCTAACCATATTTCTTATCTTGATCCATTTATTGTATCTTATGCCGTACAAAAACCTGTTGCGTATATGGCTAAAAAAGAGCTTTTTGAAGAATCTTGGTTTCAGACACTTTGTATGGATTGGCTTGGAGCTTTTGCTGTAAACAGGGAAAAACTTGAAGTTTCTACTATAAAAACTGTAAAAGAAGTTTATAAAAGCAGTTGGATGCTTGGGATTTTTCCGCAGGGAGGAATTCGTAAAAATAAAACAATTGAAAAAATAAACAAGGGTTTTGCGGTAATATCAAAAGCTGCAAAGTGGGATATCCTGCCTGTTTCAATAACTGGCTGTGAAAAATATAACTGGATACCATTTAAAGGCAAAATGATCGTAAAAATCGGAAAACCTGTTTCTTATAAACTGGAACAAGATGAGATTATCAACGATTGGGGGTGCCAGGTTGCCGAAATGTGCGGATATCAATTTGTTCCGGCTGTTAATGAAGCAGAGTGCGAAGAAAAAAATTTAACACAGGCATAAAATTTTCTTGCAATTCTCAGACCTGTTAATTTATACTGGGTTAGGAAATTTAAAGGAGAAATATATGGCAATGCGTTTTGATCTGGGTGAAATTATTACAGCAATGATTACCCCGATGAATGAAAAAAAAGAAATTGATTACCCGTCGCTGGAAAAATTGCTGGCACACCTTATAAACAATGGCTCTGACGCACTATTAATTGCAGGAACAACCGGAGAATCGCCCACTCTGACGCATGAAGAAGAAGTCGAACTTTTTAAATTTGTTAAATCAAAAATCGGTTCCAAATGCAAACTCATAATGGGAGCTGGTTCAAATTGTACAATTACTGCTGTTAAGGCTACTCAAAATGCAAAATCAGCAGGTGCTGATGCAATACTATCAGTTGTTCCTTATTATAACAAACCATCTCAAAAAGGATTGATTGCGCATTTTTCTGCAATAGCTGAATCAACAGATTTACCTATTATACTGTACAATATACCCGGAAGAACTGGTATATCAATGAAACCTGAAACCATTGCAGAACTTGCGAATAAATACAAAAACATTGCAGCCGTAAAGCAAAGTCTTGCTGATATGGATATTATTACCGAAACCAGACGACTCTGTCCTGAGGATTTCCTTATTTATTCCGGAGATGACAGTCTGACTCTTCCGATGATGTCTGTCGGAGCATACGGGGTTATTAGTGTTGCTTCACATATTATCGGCAAGGAAATGAAATCAATGATTAATCTCTATAAATCAGGAAGGTTTGAAGAAGCAACAGCATTGCATTTGAAATTGTATCCTCTGTTCAAAAAAATATTTATGGCACCTAACCCTGTTCCGATAAAACAGTGTCTTGCCAGAATGGGTATTATAGAAAACCATGTGAGACTTCCGCTGGTACCTCTTGATGAACAAGAACGTGCAGAGCTTTATTCTGTACTGGAACAATATATATAGGGTGATTGGATGAAAATAGTAATCTTTGGTGCAAGTGAAATAGGGTGTTTGATTGCTACAGAGTTTTTCGAAGACCATGATATAACTATTATCGATAAAGATGAAAATAAAACCGGTGCACTGGACAGACTTGATATTATTTACATTGCCGGAAACGGTTCAAATATAAATACTTTAAAGAGTGCCAATATTGAAGAAGCTGATATTTTTATTGCCTGTTCTTCTTTCGATGAAGCAAATATAGTTGCGTGTTTAACTGTGAGTCGATTGAGTGAAGCAAAGACTGTGTGTTTTGTTAGCAAGCCTGAATATATAGAATCTCTTACACTGATGAAAAATACAAAATATGAGATGATAGATTATGTTATATGGCCGGAGCAGCTTCTGACACAGGAAATTTTCAGGATAATTACTGTTCCAGAGGCTGTGGATGTTGAGTATTTTGCCTCAGGGAAAGCGAGATTGCTTGAGTACAGAATAAAAGAAGATTCAGTGCTTCTCGGTAAAAAAATTAAAGAGTATCCGTTTGTAGAAAACACCCTTGTTGTCGGCATTACGAGGGATTGTAATTTATTTATACCGGATGGTGAAACTGAATTTTTGCTTAATGACAAAGTTATTTTAATGGGCTATTCAACATCACTGGATATACTTGCGAACAGGCTGTTTCAGAACAGTGAAAAAATAAAGGATGCAACGATTATCGGCGGCGGCAATGTCGGGCTTATGCTGGCACAAAATCTGGAAAAAGTCGGTATCAGAACAAAAATCATTGAACAGGATTACAAACGCTGTGAAGATTTAACAGAAGAATTAAAAAATACGCTTGTACTGTACGGGGACGGTACAAATATCGAACTTTTGCAGCAAGAAGATGTGTCAGATGATGATGTTGTGATAAGCGTTACAAATAACGATGAAAAAAATCTTCTCTGTTCTCTTTTATCAAAACAGCTCGGTGCAAAACGTGTAATAACTAGAGTTTCAAAATCTTCTAATATTCCGTTGTTTGAAAAAGTCGGCATAGATGTTGCTATTTCTCCAAAAGAAGCATCAATACATGAAATAAAAAATAATTTGATAGACACGGACGTCGCTATTCTCGCAACGGTTGAAAGCGGACAGGGCAGAATAATTGAAACGGTTGTTCCTGATAGTTTTATTCCTGTAGCTGTTATGGATTTAAATTTTCCTGCAAAAGCTTTGATTGCTATAATACAAAGAGGAGCCAAAGTCATTATTCCGAAAGGTAATACCATTGTTCAACCGTTTGACCAGTTGATTATATTTACAAAAGATGAAGATTCACAAAAGATAAAAGAATATTTTAAGAAATAGTTGAGAGTTTATGAGATTAACATATGTATTTAACGCATTGGGGTTGATTTTACGGTGTATTGCACTGGTGATACTTTTTCCTGTTGTTATTGCTCTTTATTATCAAGATTATTTTTCTTTACTGCCGTTTGTTTCGGCATCTGTTATTTCTCTTATTCTGGGGTTTGTAATAAGAAAAAAATCCGACACATTCGAAAGTTTAAATGATATAAAAAAAACAGAAGCACTTGCTATAGTGACTGCGGCGTGGGTTTTGTTTGCATTTATTGCAGCAATTCCGTATTTATTTTACGGATTTGGCTTCTTAGACGCATTATTTGAGGCTGTGTCAGGAATTACAACTACAGGTGCAACTATTCTAACCCATTATGATTATCCGAAAACAATGTTTTTCTGGCGTTCTATGAGTCAGTGGCTTGGCGGTATGGGGATAATAGTGTTGTTTATTGCAATACTTCCCCAGTTTGCAGTTGCCGGTAGACAGATGTTTTTTGCGGAAACACCGGGACCAACCGAGGATAAAATCACGCCGAGAATTAAGCATACAGCAATTGCTATGTGGACAATATATGTGTTTTTAACTTTTATAGAAATTATTTTTCTTAAAATATCAGGAATGCCGCTTTTCGATTCTGTATGCAATTCTTTTTCAACTTTATCCGGTGGAGGCTTTTCACCGAATGCGCAGAGTATTGCAGGATATAATTCTGTTATTATAAAATGGATAATTACTGTTTTTATGTTTTTTGCAGCTATGAACTTTTCATTAATTTATAAAGTATGGATCAATAAAAAATTGTCAGTGCTTTTGAAAGATGACGAATTTAAGTTTTATACAGGAATTGTTATTGGATTTACAATAATTATTGCTCTGTGTTTGTATTTTTCAAACGGTTATAGTGTTATAAATTCAATAACAGATTCCTGCTTTCAGGTTTTGAGTATTATTTGTACATCCGGTGCGGCTTCTGTTGATTTTGCGAAATGGACTCTGGACGCAAAATTGTTTCTGTTTTTGCTTATGTTTGTCGGGGGTTGTGCAGGTTCTGCTTCGGGTGGTCTAAAAATGGTGAGACTTTTGTTTATTTTTAAATATTTAAGAATACAAATAGCACGTATTCTGCATCCCAACGCAGTGTATCCTATAAAGATAAATAATATGGTTATTCCTGTTGAAGTTTCAGCACAAATGATTGCATTTATTATATTTTATTATGCATTATTTGCTGTTTCTGCTTTTTTAATGTCGTTAATAGAAATGAATGAAGTTATAGGGATAACTGGAAGTATCACAACTATAGGAAATATCGGCCCCGGATTTGGCAGTGTGATAGGTCCAATGGGAAGTTTTGCGTCATTGCATCCAGCATCTAAAATTATAGGTATTGTGAATATGCTGGTTGGCAGATTGGAACTTATTCCGTTTCTTGCCATGCTTCATCCTGACTTCTGGCGTTTGAAATAAATCTTTACTGTTTGTAAAATGTATGCTAAATTTATATATTATGGATTATGTTCGCTGGTATGATAAAGATCCTGATTTGAGTCATCTTATGACTTTTTTGCAGGGATTAAATGATGAGTTGAGAGAAGAAATTGCTCAGGATATGATGCAAATATTAATGACCGAAGTTTGTATGGATTCTGATGATGAGATTCATATACTCGGAGAAAGTAAACTTACCAGTTACAAAAGATGGTATGATAAAGATATAACCCTTCATTCCTCAATTGAAATAATAAAAAATTTAGACACTGAAAAAAGAAAAGAAATAATTTCCAGATTAAGAGAATCTATCGTGCAGATTCTGACGGATTATAACTATGACAGAAAGTAAAAATGTTTTAATAACAGGCGCTTCACGGGGAATAGGCAAAGCTATAGCAAAGCTTCTTGTGAAAGAAGGTCATAATGTATTTTTGACTGCCAGAAATAAAGATATGCTAAAAACAGTCTGTCATGAGATAGGAGCGAAGGGCTATTTTGCTATAGACCTTTGTGAAAATGGCGCAGTTGAAAAACTTGTAAAACTTACTGCCGCTGCGTACGGGGATATTGATGTACTGGTTAACAATGCAGGATTGTATGTATACAGTGCTGTTGAAAAAACTGATGAAACTGACATAGATAATATGCTTGCTGTTAATATAAAAGCACCTTTTGAGCTTATAAAATATGTTGTTCCGATGATGAAAAAGAAAAGATGGGGAAGAATTGTTAATATAGGCTCAATTAGCGGTATAATCGGGGAAGCAAACGCATCACTTTATTCTATGACAAAGTCTGCATACACAGGTATGACAAAGGCTCTGGCTCTTGAGCTTGCTGCTGATGGAATTACTGTGAATACAATAAACCCCGGATGGGTTGATACAGAGATGGGTAAAAAATCAGTAAATGACAGTGAATTTTCTTATGAAGAAAATATAGAAACTATCCCGCAGCGGAGATTTATTGAACCTGTTGAAATTGCACACCTTGTGAATTATCTTATATCAGACGGAGCAAAAGGTTTAACCGGACAGTCAATAAGTCTTTGCGCAGGACTTAGCTGCGGATAAAATTACATAAAAAAAGGGAGATTTTTTGAAAAAATCTCCGCATATGTGGTTAATAAACCTGTCTAATATGGTTTACAGGCACTAAGAATAGTGTCTTATTCCATGTATATTTGTATGGAAAACCGTTATGCTGCATCACCGGTATCAGTTGTTGTAGTTGTTGTAGTTGTTGTGGTGGTTGCATTTTTGTTCTGATAAGTTAATGTATCAAACTCATTAAAGAAATGGTTGACGACCTGTTGTACATTATAGGTCGGTTTTATTTTCTTTCTGTATTTTGGACGTCCGGCTCTGTATCCGTATCCGATTTTGTCATCACTGACTTTATAGTTGGCGTCATGAGCGTGATATCTGTAGGTATTTTCTTTGTCTGACAAATATGCGACTGTATTTGCAACAGCCTGATTGATATTTGCAGCTGCTTCTTCTGTCAGAGTACCGCTCTCGCTTAATCTCGAATATAGAGAAGAAGCTGCAGCATTTAAGTCTGCCATTGCCATATTAATAGCTTCTGCGTGAGCTGCATCAGTATCTGTTGTTCTGGTGCCGACACGGCATACACCCGCCAGATAATCTGCAGAAATGCTGGATTTCATCATGACATCAGTTCTGTCATATACGGGTGCGATTATATTGCCGGAGCCGCTTCCTGTTCCGTCAGTCGAGCCTGTTCCTCCGGATTCTGTAATTTCTGACATTTCTCCTTCGTATTCAACATGGTCATGTTCGCCGTATTCCTGCGGCTGGTCTAATCTTGCCAGTATGATTTCAAGCAGTGCGGATTTGTATTCATCAGAACCGACTTCCAGCGAGTTTATGTATTCCAAATCTTCTTCGCTCATCCATTGACCGGCTGTTGCAACAAGTGTATTCCATGTTGATATAGCTTTTTGATATTCCGGATCACTTGGATTCTGTAGATTTTCATCAAACAGATAACACGGGTCAAACTCCTGCATAGTATATGTAACCATGTCATAAGCTCCGCTTACGGAGTAATTTGTGCTGTCCTGTCCATCACTCAGACCTTCTGCATTAAATGTTGCATCAATAACTTTTGCTGTTGATGTTCCGAGCTGTATTGCATCTACGTTATGTTGTGAAGTATCTATTCCTAATTTTTGAGCTGCTGCGTCTTTGCCTCTGAAAAATTCATAGGTGCCCGTTGTCCAGTCTATATCATAATAGTCCTCACCATCTTGTGATTGATAGAGCTGCTGGTTTGTAGTTGTATTGTTTACAGTACGTTTGTTGGATATGGTATTTCCTTCAACACCGTCACTTTTCCAGGCACTGCCTGTTTCCATGTAGTTTTCAATACCCTGGTTAAATTTGTCTATATCTACGCCCATCATTTGCAGATACAGATAAAACGGTATGTCCGGAAAGTTTTTTTGCCATCCGTCTCTGTACTGGGTATATAGTTGTGATGTTATAGTGCCTGTTGCACCAATACCATTAACCATTTTTTATTTGCTCCTTTGCAAATTTGATTAACCACATTACTATATATATAAAAACCTTTAGTATATATGCATTTCATATTTTGTATATATTGTTACATATGTTTACAAAAACCATTGTGTGTTTATAATTGTTTTTGAAGTAAAATATTTCTATTAAATACTATATAGATACGGGATAGTCATGAACGAACTTAAAAATAAAAATGAACAATATAATGTATTTTTAGATTACAATCAGCCGGAAAATTCATCAAAAAGCGGCATTGGAAAAATAATATGCGGGATATTGCTTACGGTTTTTCTTGTTGCGCTTGCTGCTTTCGGATATATCGCTGCAATAGGCACAAACAGCGACTGGTCAAAGGAACTGGAAAAACATTTTGACGGTTTGGATAAACGTGAACAAAAAGGTTTTAGCATCCCTATATTTCAGCAGCGTCAGAATATTCTTATTCTTGGTGTTGACTCGAATGGTGAAGGTGCTGACAAGTTTAAGGGCACACGTTCTGATACAATTTTGCTCCTTAACTTTGATCCCAAAACAAAATCAGTAAACGTTATATCAATACCCCGTGACAGTAAAGTCTATCTTGCAGGTGAACATGGTGTTCAAAAGATAAATGCAGCGCATGCTCTCGGCGGTATCGATCTTGCAAAACAAACTATAGAAGAGACTCTCGGGGTAAAAATTAATAAGTATGTTGTTGTAAACAACGAAGGTGTAAAAAAACTTGTTGATGCATTAGACGGAGTGCCTGTTTACATTGAAAAAAATATGTATTATAACGATGTGTCAGGCAAATTGCATATTAATCTGACAAAAGGGCTGCATGTTCTAAACGGTGAACAGGTAGAAGGATTTTTGCGTTTTAGAAAAGACGGACTCGGAGATATCGGAAGAACTTCACGTCAGCAGTGGTTTTTAAAAAGTTTGTTAGAACGTTTGCAGTCGCCTTCTGTTATTCCTAAAATTCCCGAGGTTTTAAACCTTGCTACCACATATATAAAAACAGACCTCACTCTTTATGAAATGTCTCATATTGCTGCGATGCTGAGAAATGTAGACATGAATGATGTTGAATTTGCCACGCTTCCGGGTTCACCTTCTAAAAAAGGCTATATCAGCTACTGGATACTCGATCCTGAAAAAACACAGGAGGTCATAGACAGAATGGTTTACAGAGACAAACCTGATGTCTCTGACAAAAAGCTCACAGCCGGTATTATGTATTCTTTTGACAAAGAAGAAGAAGCTATGAAAATAAAGGAAGAGCTAAAAGCTAACGGATATGAGGTAAACTGTATCGGGCGGGCTCATCTTCCGCATTCACAGCTTATCGGTCATAATGCAGCAGTGACAAGTGAATTTGTGAGCTGGTTGAAAAAACAGATTCCCGAAATCCGACATTCCCAGTTCGTTTATGATCCGGTCAGAATGTATTGTGTTCAAAGCGATTTTACTATAATCGTTTCCGGTTCATAGTTTTATTAACGGCTTTTTTGTGACAAATAATATTTTAAGAATTGAGGAATATAATGGAAATATTAAAAATAGCTATCCCGAACAAGGGCAGACTTTCTGAAAAAATCTACGGTCTGCTTGCTGATGCTGGTTTAAACTTTCCGTCAAAGGATGAAAGAACACTACAGGTAACAACAAAAGACAAAAAGTATTCTATCATATTTGTAAGAACGTCTGATATCCCGAAATTTTTGGAGGATGGCGTTGCTGACATAGGTTTTACCGGTTTTGATATAGTTACGGAACAAAAATCCGATGTAGATAAAATAATGGATTTGGATTTTGGATATTGTGAAATGGTTGTGGCTGTTAAAGAAGAGGATCCGTATTTAAAACCAAACGATTTGCCGGCAAGTTTGAAAGTCGCCACATCTTTTCCTAACATTGCAAAAGAATATTTCAAAAAAATAGGCAAAACTGCTAAAATAATAGAAGTTTCCGGTGCGACAGAAATAACACCGAGACTGGGGCTTGCTGATGTCGTGGTTGATATTACCTCATCAGGCTCTACATTAAAATCAAATAAACTGAGAATAATTGATAAGATTCTTGAGTCAACAGCTATAGTTATTGCGAGAAAAGGACTGTCTATAGAACTGCAAAAGAAAACAAATGCTCTTTTAATAGCTCTTAAATCAGTACTTGATGCCAGAGACAAAAAATATCTTATGGCGCATGTTCCAAAAACTGCTCTTGCTCAGATAAAAGAGTTTTTGCCGGGTTTGTCGTCTCCGACAGTAATGACCTTAATGGATGATGAAAACAGTGTCGTTATACACGTTGTAGTTGACAGTGATAAGGTGTTCGACAGCATTGAACATTTAAAAGCACTTGGCGGTAAGGGAATACTTATTATGACTGTAGATCAGATGGTGAGATAAATGAATTATCCGAATTTGGAAAGATTGATTGATATAATAAAAACTCTGCGTTCGGAAAACGGATGTGCATGGGATAGAGAACAGACACACAGCACTTTAAGAAGAAATATGCTGGAGGAAGCTTATGAGGCTGTGGATGCAATAGATGACAATGACATGAAACATTTGAAAGAAGAGCTCGGGGATGTGCTGTTGCAGGTGGTTTTGCATTCACAAATTGCGTCAGAGGAAAATGAGTTTAGTATAGAAGATGTGGCAAAAGAAATTTCTGACAAACTCGTACGGCGTCATCCTCATGTATTTGGAAATGTTGAAGTCAGCACTACTGATGATATTGTTCATAACTGGGAAGAAATTAAAAAACAGGAAAAAAAACACAGAAAGTCTGTAATGGACGGAGTATCCCGTGCACAGTCTGCGCTTATGAGTGCGCAAAAAATGAGCAAAAAAGCTGTTAATGCCGGTTTTGAATGGCCGGATGAAAATATGCTGTGGGAGTGCTTCTATTCGGAGATAAAAGAATTTAAGGATGCTGTAGTAAACAATGATAAAGCAAATTCAGAAGAAGAGTTCGGGGATATCCTTTTTGCTGCGGTTAATATTGCAAGATGGCATCATATAGATGCGGAGCAGGCTCTTATCATTGCAAACAGAAAATTTATGAAGCGTTTTAGAAAAATGGAAGAGCTTTCGGATAAGGAACTTGAAAAACTTTCTTTTGAAGAATACGATGAACTATGGCGCAGGGCAAAAAAAGCTCTGCAGGACGGTGAAAAATGAAAAGAGCTGTTGTAATTGTAATAGATTCTATGGGGATAGGCGCAATGCCTGATTGTCGGGAATATAATGATATTCCTGAATGTAATACGATAAAAAATATTGCAGAAAAAAAAGAGGACGGGTTAAATATCCCGAATATGCAGATTCTCGGTATCGGAAATCTATGTGATATCAAAGGAGTAAAGAATATAGAAAATCCGGTAGGTCAGTATGGAATAATGACAGAGCTCTCCAAAGGCAAAGATACAACAACAGGTCACTGGGAAATGGCAGGACTGGTGCTGGATGTTCCGTTTCGTGTTTATCCGGAGGGCTTCCCGGAAGATGTAATTGCTCAATTCATTGAAAAATCCGGCTGTAAAGGAATTCTTGGCAATTATCCGGCTTCAGGCACGAAAATTATTACAGATTTGAATGAAGAACATCAAAAAACAAAATACCCAATTGTTTATACCAGTGCAGACAGCGTTTTTCAGATTGCGGCTGACACCGATTTGATACCGCTTGAAACTTTGTATAAATGGTGCGAAGCTGCAAGAAGTATTCTAAACGGCGAACACAATGTTTCAAGAGTTATTGCAAGGCCCTACAAAGTTATAGACGGCAAACCGACAAGAATTTCAAAGGACAGGAGGGATTATTCAGTTGTTCCTCCGAAACCGACAGTGTTAAATGAAATAGTTGAAAAGGGTGGAAGAGTTACAGGTATAGGAAAAATAGAAGATATTTTTGTAAAATCCGGAGTAACACATGCACTACATACAGGTTCAAATGCAGAGGGGTTGGATTTGACATTGCAGGCAGTTCAAAATGAACTGAATCTTGAGGATATTAAAGTTGCAGATTGCAGTGATGAACCGGAGTTTGAATTGATATTTACGAATCTGGTTGATACAGATATGCTATACGGGCATAGAAACGATTATGCGGGATATGCCAGAGCTGTGGAAGAAATCGATGCTTTTTTGCCTAAAATAATGTGGGCTATGACGCCGGAGGATATGCTGATTGTAACAGCAGACCATGGCTGTGACCCGACTGTTCCCGGTACTGACCACACAAGAGAACGGGTGCCTCTTCTTATTTACGGAAAAAATATAAATCCGAAACCGCTTGGAGAAATTAACGGGTTTACATATGTTGCCGACAGAATTAGAGAGTGGCTCTTTTAGCGGTTTGTTTAAAATTCATCTATTATTATGATTTAAAATCCTGTGCCGTTTTTTATACTAGAGTAGTACTATTGAAAAACGGCGGGGGATATTTTGGCAATTCATTCAGGAAATTTAAAAAGAAAACAAAAAGTCTCAAAAGCAGACCTGAAAGTCGTTGAAAAAGAGGAGGTTTTGACCAAACCATACAGCGACATAAACCTGAAAAAATGGAAGGAATATAACCATATTCTGACCGGTACGCTATGGGAGTTCCCGTCAAGAGTAAAAGAAAACGGTCACTCAAACGACTACCACGGCAACTATATTCCGCAAATAGCAGAACAGCTTTATGAAAGATTTACCAAAAAGCATGATATAGTTCTTGATTTGTTTTTTGGTTCGGGGACTTCAGGAATTGAAGCAATAAATATGAACAGACGCTGCATTGGAGTAGAGTTAAAGCAGGAATTGTGTGATTATGTAAGTTCGAAATTTACCCCCAGGCAACTCGTTACAGACGTAAACATTATTTGCGGCGACAGTGCTTCTGATGAAATAGGGGAAAAAATACAGGCAAGACTTGAGGTAATGGGAGCTGAAAAAGCCCAGCTTCTTATGCTTCATCCTCCATACGATGATATTATTAAATTTTCAGATAAAAAAGAGGATTTATCTAATTGCGCTTCAACCGAAGCTTTTTATGATTTGTTTGAAAAAGTAGCAAGAAACGGTTTTGAAAAACTGGAAAAAGGCAGGTTTGCAGCTTTGATAATTGGCGACAAATACAAGAAGGGTCAATATTATCCTTTGAGTTTTGGTTGTATGGAACGTATGAACAGGGCAGGTTTTGTGACAAAAGCTGTTATTGTAAAAGACATTCAGGGCAATGAGCGTGCAAAAGGGAAAGATGCGCAATTGTGGAGATACAGAGCTTTGTACGGCGGTTTCTACGTTTTTAAACATGAATATGTAATGGTATTTCAGAAGCCATGAAATTTGATGCAATAATTTTTGATTTAGACGGTACATTGCTTAATACGCTTTTTGATTTAAAAGAGAGTACGAATTTTGTACTTGGAAAATACGGATATCCTGAACGAACAATTGAAGAAGTAAGGATGTTTGTCGGAAATGGTGTGGCTAAGCTAATAGAACGTGCGCTGCCCGAGGGTTTGAAAAATCCGCTGTATGAACAGTGTCTGATGGATTTTAAAAGTGATTATAAAACGAGAATGTATGAGCATACAAAACCTTACGACGGTATTTTGAGAATGCTCGATGATATTAATGCTGCCGGCATAAAAACGGCTGTTGTTTCAAATAAATTCGATGCTGCTGTAAAAGAATTATGCAAAATATATTTTGGAGAAAGAATAATTGTAGCTATCGGAGAATCTGAAAAAGTAAGAAAAAAGCCTGCTCCGGACAGTGTTTTTAGAGCTATGGAAATATTGAAGGCGAACAAAAGAAAAACAGTGTATTGCGGGGATTCTGATGTTGATATACAAACAGCAAAAAATGCCGGTCTGAAATCTATCGGGGTAAGCTGGGGTTTTCGGGATAGAACACTTTTGATAAAAGAAGGTGCTGATTTTATTGTTGATACGCCACAGGAAGTGTTTTTATTGTTATCCGGAGACTGACTATGAACAACAGTAAAAATGACAGCAAACAGATTAATATAGTAATTGCTGCAGCCGTAATTATGTGTTCATTTGTTGTATTCTATGGCAAAACTTCTTATTATAAACCCGAAAAAGTTCCCGTTCCAGTTATTTATGAGCCTCAGCAGATAAATCTTCCTCCGGAGTATAAGCTTTCTTTGACCGGACAGAGAGATATAAAAAATCAGGATGTTTTTATATATGCACAGGCATACTATAAAATATACTGTCGTGTTGTTCATATAATGCCTTATTATACAGGGATCTCAGGCGGGCTTGCGCCGGTTGATTTTGCTGTTGTGTGGGGAGAGCTTGTAAAAAAAGAAAACTATTCGAATATAGATTTTAAACAGTCAGGAAGATGGGCATATTTCCGTCCGAAGGAAAAATGTCTTTATGATAATGAATATATTTCAAAGCATTTTTCCAATATGCATATTATTCCTGCGGATGAAAATGTGCTTGCCGGGCTCAAAAAAGTGAAAAAATTTGATGAAATATATCTTGAAGGGTATCTTGTCAATATTGAGAGTTTTAAAAACGGCAAACTTTCTATGACATGGAACAGCAGTCTTTCCCGAGACGACAAAGGTGATGGGGCTTGTGAAGTTATGTATGTTACAAAAATCATTAATAAACAGGGTAAATTTGAAAGTGCAAAAAATCACTGACACTATTGCAACTCTTAAGTACTGTTGATAGAATAATTCTTAACGGAGGCTAAATGCAAAAAGTTATAAAAATAATGAATTTTCTTATTATAGCGGCCATTCTTGTTTCAATTTATCATTATAATAAAAATAATGTATCACGTTCTGGAAGCTCTGCTAAAACAAATTCACTTGCCGGTAGTGTTCAACTGCCTTATATTGTTTTGAGTTCAACAAAACGTCATGACTATTTGTTTGATGCTTTATTCGGACAAAAAAAGAATGTTGTTATTTTTTCTGACCTGTATTCCGATGATTTTAAACGTCAATTAGAACGGCCTTTTTATGGACAAAAACTGGATGTTTATTATAATTATATGCCTGTAATGTCTCCAAAAGGGGAGGCTATGAAATGTGAGGACGGAACACAGAACTGTTTTGTCCATTTTTTCTTGAAACACTGTCCTCCTTCTGTTGCAACAGTTTGTGTGGTTAATCCTGTTGCAAAATCCATTATTCCTTTGAAAACAAATGAGCCTGAAGCTTTGCTTCAAATTCTGGATAAGTATAAAAACTGGTAAAAATCAGCCTTTTACGGCACCGTCGTTTTCACCGGAAATAAAGTATTTCTGCATAGCTATAAAGAAAATTAAAATAGGTATTGTTGAGATAAGAGAACCTGCTGCAATGTATCTCCAGTTTGCACTGAACATTCCCTGAAGATCATTTACCCCCACCGGAAGTGTGTATAGTGCTTTTTTTGTAAGAACAATACTCGGCCACAAAAATTCGCCCCAGGAACCTATAAAAGTAAAAATAGCAAGCACCGCCAGTGTCGGTTTTACCATAGGAATTAGAATTTTCCACCATATCTGAAAGACATTGCAGCCGTCAACAAAAGCCGCTTCTTCCAGCTCTCTGGGTATTGCCAGAAAAGCCTGGCGCATTAAAAATATTCCGAATGCGTTTACAGCAAATGGCAGTATCAGCCCTAAAAAACCCATAAAATTGTTTACGGAATCCACCATGTTCAGTTTCAGTATTATTAAATAAACAGGAAGCATTATAGCCTGAAAAGGTATCATTATTGTAGATAAAAGCAGATAAAATACCGGTTTTTTCCCTTTAAAATCCATTCTTGCGAGAGGGTATGCAGCAAGCGAAGACAGAATTAAATTTAATATAACGGTAAAAACTGCAACTATCATGCTGTTCCAGAAGTAAAGCATGAATGGTATCTGGTGCCATACACCTTTAAAATTAGCAAAAGTAAATTGCTCGGGTATAAATACCGGAGGATATTGAAATATATTTTCATCGGGTCCTTTGAGTGCGGTTGAAAGCAGCCAGATAAAAGGAAATACCGACAAAAGTGATACAATTATCAGGATAAAATGTGAGAAAAATCCTTTTGCTTTGCTTTTCATTACAGCTGATACCTCTTCTTTTCAAAAAATACAAAATTTATAATTGAAATAGCAAGAACTATTACAAGAAGAATAACAGAAGCAGCTGACGCAATTCCCAGATCCAGATTTTCAAAGGCACGTTCATAGATGTAATAAACAATGGTTTTTGATGAATCCAGCGGGCCTCCTTTTGTCATAACATAAATTTCTGCAAAAACTTTCATAGCAGAAATACAGGAGATTGTTGTCACGAGACCGACTGTGGGCATGAGATGCGGAATTGTTACGGTTAAGTGTTTGGTTAATACATTTGCACCATCAACATCGCAAGCTTCATACAAATCTTCAGGCACGCTCATCAGTGCCGAAAGATATATCATCATGTAATATCCGATACCTTTCCAAACAGTAACGATTATGACTGAATATAATGCAACATCAGGATCTGTGAGCCAGCCGAGTGCCGGCAGATGAAAGATGTCAAGCAGGTAATTTAAAATCCCCTGCTGTGCATAAAGCCATTTAAACGCAATTGCTGCAACAACTATAGAAACAATAACCGGCAGATATATAAGTATCTTATACAATGTAATCCCCCGGATTTTTTGATTGAGCATAATAGCGAGAACAAGAGGTATCAGGGCAAGCAGCGGTACGGCCGTTATCATATATATAAATGTATTAGCCAGTACTTTATAAAATACAGGTGATTTTAAAAGTGCTGTGTAGTTTGCCAGTGAGACAAAATCAGGATTGTAAATATTAGAATTGTAATCAAACAGGCTCAAAATAATTGTTTCAAAAAACGGTATAAAAAAGAACAGAAGCAAAATGACTCCAGCCGGTATCAGAAACAAATAGGGCACATATTTTTTATAATACTTATACATTGTATTCAATTATAGATATTTAATCCGGCATTTGCAAGCTTAAAACTTAATAAAAAAGATTTTCAATTTTTATTGAAAATCTTTTTTATTAATATTATATTCTGATTTTTATGCAGTCGGGTTTAGCGGAGTTGCCGGAATGAATTGATTTTGTCCGGTAACAGCCGGTGTTGTTTGTGCTGTTGTTTGCGCCGGAATTGTGAACATTGATGCATTGTTTCTCATTTGTTCATACAGATTCATATCATAAGATGTACCGTTAAA
This sequence comes from Candidatus Gastranaerophilales bacterium, assembly GCA_944323735.1. Classification (GTDB taxonomy): domain Bacteria; phylum Cyanobacteriota; class Vampirovibrionia; order Gastranaerophilales; family Gastranaerophilaceae; genus CALUPY01. Next base: position 26,840 of record CALUTO010000014.1, read on the forward strand.
GCCGGGGACTGAAGGAATGAAGCTGCCTGAAAATGCCGGCTGCTGCGCTATTGGAGTCTGCTGCTGGACTTGAGTATGTGCGGCCGGTGAACTTTGAGCAGGTGTCGTAGACGGATTAGCCTGTGCAATTTGTGTTTCTTTCAGGATATTGTTTGCTGATTCAACTGCAGCCAGTGCTTCTTTGTTATCGGGGTCAATTTTTAAAATTTCGTTTGCATAAGCCAGTGATTCCTGTGCAAGTTGATTTTTTACCGTCGTATCATTTTCTATCAGAGTAGTTTGTTCTGATATTTGTTTTTCTTTTAATAATTCAACTTCTGATTTGCCGGTAAGTTCTGTAGCTGCTTTTCCTGCAAAATGACATGCAAGTGCACCTCCGATGAAACCTCCTATGAATTTACCTATAGCCGTACCTATACCGGGGCAGATTGCTGTGCCGATAGCTGCACCGGCGGCAGAACCTATTGCTTCGCCTGCGACCCATCCTGCGGCATTTGCTGCTACTCTTGTACCGGATTTCGCAATTTGTTTAATTCCTGATTTTGCGCCGCCCTGCTGAAATGCCGGTACAACTTCCGTAAATGTGCTTAAAAGTCCTTCTGCTGCAATCATAAAGCCTGCACCGGAACGACCCATTGCCTGACCAAAGCCGGTTGGTCTGATTTTTTTGTATCCCGGAATCCAGTCAAGCATTTTTCCAAACCAGCTTCTCGGTTTTGCTTGAATTGCTGCTTTTTCTGCCGGAGTAAGCCCTTTAAATAATTTTGTCGAATAATCTTTTAATCCTGATGCAAAATTTTTCGGTATATTCCTTCCGTTTGCCGCAAGTGCTTCATTTTTTAATATATCTGCTGCCCCTTTTAAGTTGTGTCTGTTTTTTACAAGCCATGGAACACCTTTTATTCCGCCAAATACTGCAAGTGCAGGTGCTGTCCAGAGAACAGTTTGTCCCAGTGAAGAATTCTGTGTATTGTTTATCGGTTGACCGTTGATAAATTTTACCAGATTACCGACGTCATTCGAGTGTGCAGCTGCAACTGCTTTCATACCGTTGTAAACTGTGTAATTAGGATTGTATCCTGATATTCCGTTAGCCATTTTACCTACCTGAATGTATAATTAACCTTATATTTATAAAAACATTTTGAGCTTAAAAATTTACATAAATTGAAATTTTGTAAACAATTCTTCACATGCTGGCAAATAAAAATTTTTACGGTATTTATTCAGGTATAAATAAGTGATGGATGAAAAATATGCATGTAAATTTATTTAACCAATTCATATACAAAAGTACACGCTCCCCTTATAAGCAGCAGAATTCAAATGAAGTACGGGTACAGACTCTTGCTTACAATGATGTTCACGGTAATCTTCCGGCATTGTCCAGAATAAAAACGGAGGTTGACAGATTTATTTATACAAAACCTCAGGGTGTGATTAGAAATGTAATTGATGCAGGTGATGCATCTGTCGGAGCAAATGAAGCTAAAAACAGGGCGATAGTCGCAATTACAAACGAAATTTCTCCGGTGCGTTCTCCGGGAAACCATGAGTGGGATTTTTTTGGCAGTGCGGGTTATTCAAAAATGCTTGATTATGCAAACTTTAAAACGCTTGCTTTGAATCTTGTCCCGAAGGAAGGAAGTGCTTTTCAGGATGATATTGAGGCAGGAAGACTTGCAAAATCACATATTGTTGAAGAAAATGGTGTAAAAGTCGGATATATAGGGCTTATACCATGTGATTTGAAAAACCGTTTAAACCGTCAGTGTAAAGAAAAAAGTACAGACATAGATGTCCTTCCTCTTAATGAGACAATTAAAGCAGTTCAAGAGGAGGTTAACAATCTGGAGGCTCAGGGTGTAAAAATTATACATGTTATTTCTCATATGGGATATGATGCAGATGTAGAACTGATAAAAAATGTTGTGGGAGTTGATGTAGTAAACGGAGGCCACTCGCACACATTGCTTGAAGGGCTTGTGCCCGGTAAAAATTATTTTCTGTCAAAAAGAGGAGAACCTGTAATACTTACACAGGCATACAAAAACGGTCATTATGTCGGATATCTTGATGTTATATACAAAGACGGGGTTATTAATAAAGCAAAATATGAAGTAAAAGATATAGATAACAATCAGCATAGTCTGGTTGTAAAAATGCTTGAAAATATGTATCTTGGTGCTCCTGAAAAGATAGGAACAATTGCGCATCCTGTAAAGGCTCTGCCTGAATATATGCTTGAAGAATCTCCGCTAAACTCTTTTCTTTGTGACGGGTATAAAAAATACACGGGTGCACAGATAGTGTTTAATAATCTAGGCACAATGAGATACAGTATGCCTCAGGGTGATATTACAGACAGACAGGTTATGGATATACTTCCTTATTACAATGATGTTTTTATTTATAAATTAAGTGAAAAAGATGTTATTACCGCATTGAACGGTGCAATTGAGGCTGCAGGAAAATATCACAGAACCGGTGCCCTGCAGGTAGCCGGGTTGAAATACACAATCGGAAAAGACAACAGGGTCAAAAATGTCTTTCTGGTAAAGGATGACGGCAGCGAAGAAAAACTAAATTCGGACAATCCATCGTCAGAAAAATTCTTTACAGTCGCTTATAATTCTTTTCTCGGAGGCGGAACAGAAGGACTGGATATTCTTAATGCACCTGAAAAAATAATTGGTAAGTGCGACAGAAGCGAGACGGATATATTTAAAGATTATATTGCCTCTTTCAATAACCGGCCTGTTTCTATAGAGAAAACAGGGCGAATAGTTCGGGAATGATAATAAAATCCGACAAAATAATATAATTGAATGATTAAATATGTACGGGCATTTAATATTATACTAAAGTATAGTATAATGTTTTATTATTGAATATCAGGATTATTTATGTCATCAATTGCAAAGATATTAATTATAGACGATAAACCCAAATTTTTGGCTGATGCGCTTCCTCTATACGGTTATGACGTGGAAGTGGCTACAGACGGAATGCAGGGGATAAAAAAACTAACGAATGCAAAAACCGGTTTTGATTTAGTTTTGCTTGATGTCATGATGCCAAATATGGACGGCTGGGATACATTAAAAGCTATCAGACAGAATAAGCGTTTTTCTGAGATACCGGTGATAATGATTACTGCACTGAACGAGGAACAAAAGGAAATATCCGGATTAAAGTTCGGAGCTGACGATTATATAGTAAAACCCTTTATACTGCCTAATTTGCTTGCCAGAATAGAAGCACTTTTAAGGCGTTCAGGCTGGCAAAAAGAACAGTGCAGCCCGAGTAAAGATTTAAAATTCATGAGAGAGGGCGAAATTGAACCTTTGTCTGCACGAGAAAGAGAAGTTTTAAAATATGCAGCACTGGGTGACAGCAACAGTAAAATTGCTGAAAAATTGTATGTAAGGGAAGTGACTGTAAAAACCCATATGAATACAATATTTAAAAAGCTGAAAGTAAACAGCAGAACACAGGCTGTTCTTCTGGCTATGCAAATGAGATTAATTGATTAGAAAAACAAAAGGAGATATGCACGAATGTCTGCGTTCACTAAAGATGAATTATTTGATTTGATTGTAAATGATGTAGAAAGATATAATGATTATAAAAAAACACAGGAAGAACTGGATTTAAGTGAACTGGATTTTTCTAATTTGACGCTTGAGGATGTTGATTTGTCCGGTGCGGATTTGTCCGGTAGTTCTTTTGCCGAAGTTCATTTTACAAATGTCAATTTTGCAGATACTGATTTGACTTCTGCGGATTTTTCTCATGCAAACCTTGTTGAGTGTGATTTTTCGGGTGCGTTGCTTAACGGTACAGAATACAGTTATGCGGCGGTCAGCTATTGTAATTTTACTGATGCGGATTTAGCCGGTGCTGTGTTTAATGAAAGTGATTTGAGCAATTCTGATTTTTCTGCTGCTGACAATCTTAATGCTGCACGTTTTGATGATGAAACCATCTGGCCTGAACAGGATTTGCTGCCTGAAGATTTTGATACTACTTACACAAAGGATTTGTCTTCGCTTGAGGATGAAGATGATATGGCATCACAGGATTACTAAAAACTCAGAAGCTAACCGCAAAAAAAAGCTCCGGATAACGGAGCAATACTTTAATAGGAAGGGAAGGTTAGGAAGTTAGGTAGGTTAGTTAGTGTGAAAGTCTCATCTTATTTAATATTTATTTGTGTTTATTTTATGTTTGTTGTTGTATGTCTTACATATATATAAAGTATATAATATTTGAAAAATTGCTATTGTCTTTGTTTTTCTTTACATTTGTTTACATTTTGCCAAAAATAAACAAAATAACCGCAAAAAGAAAAATTGTGGTATTTTAAATAAACAGTGATGGAATCAGCTAATGAAACTAAGTAAGGTAAAGAACATAGTATTTGATACAAAAGCAATAGTACCGTCTGTATTTGTAATTGCGGGCGGGGTAAAAATGTATTCTGATTACAAAACTGCTAAACCTGAAAAGAAAAAGTCAATATTTATAAAAGACGGAACAATTCTATCCGGTTCTGCTCTTGCCTCTTTGGGGATGTATTATCTGATAAAAAAAACACCGGACTATGAGGTGATAAACGGTTTTGTTAAGTTTGTAGGGAAGAATATTAAACAAATCGGAAATACAAAATTTGTGAGAGAGAAAATAGTTCCAAAAGCAAAATTTCTTTATAAACCGGTAAGTGCAACCGGATCTGCAGTAAAGTATTCACTAAATTCTATAGAAAGAGCAATTAAGGATTGTATAGGTGCTGCATTTTTGACATTATCGGCATTTGGAGGTGCACTTGGTGCTAATGCACTTCTAACTAAAATTATCTTTAAAAAACGTAAAAATCCTGAACAAAAACTGGAAAAGACAATATCGCAGGAAGAGTTTAAGGAAAACACTAAAAAAGAAGAAAAGCGTATTGCGAGATATATGAAATTTGTGGATGATAAAATTGCAAAAGATAGCGCAAACAATGCATTCTCCGCTATAATAAAGGATATTCCCGCTCTTAAAATGCTGGATAAGCCGCTTGTTGCGCTTGCAGGTTTTGATATTATTAAAGAGAAAACATTTGAGGACAGGTTTAAAAGAACGACAAATGAACTGATAGCAAATACTCTTATTCCTACTTTTATAATTTCAATTGCAACTGCTATTACACAAAATATGCATAATTTTATAAGATTTCCGCTTGTTGTGCTTTCTGCTGTCGGTGGTGCTTATGCAGGTAAACAGGCAGGAGAAAAAGTAAAAAATAAATTCCCAGAACATCTTGATTATAACGAAATGTTAAAAAATTGGCATGGCCTAAAACTGTGGTAATATTTGATTATGAAAGCTTTTGAATAAGCGGTTATTTTCTGGTTGGGTTTATGACACAAAAAATTTTTATTGAAAATTTGTTAAAAGAACAGAACGGGCTGAAAAAATTAACTATAGAAGCAAATGAACAGCTTGAACTTGATTTTTCTAATATAAAAGAGATACGACTGCCTGATATTCAAAAATTGCTTGCTTTGCATAAGCTTGCTATTTTTAACGGACTGCACCTGCAGGTTGCACATATTGCTCCTCAAATTCAGCTTTTGCTCGAACAAACAGGATTGTATAAAACATTAAATACAATGAATCTCAATACGAATAGAAACATAAAAAAGCGGGTAGTTTTGGATTAATGACAAATCTGTATGTTGTTGCAACTCCTATAGGCAATAAAGATGACATAAGTAAAAGAGCACTGGATACTCTGCGTAATGTTGATATCATTGCATGTGAAGATAGTCGTGTCAGCAAAAAACTTCTTGATTTTTACGGAATACAAAAACCGCTGGTAAGTTATCATAAATTTAATGAGAAGCAGCGAAGTGAAAAACTAATTGATGAATTGAAACAGGGAAAAAACATTGCACTGATTTCTGACGCCGGTATGCCCTGTATATCAGATCCGGGAAGAATATTAGTGAAAGAAGTCATGGAAAAACTTCCGGATGTTAATGTGATCTGTGTTCCGGGTGCCAGCTCTATTACTTCATTTCTTGCTATAGTGCCAAGAGATAGAGAAGAATTTGCTTTTACCGGATTTTTGCCGAGAGTGGAAAGTCAGCAGTCTAAAATTTTTTCTCAATATAAATTTATTGATACGGTATTTTTTGAGTCTGCGAAAAGGTTACTTGCGACTCTGGAAAATATCAAATTAACAAGAGGTGCGGACTGCAAAATTGCAATTGGCCGTGAGTTGACGAAAATATTTGAAGAAATAAAAACAGGGACACCTGATGAGATAATCAGTTACTACAATGACAATCCGCTAAAAGGTGAAGTAATCGGATTGATTTATGCAGATGAAAAATCCGGTGACGATGACGGAGTAGACGACAAAATTAAATCACTTCAAGCGTTAAACTATTCGGCAAAAGATATTTCACAAATTTTAAATGCCTTATACGGAGTAAATAAGAATAAAATATATAAGTCTGCAATAAAAAAGGATTAGTCATAAACTCCGTTAGGAAGTAAAATACATCCTTCCGGTGTGTACTGGCAGACGCAGTTTTTGCCATTGTTTTTCGCATTGTAGAGAGCAACATCGGCAAGCTCTATCAATGTTTGTTCATCTAATGCGCAGGACGGGTATTCTGCCATTCCGATACTTACTGTAGGACAGATTATATCTTCTTTTACTGCAATTTTTATATCGCTTATATTTTTTCTTAGCCTTTCTGCAATTATTCTGGCATCCTGTCCGTTTGTTTCAGGTAAAATGACCGTGAATTCTTCCCCACCGTATCTTGAGGCTATATCTATTTTTCTCACTGTTGTTGAAATAGCGTTTGCAATTTCCCTTAAAACCTGGTCTCCTACCGGATGTCCGTATGTGTCGTTTATTGATTTGAAGTTGTCAATATCCATCATAAGCAGAGTAACTTCGTGATTATACCTTGCTGAACGCTTGAGTTCTGTTTCGAGCAGTGTATAGAAGTGTCTGTATATATATAGTTTTGTTAATCCGTCTTTTGTAGCCAGTTCATAGAGTTTTGCGTTATCAATAGCTATTGCTGCCTGATTTGCTAGTGCTTCAATGAATTCCAAATCCTGTTTGTTAAATAATTTTCCGTTAAGTTTGTTTGTTATATTTATAACCCCGATTGGCTCGCCTTTGGCGATTAAGGGTACACAAAGCAGTGATGCAACATTCAGTTCACTGCCGTTGTCCAGAAATCTGGGGTCATTTTTTCCGAGGTTTGATATTATAGATTTTTTTTCAACAAATACGGTGCCTGCAATACCTTCACCCACTTTTATTTTTGAGCATTCGACCATCCCGTTATTTATTGCTGTTTCGAGGTTTTTGTCTGCCAGACCGTATACCACCTTTGTTTGCAGAACATTTTCTGTGTAATTATAAAGCATCAATGAGCCTTTTTCTGCTTCAATAGTTTCCAGTGCTTTGTTTAGAATTACCCGCAACAGCCGCTTCAGGTCATCGATGAAATTTACTGCCTGTGAAATGTTATACAAAATTGAAATATTATGGAGGGATTTTTGTAATTTTTTTAGATCATTTTCCTGTTCACGACGTTTAATGTATTTAATCAGTATTGGCTGTATGTAGTTAAAAACTTTTTCCAGATATTGGATTTCTATATCGGTGAATTTTTCGTTATTTGCTTTTGCACCTATAGAGCATATAAAATATGCTATACCATCTTTTTGAAAGAGTTTGAAATAAGAGCTTTTCAGGTCTTGTAATCCGTATTTATCCCAGAATGATTTATATATCGGGTCTCCGTTGTCGGTTGATACTTTTATAAAATCATTTTTGTTGAGAACTTCCCAGAAACCTTCATCATCGTTTTCAAACTGGATAATATCTCTGTTTTCATCATGATGGTTTGCTACCATATAATAAACACGATTGTGGTTTATAAAAAAATGTATGTTTGTTAATCCAAGAGTATCAATTATAAAGTCTGTGATTTTGTCTACCAGATCCTCTAATGACTCGGCCTGTGTGGCAATAATACTTAATTCAAAAAGATTATTTAAATCATAAAAATTTTTTTGTAACGCCGTTAATTTTTCTGAAATATTTTCCATAGTACCTATTTTAGACTAAGTTATCCAATAATTCAAATATTTATATTCCGTCTCAATATTTTGGATATAACTCACACAATATATCCGGATTTATAAATTTTACATGTTTTATGTCAAATTGGCATGCATCATTTATATTATTTAGGGCAAATCCGGATATCCACTGTTTTGCATAAATATCACCTGTTGCTTTCGGAGCGGTGTAGAGGTAAACCTTGTCTATTAAACGGTCTTTTATAAATTGTCCGCATAAATCACCGCCGGCTTCTATCAAAATTGAATATATTCCTTTCTCGAATAATTTGTTTGTCAAGTAGTTTAAGTCAATTTTATTATTTTTTAACGGGCAATGTATAAATTCAATATTGTTTGGATATTTGTTTTTTAATGCCGGGTTAATAAATTCAGAAACAGCAATAAAAACTTTTACTCCGTCATCAGTGTATGCTTTTGCAGCAGGCGGGGTTTTCAGGCAGGAATCTATAATAATTCTTACCGGATTTCTGCCGTTTTTTATTCGTGCAGTTAAAGAAGGATTGTCTGTAATTATAGTATTTGAGCCTGTTAATATTGCATCGTATTTGTTTCGTAATTTTTGTACGGACAATCGTGATTTTTCGGATGTAATCCATTTTGATGAGCCTGTTTTTGTTGCGATTTTTCCATCGAGAGTAACAGCTGATTTTATTGCAATAAATGGTTTGTTTTCGATTTTATTTTTAAAGAAAATTTCGTTAAGCTCTCTGCAATCGTTTTCAAGAACACCTGTTATTACCCTTATACCTGCAGCTTTCAGCTTTTTTATTCCTTTGCCGGAAACAATGGGATTAGGGTCTAGAATACCTGCGACAACTGTTTTTATACCCTTCTCTATAATTAAATCAGCACAGGGCGGTGTTTTTCCGTAATGAGAACAAGGCTCAAGATTTACAATAATAGTACCGCCTTCTGCTTTTTCTCCTGCCTTTTTTAGTGCATTGACTTCTGCATGTGCTTCCCCGACCCTTTTATGCCTGCCGGTGCCGCATAAATTGCCGTTTTTATCCAGAACAACTGCACCGACCAGAGGATTTGGTGAAACAAAGCCCTCTGATTTTTTTGCCAGGGAAATACATTTTTTCATATATTTCTCATAAATTTTTTTTTCTGATACTGCGTTCATTATTTTACTTTGTTAAAAAACTGTTCGGTTATTATTTGGGAATATTTGTCATTTTCATTTGCGGCCAGGAGTATTTTGCTCTGTTTTTCTTTCCCTTCATTATATTCTGCAACTGCAACGAGCCCCTGTATTTTTCCGACAGGCAGGTTTACTACATCAGCCTCAAATCTTGCATACGGCACAGTCTGACCGAGAGCTGAAAAAGTTCCCTGTTTTTTTATTTTAAGGTTTTCAAGTCTGATAAATTGATACGCAAATTTGTCGTTTAATTCGTTCAGCTTTTTAGAAAGTGTGCTGCCGTTGAAATCCTGTTTGCTCAAAAGAGTTTTTTTCCCGGGATTCAGTATAATCAGTTTTTGTCCGGAGGCTTTATGTTCTGCGAGAACTGTTTTAAACCCGAGAACATTTGCTGTTTTGTCTATTTCATACTCTTCAGATATTCCGGAAAAATCTGCTACATCTTTGCTTTTTTCTATCAATGTCTCCTGCGATGGCTTTTCAAACAGGAGAGGGATTTTATTTTTTACAAAATCCCAGCCGCCTACGGCTTTAAAGCCTATTAGTGCAAGAACTATAACTACTGCACGTATTATAGATTTTAAACAGCCCATAATTCTCCTTTACAAGTCAAATCTTTTATAAATTTCCGAGATGTTTCTCAGATAATACTCTGTATTAAAGCATTTTTCAATTTCTTCTGTGCTCAATATTTTTTTTATTTCTTCGTCATTAAGAAGATTTTCTTTGAAATTTCCGTGATTATTAAATGCATCCAGTGCATTTTTTTGAACAATTGTATATGCCTGTTCTCTGGAGAGACCTTTCTCTGTTAGCGCAAGCAGCACACGCTGGGAAAACACAATCCCTCCGAACAGAAAGGTGTTTTTCTTCATATTTTCTTTGTGTATAACCAGCCCTTCAACAAGTTTTAAAAATCTGTTGAGCATATAATCAATAAGTATTGTTGAATCAGGGAAAATTATTCGTTCCACCGAACTGTGTGAGATATCTCGTTCATGCCAAAGTGCAATGTTTTCAAATGCTGCAGATGCATTTGATTTTACTATTCTGGCAAGGCCTGAGAGATTTTCAGCTGAAATCGGATTTTTTTTATGAGGCATTGCTGATGACCCTTTTTGACCGGTTTTGAAAGCTTCTTCTGCCTCCAGAACTTCTGTTCTCTGCAAGTGTCTCAGTTCTATTGCGCATTGCTCTATTGCAGATGCAATTAAAGCAAGAGCACTCATATAGTTTGCGTGTATGTCTCTGGGAATAACCTGTGTTGAAATTTTTGCCGGTTTAAGACCCAGTGCGGCGCATACAATTTTCTCTATTTCAGGAGAAATATTGCTGTATGTTCCGACAGGACCTGAAATTTGTCCGGTTGCCGCTTCATCTGCTGCCAATTGAAATCTGGTTTTGCAACGTTCAAACAGTGCAAGCCAGGAGCACAGCTTTACTCCGAAGGTCATTGGTTCAGCTATGACTCCGTGTGAACGGCCTATGCATATAGTATCCTTGTGTTCTTTTGCTTTGTTTTTAATCACTGCAATGACTTTATCAATATCTTTTTCAATGATAGATGAAGCTTCTTTTATCTGTAGAGCCAGTGCAGTGTCAATAACATCTGAGCTTGTCAATCCCATATGTATATAATGTGAATATTTTCCGACATTTTCATTAATATTTGTTAAAAAAGCTATGACATCATGGTTTACTTCTTTTTCTATTTCGTTAATTCTTTCTATAGAAAAAGCTGCTTTTTCTTTTATTTCTTTCATTGCTTCATCTGGAATTATGCCGGTTTTGTTGTATGCTTCACAAACGGCTATTTCTGTTTTCAGGTAATACCCGAATTTTTCTTCAGGTTCCCAGATTTTTTTCATTTCTTCACGGCAGTATCTTTCAATCATTTCTTAAATCCATTTACGGTTTGGTAGATTTTTTCTTTTATTATATATTATCCATAAATTTTTTTAGTGTTGCAATAAAATTCCCGCAGGCATGTTAACTTCCTGCGGGAATTTCTTATTTTTTGTAAGTAAATTTTTATTAACAAAAATTTAAATTATAGATCATCTACTGTCATGTGTTTAAATTCTGTATTATGATTTCCGAACGGTGTATGTTCAAAAGTCGGATCTACTGTATAGATGAATTTTTTGCCAATACCTTTCCAAACTGTATCTTTTTCTTTTACAGGTTCAGGTGCAAGCGGGTCTTTCGCTCTGAGTTCAATAAGCCGTGCTGCTTCATCTGAATATCCCTGATTTTTCATAAATACGGGATTAGTTGTATCAGCAGGTGTTATTTCTGCCTGTGCACACATCGGAACCAATGCAAGTAAACCAAACAATACAAAATATTTTTTCATACTTTACATACCTCTTCTTATATATTTATATACTATATTATTTTCTTGATTTAGGCAAATCATATAAATTAACTATTTTTTATTAAATTTAACAATTCTTCTAATATTTTTTCTTCGGGCACTCTTTTTATTATTTCACCTTTCTTAAATATATAGCCTTCTTTTATTGCCCCGGCAACACCGAAATCAGCGTGTTTTGCTTCACCGGGGCCATTTACGGGGCAGCCCATAACAGCTACTGTCAGGGGTCTGTCTATATTTTTCAGGGCATTTTCTACTTTTTTTGCCAGTGTAATTAAATCAATCTGGCACCTTCCGCAGGTAGGACAGGAAACAAAATTAATTCCTTTTTGCCGGAGTTCAAGGGCTTTTAGTATTGAATAACCGGCATGAACTTCTTCTGCTGGATTTTCTGTAAGAGAAACACGTATAGTATCCCCTATCCCTTCTGCTAAAAGCGTTCCCAGACCGGCTGCCGATTTTATCAATCCGCCTTTTAAAGTTCCTGCTTCTGTCACACCCAGATGCAGCGGGTAGTCTATGAGTCTTGATATTCTTCTGTATGCATCAATTGTTACAGGTACGCTGCTGGATTTCAAAGAAACTTTTATCATATCAAAATCATTATCTTCAAGAATTTTTATATGCCGCATGGCACTTTCAACCATTTTTTCCGAAAGCGGAATTTCCTTTGCTGCTATATCTTTTTCCAGAGAACCTGCGTTTATGCCTATTCTGATTGGAATTTTATTTTTTTTAGCTTCCTGAACGACTTTTTTTATATTTTCTTCTTTTCCTATATTACCAGGGTTTAGCCGCAGTGCGTCTATTCCGTTTTCTATACATTGCAGGGCAAGCCTGTAGTCAAAATGAATGTCTGCTATCAAAGGAATTTCTATTTTTTTCTTTATTTCTTTTATTGCTGCTGCAGCATCTTTATTTAGAACAGCAACCCGAACAAGTTCGCATCCGGCTTCTTGCAGTTCTTTTATCTGGCAGATTGTTTTTTCAAAATCTCTTGTATCGGTGTTGCACATTGATTGTACCGAAACAGGTGCATCGCCTCCGATTTTTACGTTTCCGATTGTGATTTGCTTTGATTTTCGTCTTTCCATAAACTATAAGTCCTCTTTTTTATGCAGTTTGTCTGCAATTTTGTAGTGAGAGTCAGTTCCTCCTGTCGCTATTAATCCGTATTTTTTTGCTACTTTAGCGACAGTTGCTGCAAAATGAAATTTGATTATGCCCCTGTGGCGTTTGTACGGATAATATGCCTCAACACCATCTAAGCCATATTTCATAAGCGATTTAACAAAAAAATCCAGACTGAAACACCAGTAACAGGCTGGATGAGCCAGTATTGCCGCTCCTCCCGCATTTTTTATTGCTTTTATTATGTCTTTCGGATGTCTGTGATTAAAAAGTCTTACTATATCCGCTTCTGTGCCCCTTTTGTCTTTAGCACAGTATCGCTGCAATTCTTCGTTGTTTACATCAATTCCGTATCCGAGAATATGAACGAGTACTCCCTGATACCAGCAATCGAATTCTATTGCCGGAATAACCATTTTATTGTTCAGTATATCTGTTTCAATGTATGCATTTACTGTATTGTGGTCAGCTATTGCAATATATCTGAGGCCTTTTTTTTCTGCGTCAAGTACCAGTTCCTCCGGTGTCATATGACCGTCTGAATATGTGGAATGTATGTGCAAATCCACATCTTTTTCAAAGTCTTTTTCCGTAAAACTCTTTAACAATCCAATTATGTTTTGCTCGTTCATATTAAACATGTTAATATAAATATACTCAGAATAAAAATATTATTTTATACGGCAGTAAGTAGAGATAAAACATACAGAGAGGAATATGAAAAAGAAAGAAACTGTTTTTTCAAATGCAATTAAAATCTTTTTCAACGGTTTAAAAATATATTTCATGAATTTCCCCGGGTTTACGAAATATATGGCATTTCCGGTGCTGGGGCAGATTACCGGAATATGTTTGATATTTACGGCAGCATATTTTTTTACATTAAAAGTCGGGGATATAACGAGAGTCAGTCCTGTATTTGACAATATTCTTTTTGTTTTTATATTGTTATTGCTTATCGCACTGCCCGGATTTTTTGTATTTTGTAAAGCCTTCTGGGATTATCTTATTGCAATGGTTGCTTTAAATTCTATGGCTAGTAATATAATTGAGGGCGGAGAACTTGATGATATAAGCATTCATGTGGACATGGCCAGACGCCGCTCGTTTTCATACATAATGCTGCTTTTAATACTGGGTATTATATATTTAATCGGCATTTTCCCGTTGTTCTGGGTTATACTTGCTGTTGCTGCTATATATCTTGCCTTATGCTTTCAGGTTTTTGCGCTTGAGGACGAGGCAGGGCCGTTTGAAGCAGTTTCTATGAGTGTCAGTTTTGTTAAATATAATTTTGGAAAAACTTTGATTTTATTATTGTGTTTATTCATTACAACGTACTGGCTTCTTCCGTGGGGCATTAGCCGGGGATTTAATGCCGGTAATCTTACCGGATTTTTGTCCTATCCGACAGAGCAATTTTTGAAACTTTTACCGATTAATGATATAAATACTGCTTTTGTTCAATACCATATTCCGTTGAAGCTTCAGAGTTACAAGATTGCAGAAAGTATTGTTTTGTCTGTTGTGAGCTTTTGTGTTGTCGGTTTTACTCTTCCGCTCAGGAGTATTTGCTGTACTATACTGTATAAAGAGATATATTCACAGAATTATGCAGGAAAAATTGCCGTTGAGCAAACGGATGAACTTGCAGAAAAGCGGAAAAGAAAGCAAGAATAGATATGTTTATCTGCAAAAATTGTAAATCTATAGACAAGTTTGAATTGATGTTTGCACCGGATTATAAAGGTGCCAGAAACTATAAACAGGAATACAACGAAAATAAAGATATTATTATTACAGTGGACGGTTATACTTTTATTCCTGATTTGAATTTTATGAACCAGCATGCTGTATGCAGATATTGCGGTCAGATTTACAGCTGGGACTATGATTAGTTGTGTTCATTGCCTAAAAGTTGAAGCTCGGTCATAATACCCTGTCGAATTTCAAGAACATCTACTGCCATATTTGATAAAACTCGCATTGCAAGTGAATTTTGCTCAAGAGTGATTGCCCACAGTAAATCTTCTGAGTATATTTTTGTTTTGTTAAAGCGTTTTGCTCTCTCCCAGGCTTTTTCAAGAATTCTTTTAGCTCTTTCGCTGAAAGATATATCTTTGTCTACATAATCCGAGCTTGTGCCGAGGACTTTTTCTACTTCTATTCTTGCGTCTCTGATGTTTATACCTAATTTATTGAGCACGCAGGCACCTACTCCTACCGCTTCATCAATTATACCGAGCAGCAAAAATTCCGAACCTACTATATTTCGTCCGAAATTTCTGGCTTCTTGTTTTGCAAATCTTAAAATAGTAAGTGTTTCCGGCATTTGCTTTTCTATCGGTTTTATAATTTTATGCGCAAGTTCATTATCTGCAACTTTAAGCTCTTTAAATATGTTGTATGCAATACCGCTTTTGTTTTTTAAGAGTCCGAGTATGATGTGTTCCGGTTTTACTGTTGCGCTCCCTAGTTCTTTTGCTGTTTCGATTGCAAGCAGCATTGTCTTGAATGCATTCGGGGTGAAAATAATTTGTTTTTCTTCAAATTCTGCCTGTCGTGAACTTATTTCTTTTAGCTTTTGGGTATATGAGTCCAGATTTATTCCGTATTCATTTAATGTATGTGAAAGTGAAGAATCCCCATCCTCCAGAATAGACTGCACGATTTGTTCTGTTCCGAGGATTTCATAATTTGAGGCAGTGAGTTTTGCTACCGCTCTGGACAAAACATCCTGCAAATCCTGTTCTTTAAACAGACTCAGTATATTTGTATAACCGTCTGAAATTTGCTCAGAAATTTTATTTTCAGGATGATGTTGTATTTTTCTTCGTTTTTTCTCCAGCAGTTTAATTAGAGTGGAGCGCAATTTTTCTATATCAATGTCATAAAGCTTGAGAATTTTTGAACATTCTGTTCTGTCATTTTTTATTAATGCAAGCATTAAATGCTCAGGTATTATGTAAGAATTTTGATACTCGTGCGCAAATACAAATGCATCGGTGACAACCTGTTTTGCTTCATCGCTAAAGGTCAGAGTGTGTTCTTTTTTTTCAGGTTTGTTATGGTATTTGACGCGCTGCATTCTTTCTCTCAGGTCATTTGTGTTAATACCGGAAAAGGAAAGCAGTCTGGCGCAGATGTTTGACTTTGACTGTATAATACCCAGAAGTATGTGCTGGGGATAAATTTTGCATTCATTTAACATCTGTGCTTCTTTTTGAGCCGTAGATATTATGTTAATTGCTTTTTCTGTGAATTTCTCTAACAAAACCTGTTCCTTATCTTTTTATCTGATTATATTACATAAAAATAAAAGTAATGTCATTAGATTAAAAGATTAATCCTTTTTCTGTTTTATTTTTTCAATCAATGCATATTTGACGCCTTTTTCTTTTATTTCAAAATTTATATCTTTTGATAATGCTTTTAAGTCTGAATTTTTTACTATAAATCTGGTATCGGGATAAGACTCGGCATAAATAGCCATATCCTCAACCTGTCCTTCTTTATATGAAACATATTCCTGTTCATAGTAGAAAAATACAGAGGCTTCATTATTCAGCCCGTATGTGACGATAGGTGTTTTATCCTGTTTTGCTTCAGTTGTATATTTTATAATATCATTTTCTCCAAATGCGCAAACAAAATCAAAAAATCCTGCAGACATTATCATGGATGCACCGGTCATCAAAATGATAATTGATGAGAACATGACTTTCTTTGCATTTTTTATGTAAGAAAATATCTGCATTGTAACTACAACAAGCAATAGCAATAAAATTTCAGGACGCACCCCTGTGATTTCAAGTTTTGCCTCTCCTTTAAAAAATTCTGGAATAATAAATATTCCTGCTATGCCGAGAAAACATAGTATTGTCAGAATAATCATTGTGATATTTATTGCAATATTATGTTTGTCCTCTTCAAAGTAATCTGTCCAGAATTTCCCCAGAATAACCGATGCCGGAATGATTGCAGGCAGTGCATACCACGGAAGTTTTGCGGCAGATAAAGAGAAAAGAATAATAATCGTAAGAAAATATATTACATTGCAGAATATGAACTTTTGCGGAAAATTTAAAGACTCAAAGTCAAAACAGTATTTGCCCAAATGCAGACTTTTTTCTTTAAAAAATACAAGAATTTGTGCAATAAATGAAAATATCCACGGGAAAAATGCAGCAAAAAATGCGGCAACAATAAAATACCACGGTGCCGGATGACTGGTTGAATATAAATACCAGTATTTGTCTATATGATTTTTTAAAACATAGTTTTCAAAAAACTGCGGATTGTAATATGTCATCATAATCAAATGCCACGGCAGTGTTATGATTGTAAAAAATATAAGCCCCGGGATAATATTTACAGGCTTTAATATTTCTAAAAGTTTTTTAGAAAAGCCATAACAGAGTACTGACGTAACCAGAGGAATTAAAATCCCCGGCAGACCTTTGGTCATTAGTGCAAAAGCTGTAAAAATATAAAACAGCCACCAGAAATATTTTTTCTGTGAATCTTTACAGAATAAAGTATAAATGCAAGAATATACAGAAACACCGGTACAAAAGGCAAACAGCATTTCCGCAACAGCTATTTTAGCAAACAGAATATACATGATACTTGTTGCAAGTATAAGTGATGAAGCTATTGCGTGTTTTCTTGAAATAAGTTTTCTGCACAGACTGTATACGAGAAATACACCGGCTGATGCGTATACTGCAACAGGTATGCGGGCAGTAACTTCACAGGCTTTTCCGAAAATAGAAAATGCTATTGTTTCCAGCCAGAAGTATAGAGGCGGGATTTCAAAATAAAAAGTGCCGTTCAAATAAAGCGCAAAAAGCTCGCCGGTTCTATACATCGAACGGGCAATAGAAACGAGTTTCGTTTCATATGGATCAATAAGAGGATAACTTCCCATTGCAAAACAGTACAAAATCAAACATATAACTAAAATACCAAGAATAGTAAAAATTTCTTTGTGTGTTCTAAAAAATTGTGTAAACTTTTCTTGCATTTTGTATTTTTCTGTTTCTTTTTCCATATTAAATTGAATTCTCCTTTTCTCCTCGCTATTGCCGTTCATTTTGTATTTTAATTTAAACAGGGACAATATATTAAGACCATTATGTCAATCTTTTTTGTAATTATACTACACTAACTATTTCTGCTGCAATTTCTTCATCAGTCATTTTTTCTATATCAAACCATTTTATGGATTTGTTCCTTCTAAACCATGTCAACTGTCTTTTTGCGTAACGCCGTGTGTTTTGTTTTATGGCTTCGACAGTTTGTTCGTAAGAAATTTCACCTTTGAAATAGCTGTAAAATTCTTTATATCCTATAGTATCGAAAAGTAACTGCAGATTTGCGTATTTTTTAAACATCTCACGGGCTTCGTTTTCCAGTCCGTTTTCTATCATTATATCTACACGTTGATTTATTCTGTTGTACAAAAAATCTCTGTTTTCTGCATTCAGCCCGAACCAGATAACATCAAAATCGGGCTTTTCTTTTACTTTTTGTGCTTCTGACATTGGAATGTTCAGAGTTTTGCATACTTCAAGAGCTCTTATTATTTTTACGGTATTATTGGGATGGATTTTTTGCGCTATTATCGGGTCATATTTTTGCAGCATTCTGTATAGTTCTTCAACAGTAAGTTTTTCAAGTTCTGCTCTGAGTTCTTTATCCGGTTCCACTCTCGGTAAATCAAAATTTTCGAGCAGTATTCTGAAATACAAACCTGTTCCTCCGGCAACAACAGGAATTTTGCCTTCATTATGCAGCCGGTTTATTATTTTTTTTGCTTCATCTGCAAAATTTGCTACAGTAAATTCCTCGTCAGGACGGACAATTCCTATCATATGATGTTCGATTTCTTCCGTTTCTTCCTGAGATGGTTTTGCTACCGCTATTTTAAAATCTTTGTATATCTGTCTGGAATCAGCAGATATAATTTCTGTGTTTAGAGCTTTTGCGACTTTTATCGCAACGGACGTTTTGCCTGAGGCTGTAGGCCCTGCTATTGCTATAACTTTATTGTTTTGAGTCATAATATAAGAATATCAAAATCATATAATAAGTTGCAAAATAAAACATTATAAAAAATGCAATTATTGAAAGTATAATGTTTATACTAAATATTGCATTTATTGCAAACACTATAAAATTTAATATAGAAAGAAAACACATTATTCCGAAAGCCCCTAAGAAATTTTTGAATAAAAATTTTATGTTTTTCCGGAAAGATATAAAAGGTGACAAAAAATTTATTTTTTCGAGATAAAAAAGCGATGGGAACCAGAACAAGGTAAAAAAGCTGAACAAAGCTGCTGAAAAAGTCAGGGCTGTCATCCAGATATTTATTGCCTGAAGTTGCCCGAAGGTCATTGAATATAAATATTTCTCAAGTGCCTGCTGGGATTGCATTGCTGTTTGATATATTTCGTTGACATGTACATTGTGTGTTTCAAGATACCCGAGTCCCCACTCAAATCCGACAAGGTAAATAATCCCTGCTGACAAAAGCGTGTAGATTAGAAACACTGCTGTTACCGGCGCAAAATATGCAGCTACTCCCGGAAAAAATTCTTTTAAAAGTCCGAAAGAAGCGGCTGCTTTTTCTTCCGGCTTTTCGTATTCGATTTTTGATTGTTCAATTGTTTTCTTTATCATGAAAAACCAGCCTGCAAGAAATGCAGTTGTCAGCAGAAAATTTGAAATAAAGAAAACAATAAAAGCAATTTTGTTTGACTGCTGTGCCAGCCCGATTGATGTAAGGCTGATAATAAGTAAAAACACAATCAAAGGCTGTGCGGTGACTATATTGTCTCTTGTAATATCAAAAGCTTTTTTTATAACTGATGCCATAGTGTGTATTATTATATCATAATTTCAAGATTATTGTTGTATAATTGATACATAAACAGTACTAACCAAGGAGGATATAAATGAGAAGCGATAATGTTAAAAAAGGTATGCATAAAGCACCGCACCGCTCACTGTTATATGCAACAGGTGTTTCAAAAGAAGGTATGAAAAGACCATTCATTGGTATCGCAAGCTCATTTTCGGATCTGGTTCCCGGGCATGTCGGGATGAGAGAGCTGGAACGGCAGATAGAAAAAGGAATTCATACAGGCGGAGGACAGGCTTTTATATTCGGCGTTCCTGCTGTGTGTGACGGTATTGCAATGGGGCATAGCGGTATGAAGTATTCGCTTCCGTCCAGAGACCTGATTGCAGACTGCGTAGAGACGGTAGCAGGTGCCCATCAGCTTGACGGACTTGTTTTGTTAACAAACTGTGATAAAATTACCCCCGGAATGCTTATTGCTGCGCTTCGTATGGATATTCCCTGCATCGTGGTTACGGCAGGACCCATGCTTGACGGGTGCAGCAAGAAAGAAGTTCTCACTATGATTAGAGGTTCTTTTGAAGCTATCGGTAAATTCTCAAACGGAGATATTACGGAAGAAAGACTTTACGAACTTGAAGAAGAATGCTGTCCTTCTGCAGGTGCTTGCCAGGGGCTTTATACCGCAAATACAATGGCATGTCTGACAGAAGTAATGGGAATGAGTCTTCCATACTGTGCTACTGCATCAGCTGTTTCTGCAAAGAAAAAACAGATTGCTTTTAATTCCGGCATGCAGATAGTCGAATTGGTAAAGCATAGTATAAAGCCTTCCGATATAATAACAAGGGATTCAATGAGAAATGCAATTGCAGTTGATATGGCAATGGGCGGTTCAACTAACACTATCCTTCATATGCTTGCGATTGCAAATTCGGGAAAAATTGATATTACGCTAAAAGATTTTGATGAATTGAGCCATAAAATTAACCAAATAATAAAACTCGACCCGTCAGCACTTCCGACTATGACTGATTTTGCGAACGCAGGAGGAATTCCCGGATTGCTGAAAACAATGTACGGTCATACTCCTGAAATCAAAGATACGAAAGGTGTTTCCGGTTTGAAAATCAGTGAAATAGCAAAAAATGCCTGGGTTGATAATGAGATTATACATACACTGGACGACCCGCTTACTGCAACAGCAGGTCTTGCTGTGCTTCACGGAAATCTTGCACCGGACGGGGCTGTTGTAAAAACGTCGGGTGTAGCTAAAGAATGTCTGGAGTTTGAAGGTACTGCAAAAGTCTTTAATTCAGAAGAAGAAACAATGGACGCAATAGATAACAATAAAATTAAAGAAGGCGATGTTGTTGTTATTTGCTATGAAGGGCCAAAAGGCGGGCCGGGAATGAGAGAGATGCTTGCTCCTACTTCAATGATTGTAGGAAAAGGGCTTGGTAGCAAAGTTGCGCTTATCACCGACGGAAGATTTTCAGGCGGAACAAGAGGACTGTGTATCGGACATATCTGTCCTGAAGCGGCAATGGGCGGGCTTATCGGTCTTGTTAAAGACGGTGACAGGATAAAAATCAGCATACCGGAAAGAAAACTCGAACTGCTTGTTCCGGAGGAAGAAATTGCGCAAAGAAAAGTAGATTTTGTGCCGAAAGAACCTAAAGAAACCAAAGGTTATCTTTCTAAGTATGCTAAAATAGTACAGAGTGCGTCATCAGGCGCAATTTGCGAATAATAAGAAAAACAGGAAAAGGAATAAAATATGTCAGGACACTCAAAATGGTCAACAATTAAACACAAAAAAGCAAAAGTCGATGCCCAGCGAGGTGTTGCCTTTCAGAAATTTTCAAAAGAAATTATAGTTGCTACAAAAATGGGCGGGCCGGATCCGTCTGCAAATTTCCGTTTGAGAACGGCAATTGAAAAAGCAAAAGCAGCAGGTTTGCCCAACGATAATATAAAAAGAGCGATTGAAAAAGGTTCCGGAGGCGGTGCCGGTGATAATTATGAAGAGCTTACGTACGAAGGCTACGGTGCAGGCGGAGTCGCAATAATAATAGAAGCAATGACTGATAACAGAAATAGAACAGCAGGAGATTTGAGAAGCTATTTTACAAAATATAACGGCAATATGGGTGAAACAGGCTGTGTCGGCTGGATGTTTAAACAGGCGGGTGTTATTACTTTTGATAAAGAAACAACGGACTATGAAAAACTTTTTGAAGAAGCGATAAATGCCGGTGCACAGGATTTTGTAGATGAAGATGATGAATACAAAGTTATTACAGGTGTTGAAAATTTTCAGATAATTACGGAGTCACTTGAAAAGCTCGGCTTTTCTCATAAAAGCGCAGAACTCACAAGACTTCCTGAAAATACAATTGAGATTACTGATGCAGCAGTTGCGTCAAATATATTGAAATTGATGGATAAACTGGAAGAACACGATGACGTTCAGAATGTCTATTCAAACTTTGATATTTCAGATGAAATAATGGAGTCTGTACAATAATTAAATAGGATTCTGAAAAAAATATAGGCGCATTCAGTAAAAATAAAATACTGAATGCGTTTTATTGTGGATTTTTTGTAAAATGTTACAATTTTGCAGGCAATTTTTTACTGCCTTTTGTTTTTATTGTTGCGTAAGTAAGTGCATTGTTTGAAAGTGTAAACCCATGCTTGTAACAAACAATAGAATCATTAATGCCGTAAATCGGGCAGGCAGAAGGCTCAATTCTGTTGAACAAAGGATTGTGCTCGGGGCTACTGCGCTTTTGTCCCAGCCATTTTTTGATTATTTCAACAAAAATGTTGATGAAGATACAAGAAAAGTTTCAACTGCACGCACTGTTGCAAAAATCGTTGCGGGAACACTTGTCGGTGTGGCTGTACGTATTTTATGTATAAATGGGTTCAGGAAATTTTCGAATTATGACCTGAAAATAGTAAACGGTTGTGTTGAGAAAGTTCTGCCAAAAACAAATAAAGATGTTTTTGTTCCCGTATTTGCAAAACTTAAAAAAGGCATGACCGTTGATGAGTTTAAAAATGATTATGAAAATTATGTAAAAACAGGCGGTGTAATCGGGGCTTCGCTTGCTATGATTGCGACGAACTTTTTGCTGGATGCTCCTCTTACGAATATTTTGACGAACAAAATGACTTCTTGTATGAAGCTTTCAGGTGAAAGCAAAGAAAAAGACGGGGAGGTTTTGAATGCAGCAGCCTAGTCTATTCCAAAAATCTTTGACGAAAATATGGGATATTTATTCAAAGGATGTAGGCAAGTCTTTAATCCATTTAGGGGCTGTGGGCTGGTTGTTCGGTGCACTTGCTCAGGTAGGGGCTCTTGCTTTTAATAAAAAAATAGACAAAGATGAAAAATGTTTTTTGTTTCCACAGGAAATTGCTGACGGAGTTATTAATGTGGGTTTGTACTACACAATCTGTCAGGGGATAAAATCCTTCGCAGATAAATGTGTGGATAAAGGAAGTTTTATCCCTGAAAATGTACACAAAGCCTATGAAAAACTGTTGTCAAACAAGCAACTTTTTACGACTGATGAGCAGACACAAATCTTCGGCAGCAAAAAAAATATTACCGGAGCTTTGAATAAGGTGACAGATTCTGGTTTTGTAAAAAAACTTTCACCTGCGGCAGCTAATTTTGTAAATAATGAAATAAAGCCGGCTGCAGCAAAAATGGCAGGGTGGAAGAACGGTATTGGTACAATAGCCACTTTTGCAGCCTCGGTGCTTGCATGTAATATAATAACCCCGTATGCCAGAAACGCAGTAGCAAGTAAAATACAAAATATGACGGGCAAAAAGACCTACTATGACTACAAAGCATATGGAAAAATCTGTTCATTTGCCCAATCAAAAACCTTTAGCAAATTTAAAATATAAAAAAAACCCGGATAAAGGGCTTTTAAATTAAAAAACTTTGTTTTGCCCTGCATCCAGGAATGTGTGTATATGTGTGTTTATTAATATTCCGGCTAGTAAGTGCATTACCAGCACAATGTGTGTTTGTTAGATTTTGTATAAAACTTTTTCGTCAGATTTTGTGCTTAAATAGTTCTCAATAGCTTTATCAAGAACTCTTGCTTTTTCTGTATTTTCTTTTGAGAACAATTTGTCCATCAGTTTTGCAAAACCTGAAATTTTATGGTTTCCTGTTTTTACTGTCTGAACAAACTGATCAGCAATAGCCTGCTGCGTAATATAAGCAGAAGCTGTCGTTTGTTTAAATGACGGCACTGAAGCATTGTATCCGGTGCTGGCTTTGTTTATATTAGAGTAGTCTGTATAATTAACTCTATTAACTTTCATTTTTTTTATCCTTATGTTGTGAACATGAATTAAGTGTTTTTAATACACTATTTATTACATTTTTATTATGTATCATATTGCATTTTTTGTCAACCCTTTTTTGTTAAATCTTTATATTTCCTTTAGATGCTTTAGAATTAAGGGTTTTGGAAAAAGTGCATTTTGTACACTTATTATTTCTATATTACATCACATAAACAATAAAAAAAATATACCCGACTGGCTAAAGTCTTTGATACATCAGGTGGTTTTTGGTTTTAATATAGTATGTTAAATGGTATATTGCGTGAATTTGTGTCTAAAAACAGAACGCTGCATTTTTGCAGCGTTCTGTTTTTACAATTGGATGTTTAATATTCTAGTTGTCTATTAACAGACTGGAACCTATAATTCCGGCAGTGTTTCCGAGTTGTGCCGGAACAACTTCTACAGCGGCTCCCTGAATAGGCATGGTTCTGGATTTTAAAGTTTTTCGTAATGGTTCAAGAAGGATGTCCCCTGCATCAGCAACTCCGCCTCCGATAACGATTTTTTCTGGATTCAAAAGATTGACAACACTGGTCAAACCAATGCCGATATATTCGCCTGTGATTTCAAATATTTTTTTTGCTACAGAATCGCCCTCATTAGCTGCCTGTGCAACTATGGCAGGGGTTATTGCGTCTACTGAACCTGCGATTTCTCTGAATTTTGCTGATTTGCCGCCAAGAACATATTCTTTAGCCATTGCAACAATAGAAGGACCGGAAGCGTAAGCCTCGAGACATCCTCTGTCTCCGCAGCCGCAAAGCAGACCGTCATGCATTTTTAGTTTTATATGTCCGATTTCGCCGGCTGCATTGCTTGCGCCACGTACAATTTTTCCATTTATTATAATACCTGAGCCGATTCCTGTGCCGACAGTTATGCAGATGAGGTTTTTGCAGCCTATGCCGGCTCCGAAGTTTAGTTCTGCCAGTGCTGCGCAGCGGACATCATTGTCTACTTTTACCGGAACATTAAACTCTTTTTGCATAATTTCAGAAATAGGAACATTTACCCAGCCGGGAATATTCGGAGCAAGTCTTACTATGCCTTTGTCGCAGTCAATTTGTCCGGGAAAGCCGAAACCTATTCCTTCAAGAGAGTTTTTTTCAATACCGGCTTCTGTTATTAAATCTTTTATAGACTGTTGTATATTTCCGATAGTATACTCATATCCCATTTCTGCACGGGTAGGAACGGTTTTCGGGCATTTTATTTCACCTTTTTTGTCAACAAGTGCAATTTTTACGTTTGTGCCGCCTACATCCACGCCTATTCTGTATTTTTCGAACATTTATACCTCTCTCCGTTTAATAATATTGCATATAAAATCATATCACGGACGCAGAAAAATATACAAACATTATTACCAGATATACGGGATAAATCTGTATTTTACTTTTTTGCAGTATTTTACATATTCTTCATCTTTCAGCAGATGGCGTTCCTCTGTTACAGCTCTGAAATAGTACAGAAAAGTTGTTGAAAGTATGTTAAGAAAAATAAATAAAAGTGCAACTATGCATTTAATGATATCAATACCTGAAGCTTTAAAACTTAAGAATATCAAAGGAATGACGGGCACTGACCAGAATAGTATTTTACTTGCATATGCAGGATGTCTTACCATACTGTACGGCCATTTGTCTACAATTCCTCTGTTTGTTAAATTACTGGCTTTTGCAAACAGAGCAACAGAAGCGGCTGCGTATATGAATAAGAAAAACAGATAAATGCATTTCAATATCCACGTACCCAGTCCATCCGGACTGTTGTTAAAAACCAGTGACTCTGGAAGGTAGCCGCCGAGCAGTGTGCCGGTTGTATCATTAAACGGCGGATAGCAGGAAAGACAAAAGAATATTCCTGCCGGTGTAAGGTCCACGGATTTTATTCTGTTATTAAAAAGAGTTGATTCTGTTAAATATCCGATTGCAAAACAAAATAAATCCGCAAAATACATAAGATTTAAAAGCAGAGTGTAGAATGCATCTCTTGCTGTATTTAATATAACCGGATTATAGTATAAAGATTTATTAAAAATAAAAATATTTTTTATACTCTCAACTGTCCACGGAAAATCAATACGTATATTTTCGCAGGTAATAAAAAGAGAACCGAGCACAAAAGAGCCGAAAAACATTTTTATTAACGTAATGCCAAGAGCTGTTGCTTCTTCTTTATCAGGAATAAACCTTTCTATGCCTGAGGTTATTTGTTCATTTTCCGCTGCGATTGATTGATTGAACGGTTGAATGGTTGAGCAAATGATGCGTTTAAAATAATTAAATACCAGTATAGTGTGTGACCGGAATAATGTTTTCGGCTTAAAAATATAAAATAAAACAGGAGACAGCAGCAGATAAAGGACGAATATAATGTTAAAAAAGTTTCTTGCAGAAAGCCCCATGAATGTACTTTCCAGCGTAGAGTAAAAATACCGGTTAAAATTAAAAATTAGTATAATAACACCATAAACAACTGCCGAACAAAACCAGTGTCTGAAAATTTGTCGTGTCCCCGGGGTGTCATTAAACGAAATATCTTGTTCATCCATAATAATTATTAAAGCTCCGCAAATTTATTTGTTCTTTTTTGTTCTGATTTTTATCTATATGTGACTTTCAAAATGTGTGAATTCTGCAGTCAGATTATATCATAAACTTATATTAGCGTTTTATACAGCGTCTATTGTATTCATTTAACTTATAAAAAAGATATAATATTAAAAAAATAAAAATGGAATTTGGAAAATGGAATACAACATAAATAACGAAAATGACGTTAATAATAAATATGTTATTTATGAACTAAAAAAAATAAAATGTCTGTCTTTTCTTATAATGTTGTTTATTCTTTTATTTGTTTTGTGTATATGCAGCTATTTTAATTTGCAGAGTTTAATGGAACATTTGGGAAATTTGATTATTCCTGCTGTGATTTTGCTGAATATCGTGCCTGTGGTGCTTATTACGTATATTATTTTAGGATATAATAAGTACGAAAAGGTTATGGTTTCTTCCGAAACAAGGACAGTATGTTTCGTAAAAAATAATTCTATAGAAAAAGTTTTTTCATTTGACTGTATTGTGAGAGAAGAGTATCGGAGAAATTCTTTGAGCTTAACGTCACATACCGGTGATGAAGTCAGGCTGGTTATGAAAAATCAGGATGCTCTTGAGCTGTTCAACTATCTGCAGCCGTATGTAGAGAAAAATGTTTCGAAAGTATACAAAGTGAGTATAAAAGAAACTTTTGCTCTGTTAGTTAGTGCTGTTATTCTGATTGTTTTGTGTTCAATGATTTTTTCTGTAATGACCTGTGATTGCCGTAGAGAAACAGGATTTTGCACTCTAAAATCATATACTTTTTTTACTCCGTATGAACATGTTTTTGACATAAAAGATATTCTGGATGTAAAAGTACTATATAAGAGGGCAGGCCGTTATGGTCATAATGAAATAAATATAGATATAAATAATAATGGTGCGGTTTATACAATAAATCCGGAAATTTATTTTTATGAGCCATTTGTTGCAGACTATTTTTCAGACAGGTTTAATAAGTTTTTAAATAGTTCTGATACGGATTTTTCTTATAATTATGTGTCGCCGGTTTTGTTGCTGATTATATTTGTAGTTATATGGGGAATATTTATAGTTGTTATTCCCCAAAAGGCCCTGGAAAAATATATTATTTTATTGAGTGTAATTGTCTCTGTTGCTATTTATTCCGGTATTTGTGCTAATATAAGTCTGAATTTTGATTCGGGCAAAGCCGGTGAGAAAACTTTTGTTTCTTATTATTCGCAAGCCGTAGATTTTTTGTTAGAAAAAAAGATAAATGATGCACTGGAACTCTTAAAAAAATCAGAGCAGATATACAAAGATGATTATTTGGTTGCATTAAAAATTTCAGATATTTATCTGGATAAAAAAGATTATAAAAATGCGCTGTTTTATGCAGAAAAGTCTATTGCACTGATTGATTCAGGTAAAGAATCAATTATTGCAAAAAATATTTCATATACAGACGATAGCTTTGATGCAAAAGTTAAAGCTTTAAATTATGCGGCCGCTTCTTTCAGAAAAACAGGTGACTGTAAAAATGCTGTTGTATATTATACAAAACTGCTGGATACGGTAATTATTCCGGAAAATTATGCTTCTGTTAGACTGAACAGAGGCAAGTGTTATCTCAAACTTGGTGAAAAAGAAAAAGCACTTAATGATTTTTTGAAATATAGAGATATTGTTAAAAGAAGTTTGAAAGAAAATTCTTTTAAATATTCCATAAAAAATCTTGTTGAAGCAGAGAAGCTTATTGACTTTATTGACAAAAATGCAGTGAAAAAACAAAAAACTGAAAATATGCAAATCAGTAAAGTGTTATTTGCTGATATGGAAAAAATTAAGATAAATCCTCCGTCAGAATATGATAATCTGACTCAAAAAGAGATATTTGATTTGAGACAAAAATACGTTAAAGAATCAAAATTTGCATCTATATTTTATAAACCCGATAAAGAAGTTTTTGGAGGTATTCACGATAAAACACCCTGGTACGGACTGGATAACGTGGCATGTCCGTTTGGAAAGGATGTTGCTTCAGGACCTTCAGCAAGAAGTATTTATATAAACAATCCGTCATTGCTTCTCGGGGTAATAAATCATCTTGGATATCACTATCCTAAAAATGCTCCGTTTTGTAAAAATAAGCTTTTACAGTTTATACCGGAAGCATTGTATTTTGACAAAAATCACAATATGATAATTGCCGTATATAAAGCTGATAAAAGCCTAATCAAAAATATACAGCAGCCGGAGTTTATGATGCCGTTTTCGTTTGTTGGTTTAAATGCACGTGATTTTGGATATGAATATGTATATGTCTATGAAAAATATAATCTGTATTTTACAAAAAAAGATAACGTTTCTCAAAGTGTGTACAAACTTTCTGACTATATCCATTTAGGCACAAGCTGTAAGTTAGACGGGGGATGTAATAATACTTCTCCGATGCAGCCAAAATTGGAATTCGGCATAACAGCACTGCCGGCAGAAGTTACTTTTAAACTCTGGAAAAAACTGCCATTGTATAATACACAGGGTGCTGATATTTACTTTAAAGCTATTTTTGAAGAATGATGTTTGCATTTTCTTTTTCTTCTGGTAAAATTTTTTTGAATTGGTAAAAAAATAAGAGTGTACGGATGAGAAAAAGAACAATAATAGCACTGGTTTTGACGATTATATGTGTAGTTGCTGCAAATAGGTACCGGTTCATTTTTAAGCCGTTAAACGTCGGATTTTGAAGACATAAATAGATTATGATAATAAAATAAAAGATTTAATATGTTCCGATTGGTAAAAGTCCATGATATTGCGTATTCGTTGCAGTATTATGTTGATTCGTATGAGGTTATAATGCTTTGCGCGGCGTTGATTTGTTCAGTACCGGTATTTAGAAATATATTGAATGTGAAACGCGAGAATAAAATTTTGTACGGACTTGTAAATTTATGGCTGCTTTTTCTGTTCATCCTTTCTTCGGCAACAATAGCAGCATCTACATATAATCCGTTTATATATTTCAGATTTTAATAATTGCAATTTATTCTTGTTTTGATAGAATTTTTATATAGTCAAATTTGTTCGATGTGATGACTGACCGTAGCGAAGCGGAGAAAATACAGATTAGAGTCTACCGATTTCATCACAGAAGCAAAAAGTGAAAATAGAATATAATAAATGCCGATGTGATGACTGACCGTAGCGAAGCGGAGAAAATACAGATTAGAGTCTACCGATTTCATCACAGAAGCAAAAAGT
>CALUTO010000015.1 GCA_944323735.1 Candidatus Gastranaerophilales bacterium
TTGTCATGACCTGCAACATTGTTTTGATCCATTGATTCTAATTTTTCAATGATTCTGTCGAGGTATGAATTCAGGGATGCTTCAATGTTGCCCAGGATTTCTAAAATCTGGCTGAGCATTTCTTTGTAGTTTATTTCTCCCTGCTGATATTGTTGCAGCAGTGCTTCCAGCAGTTCTGTAATAGAGGCATCACCGACAATGATGTTTGCATTGATGTTACCTAAAAGTTCAATAATCTTGTCAAAGAAAATCTGGTCGTCTATCTGACCATTTTTCAATTCTTCATACAAATTCAGTATCTGTTCTGATATTGTTTCGTTGCCCACTACAACATTCTGGTTCAATTCTTCCAGTTTTTCGAATATCTTTTGCAGCAGGTCATTCATTACTGACATATCAATTGTTACTTCGTTTGTGATTACTACGTCTTTACCCTGATAGTCGTGTTCTACCGTACAGGAGGTAGGCATCATAGTTCCGGCTGCAAGTGTCGTTGCAAGGGCGATTGATTTAAACCATTTTGCAATGGGATTTTGTCTGGTTTTTTTATTCTTAGTTGACAACTCTACAGAATCACCGCCATTATCTTTGTTATATACATAACGTGGTGTACCGCTGTTTTTTGCAGCATTAGTTTTCCCTAATTTTTTGATATTAGGGTCATTGTTGTCGAATGAATTAATTCCATTAGTCATTTTTTTCTCCTTTATCTTGACTATATAAATAATAAAAATATTAACTAGCGACTATTTGCACATAGATGTGTCTAGAGATTTTCTACACTGATGAATTAAAAAACACGAAAATGACGAAAAAAGTGCTAAAATTTTTATTTTTATTAAGTTATATTAAGTTTTGTCCTATTTAATATCCTTCATTAACAATCGCTTCTGAATTATTATTACCACGTTTTTAAAAATTTTAATCTTTTAATTTTAAATAAACAAACAAGCTTAACAATAAGCTAAGCTTGTTCAGGTAAAAATTATAAGCAATTATTAGACATTAGCCGGATTTACCGGATTATTTTTTTCTTCACTTTTGTTAACCATATGTTCAGCAATAAAACCTGTGTTAAAATTGCCGGATATAAACACTTCGTTTGATAAAATCTTTTTATGATAAGGGATTGTAGTTTTTATGCCGGTAATTACATACTCGCTTATTGCTCTGAGCATTCTTTTTCTTGCATCTTCCCTGTCTTTTCCCCAGCAGATAAGCTTGCCTATCATAGAATCGTAATACGGAGGAATTTTGTAACCGGTATATGAATGCGAATCGACTCTGACCCCAAAACCTCCAGGGGCAATATAACCTTTTATCTCTCCCGGGCAGGGCATAAAATCTTTGTCAGCATCTTCTGCATTTATACGGCATTCAATAGCATGTCCTCTTAACTGTACATCATCCTGTGTGAAAGATAATTTTTCACCGCAGGCAACTCTGATTTGTTCTTTTACAAGGTCAATTCCGGAAATCATTTCAGAAACACAATGTTCAACCTGTATTCGGGTATTCATTTCCATAAAATACCAGCTGCCGTCGTGATCAAGCAAAAATTCTATGGTTCCGGCTCCTTCATAGTTTATTGATTTTGCCGCTGTAACAGCAGCTTCCCCCATAGCTTTTCTTGTTTTTTCATCAATAGCAGGAGACGGAGCCTCTTCAAGCAGTTTCTGATGACGTCTTTGAACAGAGCAGTCTCTTTCACCGAGATGAACTACGTTGCCATACTGATCTGCAATAATCTGAACTTCTATATGTCTCGGGTTAATAATATATTTTTCAATATAAACACCGGCATTGCCAAAAGCATTTTGGGCTTCTGTCTGGCACAGAGTAATAGCTTCTTCCAGTTCATCAGGGCTGTTGGCAATTCTCATACCCTTACCGCCGCCGCCGGCCGTAGCTTTAACAATAACGGGATAGCCGGCTGTTCTTGCAAATTCTTTTGCAGCATTCAAGTCATCAACTATATCAGTGCCGGGTGTTACAGGAACATTATGCGCAATCATTGTTTTTCTTGCGGTTGCTTTATCACCCATTTTTCTCATAGCGTCAGCCGTGGGACCGATGAATTTTATACCATGGTCAGAACAAATATCAACAAAATCAGCACGTTCCGACATAAATCCGTATCCCGGGTGAATTGCATCTGCACCGCTGGTTAAAGCAACAGAAATTATTGCAGGAATATTCAGATAGCTTTTTGCGCTCTGAGCAGGTCCTATGCAATATGCTTCATCAGCAAGACTGACATGCAACGAATCAGCATCTGCCTGTGAATATACAGCAACTGTTTGTATACCGAGCTCTTTACAGGCACGGATAATTCTGATGGCAATTTCGCCTCTATTGGCTATTAAAACTTTTTTTATCATTTATTTTCCCCAATGGTCTATAGATAATGTTATTTTATCTCAAACTTTTTATTTTACATACTAATTGTATTTTTTTAAATTAACATTGTAAATTTTAAATATAAATGCAAACAAGTAATATAAACACATACAGATAAAAAAGCAAAAACAAAAAACAATAACAAAATAACTAAATTCCTTTGTGGCTCTTTATTCTAACACCATCAACTTCATGGACATTTTCAACAGCAATAAATGCGCTGGGGTCAATTGTTTTAACAAGTGCCTTTAATTTCATAATTTCAAGCCTGCTTATTATACAAAAAATCATACGTTTTTTCTGTCCCGAAAAACCACCCAGTGCGTCTATATAAGTAACGCTTACATCAAACTGTTCCATAATGGCAGAACCGATTTCCTGTGAAAGGTCGCTAATAATTCTTATGGATTTTGATTCATTTAAACCGTCAAGAACGATATCTATCACTCTGTACGTTATAAAATAAGCGATGATTGAATACATTGCACTCTGCCAGTTTTCAAAAACAACACCGGCTGCAGTAAAAATAAAAAGATTAAAAAACATAACAATCTCGCCGACTGAAAAGCCTAATTTTTTAGCAAAATGCAGTGCAACAATCTCCGTTCCGTCAAGCGAGCCGTTGTTTCTGAGTATCAACCCGACCCCGAGTCCGAGTATTACACCACCGAATATACAAGCAAGAAACGGATCGCTTACATGCCTGCCTCCAGTCCAAACCGGTATCATAGAAACACCTATTGAAAGCATTGCAACAGCATAAAACGTTGAAAGCACAAAAAGTTTTCCCATTTTTTTTAATGCTAAAAATATAAACGGTAAATTCAAAACAAAAATATACATACCCAAAGGAAGATGGGTTTTGTAATTCATCATAATCGAAATACCGACTACGCCTCCGTCAATAATTTTATTAGGCACCAAAAAGCTTTCAATTGCAAATGCGGCAATAAAACCGCCAAGTGTCAAAAAAAACAGATGTGAAAAAAATTTCTTCATAAATACTACTTTACTATACAAAATAGTATTTTAGCAAGAAGAAAAAACAGCCATTAACATGGCTGTTTTTTACATTAAAATTAGTAATCAATTTCATGCAGGCTGATAAAGTATCTGCAGCATTAAATAAAATTATTCACCTTTTTTACCAATACCGATTTTTGCCGGCAGTGACTTAATCCAGTTCCAGCTTGCAGCTGCTTTTGTATTGATATATTCACCTGCCTGAGCAACATATCTCAGACCTTTATCATACCATTTTGCACCTTCAGCCGCAGCCTGTGTTAAATCAATGTTTTTCAATGCAGGTAAATATTTTCTGCCAAGACCTAATGCAGCACCTACAACAACAATAGCACCGACCGTCTTTAATAACCAGTTATTGCTTTTCTTTTTTGGCTCTTCACCGTTGATTGGTGTACTTGCGGCAGGCTGCTGTGCAGGCTGCTGAACAGTAAATTTAGGCGGACGTGAAATTGTTTCCTGTGACAATGGTACAATTCCTGCTGGAAAGTTGATTGACATAATAAACACTCCTTTTTTATCTTTTATTACATATTTTTAATATACCTTCACTGCAATAACATAAAACCAGAAAATGTTTTTTTATTGCTAAGAGACCAGTTTTTTTACACTAATGTGATACATTTCTTTACATTATAACACTAATTTATTTATTTTGGAATATTTTTTTTTGAAATGTTATCTAAGTTAATAGAGTGATTTTTATATTACCCGTGCTTCACTCAAAGAGAGGTAAAAAGTATGGAACCATACAAATCACTTGCGGTATTAGCCGCACTTGAAAAGTTGTATTGCCTGGAGCAGCACATTGCAGAGTCTCCAAAAAACAGACACCCCTTTTTGAGTACGGAAGCCGGAAATAAAAAACAAAAGGATGGAGTTAATAATTACAAAAATTACTTAAACGAAAAATACAAACAAGCCGAAACTCTTACGAACTGTATTCAAAAACAAACCGGTTTAAATATCGAAAACAGGAAAAGAATTCCGTTTTTCAGACTTATTCTAAAAAAGATGGAAAAAGAATTTCCTCCGATACCGGAAGTCCAAGAATGGCGGGAAGTATAATCGGCTCCGATACACAGGAGGAGAGATATAAATGCAAAAAGTGAATAAACTTGTTCTGGATAACGCAAAAAATCTGGCAATAAAATTGTCATCGGAAGAAATAAGAAAAAGAGTTTTCGTGCTCAGTGCGGCAGCTATGTCTGTCAGCGACCTTTTAGATGACGGTGACTTGAAATTAAAACATAAAAACAGTTTATTCAAAATAACGGCATTAGATGATGTTCTTGAGATAGCAGATTTATACTCCGATGATGTCAGAGTAGATGTTCGTGTAATTTATGACGGCAACACTTTCTATGTGCCAAAATCCCATGAAAAATTTTTTGCAATTCCTGAAATATATCTTGTAGTAAGAATGACTCATGATATTGAAAATATAGAACCAATCGGTTTTATAGAATCGGGTAATCTGCCCAAAATACAAAGCAACACGGAATATTTTGAATACAATGTAGATATTTTAAAACCAATAGGCGAATTAAAAAATGCAATCAGCCGGATAGAAAAAAAACAACAAATTTTTTCAAAAGAAGCTCATGCAAAAATTGAAGAACTGGCCATTGCTTTTTTAGATAATGAAATTTCTGACAGTGAAAAAATCTATTTTATACAGCACCTGATGAAATGTCCGTTCTGCAGAGAAAAACTTTCAGAAATGAATGAATTCGATAATGTTGTAAAACAGTTGAACAAATATCCTGATCTTTTAAATGATCAGACACTTGATATTCTGACAGGAGCATTAACAAGAGCATACAGCCTGCCCGAAGCACAGCCTGTGTATCTGCCTGATGATGACGAGGAAGAA
This sequence comes from Candidatus Gastranaerophilales bacterium, assembly GCA_944323735.1. Classification (GTDB taxonomy): domain Bacteria; phylum Cyanobacteriota; class Vampirovibrionia; order Gastranaerophilales; family Gastranaerophilaceae; genus CALUPY01. The sequence goes on from CALUTO010000015.1 coordinate 5,300, forward strand.
GCAGAAAACGAAAGTGCGGACATACTATCAGACGGCAATTTTTCCGGCAATGAAGAAAACAGTCAAGCACCGGAAGAAGAAACAGATGATGAAACAGAAAGTTTTCTGGTTGAAGACGATGAAGAAAAAATAAATGAATACGAGACCGATAGTTCCACGTCTGATGAAATATTATCAGGAGAACCCCTGCTTCAAACCGGGATTTCAGAAGAACCGGGCGCATCAGAAATTGCCGGTTCTGAAGTTGCTGATGAAAACATTGAAGAATCATTAGATGAACAGCCTGCGGGTATAATTCAGAACGCAATTCAAAATGAATACAAAATTATGCCAGCTGAAAAACCGGAAACAGATAATGAAACACTAATTTTGACTGAAGAAAATAAAGAAACTTCTGAAACAAAAGACTCTAATGATGATGACGACTTTCTTCTTGACTTTGCAGATGAGGATGATTTATCAGAAACATCCGATGATGAAGAAAAAGATGAAATGCAGAAAGAACTAACATTTCAGGATACAGAAAAAAACACAGAAAACAATATCGAACCTGAAGATCTTGACTTCATTGACGAGAACAAAACTACCGCAAATAATCCGGAAAATCTTTCGACAGGAGAGACTGAAGAATTAACCGAAAAAAATCCTGAACAAGTGAATGACTCAAAAAATTCCGGAACAATAACAGAAGAAACTTTTGATACAGAAACGAATAATGCAGAAGAAAACGAACCAATTAATATAAATGATGACACAGCGGAAAATTTAGAACTTGATACTCTAGACGATGACCTTCTGCTTTTAGAGGATAAAGACGATCTTGATATAAATATAGACAATTTGCACCTGGATACAGAACAAACATCAAATCTGTCCGATATAGAAGATATTCAACCTAAAATAGAAGAAGAGTCAGAGCCGGCAGTTTCTTCTGCTGCCATTGCTGTTGATAACGGAAAAGCAGAAAATACCGATGAACTTGACAACAATGAATTAGAGGATTTGCTGGATGATAATCTGAAAAATATTCTGGGCTTTAATGAATCTGATGATTTGACAAAAACAGAGAATACAACAGAAGATTTAAATTTAGAAAATCTCATGGACGATGAACTAATTCAGCTGCTCGAAGACAATAATGCAGAAAATGTAAAAAAATCTTCAGTAACATCTGATTCAGTACCTAAACAAATTGCACAAAAATTATCACAAATTGATAATGACGAATCAATAGAAATGTTATATGACGAAACACCGCAGGGTGAAAACGGAGAAGCTCAAATAAATATACAGGAATCTCCTGTCGTGAAATCTGCAGTAAACAAAACTAAAAAAATAGCAGTATCTTTATTTTTGATACTGATACTGCTTGCAGGCGGAGCAACGACATATTTTATGAAATTCGGAAAAACAACAAACAATGTCACCGGAGGAGATGATAATAGCGGAGATGAAAATGCATTGTTTGACTTTGCCAATAAACCGGCCGAAACTGAAGAACCACCGGTTCCGCAGGATATCAACAAATCAATGACAAATGTATTCTCCGAACAGCCTGCCGCAATAACTATCACAAAAATTTCATGGAATGTAAGCGACAAACTTGCACAAAATGAATCATTTAAAAATTATTTACAGGTTGCAGGAAAAAATCTGCAAATCAATCTGCAGAATGATCTGGCAAATACAACTGAATTTGCTTACAACAATAAAATTCACCTGAATTTCCAGGTCACAAAAAATAATGAAATTAAGAATTTGCAGGTTCTTGACTCCAGCGGTTCGGAACAAATTGACAACGTTGTGTTACGAAGTATTAAAGAAACTCTTAAATATGTCAATGCCCCTAATTTAAAAGATATTAAGGGTGATTATAACCTTTCTCTGGTAATAAATTTTTAAAATTTTTCTAATTTAAAAATCTATGTTATTATAAAATCAACAGGTTATACCTGTGTTTATATAGAGATGGGTTAGGGAAATTGGATACACTTGAAAAACAACGGACAATTATAGAGAGACTTGTTAGATTAAACAATAAATACATCGGGAACGAAGATTTATTTGAGGACTTTTGTTCAGAAGCCTACAAGCGTTCGTATACACTATTTGAAAACAACGAAATAAAAAATTTCGAAGGATATCTGGCTAAAGTAGTTAATACATCTATTCTCAATGTTTTAAGAACATCCGGACGCATAAGACGCCATTCAAATAAATATGTTTCGACCCATGAAGTTTTGATTGACCCTACACCGGCAAAACAGTTTCTTCCGGAAATAGCACCGGTGCCTGCCGTAATAGAACCGGTCTTTTCGAGCAATGAGCCCGTAAGTTTGTACAATGTTTCTGATCCGAAAGACAATTTCGAAGAAAAAATTGTAAGAAAAGATTTGTTACAAAAAGTTGTTGATATTGTACTCGTTGCACATAGAAATAATCCAAATAAAGAATATTTAAGAATTTTCTTTTTGAGATATGTAAAAGAGAAAAAACAGCGTGAAATTGCTGAAATAACCAATCTTTCACAATCTGAAATCAGTAAAAGACTTCTTGAAATAGCTGAAATCGTAAAATTTCATTTCAATAAATAATACAGATTTTAAATTTTTATAATATAATAATTCTATAAATGTAATTAGTTGGTATATTATCATGCATTGCATTCGATGCAAAAAAGAAATAGACTCGAAAAGTTTAAGATGTAACTTTTGCGGTGCAAAAGTGCAGACAGTTTGTCCTGTCTGTAAAACCTTAAATGCTATCACTGCAGAATACTGTTCAAACTGCAATTTACAGCTTTTAAAATATTGTCCGGCATGCAAAAGTGCAAACCTGCCGAATGCAGAAAAATGCAGAAAATGTTCTTACCAGTTCCCTGTAAAACAGCAGTCTCAAATTTCACAGAACAACACAGGAAAAACATACGACAGCAATGTTTCAGACAACAGCACTGCACCATCTATCGCAGAACCCAAGCCTTTTTCTCTCTTTCAGGAACAAAAAATCGAACTCCATTCTTCACTTGACGAAACAGAAGAAATGAAAGACTTAAATTCTGCACAACCGCAAACAGAAGAATTACCTGAAATTTCAGTAAAAGACTCTGGCAATATTAACACAGATAAAATCGAAGAGCTTCAAGAAAGCGTTATTGAGGACGATTTTGCAGACGATTATGAAGCACTTCTCAAAAAACAGCAGGATGATGAATTTTCTGATGACGCAGTTGAAAACAAAACCGAGTCATTAGATACAGAAGAACAAAACGTTGCCGAAATTGATTATTTTGATTTAACAGCACTTGCAGATGAGGATGAATATTTTTACGGAGAGACCAATGAGCCTTCTGAGCCTGCTAACATACCGGAACCGACAATAAAGTCAGCAGTTGTTCCCAATGAAGAGCAACAGCGGGCACAGGAAAAACCAACTCCAAAGACTGCACAGCTTCAGGAACAACAGATGCCGGTACAGGTAAAACCTGCTATACAGGCGGATGAAAAAAAAAATGAACCTGTGGTTCAAAATTCTGGGGAAAAAATAGAAGAATCTGAAAACACAGAACAAACACAGGAACAAACTGTTCAGGGCTTTCTTGATGAAGCAATGCCGGAGTTAGACCAGCTAAAATCAAAAAATTTAATGGTTGCAGCGGTTAAAAGCAATGACAAAAAAATAATCGGACTCAGCAGTGCAGAAGGACACGGAAAATCAACAGTCCTTAGATATTTGTTCAATGAACTCCAGCCTCTAAAATATGCATGGCTGTGGGGTGAATGCAGTGCTAATTCCCAAATCACCCCGTTTGGTATTTTTCAGGAAATGTTCTTAACATTCTTTAACCTGCCGGATTATACAAATATGTCAAACGAGTTCCAGAAGGAGACAAAAAAATTATTTCAGAAAATTGTTCCTGCACTGACAGAAGAAGAAAACAAAAATCTGTTTAACTTTCTTTATCCGTCTTTAACTGCTCATTTTGAAGAAATTCTTGTTAATAAAGAATATACATTCAAACTGCTCGAAAAAGTTATTCTTGAAATATCAATGCATTCAAAATTGATTATTGTAATAGACGATTTTGACATGATTGACGGTGCTTCTTATGAATTTTTGATGAATTTTATTAATGAGGATTACCTTTCAGAAAATATAAAATTAGTTGTTGCATATAAAGACAAAAGAATATCACAGGGCTATTTTTACTCTGAAAAAATAGCAGAAAATGAATATCAGGATGTATTCCTCTCTAATTTAACGCTTGAGCATGCACTAAATTTAACAAAATTGTTCATGAATGGCAGAAATCCTATTCCGGAACCTATCTTTCAGAAAATATACACAAATTCCGGCGGAAACAGTGCGTTTATAGAACAAATTCTTGTATTGCTTAATGAAAATGACGCATTTGACACAACTAACAATGAAATAAAATACAAATCCACACCGCTGGAGCTCAATCTGCCGAAAAATCTATATGAAATATTGACAAAAAGACTTGATTTTCTTAAAGAAAAATTCCCGACCGTATACAGAACCCTCTGTACAGCAGCTATTATGGGAAACAAGTTCAATATAAAACTACTGGAACACGTCATGAAAATCAGTTTTGACGATTTTAGAAATATTATACAGCTGCTTGTAAACTATGCGTATATCAGCCAGTTTAATGACAATATGTTCGCATTCAAAAACACATTGATGTGGAAATTTGTCTATGAACGGGCAAAGATAAGCGAAGATTTTACATTGCTGAACGAAAGAATTTTTGACGTAATCAACAACTACACATTATCCAGTAATGCGTTAAAAGCACTGGTTGCACAGAATTTGAACCAGAAACTTCTGGCAATGAATATATGGACAGACAATATAAAATTGTGTGCATATCTTGGCGACGAACATCTCTGGGCTCTATCCCAGAAACAGTGTCTGAAAATTGCGCAGGAAATAAATCCTGAAAATAACAATCTCGTCATAACAAACATTCAGGAAAGACTCGGAAAACTCCTCTATCTCTCAAAACCGTCTGAAGCAATGAACTATCTGTCCAATGCCCTGTCTACAGCGGTAAAACTCGGTAATAAACCCAAAATCATTGAACTTGCCGGATATTTATCAAAAAGCTGTGATGCAATCGGAAACTATCACGGTGTAATAGAAACCGTAGACACTGTTTTAAAACTGATTGATTACCCTGAATACAAACTTGAATGTGCGTTAATTAAATATAAAAAGCTGAAGGCGATTTTAAGCATCGGAAATTCAGAAGAAATATACAATATGGCAAGCAACGAAATTATTCCGGTTATAGAACAGGCAATTGCGCAATCAATCCCGACAAAAGACATACCGGTGGATATAATCTACGAAACGTGGCTGGAATGTAATTTGATTGTTGCAAATGCTTTGATATTACAGGGAAACAAAAAATGTTTGAATGTTTTGAGCTTTATTGATGAAATTATCTCAAAAAATCATATTAACAATAAAAATTACCTAATAAGAGTCGCCCTGTCAAAAGCTCTGGCATACACTATGCTGGGTATTATCAAAAAATCCGAAGGTATTTTAATAGAAATTTCGCAAAAAACAGCAAATGATATTGTCGACCCTGAAATAATATCCCAGTGGAACTTTATAAATATACTCAATAAAATAATGAAACGTGACCTTGTAAATATAAAAGAAGAGCTTTTCTCTGTCGTCACATTTGCCAATAACTACAATGATGTTCTCATCAAAAACCTGCTAAAAACATTTCTGGGTAAAGTTCTGCATGAGGAAGGAAATCTTTCAAAAGCTCTGGATATTTATAATGAACAGGTTGCTATTTTTGCAAGAGAAAAAATTGCAGTGGGCGCACTGCTTTGCTGGTATTACATTGCAAAAGTTACACTCGTTACAGACGGAACAGACAAAGCTCTTGATATTACCCAGAAAGCTCTTGATGTAGCCAAAAATCCGAAGATAAATAATTACTATTTTATGGTGCTCTATAAACGCTTAATAGCTGAAATTTATATCATAAAAGGCGATATGGAAGCAGCCAGAATGTATATTGAAAAAGCACTACTTATTGTGAAAACTTATGGTATGAAACTGCATAAAGTTATGCTGTACGAACTTTATGCGAAATATCTTGAAGAGATGATGCACAAGAAACCCCAGAACAAAAACAGCTATGCACAAAAAATTACAGAAACTTACAAAAAAGCCCTTGTAATGATAAAAGATATGGAAATACCGAATATAGAAGCAGAAATTCAAAACGACTTTGCATCATTCAAAGCATACTGTCAGCTGAACGATATCAGACTTTAGGTTTTAGAATTTAACGTTGAAAAGGGTTGTTTGAGCTTTTGTCCAAATCTTTCCGGTGAATTATTATTCCGCATTTTGTACAGGCAAGCACCTCATTTGTACTGTCCAGAGGCAGAAAAACATGCTCGCACTTTTCATATTCTTTTTCCTGCTGCGGAAGTTTGCGTTCTTTATCTTTTTTATTTAACAGCTTGTAAATCAGCTCAATTATATACATATGACTATAATAAAATAATATTGACTTTATGTACAATACGGTTATTATAAGAATATAATATTATAAAATTAATATGGATATGGGGAAAGGTTTATGTCTATTACACTTGTTCAAAAGCTGAAACAATATGAAAAACAGATAGTTTTTCTGCGCTGGGGCTCTACTGCTGAATACGGCAAAATAAAATATGTCGGAATAGATTTTGTAGAGTTTGAAGTGCTTGACATAGACACAATGGAATACACAGAAACAGTCATTATAAACAATCAGATAATACTGGAAATGGTAGCAGGCGGATATGACATCTCGAGAATCATTGCAGAATATTCCTCTAAACTGTCACCTGAACAAAAATAAAAGGTCTTAAACTTACGTAAAAGACCTGTTTTGACAAACAATTTTTATATTAAATAAGCTACACGATGATTATGTTATTCAACCATTCTTGCTGCTAAATCCAGTTTTGCAGCGTCTGAAAGATTGTCACCAAATTCTTCGTTAATACGTACCAGACCTTGTGCTACTTCATTTTCAAAACTGGTCATAAAACCTGCAATGCGTGCGGCCTGCTCGGGAGTTACATATTTGCTGACATCATATTTTCCGGCAACAAGATTTACCGGCTTATTATAAACAGCTGTCTGAGCCAAAAATGTCAGCACATCATCAGGATTTAACGGTGTATTTTGCGCCTGTCCCGCAGGAACTTCCGGAGTGTTTTCTTCCGGTTTTGCACCATCTTTTCTTGTGTGAGCAGGGTATCCGTTTACTCCGCCAGTGTTGAGTCCGATTCCATTTACATTGTTTGTCATAACTTTTCTCCTGTTTGACCGGTTTAGTACTTACATACTATATATCGGCTTACAGTTTAATAAACTTTAGCGAAAAGTCAGATTTTCTGGTATTTTTTTACAATACTTAACATTAACGTACAATTTTAAAAATCTTAAATTGCGCCGGCTCCAGCCTGTCAAAAGTCATTTCTGTCTCCGGTGCGCTAAATTTTATTTCAGTAAAGTCCTTAATTTTTTCATCGTAGATAAACTCGGATACTATCTGATAATCACATGGCAGTTTTACACTCTTATTAAATACCGGATGTCCTTCTTTTATATAAGAGCCTGAGTCATTCCTGATTTTTTCTGTAGGTGCATTATAGTTAGCAAGAATCAAAAGAGACTCTTTCAACGGGTCTTTTGAAACAATCCATGCACAAAAACCGTCATCGTGCTGTACAAAAATTTCTGCCTCTCCGTCCCGTGTAAGTTCTGAATTAAGTGCAAACCTTGCTATCGCATCAAACCGTTCGTAGAAATCATAATCTTTTGAGCGTTTCATAGCTATTTCCGCACCTATAACGCTTTCTATACCGGTTTTTGTAAAAGACTCATCCCCGTCAATGTACATAACAGGACGCTGCGCATTTTTACCTCCGGGTAAAAATTTGTATTTAAACCACTTGAATAAAGCTCCATCTCTGCCCAGTTGTCCGGGGTACTGGCTTATATCCCTGAACTCCCCGTCCTGATTATTATATGTTTTTAAGATTGAGAGGTTTGATATATCAGGATTTTTCGCATTATAATCAGCAAGCTCATGATTGTTATTCATAATTGTTTCAGGAGTTTTGGACGATTGTGCAATAATATCATCACCCCATAAAATATCGAATTGCATATCCTCATGATATTCTCTGTAAAATCTGTCCCAGAGCATATATTCAGCCATTGCTGCAAAATGAGGAACAGTTTTTTTCAGTATTTCGTTTGCTTTCCCAAGAACGCTCCTCGGAGCACGATAACTGATGGGAACTCCGTCTTTTTCCGACACTTCGTCTACAATATGGTCTATATGATCAACCCTGAAGCCATCAAAATTATAGTCCTTTTGAAGTTTTTTTAGATAATCCGTATATGCGTCAACAGCTTCTTTGTTGTACTTTCCTGATTCAAGATAGACAAAATAATAAGGAGTCTGGCAGTCTAAATTAGCAAAATGAGTCACATCGGTACATTTAAAATCATAATGCTTAAATACCGGATATTCACTGTGTTCAGCCATTTTATCAAATACAGGAACTCCGGCAGAACACCATGCACCGCCTGGAGCCGGCCAAAATCCTTCGTCTATGAGCTTTCTTATAATTTCACCCTGTTTTGTTATGTCCTTTTCTTCGAGTCTCTTTGATATATTAATTCCAAGAATATCAGCAATAATCTTTTTCACATTCCTGTGAATTTTTTCCTGCTCTTCTTTTGCCAGCATTTTTTCTGAAAGCTCTTTTTTCTTTTCCTTCAAGAGTTCTTCAAGCTTTTCATATATAGTTTTGTAGTGTTCGCTAAAATCACAGGAACCGTTTTTCAGAGCCGACTTGTAAATATCAGAAACGATTTTTGCATCTTCCTGTCCAAAATCCTCTGCCAATATTTCAAATACTTCATCCACACAATTTTCTATATCCGAGATAAGTTTATTTATATCATACCAGCGGGCTATTGACGGGTTAGCAAGCACAATCTTAGAAAATCTGCCGGTCTGGGGCAAAACGTCATAGATTACCGGATGACCTGCAAGCTGCGCAAGTTCTATAAAAAGCTGCACCTGTCCCTTTGCATCCAACCCCGACTCCTCTTTCAGCTCCTTATCTTCGAGCTGCGGGCTCACTTCAGAACTGGTAGGCAGATATGCACACCCGAATTCACGAGGATGAAACGGTATAAGATAAATTGTTGTTCCCAGAATACCTTCTTCAGGCAAACCTGCAGGAAGTATCAAGAGCTGGGTAAGCCAGTTTATTAGTTTTGCGGGATTAGTTGATTTGTTTCCGTCTGAAAGAGCTGCGAGATTTATCAGTTTTATATTATGCTGCTCACGGCATATCCATTCGGAATTTTTTATGCCTGCTCTTGCAACAGGACTAACCTCACTGTTCTCAAAATGAAATTCTCCGTCTGAAAACACTTTATTCTGTTTGAATTTTATTTCCAGACCGAACAAAACCTCAGCCGGAGTGAGTTCTTCCAGTGCTTTAATAAAAGGATATCTGAGATAACCGTATTTTTCGATTTCTTCTGTCAAATATTTTTTTCTATCCACTGACACTTCACCGGAATATATCTTTTTTAAACCGTTATATAGCTTATTGATTTTTGTGTATTCAGGTTCTGATTTTTTTTGTAAAAAAGAAAACATAATAAACTCTCTCCGCATAATTTCTAATATCGGATTTAATTTTAACATGAAGAAAATACAAAGATAATAGTTAATTGATAATACTCAGGCAGTAAAATTTTTTTCTATATTACAAAGAAATACCCTGATAAAAAATCAGGGTATTTCTGTTAAAAATTGTGCGCTGCTTTTATATTTAGCAGGAACAGCAATTTGTTTGAGACTGTTCTTTAAGAGCAGCAGCTTTGTCTGTTTTTTCCCACGGTACATCAATATCAGTACGTCCCATATGTCCGTATGCTGCAAGTTTTTGATAGAATTTTCCGCCGTTTTTGGCAGGCAATCCTCTTAAATCAAACTGTTTGATAATTGCAGCCGGTCTCAGGTCAAAATTCTTTTTAATGAGTTCTGCGATATCATCATCTGAAATTTTTCCGGTACCGAATGTATCTACCATAACTGACACAGGTTCAGCAACCCCGATTGCATAGCCGAGTTCTACTTCGCATTTTGAAGCCAGACCTGCTGCTACAATATTTTTTGCAACATATCTTGTTGCATAAGCCGCAGAACGGTCAACTTTTGTGGGGTCTTTTCCGGAAAACGCACCGCCGCCGTGTCTTGAATAACCGCCGTAAGTGTCTACAATAATTTTTCTTCCCGTAAGACCCGCATCACCCTGCGGTCCGCCTATGACAAATCTTCCTGATGGATTGATTAAATATTTTGTTTTTTCATCAGGTTTAATATTGCAATCTTCAAAAACAGGGTTTATTACCTTTTCAATCAAATCCTGCCTGATAATATCCTGAACTTCTTTATTATCAGAAACACCGTTAATTTCAGGGTCATGCTGGGTTGAAAGTACTATTGTGTCAATTCTTGAGGGTTTTCCGTCTACATATTCAACAGTTACCTGCGATTTTCCGTCAGGTCTTAGATAACCCAGAGAACCGTTTTTTCTAACCTGCGCAAGTCTGTATGCAAGTCTGTGAGCAAGGCTTATCGGCAAAGGCATAAGCTCCGGAGTTTCATCACATGCATATCCAAACATAATACCCTGATCGCCCGCACCAACGTTTTCTGTTTCCTGTGAAGAAGTATCAGCATTGTTGTTTCTGGATTCAAGTGCTTTGTTAACACCGCCGGCAATATCAGCAGACTGCTCATCTATAGAGGTCAGAACAGCACAGGTTTTATAGTCAAAACCGCCGCCTTCTTTTCCGTTGTAACCTATATTTTTAATAGTATTTCTAACAACAGACGGTATATCAACATAGCAGTCTGACGTAATTTCTCCGCATACAAGAGCCATGCCCGTTGTAACAGTAGTTTCTGCAGCAACTCTCGAGTGGGGATCTTTTGTCAAAAATTCATCCAGAATTGCATCTGAAATCTGGTCACAAACTTTATCAGGATGACCTTCAGTTACAGATTCGGATGTGAATAAGAATCTTTTTGAAGCCATTTTTTTACTTCCCTTTCTAACATTATCAACAAGATAGTAAATCAAAAGAAAAGAAAAGAAAAGAAAGGTTAGTTTTACGCTTTACATAGCTTAATCATGCATTGCGCACAAGCTCAAAAATGTCGTTACACGTCTTAAATAATTTTTCCGCATTATCTAAGTAAAGCATATTAGGTCCGTCACAAAGTGCTTTTTCCGGATCAGGATGAACTTCAAAGAACAGCGCATCAGCTCCGGCAGCAATCGCTGCTTTGGCCAGTGTAGAAACAAATTTTCGTTCCCCTCCGCTGCAATCACCGGCACCTCCGGGCAGCTGCACACTGTGGGTAGCATCAAAAACAACGGGATAGCCTATCTGCTGCATTACCGGTATAGCTCTCATATCCACAACCAGATTGTTATACCCGAAGCTTACTCCTCTGTCGGTAAAAAGTATATTATCATTTCCAGATTCAAAAACTTTTTGAGCAAGAGGTGCCATTTGTGCAGGAGCAAGGAATTGACCTTTTTTTATATTTACTATTCTGCCAGTTTTAGCTGCTGCTACAAGTAAGTCCGTCTGCCGGCACAAAAAAGCGGGTATTTGCAAAATATCAGCAACTTCAGCCGCAATTTTTGCCTGTGAAGGTTCATGGATATCTGTCACTACCGGAATTTTAAATTCTTTTTTTGCCTCGCTTAAAATTTCAAGCCCCTTTTCTATCCCGGGTCCTCTGTATGACTTTATAGAACTTCTGTTCGCTTTATCAAATGACGATTTAAAAACAAAATTTATGCCAAGTTTTTCTGTAATAGTTTTGAGCTTTTCAGCCGTAGTAAAAACAATATCTCTGCTTTCAATAGCACAGGGGCCTGCAAGTATTGTTAATTTGCGAGAACCGATTTCGAAATTTCCAAGTTTTATTATTTTCACGTTAAAAACTCCTCCAGATGTACTTTGACAAGATTTCAGGTAAAATGTAATATGTATTGTACACTAAATAAAATATAATTAAAAGGAGAATGGAATGTTAATAGAGGAATTGCTGGAAGAAGCCGTATCAAAAGGGGCAAGTGATATTCATATTTCATCAAATTTACCCCCTGTTTTTCGTATTGACGGCAATCTGGTCAGAACAAATCTTGCACCTCTTACATCTGATAACGTTGAAACACTTGTTTTTCCGATTTTGAACAATGAACAGAGAAGAAAACTTGAACAGGATTGGGAACTGGACATGAGCTACGGCATTCATGGTATCGGCAGATTCAGGGTAAATATTTATAAAAACAGAGGCACTTTTGCTGCCGCTTTCAGAACAATTAATACAGAAGTTCCGTCTTTTGAATCTCTCGGGCTTCCTGATATTGTAAGAAAAATTACAGAAAAGCCAAGAGGTTTAATACTTGTCACAGGCCCTACCGGAAGCGGCAAATCAACGACTCTCGCATCAATGATTGATTACATCAACGAAAACAGAAATGAACATATTTTAACAATTGAAGACCCGATAGAGTTTTTGCACAAATCCAAAAAAAGTGTCGTTCACCAGAGAGAACTCGGACAGGACACTCGTTCATTCTCTAATGCTTTAAGAGCCGCATTAAGAGAAGATCCGGACATAATTCTTGTCGGTGAGCTGCGTGACCTTGAAACCATTGCTCTTGCTATCACGGCTGCAGAAACAGGACACCTTGTTATGGGCACACTTCACACATCTTCAGCCAGCCAGACAGTTGACCGTATTGTTGACGTATTTCCTGAAGCACAGCAGCAGCAAATACGTATACAGCTTTCAAACAGTCTTGTTGCTGTATTTTCACAGACATTGCTTCAAAAAACAGAAAGAGACGGTACGAAAAAAGGTCGTGTAATGGCACAGGAAGTTCTGGTAGTCAATGGAGCAGTTGCGAACCTTATAAGAGAAGGAAAAACAGCTCAAATGTATTCTACAATACAAACCGGCTCGCAGTATGGTATGCAGACACTTGAAAGTGCGCTGGCTGACCTGTATCACAGAGGATTGATTACAGCTCAGGATGCTATTTCAAAATCCAGTCGTCCTGATGAACTAAAAAGAATGATAGGTTCACAGGCTAAGGTTTATTAGGCGGTTTTTTTCTGTTTTTCATGGACATATTCTTTTTGATATAGTCCTGAACCTCAGAGGATACCTGTATGTTTTGAAGTCCGATATTGTATTTTTTCAATTCGGCAATATTTTGCTGCTCCTCCAGCAAATCCTTTCCTTGCATTTTAATAGAATTTTTTACATTTTCAAATTCAGAAGGACTATTTTTTTTAGATAATTGGAATATAATATCATCAATATTGTTAGATTGAATACCGTATTTTCCGGCTATTTCGTCCACAGTGCTTCCGTACGGAAGTTTATAGAGCCACTGTATAGAATATTTATCATTTTCTGAAAGGTTAATTACACCGTATCTATGGGGAGTATACATAATATCGGAAGTATACGGGCTGTGACCGAGCCCGAGGGCATGTCCTATTTCATGTAAAATGGTATGATACACCTCATTTTCATCCTGATATCTGGCATGTATCGTTCCGTCTGAAAGCCCTATCTGAACTTCTGCAGAATATAGTCTGCCTGAATTATCAAAATTAAAATAGCAATGTCCGAGAGCCTGTCTGTCTATACGTTTCCAGTCCAGGTTCACCTGTGATTCCAGCAGTGTATTAACAATTGTAAATCTGACTCTGCCGTTACTTGCCCTCTCCCAGGCTTCAAGTGCCCTTTTTACTAATGACTGATATTTATATCCTTCATTTTGCGCTTTATAAAATCTGAACGGAGCAATATAAAACTTTAATGGAAAACTGTTATCCATCCAGCGTATAAGTTTATTTTCTTTTACATTGCTTTGTAGATAAGTCCTTTGCATATTAAGTCCTGCAGGATATTAGATTTTTTTTGTAATTAGTGCGAAAATATCATTAAAAATAATCAAAAACATTAATATTAATAAGAAACTGAAGCCAATATTTCCTATTTTTTCAATAGTTTTTTCATCAAGCGGTTTTCCTTTTATTTTTTCAATTGTAAGGAATAAAAGATGCCCCCCGTCAAGAGCCGGTATAGGCAAAAGGTTAATTATAGCGAGGTTTAAGCTGATTATTGCAGTCAAAAGAAGTCCTTTAAAAAGCCCCTGATGCTCTATCACGTCCCCGCCGAGCTTTGTTATGGCGACTATACCGTGTAAATCCTGCATAGGGATTTGTCCTGTAAACAGTTTTACAAGCCCTACTATCATAAGCTCGGTATTTGTCCAAACATAATCACAAGAAGCTGTAATTATTTTTCCGGGGGTTTTTGTCGGAATAAGAACTTCTGTGATTTTTTGCTGAATCCCGATTGTACCGTTTTCATCAGAATAAATGGGTTTCAGATTTATTTCCCGTCCATTTCTTATTACAGTAAAATTCATTGGTCTTTTTGTATCAGAAAGTGCATAAGCAATATCAGAAAGACTCGTGGCACCGTCTGAGACAAATTCCTTTTTGCCCTGTATGGAGTCTCTTAGTTTTATTTGTTTTGTATCTAAAGTCAAAAGTTTTTCTTTATATTTACCCAGCCCCATAAGTACATCCTGTGAAAGATGAAGAGCTGGCTCATCTTTTACAGCTGTCAACTGAATTTTTACACCTTTTTTCAGCGGCTCATTTTCTGATTTTATATTTGTATTTATTTTTTTAAGATTTTCCAGTGTTTCAGCATATGTCCCGGGTGATATTTTTCCGTCATACTTTTTGCTTAAAGCTGCATATTTGTTAACCTGATACGGCAGAGTGATAAGAGAACCGTTAATTTTGTATATTTTATCTTCTTTTTGGAGTCCGGATTTATGAACAGCTGCATCTTTCGGTGCAATGATTTTTGCAATTTCTATATCATATTTTCCGGCAGGCAGCTTTTGCCATATTAAAGCAGTCAGCATAACAAGAAAAATTGCACATATAACATTAGCGACCACCCCTGCAGAAACAACTATAGCTTTTTGATAAACAGGTTTGTTTTGAAAACGCTCCGGTGAATCTTCGGGGAGTTCAGAATTTACGTCATCATCAGGGAAACTGACATACCCGCCCAGCAAAAGTGCATGTATCAAAAACTCTGTTTCTCCAATCTGTTTTCTGAACAGAACAGGACCGAACGGCAGCCCGAATCCGAATTTGTCTACTTTTATCTTAAAAGCTTTTGCAGCCATAAAATGTCCGAGCTCATGGATTAAAATAAGAAAACTGATAAGCAATATCATTATAATTATATTCATACAGACTCTTTCTTTTTCTTTGTATCTCTCTATATTTTTTATTTTAGCATGTAAGCTTAATTCATACTATAATTATTATATGCAAAGAATACTAAAACAATTATCCGGTTTGCTGGATTTTTTATACAAAAAGCGGTGCTATTTTTGTCATTCATCAAAAGAAAACACAAAAATGTGCAATAAATGTTATGAAACAATAGAATTAAATCCACCCGCTCCAGTAATAAAAATTCTAGGAAAAGAGGTATACAGTGCATCTGTTTACACAAAAAACCTGCAGAAACTAATCAGAGCTATAAAATATCATAATCAGACAGAACTTGCATATTTTCAGGCAAAAATAATGTATGACTACTGGCAGACACTCCCGATATCTGACGAAAAATTTGTAATTGTACCGGTTCCTCTTCACAAAAACAGACTAAAAGACAGAAAATATAATCATATGGAGCTTGTTGCAAAAGAATTTTCAAAGCTAACCGGCTATGATTTGAATAACAGCTTAATTTACCGCATAAAAGAAACAAAACCACAGTACCGGCTGAGCATAAAAGAACGAGAAGAAAATTTAGAAGGTGCTTTTCTTGTAGACAAAACATCCTACGATGAAGAAAAATTGCTTATTATAGATGATATTCTTACAACCGGGAGTACAATAAAAGCTATGTTTCAGGCATTTTTCAAAAAAGACATGCACAAAGTTACAGCATTTACAACAAGCTGCACCGAATCCCATATAATCAAAATGAAATAAAGTCAAAAAGTCAAAATGAGATGAGTTTGTTCTATTGAAAATCAAAACTAAGCCAAAAAATTTCACGGGCAAAAAAAATTTTGTTCATACCTTCAATATATTAGATATAAAACAGGAACAAATTTTTATTTATGGAAATAAAGACTCAATATACCTTATACAAACAAAAATCTCTTCCATTCAAATCCAGCGGTGTAAAAAATATGGCGCAGTGGGCCGGCAGTTTTGAACAATGGCAGAAAGGTGATGATGACAGATTTATACGCACCGTTAAACAACCCTGCTATACAGATTTAGACCACGCACTTAAAAAACTTGTGTTCGCAAGCACACCTGACGAAAAACACAATATATTAAACAAATTTCTTGAACTGCCGGGATATCTTCCGGAAAATCTCATTAAAATAAGCAGACACAAAACAGGCGAGCTCAATTATCTGCAAAAGCTGGCAGGAGAAAGCGATATGCTCGGACATTTACGCATACCTGCACATTTGATTGACTTATATTCTGATATTCCGATAGAGGACATTGAAAAAGTTGAAACAATTTTACTGTCAAAAAACGACCTCGGTTTATGGAATTACGAACCCGAATATATAACAGAGCTGATAAAATTAGATGAAAATCAGCTTTATACTTTTAATAAACTGGCAAAAGCGCATGTTGAAGCAAAAAATATTGCAGGCATTATAAAAAACAGAAATTTGAACTGGACAAAAACAATTGAAAAAGCCGAAAGTTTGAACAGACTCTACGGAGAAGATTTAAGAGAAATTTCGTTCTACAGCAACACAAAAGGAGAAAATTTTATCAGTGCCGACATACAACTCCCCCATAGAGATGACAAACCTGACTGGCTTAATTTTAAAAGAATTACCGCAAAACTGGATGATGACACAAACCCTTTTCACTTCAACAATTCAAGCCCGAATATTAAAGAAAATGTAGAAAATATTTATCAAACAATCCAAAAGCAGCTGTATGTTTTTACAGAAAAAGATTTAGATAAAATATTAGAAAATATAAAAACAGAAATACCAAATGTAAGTGAACAGGAAATATTACAGGTTATGCAGCGTCTCACAGCATTTGCAAATTATCCGTCGCTGAAAACTCTTGCTTCTTTGCTTGAGAAACATAATATAATCGGCTTTGTTGATGAAGGTGTACCGAATATCTATTTTAAATATTTTAACCATAACAAACAAATCCTGCCGCTTAAATCTGACGATAACGGGAAATTTGCATACATAGTAACAAAATATACACTCAATAATCCTGAGGAAAATGAAAAAATCAAAAAATATATAAAAGACAAAAATGTTATTTTTATAAATCTTGACGGCTGGTCTGACGGTGTAAACCTTTTCTCTGATGACAAAAAGCTTGAAGAATTAACAAAAAGAACACTGGTTAAAGCCAAACTGATAAATAAAAATAATCCGGATATGACTTTTGATGAGTCAATAAGCGAGGTTTTAAACAAAGAAATAATAGAAAAAATGAAAAAAATCGGAACCGGAGTCACTACTGTTCGGATAAAAAATCCGCCTTTAAAAAGTATGATAACAGAACAAATGAAACCGTATATGCCGTCTAAAAATTTAATAAAATCAACTATTGAATCCGTTTCAAATTATTATACAAAAAAGGACAAATCTTTCTCTGACCTGTGCGAAAGAATATCAAAGTATTACGCAGAAAACATCAATGCATACTCAAAACAGAGTATAATAGAAAGCCTCAAAGTTTTACACAGCAAAATAAATGATTATTTGAGAAAAAATAATCTGCAGGAAAACAATGTATATATAGCAATGCCGGATACTGACGGTGTTCATAAATCATTTGAAATTATTACAAAAATGTACACTGATTTATTCAGGGTGCCGGAAGAAAAAATTATAAAAATCAGCGACATATCAGATATTGAGCAATATCCTGAAAATTCGGTTTTTGTTATACCTGATGATGTGGTTGCAAGCGGTAAATCAATACTAATGACAGGCGAATATATGTTCAATGCCTTTGATTTGCCGGAGGATAAGCATATACTTTTTGCACCCTTAACCGCATCGAATAACGGGATAAAATATATAAAAGACTTTATAAAAGAAAACGAAAGAGAAAATATAGACGATATTATTTTTGCATGCTCAAAAGACTACAAAGATATAAAAAAAGTTTTTACTAATTCTGAAAAAAAATCAAATAAACATGTCTCTGATGCTTTTGGAGAAGAGGGATACGGGAAAAACGGGATGTGTACAGTTTTTCCGTATATGGATCCTGACAACAACTCATCACTCGCAGGATATATAACAAAATTCTTTGTTCCTGACACCAGCTGTCTGAAAAGCAAAACAGAGCTTATTCCGGTAATAGAAGAAAAAACCTATATATATGATATTTTCGGAATAAACAATGAAGCATCGGAAAATTATCCCAATAAAATCAACAATATTCTATCTGCAATAAAAAACCTGATAAAAAAATAATTTTAAAAAATTACCTGCATGTGTCTTTGAATATTTTGCAAAGCTATTATAATATTAAACAAATTACACAGGAGAAAAAATATGAATATGTTTTGTTTTCAGTGCGAACAGACCGCCGGACAAAAAGGCTGCACAGTAACCGGTGTTTGCGGTAAAAATGCAGACACAGCAAACCTGCAGGACAGCTTAACCAATGCTCTTATAGAACTTGCAAACTGCGGTGACAAAAATGAAGAAAATACGGAATTACTTATTGACGGACTGTTTACAACCGTAACAAATGTCAATTTTGACAATACTTCAATCTCTGATTTAATTTCAAAAGTGAAAAATAATATCCGCTGCGCCGGCTCTTTTGATATAAATTCAGTCTGGAATACAGATGAAGATACAAGAAGTTTAAAATCTCTTATTCTTTTCGGACTGAAAGGGACAGCAGCCTATGCTCACCACGCCAGAATACTCGGATATAAAGATGAAACGGTGGACAATTTCTTTTATGAAGCACTGCAGGCGATTTCAAAAAATCTTAAAACAGATGAACTTTTAGACCTTGTTCTAAAAACCGGCGGGGTAAATCTAAAATGTATGCAGCTTCTGGATAAAGCCAACACAGAAACATACGGTCATCCCGTACCGGTAAAGGTTACATCTAACATTGAACCCGGACCGTTTATTGTAGTCACGGGACATGACTTAAAAGATTTGGAACTATTGCTGGAGCAAACAAAAGACAGGGGTATAAATATATACACGCACGGTGAAATGCTACCCTGCCATGCATATCCGGAACTAAAAAAATATCCGCACCTGAAGGGAAATTTCGGAACAGCATGGCAAAACCAGCAAAAAGAATTTGCAAACCTGCCCGCCCCAATTCTTTTTACAACCAATTGTATAATGCCGGTAAAAGATGACTACAAAGACCGTGTATTTACCACATCCGTGGTTTATTATCCTGAAATACCACACATAGAAAAAGACAAAGACGGACATAAAGATTTTACACCGGTTATTGAAAAATCACTTGAACTCGGAGGATACAACGAGGAACAGAAAATGACAGGGATAAACGGCGGAGATACAATGACAGCCGGCTTCGGACACAACACTGTTCTGTCACTCGCTGACAAAGTAATAGACGCAGTAAAATCAGGAGACTTAAAACACATTTTTCTTGTAGGGGGCTGCGATGGGGCAAAACCGGGAAGGAATTATTACACGGAATTTGTTAAACTGACTCCTGAGAATACTATAGTGCTTACTCTTGCCTGCGGAAAATTCAGATTTAATGATATGGATTTAGGAGAAATAAACGGTATTCCCAGACTTCTTGATATGGGACAGTGCAATGATGCATTCTCCGCTGTAAAAGTCGCTCTGGAGCTATCCAAAGCATTTAATTGCAGCGTAAACGAGCTGCCGCTCTCGCTTGTTCTCTCATGGTATGAACAAAAAGCTGTATGTATACTTTTAACACTTTTGTATCTGGGCATAGAAAATATCCGATTAGGACCGACCTTGCCGGCGTTTGTTTCAGAAAATGTTTTGAATATTCTTGTTGAAAAATACAAAATAAAACCGATTTCCACACCGGAAGCAGATTTAAAAGAAATTCTCGGATAAGAAAAGAGGATGGTGCTCCCATCCTCTTTTAACTTTATACAGATTATATTTATTTAATCTGATTGTATTCACTGTCAGTAACAGGATTAAGCCATGTCGTTTCGTTGTCGGGGAGATTCGGTTCTATTGATATATGAGCAAACATAGAATCCGGAGCAGCACCGTGCCAGTGTTCAACTTCCGGAGGAATTTTCACAACATCTCCTTTTTTCAAAATTTGAATTTCTTTACCCTTTTCCTGATAACGCCCGTTTCCTGCTGTCACAAGTAAAATTTGACCGCCTGAATGTTTGTGCCAGTTTGTTCTTGCACCGGGGTAAAATGTCACATTGCAGATTGAAGAATTCCAGACATTATCCTTTGCTACCAGTCTGTGTAAATGTGTTGTGCCTGTAAAGAATTCGTTGTAGGGATTTATTTCCCCCTTAGCAAACGGCTGTTCCAATTCAGAATTTGCCATAACTGCCGCACCTCCTAAAAGCATTACTGCACTTAACAAAAAACTAAAAAAAATCTTTTTCATAGTATACCTCAATTCTGTACAATAGATATTATAAATATTTAGAGCAGCTCTCAGTCAAGAGAGATATTCCCGAAAAAAATATTGAATGCCCGACCAGAAAATAGTGTGATATAATAATTTTTGTTAGAAAGAATGGAGATTATTATGTCAACAGTGAGAGCAAGCCATCTTCTTGTCAGTACAGAAGAAGAAGCTAAAAAACTAAAACAGGAAATTGAACAGGGCAAACCGTTCGCAGAAGCAGCAAAAGAAGTTTCTCTCTGCCCGTCCGGACAGGAAGGCGGAGACCTCGGGTATTTCGGAAAAGGTATGATGGTTAAAGAATTTGAAGATGCCGCATTCTCTATGAAAATCGGTGAGATTTCCGACCCGATAAAAACACAGTTCGGATGGCATTTAATTCAGCTTACAGACAGAAAAGACTAATGATTATACAAAAACTCAGAGAATTTTTAAAAAACAACAATATTGACTATCTGCTGGTAAATACAACTGATGAATTTCTGGTTGAATATAACGAACTGACAAATTCATCACGGTATTTTGTGACTGGTTTTACGGGTTCAACAGGAGATGCCCTTTTATCTCAGGATAACCTCTGGCAATTCGCAGACGGACGATATCACGAACAGGCAGAACAAGAAGTTGATTCTTCTGTCACAACTGTTGTAAAAGTCCAACTCGGTGAAAGAGTGTCCGATTTAATGATGGAGCAGATAAAAGACGGTTCGTATGTCGGTATTGTGTCTAAGAAAATTTCTCTGGGTTTTTATAATTTACTGAAAACGAAACTCTCTGCAAAAGGCTGCAGTATAGTTGATTTAGAAAAAGATCCTGTTGAGTTATTTGCTGATTTCAAAACCTCGGGTGCTGACAAAACATGTGAAAAAATAGACGAAAACATCACTGGTATCAGTGCTGATAAAAAGCTAAAAATATTTTTTAACCACATAAAAAATACCGTGTCATATCTGGAAACAAATCTGGAAAATATCGCTTATATAACAAATCTCAGACAGTACAAAACTCCATTTTCATCGGTTTTTAAAGCAAAAGCCGTTTTTGAACACGGACATGCTTATATTTTTACAAACGAAAAAACTCCGGAAATAGGCGACAATTTTGATATACTGCCACTAAATGAATTTAAAGATTTTATAAAAACAAGAGAAAATATTCTCTACAATCCGGAAAACATAAACAAAGCTGATTTTTCGCTTATAGAAGGAAGGGCAGACGAAGCTGAATTCGATTTTATATCAATAATGAAAGCAATAAAAACTCATGCAGAAATCCGGCATTTGCAGTCATGTTTTGAACGCACAGACAGAGTGGTTGAAAAAATCGGAGATATAGTAAACTCAGAAACCCCTGTTACAGAACTTGAACTTTCCAATATTGTTTATAACGAATTTCTTGCACAGGGTGCACGGCAGCTTAGCTTCAAAACAATCCTTGCCGCAGGCGCAAACTCTTCTGTTATACACTATTCACACCCATCAGGAGAAACTGCGGTAAAAAACGGTGATTTTGTTTTACTGGACTGCGGAGGACATTTTGAAGGCGGATATTCTACCGACATAACAAGAACATTTTTAAGAGGAGAACCTGATAGTCTGCAAAAAAAAGTTTATACTACTGTTTTAAAAATGTTTTTAAATGTCTACAATTACGACCTTGAAGAAGGTACAAACGGTCAAGAGCTAGATGCCCTGGCAAGAAAAATTGCAGATAGTTCAGGATTGATGAACGAATTCAACTTTAATCACGGACTCGGTCACGGCGTCGGAATAAATGTACACGAACATCCGCCGGTACTTTCAGGCGGGCCTGCCGGCAGAAATATTTTAAGAAAAAATATGGTTGTAACAATTGAACCCGGACTTTATAAATCCGGATTTGGCGGTGTGAGACTGGAAAATACGGTTTATGTCGATGAAATTGATGGAAAAAATAGATTTCGTTCTTTTTCAAAAGTAAAATTTCAAGAAAATCTTATTGATGAAAGTCTGCTTACCGCTCAGGAAAAAATCTGGCTAAAAAACTGGCAGGAGAGCTAATGGCAGACATTACCAGTACAAACAACAGGATGATAGTTGAAACAGTAAAGCTTCATCAAAAAAAATACAGAAATTCTAGCGGACTATTTTTGTTGGAAGGCAAAAAATCGATTGAAGAAGCTTTCAAGGCAGGAGTAGATATTCAAACAGTTTTTGTAAAGGAAGAAAATGCCGGAAAATTTTCATATCTGAAAGAAAAAATAAAAACTGTGAACGATGCTGTAATAAAAAAACTCTCAACAACAGACAGCCCTCCGGAGATTGCAGCTGTTGCCAGACAGGTCTGGAGTACAATAGAGGACATAAAAAGTCAGCATAAAATAGTTCTCTTAGAGAATATAAAAGATGCGGGCAACCTTGGAACAATTATACGCTCGGCTGCGGCTTTTAAAATGGATGCGATAATTTTATGCGGAGACTGTATTGATTTGTACAATCCAAAGGTAGTACGTTCAACAGCCGGAAACTTATTCAAACTTCCTGTTGTAAAAACAGACTCAATAAAACAGATTGCCGAACATGCCGGAAATAGAACATATATTGCTACTGTTGTGAATTATTCCGGAGCAGTTCCACCTGAAAAACTTGACTTTACAAAACCTTTTGTTTTAATGCTGGGTTCAGAAGCAGATGGCTTGACAAAGGATGCTGTAAAAATATCAGATGTTAAAACAACCATTAAAATTTCATCTAAAGTTGAATCACTAAATTTAAGCATTGCTGCATCTGTTCTTTTTTATATTGCCGGAATGAACTCTCAGGTATTATAATTGATTATCGGAGGATGGAGAACTTATGAAAAAAATTTTAAATATTGTAATGATATTAATATTTGCAGCTTCACTGACAAACGGATGTATAAAAAAAGAGACTATACAGGAAAACATAGAAACATTAATACCTTTAAAAACAAAACAGGAGGCACAAAAAGAAGCTGAACAAAAAGACGAAATTGCACAGATAAAAGCAGATATCAGCCAGAAAAAAATGGAAAAGCTTTCCGAAAAAAAAGAAACTTTTGAAAAATTAAGCTACAAAGATGAATTCAAAGAAGCTGAAAATTCTTATAAAGCACAGAATTATACAGATGCAATTCTCGGATTTACAGATATTATAAAAACAAACCCGAAAAACTACAAAGCACACTGCATGCTTGCAATGAGCTATGCAAAAAAGGGAGAAAATCCAAGTGCAGAAATGGTTTTGACACGTGCTGTCGAACTTTTTCCCGATGAATGGAACGCATATACAATACTCGGCGATATTAAACGTTCAGAGCACAATTATGCTCTAGCTATTGAATATTATAAAAAAGCTCTTGCTTCACCCAAAATTCCGGATGAAGGCAAAGTGCATTATTTAAAAGAAATTGAAAAAGTAAAAGATGAACAAAACAACTGGGATAAAAAAGCCTCTAATCTCGGAATAATAACAAATTCAGTGGAGCTAAATCTGGATAAAGAAAAATGGGAGCTTGCATACAATGCAGGAAATGATAAAAACTGGATTGTTGAATACGGACTCAAAGGCGAGGATGTAATGAATTACAACTGGACACAGCTTGTAACTGTTCAGTTTTTTGAAAAAGATTTTTATAAAAAAACACCGGAAGAACATATCCTCAATCAGCTTTATGCAATTGAAAAAATGGCAATTAACACACAGAAAATGTTTCAAAAAAGTGTAATAAGCAACAAAACAACCGATATAGTCTACGAATGGTCTTTTGATAAAGGAAAAGAATCTGAAATTGCCAGAGTGTTTGTAACAGACAAAGGGATGTATCATCTTCATTATGCAAAAAAAGGCACAATTAGCACACAGGAAAAGACCCAATGGCTTGAAATTCTAAATAAAGCAAAAGTTAAAGAATAGCAGCTCAATTATACTAATTCAATAATATGTATTTGTTTTTAATAAAAACTCTTTATATTCCGGCATTTGTCTTACTGTGCTGTTTCTTCTTTAATAAATTCAGCTGTATTCATAGACGGCTGTATTCCTGATTCTTCATCAAGATAAAAAACACATTCACCGGCAGGAGAAGTCATACCGACATTCAATGAACAATTTTTCTTTTCTAATGAACAATCACCATCTTTTAGAACAAATGCAGTAAATTTGCCTTTTTCTCTAATCATATTACTGACATTTTCAGCATTTTTAAATCCGGAGGCAATAATTTTCGCAATATCAGAACTGTCCTTTGAATAAATATCACTTCCTTCTTTTTGTGTGAGGGTTAAAACAGTCTTTCCAACATAACGGCATTTATCTTTGTCCTTATCTATTGAAACAATGGCATTTGCAGAAAGTTCTTTGTTGTCAGCACCCATCAGAAGATACACGCCGGAAACGGCTGCAACCCCTATTGCAGCAAGAATTAAAAGTAATTTTCTCATTTTTTCAGGTTTATTATTATCCATATTTTTTATCCTTTATCATATAATTATTTATTTTAAATATTATATCATTGAGAATTTTTATGAGTAAATTGTTAAGTTTTCTAATATTTGAAAAAATACTACGGCTATTTCTTTGTGAGCCTCCGGCTCATAATGCAGTCCGTCTTTTTCAGATACTTCTATATAATCGTTCAAATCAACAAAAGTACAGTTTTTTGATTTTGCAGCTTTTTTAAATATCGTCCCTATTTGTTTTGATTTTTCAATAGAATTCTTATCAAACATTGACGAAAAATAGCCATTGAACAATGCATTCGTAATAACAGGAGGAGAAGCAACTATAATTTTTGCGTCAGGACATGTATCCCTTACAATATCAATCAATTTTTCCATACCTGATTTTAATTCATAAAAAGAAGCATTATAAATAGTCTGCAAATCGTTTATACCAATAGCTAAAATTACAAAATCAGGTTTTTTACTAAGGTAAAGAGGGAGAATTTTATATCCGGTTTCTTTCATTCCTGCAGGATTGTCAAAAAATCCGGTTCTGTTATTGCAGCCGGCTTCTATTATTTCAAATTTGCCCTCCGAGAGTCTCTGTAAAACTCCTGTCCATCTTGTATTTTCGTCATATCTTTGACCATTTCCGGGGATAAAGCCGTATGTGTTGCTGTCTCCAAAACATAAAACTTTCTTCATCAATTTCCCTCATTTTTTGCAAGAATATCACAAAAAGTTTTTATTTTGAATAGCATAATAAAATTTTGAACATTTTTAAACACTTTCAAAAACATTACATAATCCGTTAACGCTTTTGAAACCTGCTGATTGCAGAAATCTTCCGGCTTCAACAGACCGGTCAAAATTTCCTGTTACCACCATGCAGTTTGTTTTTAATTTTTGTGCAAGCTGTTGCGCCAGTTTCTCTCTATTTATTTCAGGTAAAATATACGGCCAGAAATTTCTGCAAAAAACTATTGTATTCTCAGATGGCATACTGGTAATATCCTCCTTTATATCCGCAACTGAAAATTTTATATCTTTTTTTAAATCTTTGTTCACAATAACCTGCAAAGACTGATCCTCAAAAATAGCTTTATAGGGGCTGAAATACTTATTATATTTTCCATTTGTAAATCTGTCGATAAGTCTTACATCCGGATAAAAAAGAGTCACATAATCTTGCTGCGCACGATAAACAACAGTTTTATCAATATCTTTTGCTAATACGGGAATAAATTTTTTATATTCCTCCGGAAGATGCTCTCTCAACAGCATAACAAGAGACATAGGCTCAGACCCGTCAGAGCAGGCATGGCAAATTACATTAACTTTTGGAGTATTTTGGTATTTATTCTTTATGTAATCCAAAAACTTCTTCCAGTCTAAGTCTTCCCGAAAAAAATTAGTTGTATTTCTGTAAAGAATTTTGCCCTGCTTGTCTCTTACCACTCTTGTGTTGCTATGAAAAGTGGGGCAGGAATTATAATTTAATGTTAATGCAGGTATAATTTGCATATTATTTTAAAAACTCCAAAATATTTTTTTTGCTAATAAAATAACTATACAAAATGCAAAAAATATTTTTAGAAATTCAAAACTCTTTGAGTAAATACCTAATTTTCTATAAATTATGCCTGAAAGACATAATTAAAAATAGAATATAAGTATTTGCTATTTTTGGAACATAGTTAATAATAAAATATATAAGATAAAAATTGATAAAATTTTTCTCATCCTCAGATATTGTATAAAAACAGGAAGATTATATGGAATATCTAAAACTGAATAATAATCTTGAAATACCGGTTCTGGGTCTCGGGACATACTCACTGCACGGAGCAGAATGCGAAAGATGTGTGACAGAGGCGATTGAAAATGGATACAGACTGATTGATACCGCACAGATGTATGCAAATGAAAAATCAGTCGGAGATGCAATAAAACACTTCAACAGGAAAGATTTATTTATTACAACAAAACTTTATTCTCCGGGCAGAAGCTATGAAAAGGCAAAATCTGATATTGAAAAATCACTGAATAATTTACAGACCGATTATATTGACCTGCTGCTTATTCATGAGCCGTACAAAGAAAGCCTTGATATGTATCGGGCAATGAAAGAAGCATATGCTTGCGGAAAAATAAAAGCTATAGGTATTTCAAACTTTAACAAAAATCTCTATCTTGATTTCATAAGCAAGTGTGAAATTATTCCGGCAGTAAACCAGGTTGAGTGTCATGTATTTTACAGACAAAAAGATTTACAGGAAATTCTGAAAAATCACGGGACTGTTATGCAGGCCTGGAGCCCTTTTGCATGCGGACGGAATAACTTTTTCTCAAACCCAGTACTGAAACAAATTGCAGAAAAATACAACAAAACATCAGGACAAATAGCTCTCAAATACCTGATACAATCAGGCGTTTCAGTAATTCCCAAAACATCTAAAAAAGAAAGACTCAAAGAAAATATAAATGTTTTTGACTTTTCACTTACAAATGAAGATATGACAAAAATACAAACTCTTGATACCGGAAAATCTCTTTTTGGCTGGTATAAATAAAAGAAAGGAGAAGTATGAAACTGAAAAAATTTTTAAGTACATTAATTGTGTCAGTATTACTAATTACAGGAGGCGAACTAATGGGTGAAGCAAAAAATAACAGCAGTGATAAAGTATTTCCCGAAAGTGATAAGGTGAAAGTAGAAAAAGTACATTTTACAAACAGATACGGTATAAATTTAACAGGAGACCTTTATACCCCTAAAAAAACAGATAAAAATAAACTTCCGGCAATCGCAATAAGCGGACCGTTCGGTGCAGTAAAAGAACAGGCTTCCGGTTTGTATGCACAAACACTAGCTGAAAGAGGTTTCATTACTCTTGCATTTGATCCTTCATACACAGGCGAAAGCGGAGGAGAGCCCAGAAATGTAGCCTCTCCTGATATAAATACAGAAGATTTTTCTGCTGCCGTGGACTTTTTGAGTAATCAAAAAAATGTTGATGAAGATAAAATAGGCATACTGGGTATATGCGGTTTCGGAGGAATGGGACTTAATGCTGCAGCAATGGATACCAGAATTAAGGCAACTGTGACCTCGACCATGTACGATATGAGCAGGGTAAACGCAAACGGATATTTTGACTCAATGGATGAAAAAGCAAGATATGAACTGAAACAAACCCTGAATAAACAAAGAACAACAGATTTCAAAAACAAAACCTACGCTAAAGGTTCGGGACTTCCTGAAAAATTGACAGGAGACGAACCTCAGTTTGTGAAAGACTATTACGAATACTACAAAACAAAACGTGGATTTCACAAACGCTCGATTAACTCTAACGGAAACTGGAATATGACATCATCCCTGTCGTTTATGAACATGCCAATACTTACATACAGCAATGAAATACAGAGTGCTGTACTGATGATACACGGCGAAAAAGCACACAGCAGATATTTCAGCGAAGATGCATTTAAAAAACTGCAGGGTGACAACAAAGAATTATTGATAATAGACGGAGCAAACCATGTTGATTTATACGACAATTTGGAAAAAATTCCGTTTGACAAAATAGAAGCATTTTACAAAGAATATTTAAAATAATTAGCCATTTAGAATAAATACATATAAAACCATTCAACGAAAAGCAGAAATAAAATCAATTATTTCTGCTTTTTGCTTTTCCATGCCGGCAGCGGAAAAATTTTATACAAAATAACCGGAATTTTTTTTAAAAACGATATCTTCGATTACAAAATTTTTAAAAGTTCAAACTTTAGTATGGAAAAAACCAAACTAAATAAGAATTAAGTTATTTTTGATGCAGGGTTATTATAAATGTGTAAGGATGATTTTTTAAATTCGTCGTTATTGATAAAAATAAAAGTTAAAAACTAAAAACTGAATAGTAAATTACAGGAAGTAATAGACAAAAGTCGAAAGGAGTACGACAATGGCAATTATCGTTAACACCAACATGTCTGCACTTAAAACGCAGGCAAACTTGAACAATGCTACAAATTCTTTGAATACAGCATTAAACAGAATGTCAACAGGTTTGAAAATCAACTCGGCAGCAGATGACGCAGCCGGTATGTTCGTTGCTTCAAACTTAAACACGCAAATCAGGGGTTCAAAAGTAGCACAATCTAACGTAGCAACAGGGATAAACGTATTGCAAACAGCTGAAGGAGACTTCGGTGTAATTGAAGATAACCTGCTTCGTATCAGAGACCTTGCAACACAGGCAGCAAACGGTGTCTATGATGAAAAATCATTGACAGCAATGGAAGATGAAGTTAAAGCCCGTGTAGAAGAAATTAACAGAATAGCAAAATCTTCAAACTTCAACGGTTTGAATCTTCTGGACGGTTCTATTGCAAAAACAGACCCGAGCGGTTTGAGACTGCAGGTAGGTGCAAACTCAGCCACAGAAACAAACGCTATTTATGTTGCACCGGAAGTATTTGACAATGCATCAGCACAGGCACTCGGACTGTATGGTGCAAACAGCGTGAATAATTTCACTTCTATTGAAGAAGCATTTGAATTCGCTTCAACTGCAGCTAAATTCATAGCAGACGTTGATGTTGCACTGCAGAATGTAACAACAAGAAAAGCTACAATCGGTGCTGTACAAAACAGGCTCAATTCAGCAGCAGATTCGCTTGTAACAACAATTGAAAACGCAACATCAGCAAAATCAACGATTATGGACGCTGATATAGCAGAAGAAAGTGCAAACTATACAAAAGCACAAATTCTTCAGCAAACATCAGCAACCCTTCTGGTTCAGGCTAACCAGCTGCCTTCACTGGCATTGAACCTGATTGGATAATTAAAACAACAATAGACATTTTAAATATAGTAGATAAGTTATTAGATAAGTTTACAATAATAGGTGATGGCAACTTGCCCGAAGGAAACTTCGGGCTTTTTTTTGTTTTATTTTATTTGTACACATTAGCCTTTTTATATAAAATTAATATTATGTTTATAAAGTCTTTAATTTTAAAAAATTACAGAAACTATAGCAATCTTAAACTGGATTTTCATTCAAAAAAAATCCTTTTTATCGGGAAAAATGCACAGGGAAAAACAAATCTTCTTGAGTCTGTTTATTATCTTTCATGCCTTGGCTCGCCACGTGCAAAAAACGACACCGACTTTATAAAATGGGGAGAAAATGCTGCTTTTGTGAGTGCAATTTTAGAAAAACCGGATTTTGAAACAGAATTATCAGTAAAAATAAATCCACCCCAAAAAAAAGAATTAAAAGTTAATCAGGTAAAAAAATCAAAGTCTTCAGAATTCTGTTCTC
This sequence comes from Candidatus Gastranaerophilales bacterium, assembly GCA_944323735.1. Taxonomy (GTDB): domain Bacteria; phylum Cyanobacteriota; class Vampirovibrionia; order Gastranaerophilales; family Gastranaerophilaceae; genus CALUPY01. Next base: position 35,966 of record CALUTO010000015.1, read on the forward strand.
ACCTGTCTGTTGTTTCATTTTCAGTAAATGATTTGCTGCTTTTAAGAGGTGTTCCTGAAGATAGAAGAAGCTGGCTGGATCTTGCAATAAGCCAGATATATCCGGCATATCCGGACAGAATTTCAAAATACAACAAAATACGAACCCAGAAAAATAATTACCTTAAAGAAATTAAAGGAAATATATCCGCAAATACAGAACTTTTAGATGTTTGGAATTCACAACTGTGCGTGGCCGGCAGCAATATTATTTATCTGCGCCTGAAATTTCTTAATGAACTGCAAAAAATAGCAGTAGAAAAACACTTTCAAATAGCTGCAGATGAATATTTTTCTATTCTTTATAATTCTACTGTTTCGGGTGATATAAACTTTGCAGCGGAACAAAATATTACAATAGAAAACATTGTACAGGACTTTCAAAAAAAACTGGAAGAAAGAAAAACTGAAGAAATAATAAGGGCACAGGCACTTGTCGGTCCGCACAGAGATGACGTTTCCTATTTTATTAATAATATAGAATCGAAAAAATTTGCATCACAGGGACAGCAGCGAACTATAGTTCTGAGCCTAAAACTTGCCGAGCTTGAACTGATAAAACAAAAAATTAACGACAAACCTGTTCTTCTTCTGGATGATGTGCTGGCCGAGCTTGATAACAACAGACAGAATTATTTGCTCAATGCAATAGGAAATGAAACCCAAACCATAATAACTTCAGTAGACACTGTTCTGTTCGGCAACGAATATTTAAAGGATGTAGAAGTCTTTACTGTAGAAAACGGAGCTATCGAATAGCACTTTGTGTTTCGCTTGCGATATTATCAAGATAGCCTATTGCCCTTTTCATGTGTTCCATTTTCTCTTCTTTAAATACAGCAATTGCTTCATCCATTTCTTGTTCTTCTAAATTTGTACCTAATAATTTTTGCATTCTGTTCATCAGCCCCAAATAAGCCTGCCTGCCGTTATACAGTTTTGGTGCATAATTAATAGGATCAATAATAAAAGGATTGACATCATTATTTCCATCCAGATAGAAGAGTGTTTTTGTCAGAACTTTATCTATATATTGAAAATCTCCGACAGGTCTGTTGGAAAGCTCTATAAGATCAGTATCAATTCTTTCATCCTTAAGGATTTCGTATTTTTCTCTTAAAAGTTTTTGTATATTTTTTAATGCAGTTCTGGCAGATTCTTTTCTCTCCTCAGGTTCCATTAAATCTACAATAACTTCTACACATCTAGGCACAAGTTTTTCCTGGGAAACTTCTTTATAATATATTTTTCCGTGTGCAGAATTATACCGTTCAGAACAGGTATAATCTTCAGGTACACCTCCTATCAGCAAATTTTTGTATCCATTAGGATGATGCTCCGGCAAAGACTTTATCATAATTTGTTCCAGTTTATTTTTAAAATCTACAACATCGGTTGTTGCCAGATCTTTTTTAATACCGACTTTGCCCAATGTATTATAAGCCAATCTAAAAAGCTCTTCATCCTGTTTTTTAGATGTGTGATAGGATTCAAGATATGTTGTTCGCCCCTTTGATTTGTCTATAACTGTTATTGTTCCCTTAAATCCGATTGGACTGACATGCATACTTTCGCTCCTGTGTTTTTACCTTTAATCATATTAAATATGAACAAAAAAATTTTTGTTGATTTTTGATTTAATATTTACGTTTATTTACAAAATAATTTGAATAAAATACACAAATAGGATATGATTATATTTAAAGCTAGACAAGGAGAATACAAATGGCAGTTAAGGAAAAAGAAGAAGTTTCTGTATCTGAACAAAAAAGCAAAGCCCTTAAAATGGCAATTGAAAAAATAGAAAAAGATTTTGGCAAAGGTTCTATTATGAAACTCGGCGACAAAACAGCTGTCGCATGTGAGGTAATACCGACCGGAGCTCTTTCACTGGATATAGCACTGGGCATAGGCGGAGTCCCGAGAGGAAGGGTTATTGAAGTCTACGGCCCTGAATCGTCAGGTAAAACAACTCTGGCACAACATATTGTTGCTGAATGCCAGAAAAAAGGCGGCATAGCTGCATTTGTAGATGCAGAACATGCACTCGATCCTGAATATGCAAGAAATCTCGGAGTTAATGTTGACGAACTTCTGATTTCACAGCCTGATACAGGTGAACAGGCACTGGAAATTGCAGAAGAACTTGTGCGCTCATCCGCAGTTGATGTTGTGGTAATTGACTCTGTTGCAGCTCTCGTTCCGAAAGCCGAAATAGAAGGTGCAATGGAAGACCAGCAAATGGGGCTTCAGGCAAGACTTATGAGTAAAGCCTTAAGAAAATTAACCGGTATTGTCGGAAAGACAAACACCACAGTCATTTTTATCAACCAGCTGCGCCAGAAAATAGGAGTTATGTACGGAAACCCTGAAACTACGACAGGCGGAAATGCACTGAAATATTACGCAAGTGTCAGACTTGATATCAGAAGAATAGAAACTATTAAAAAAGAAGACAAAGACATAGGAAACCGTGTCAGAGTAAAAGTTGTAAAAAATAAAGTAGCACCTCCGTTTAAACAGGCTGAATTTGATATTATTTTCGGCCAGGGTATATGCAAGCTAGGCTGTATTCTCGATGTTGCAGTAAGCTTTGATATTGTAAAAAAAGCCGGTGCCTGGTTTAGCTACAATGATGAAAAACTAGGACAGGGAAGAGAAAAAGCAAAAGAATTTCTTGAACTTAATCCTGAGCTTCTTGCAGAAATAGAAGCTAAAGTAAGAGAAAAACTTGCCAATAAAGAATAATAAAGAAAAAGCTCAGGAAACGAACTATTTCTTACGCTTTTTATATACAAAAACCTATAAAAAAGCCCCGTTAAACGGGGCTTTTTAAATGCTTAATTAAAGACTACTTGCAAGCGCAAGCTTCTTTGCATTTATTTTCTTCGATAACTGCCTGAGCAGCGGCAAGTCTGGCCTGCGGAACTCTGAACGGTGAGCAGGAAACATAGTTCAAGCCGATTCTGTGGCAGAACTTAACTGATTCCGGATCTCCGCCGTGTTCACCGCAAATACCACGTTTCAAATCAGGTCTTACAGGAAGTGCTTTTTCAAGCGCAATTTCCATTAACTGACCGACACCTTCCTGATCCAGTGTAGAGAACGGGTTAGCAGGAAGGATTTTGTTATCAACATATTTTTTGAGGAATTTACCTTCTGCATCGTCTCTTGAATATCCGAATGTCATCTGAGTCAGGTCGTTTGTTCCAAATGAGAAGAATTCTGCATATTCTGCAATTTTGTCAGCTGTTAAAGCGGCACGCGGGATTTCAATCATTGTACCAATTTTATATTCAACAGTTGTACCTTTTTCTTCCATTACTTCTTTTGCTACTTTTTCAACAACTGCTCTTGCTTCTTTGAGTTCGTTAACGTGTCCAACAAGAGGAATCATTACTTCCGGTTTTACGTCAAGACCTTCTTTTTTCAAGTCACAAGCAGCTGAGAAGATAGCTCTTGCCTGCATTTCGTTGATTTCCGGCCATGTCAAACCGAGACGGCATCCACGTAGACCCATCATCGGGTTCAATTCAGACATAGATTCAACAAGGTGAAGCATTTCTTCATCTTTTTTGCAGTCTTCATTAAGTGCTTTCTTTCTTGCAACTGTAGCAATTAACTCTTCTTTTGAAGGAAGGAATTCGTGAAGCGGCGGGTCGAGTAAACGAATAGTCATCGGTTTGTCGCCCATAGCTTTGAACATATCGTAGAAATCCTGATATTGCATAGGAAGCAGGTGAGAAAGAGCTTCTTTTCTCTGTTCAACATTTTCTGCAATAATCATTTTTTGTACCCATGGCAGTCTTTCAGGAGCCATAAACATATGCTCTGTTCTGCAAAGCCCAACACCTTCTGCACCGAATTCAAGAGCTTTTGCAACGTCAGCCGGAGTATCAGCGTTAGCACGAACACCGAGTCTTTTAACGTTGTTAACCCAGTGGAAGAGTTTCTGGAAGTTTTCATCCATCTTGGGCGGAATGAGGTGTACAGAACCGGCCATAACTTCGCCTGTACCGCCGTCAAGAGAAATGATATCGTTTTTGTGATATACCTGACCGCTTGCGTCAGTCAAAGTTTCATTTTTCAGGTCAATTTTCAGGTCTTCACAACCTGCAACGCAGGGTTTACCCATACCTTTTGCAACAACAGCTGCATGAGAAGTCATACCGCCTCTGAGTGTCAATACACCCTGAGAAGCAATCATACCGTGGATGTCATCCGGACAGGTTTCCAAACGGACGAGAATAACTTTTTCACCGGCATTACCACGCTGCGCAGCTTCTTCTGTATCGAATACAACCTTACCAACAGCAGCACCGGGAGATGCAGCAAGCCCCTGAGCAATTCTGTGAGCTTCTTTTTTAGCAGCGGGGTCAAAGTCAGGAAGCAATACCTGATATAACTGGTTTGCATCAACAAGCTCAATTGCTCTTTCTTTTGAAATGATACCTTCTTCTGCCATTTCAACAGCAATTCTTACGCTTGCCTTAGCTGTTCTTTTACCGTTTCTGGTCTGAAGGATATAGAGTTTTCCTTTTTCAATTGTAAATTCCATATCCTGAACATCTTTGTAGCCTTCTTCAAGTTTTTTAGCTATTTCAACATACTGTTTGTACTGTTCAGGCATTTCTTTTTCAAGATCTGCAATCGGATGAGGTGTTCTGATACCTGCAACAACATCTTCACCCTGTGCATTTGTTAAGTATTCACCGTAGAATTTGTTTTCACCGGTGGAGGGGTTTCTGGTAAAGGAAACACCTGTAGCACAGTCATCGCCCATGTTTCCGAATACCATAGTTTGTACGTTTACAGCGGTACCGTAGTTGTGGTCAATTTTGTAGTGATTTCTGTATGCAACAGCTCTCGGAATATTCCAGGAACGGAATACTGCTTCGATAGCTTCTTCAAGCTGTACAAAAGGATCTTGAGGAAATTCTTTTCCTGTTTCTGCTTTAATCAGAGCTTTGTAAGGTTCGATTAATGATTTCCAGTCTTCCGCAGTCAATTCAGTATCGAGCTTGTATCCTTTTTCAGCTTTAATTTTGTCAATGAAGTCTTCGAATTTGCTTCTTTCAATGTCCCAGGCTACAGAACCGAACATAGTTAAGAAACGTCTGTAAGAATCGTAGCAGAATCTCGGGTTGTTGGTAAGTTTAATCATACCTTCAACTGTCTGGTCATTCATACCGAGGTTGAGGATAGTTTCCATCATACCGGGCATAGAAAGTCTTGCGCCTGAACGAACTGATACAAGCAGAGGATTTTCAGCATCGCCGAATTTCTTTCCTGCTTTTTCTTCAACTTTTTTTAAAGCAGCTTTAACTTCGTCCATAACGCCTGCCGGCATTTTGTTGCCGTGGTTTATATAATCCATACAAGTTTCTGTAGTGATTGTTAACCCCGGAGGAACAGGAAGTCCCAAATTTGTCATCTCGGCAAGGTTTGCGCCTTTACCGCCAAGGAGGTTACGCATGTTGGCGTTTCCCTCTTCAAATAACCATACTCGTTTTTCTGTCATGTTTGTTCTCCTTTTAAATAAACTGAGTAAGTATTAAAAAACCATTTAAATACACAGTCAAACACTACCACAAAAATGCATTTCTTTCAAATACTTTTTGTTGTGAAAATTCATATATATAAAGGATTTATAAGTTATTACACATCGCATATCTAAATAATATTTGACGGAAGAACCTCTTCATGAGCGTCTATACGCTTTTTCAGCTCGCCTGTCGGCATATAATAAGGTGTTACCGTCATTATTTTTGCAGCAATATCCGGATAATAATAAATAAACCTGAGTTCACTGTCTGTTAAAGGTTTCTGTGTATGAACGTTTGCATAACGTGCAAGTTCAAGAATATTTCTGGCTTCATCTTCGTCATGGAATTCTAATTCCAGATTTTTATAAACGTTTCTAAAACCTCTGATACCGCCATATTCTCCGACAGTAATCATTCTTCCGGTTTCAACAATCTCCGGTTCTCCTCTTCCGAGTTCCTCAAAATCATACAGTTCATAGTTTCTTCTGTCTTTCAAAGCACCGTCTGCGTGTATTCCGGATTCATGCGCAAAAGCATTGCTGCCGACAGCAGGCTGGTTAATCGGAATAGGGACGCCAAAGGCATAGGCAGTGTATTTTGCAAGTTTCCAGGCTTTTGAAAGGTCAATTTTTTCATCAATTTTGTATTTACCGGCAAAGCCGCTTGATTTAAGCACAGCCAGCAGACAGGATATAAGGTCGGCATTTCCGGCTCTTTCACCCATTCCGTTAACTGCAGTATTTATGTAAGCATCTACTCCTGCGTCTATTGCAGCTTTAGCACCTAACACAGAGCAGCCTGTAGCCATGCCCAGATCATTATGGAAATGCATTTCCATATCCATTTCCGTTGCTTTTGCGATTTCAAAAATCCGCTGGTACGCAGAATGAGGGTCGTTATAACCAAGTGTATCGCAGTATCTGAAACGTTTTGCACCTGCTGCTTTTGTTTCTTTGGCAAATTTTATAAGAAAATCTAAATCAGTCCTGGATGCATCTTCAGCGTTTACACCTATTATTTCAGCACCGCAGGTCACAGCCGCCTCAACAGCTTCGCAGGTCATTTTCAATATATCTTCTCTTGTTTTTTTGCCGCCGAATTTTCCATTAATCATCTGGTCTGAAGTGGATTGCGAAAGATTAACATATTTTAGCCGGGGCACATTCTGGAAAGACTGTATTACATCACTTGCCATTGCTCTCATCCAGCCTGATAGTTTTGTTTTTGTAATGACTCCTCTATCTACAAGTTCTAAATTTCCGTTCAAATAATTCAGTTCATGCTTTGTGATAGGAAACCCGAATTCTGACTGGGTAATGCCCATATCATCCAGCATAAGATTAATGATGGTTTTTTGAAGTTTTGCAAGCCCGAGACGGGAAGTCTGTACACCATCTCTATTTGTTACGTCAACGAAATAAATCTTGTTTTCTTCAGTGCTCATATAATTCCTCATTACAAAAATAATTAATCTGATTATATCATAATTTTGCCCCGCCGCATAAATTGCCGGCAATGCATACCGAATTGCCCTCAAATTGAGCAAAAAGCGGAATTATTGTCGACAATATGAAAAAATACAAAAGATTAAACTCAAAGAGAAATCGGGCAATGATTAATATATTTTCTGTCATGCTGAAGCGGGAAACGGGTATTATTAGCAATAGGCGGGGATGTTCAGCATCTTCCCGGTAGTGCAAATTTGATAAAATCAGGGCGCATTCTAATTCTCAATGATTATTAACTGCCCCCGATATTTTTAAGATCCTGAACATCAGCGATTATTTAACATTTTCACCATTCATCGCTTCAGGATGACATCTTTCTGTCATGCTGAAGCTGCCCCCGTCCGGACAGTACCCGCCTGTGGCTTAAAAATTGTCATGCCGAAGCGGGGCAGGGAGTTATTTATCCCTGCCGACTTTCCATCTCAATCCGAAGCTGAATGATATACCGTTTCTGCCGCCGTTATGAATCATTGCCTGACCGTATGCCAGAAACTTGTCTGTAAAGCGTTTTTGCAAACCTACACCATACTGTACATACGGTTTGATACTCATTTCTGGGAGTCTGACATCGTTTGCATACACCTCGCTTTTATCCAGCAGGTTCCAGACCATGTTAACTCCGAGATATGGCTGCCAGCCGTTTTTCGTGTTGGCAATCAGCTTAACACCCGGTGAGAGCTGGATTGCATGCATCGGGTCGGAGTTTATCTTTACTCCTGCTGCATTTGTGTAGTCGAAGGTATTTACGAATGTATATGATATCAAGAAGTTTGGTTGCAGGATTACTTTTCCATCCATAAATTCAAAATTATAACCGGTTTTGTTTCCTATGCCGCTCAGGAGCATTGTATAGTTTTCCGAACCATACATTGTTGTAGCATCACCAACACTGGCACCGACAGAGAGGGTTGTAGCGTTGAAGAAGTTACCCTTATAAAAGGTTGTGGTTGCACCGATGAGACCGCCGTTCTGGTAGGCATCAACACCGGAGTATCTCTGGGAGGCTCCGTTGTAACCTATGTATCCTGTTATCACACGTTCAAAACCGTGATTAATTTTTTCAAGTTTTGTATCATAGCCGATTAAGGTTCCGTAGTTTATGTTGCTTACTTTAGGGCCGTTTTTCATTGGCACGTTTTCAAAGCTTGCGTATGGTTTTACCCAGAAGCCGGAAGATGGTTCTTTTGTCATCAGCGGGGAGAAAGTTCCGACGTCTGTCACATCTCCGGTGGGGGAGAGGGCGTACTGATTTTCTTTGCTGATTACGATTCGTTCTATATAGGGGATATTCATGAACGTATCCGCATGCTGGAAGGCGTAGTTAAACGTTTGAATTTGTGTTGTATATGCACCTGCCTGTGCGGCGACTGCCGGAGTAAGCACTGCCGGATTAAACATGTCGCTCGGGTTTGAGGGGATGATTGTTCCGCCGCCGTCCGGAGTTACAGGAGGGGTTACAGGAACATCAGGATCCGGCTCGGGGTCGGGTTGCGGCACTTCTCCCCGCAGGAAGTTGAACTCACCTGTTTCAGGTTTATAGCTTACCTGATATTTATAGATAGGGGAGTAGGCTACGGGGCTTGCGCCCGTGTAGGAGACATTATTTTTCAGCTCTTCATCCGCAAATAGAATATCTGTATTATTCTCTTTTGCATCGGAGAGGAGGATTATGTTGTTTACGTTTATTGAGCCGGTATCTTTTATGTTATAGTTGTCTGCAGTTATTCTGTCCATGGTTTTGTTTGCAAGGTCTGCGTCAACAGCCATACCCACTGCTCCGTTGAGGTTAAGTGCCGGGATATGCATTGAACCTGCCGCATTGTTTTGCATGTATACGGCTCCGGAGTTCAGGGTAAGTGATTGTGACCGGTCGAACACGTTTTCTCTACCTAAATAGAGGTTTGTTGTATCTAAACTGATATTTGCATTGACGACATCGTTGTTGATTATGACCTTTCCTGTACTGTCTCCTGTGACAGATAAAGAAAAAGCTGTTTCAGGTGTTTCAATCAGATTAAAGTTATCCTGTTGTAATTGTGCATAATCCAGAGCTCCGCCTCTTATTGTGTCATCAATGCGTATGACACCGTTATTTTTTGCTTCGAGCTTAAGGCTTGCAGGATTTTCTTCTTGTACTGCATTGCCTGTTATATCGATAAATCCGGCAGAAACACCAACCTGCGCAGCAGCTTCTTCTGTTAAATATAATCCATACATACCAATAGCATTTTGCTCTTCTGTACGTTTTTCTTCATCTGCACTATTCGAGATAGTTTTGTTGCCGGAGAATACAGATTCTCCGTTGTCTGCGACTATCTTGATATTTTGGGTACTGAATATTGCACCGCCTGCTGCGCTACCATTTTTTGATTCTGTATAGTTATTTATGAACATTGAGTTAATAAAACTGCCCGTTTCTTTAGCAAAATCTTCATCTTTGAAAGGGTTTTCAGTTGAGACTTTTCCGGACTGTATGGCAGCGTTTAATTTCTTTTCGAAACTTTCCCATTGATCCGGCGAAATTACCAGAGAGACCGGGATACCTGCCAGCTTGTATCCCTGTTCCAGTGCAGCATTTATTTCATTTAGATTACTCAAATCATAAATAGTAAACGTTTCGCCGGTATTTTGATTTGTAAATTTCATTATATAGTTAGAAATATCAACTAATTTGTCAAGAGGAACATCATAGCCGGTAATCATGCCCGAATTACAAATCGCTCCGCCAATGGCATAACGGTCTGACGATGTCGCATAGTTCCCGATAAAATCACCGGTTATTTCTCCAATTGTTCCATTGTTATAAATCGCTCCGCCATAAGCATAACCGCCTGACGATGACACATAGTTCCCGATAAAATCACCGGTTATTTCTCCAATTGTTCCATCGGAGTTATTATAAATCGCTCCGCCATAAGCACCGCCTGACGATGTCGTATAGTTCCCGATAAAATCTCCGGTTATTTCTCCAATTGTTCTCTTGTTATAAATCGCTCCGCCATAAGCATTACCGCCTGACGATGTCGTCGCATAGTTCCCGATAAAATCTCCGGTTATTTCTCCAATTGTTCCCTCGTTATAAATCGCTCCGCCATAAGCATTACCGCCTGACGATGTCGTCGCATAGTTCCCGATAAAATCACCGGTTATTTTCCCAATTGTTCCCTTGTTATAAATCGCTCCGCCATAAGCACCGTCATAAGCACCGCCATGTGATGACGACGCATAGTTCCCGATAAAATC